>NZ_DASUIS010000087.1:0-6385 GCF_036279675.1 Aquabacterium sp. | reverse complement strand
GTGCCCACCATCGTGTGCTCACCCTGGAGCCGCGGTGGCTGGGTGGCCAGCGAGACCTTCGATCACACCTCCATCCTGCAATTCCTGGAGAAGTGGACCGGCGTGTCCGAACCCAATATCAGCGCCTGGCGCCGCCAGGTCTGCGGGGACATGACCTCCTGCTTCGACTTCAGCGTCAGCAACACCAGCCGCCCCGTGCTGCCGGATACCGCCAGCCTCGCATCGGCCAGCCAGGGCCAGTGTTCAACCTTGTTGCCGCTGCCCGCCTACAGCACCACCATGCCACCGCAGGAAGCCGGCCAGAAGCCCCTGCGCAAAGCACCCGTGCAACTGGACTGCTGGCTCTCATCCGACCTGGCCAACGAAGGCAAGGTCTGGATCAACTGGGCCAACAAGGGCAGCAAGTCCGCACCCCTGCAGATCAACGCCAACAAGCACCGCGTGGACGGCCCCTGGTTCTACCAGGCCGACCCGGGCCAGGCCGGCAAGGACTACTGGCACGTGGTCTGGTACGGCGGCGGCTACTACGACCTCGAAGTGCATGGCCCGGCCCAGTTCATGCGTCGCTTCCGTGGCTATCTGAATGCCCGCGCGGTCAATGGCCAGCCCGAACCAGATGTCAAGCTGCTCACCCAAGGCCCCGGCCTGCCGGTGACCCTCACACTCAGCAATCCGGGCAGCAAGGCCGTCACGCTCAATGTGGTGGACCGCATCGCGGCCGGCGGCACGGTCAACTGGGCGATCACGCTCAACGGCAAGGAGACCCGCACCCTGAGTTTCGCCACCACCAACGACTGGTACGACTTCGGTGTGACCGTGGCGGGTGACAGCACTTTCTACCAATCGCTGGTAGGCCACGTGGAAGGCCGTGATGGCCTGACCCGGCCCAGGCTGCGTCGCTGGTCCTGAGCGACCACGCAAGCTTGGCCTTGGGCGCCACGATTGGCGCCCAAGGCCCCTGCTGATCCGGGTTTCTCCCGCGCCCGAGGAACCGCACAATGAACGGCCAGCACGCACGCCTGCGACGCTGGGCCGTTCAAGCTGGGAGAGGGCATGGATGTTTACCTGAATCGGACGCTGGAGCTGGGTCAGAAGGTGCCGTATGGCGCCAGTGACTTCAGGCTCCAGGTCAGCCAACACACTTACCACGTGGGCAACCCGGGCCGCTCGGGCGCCAGCTTTCCCGTCAAGCTCAAGGCTGCCGTGTACTGTGGCGAGACCGAGGTGCTCAACCTCGTGGCCGAGGTGCAACCCGCCACCAAGGCCCAGGACATGGGCTACCTGTTCAAGTACCAGGCCGGCATCGGCCCACACGAACCCGATCACATCCTGGCCTACATGGGCTCCAACCCGCAGGCCGACCCGGTTGGCGAATTGACCTTCACCGCCATGGGCGCCTACTTGCAGGATGAAGACGTGCAGGTGGCCTACGAGCACCAGCGCCGCGGCATCGCCACGGCCATGTACCAGCAGGCTGAAGCCTTGACGGGCAAGCAGTTCCTGTCACGCGCGGGCGACGTGCTCACAGTGGACGGCGCCGCCTTCTGGGCCAACGCCGATCGGCCCTTTGGCGTGGACGCGCTCTACAGCCAGCCACGGCGCCTGCTGTGGATCAACCTGGGCGACCTGATGGCAGCCCCCTTGAAAGAGCTGCCCAAGGTGGTGTTCGATGCGGATCGCTTCACGCAATCGGCCACCGGGCAGCGCTGCATCGAAATGGCCAACAGCGGCGGCGGTCCGCGCGTGGGCCTGCAGGAAGCCCGCACGCGCGGCCTGGTCGCCCGAGGCCATGACGGGCTGGTCGAATCCTTTGTCAATGATCCGCATGCCGCCCCCAAGCTGATGCGCAACGTGCAGTGCGGCACCCAGCCGCCCGCGCTGGCCCTGTGCAACGCCAGGGGCCTGCCGGACACCACCATCAGCCCACCACTGGCTTTGCTGACGGAGGAATCACGCGAAGACACGCTGCAGTTCATCGGCCGCTACCTGCACGCCCTGGCCGATCTGAACGCCATGGAGGTGCTGCATCCGATGATCCGTACCTTGAGCCGACAGCGCGTGGTGCATCACGAACGAGGCGATCCGGACAGTATCGAGCGCACCCTGGAGGTCAGGCGAGTGCAGTGCATCTCGGTCATGACCGACATGCTGGAAAAGGAAGCCGAGTTCCGCGCCAGCAGAATGTGAACGCGGGTTTTCGAGGGCCGTTCAGCCCTTTTTGACCCACTGCTCGATCATGTCCTTGACGGGCTGATCGATCCTGGCAAAACGCGTACCGATTCTGAATTTGCCACCCTTGACCACGTGGAACATGACCTTCGCGTGCAGGCTGGGATAGTGGTACTTGCTGCGGTCCGCAGGGTCGGGCATGGCCATCAGCACCTGCAGCATCACGCCGTCCGAAAAGGCGCGTTCGCACACCAGGCCCAGGCCATCCCCGGAGACGTTGATGACACGGGCGTCCAGGTATGACTGGGGCCCCGTCACGATCCTGGCGGCCCAGGACACATTGACTCGCGGACTTTGGCGAGCATCTGCCGCTTGTTGCGGCGTCGAATCAGTAACAACGGTCACAGCCTACCTCTTTGCTGGGTGAACGCGGTGGTAGCTCATGCTCGGGAGCCACTCACCTGATGGGTTTGTTTGCTCCTAGATCGGCAGCCTCCATCAAACCTTAAGTCGCTCAGGCTGTCACTGAAATATCTCTCGCTTTTTCCGGATTTATCACCTGGCACCGAATTTGTGCGCTCCCTGAAAGAGCAGGGTTTTCATACCTCTTTACAGGGAATCCACGCACTTGCGCAGAACACGCGCAAGCCTTAGAAATTGACAAGCGTCAAATACGTCACGGCTTAGCCCCTAAAAGGAGATGCGATGCCCGGTTCCACGCTCCGTCCGACGTCCATCAGGAAGCGCATCCGCTACCTGACGACCATCGCCCTCGTGCTGACGGCGATCACCGCGCTGGCCATCCTGGCCAGCGGCCATGTCATCCATGGTGCCTTGCTGATGCTTGGTGCCATGCTGCTGCTACCCGGCAGCATCTTCGGGCGCCGTCACCGCCAGCACCTCACTGAGGCGGCCCTGGCATCCAGCACGCCGGCTGCGCCACGCCGCTGGCGCAAGGCGGCCTGACACACGCGCATTTGTGCTGCCTGCGTCAGCTTTTTCACTTCAGTCCCTGACCGTCCCTGCCGAAAACGTCGGAAACCGTCATCTCTTGTGACCTTTGGCGCATGACGTCAATGCCCATCGGATGGCGCCCTCTTGCGAACGTGGACGCAGTGGACCATGAACATCCGACATATCCGAATCGGGCAGCGACTGATGATCGGCTTCGGTCTGGTCATCGCCTTGCTAATGCTGCTGGCCGGCCTGGCCATCCTGCGCATCAACAGCCTCAACAGCGAGATCGGGTCCATGGTCAAGGAGACCTACCCGCGCACGGTCATCGCCAACAAGATGAAGGCGGATCTCAACGACATCTCGCGCAGCATGCTCAGCATCCTGGTGATGTCCGACGCCGATCAGATGAAAGGCGAGGTGGCCAACATCGAGAAGGTCACCAAGCGCAATGACGAGAACCTCGCCCTGCTCAAGGCCAGTGTGCAGGATGCCGACGGTCAGGCCTTGATCAAGACCATCGTGGAGCTGCGCGAACGCGCCATGAAGCATCAGGTCTCGTTCATCAACATGATCAACACGGATGAAAAAGACAACGCGCTGACCAAGTACCTGTTCTCCATCCGTTCCCTGCAGACCAAGTATTTCGCGGCGCTGGACAAGCTGATTGCCCAGCAGAACACCCACATGGAAGAGGCCGGTGCCAATTCGGCGGACCAGGCGCGCAAGACGGCCTGGTTCATCCTGTTCCTGGCATTGGCGGCCACTGGCCTGAGTGGCGTGGTCGCCTTCCTGGCCACCCGCAGCATCACCGTGCCACTCAACCGGGCCGTGGGTGTCGCACAGCGTGTGGCCAAGGGTGACCTCAGCAGCACCATCGTGACCAACAGCCGCGATGAAACCGGGCAACTGATGCAGGCCCTGGCCGAAATGAATGCCAGCCTGCAAAGCATCGTGGGCAATGTGCGCCAGAGCACGGAGCAGATCGCCTCCGCCTCCACCGAGATCGCATCGGGCAACTTGGACCTGTCCTACCGCACCGAGCAGCAGGCCGCCTCACTGCAGGAAACCTCGGCCTCCATGAGCGAGCTGACCAACATCGTCAAACAGAACGCCGAGAACGCTCGCCTGGCCAGCGACCTGGCTCAGTCCGCATCGAATGTGGCGGCAGACGGTGGCTCGGTGGTGGCGCGGGTGGTGGACACCATGGGTGCCATTGATGCCTCGTCGCGCAAGATCGTCGACATCATCGGCGTGATCGACGGCATCGCCTTCCAGACCAATATCCTCGCTTTGAACGCAGCCGTGGAAGCGGCCCGTGCAGGTGAGCAAGGCCGCGGCTTTGCCGTGGTGGCAGGCGAGGTGCGCAGCCTGGCGCAACGCTCGGCCACGGCCGCCAAGGAAATCAAGACCCTGATTGGCGAATCCGTCGAGAAGGTGGCGCAAGGTGGGCAGCTCGTGAGCGAAGCGGGCAGCACCATGAACGAGGTGGTGGCCAGCGTCAAGCGCGTGACCGACATCATCACCGAGATCACCGCGGCCAGCCAGTCGCAAAGCCAGGGTATCGAAGCCATCTACCGGTCCATCCACCAGATGGACGGTGTCACTCAGCAAAACGCCGCCTTGGTTGAACAGGCCGCCGCTTCAGCCGAGTCCATGCAGAACCAGGCGACGAACCTGGCTCAAGTTGTCAGCGTCTTCAAGATTGCCAACCCCTAACCGCAAGAGGGCCCTCATGAAACTGTTTACCAAATCCGCACTGGCCGCCGCTGTTCTGGGCATGGCGATGACCCTGGCTCAAGCCGCCGAAGTGGCTGGCGTGAAAGTGGAAGAAAGCGCCAAGGTGGGCGGCAAGGACCTGGTGCTCAGCGGCGCCGGCCTGCGCACCAAGACCGTCTTCAAGATCTACGTGCTCGGCATCTACCTGACCAAGAAGGAAACCACCCAGGCTGGCGTGCTGGCCGCACAAGGCCCCAAGCGCGCCAAAATCCATGTGCTGCGCACGCTGACCGGCGAAGAGTTCGGTGGTGCTTTCCTGGCCGGCATCAACAAGAACCTGGACAAGGAAGAGAAATCCAAGTTCGTCAACCAGTTGCTGAAGTTCGGTGAACTGTTCGAAACCCTGCCGCCGCTGCAACCCGGTGACACCGTGATGGCGGACTGGGTCCCTGGTCAAGGCACCATCATCACGATCAATGGCAAGCAGATCATCGAACCGCTGCCCGATCCAGCCTTCTTCAACGCCATCCTGCGCATCTGGTACGGCGACAAGCCTGCCGAGGTGGCGCTCAAGCACGCCCTGCTGGGTGAGCCGACCTGATCGGCCACTGACACGAGGGCCGCGCCTTTCGCGCGCGCTCCGATCAGGACGCGCTGCGGTCCTCCCAGACCGCTGCCGCACACAAGGCGATGCCGACGACATACAGCATCACCGTGTTCGTGACGGCATAGGGATAGAACATCAAGGCCACGCCCAGCCATTTGGTCGTGGCCTTTTGCTTGCGCTTGCCGACCAGCCAGGCCGCCATGCCCAGCACGCTGAACAGGATCGCGCCAAAGATGTACGCTGGGCTTGGCAGGCTCAAGCCCATGGATTGAAGCTGGGAAACGGTGTCCATGGGGCGATGTATCCGGGTGAGGGGCTGGATGACGGCGCCAGCCACACCTTCAGGATATCAGGGCCCTGTTCAGGGTCTGGCCACCAGCCCATCCATGCGCACCACCTCGAAGTTGCTGCCCTTGACCTGGGCGAGCTCGGTCAGCAGCTTGTCGTTGTTCCAACGGTCATCCGGCGCGCCACTGATGAACCAGTTGGAGCCGTTGTCGGCCACGATCATGCCGTAAGTCTTCATGGCCGTGAGCAAGGCCTTGGTCTCGGTACTGAACGTGGACGGGATCACGTAGCTGGCCTTGAGGCGCACGCGCATGCCCATGGGGGCCGAGTAGGTAGCGGGGTTGTACGGCGCCCAGTGGGATGCCGGCGGCACGAAGGCGGCGCGCGTGGAGTTCACGGTGAAGCGCAAGGCATGGCGGATGCCACCCGGACCGCGTGCGGCCTCTTCATAACGGGCCAGGCCGGGGAAGATCGGCAGCCCGGCGGCATCGGCACTGGTCCAGTACAGAGGACGGGTGGCATTGCTGTTGAGCTCGAACACCGCACCGACCGACGCCTTCCAGCTGCCGTTGGCTTGCGGGTAAGCGTTGGCCAGTTCGTACAGGCGCTGGTTGTCCTTGTCGATCACCAGTACATGGCGGTCACCAG
>NZ_DASUIS010000086.1:0-28709 GCF_036279675.1 Aquabacterium sp. | reverse complement strand
CGCCTACTGCGGGAACCGCTTTCACCTCGACGACCTGACGCGCGAGCACATCGTGCCCACCTCGCGCGGCGGGCAGGACAGCTGGACGAACTGCATCACCGCGTGTCGCAGTTGCAACGGCCGCAAGGGCAACCGCACCCTCCACGAGCTGGCGTGGTCCCTGTACTACCTGCCTTATGTGCCCAGCCTGCACGAAGACATGATCCTGCGCGGACGGCGCATCGTGGCCGACCAGATGGAGTTCTTGCTGGCCAGCGTCCCTGCCCACAGCCGGCTGCGCTGCTGAAGGCGCCCAAGGGACCAGACGAAAAAAGCGGGGCATGGTGCCCCGCTCTGACATCCGGCCTGTACGACCGGTGTGAACGCCCTCAAACCCAGCTGCTGGCGATCACCTTGGTGATGGTGGCGGGTGTATTGCTCGGCAAAGTTGTCTGCCCCTGGGCCGGCGGCGCGAAACTGGCCATCGCAGTGACCAAGCCCTGTACCTTGCTGGCACTCAGACTCTTGCCGTCACCCGCCGTGATCTTCTCGACGTAGTTGGACGAGCCCAGGTACCAATCCTTGATGGTGACCTGATCCTTGGTGCCGATCACCGTCACATCCAGGTTGTTGCCGCTTCGGCTGAACCACAACTGGTTGGATTTGGCACCAGCGATCTTGAGCAGATCGCTGTTGAACCAGGTGCTGTCGTTGTCAACGATGGTGTCGTGGCCATCACCAGCAGCAAACAGGTAGGTGTCATTGCCCTTGCTGCCATTGAGCAGGTCATCGCCCTTGCCGCCAGCCAGCGTGTCATTGCCCGCCAGGCCGTTGAGCGTGTCATTGCCGGCGCCGCCAAGGAGGTTGTCCTTGCCGGTGGTGCCGGTGAGCGTCACGTTCTCCACCTTGGTGGCCGAGGCCATGATCTCGGCGCCCGTCACCACGCTGCCATCGGCAAAGGTGAGCTTCAGCCCGTCCCACGATCCCGCACCGTCCAGCGTGATCGAGTCCGTGCCGCCCAGCCCCAGCACCACTGCACCGGCCGTGGTGGCGCCCAGCTTGCCGATCTTCAGGTTGCTGGCTGCGATGCCCGAGCCCAGCGAAATCGTGGTCTGGTTGCTGGCATGGACCAGGTCCTTGCCGTCCGCCGCGTTGAAGATGACGGTATCGATGCCCGTCCCGCAGGTCAGGGTGTCATTGCCCGCGCCGCCAAGCAGCGTGTCATCGCCCCCACCGCCAAGCAGCACATCGTTGCCGACGCCGCCGTCCAGATTGTCATTGCCTTGGTTGCCAATGAGCGAATCATTGCCCTGCCCGCCAACCAGGTAAGTCCCGAAGATGACGTCGGGGGAGAAAGAGCCTCCCAGCGAAATGCCTGACACCGTTGCCCACAGCGTGTCGTTGCCGTTGCTGCCCAGATTGGCAATCGCCCGGGCATTGAGGGCTGCCGCCGTGATCACCGACCCGTCCGCAAGTTGAACGCTCGCCAAGTCGGCCATGGGGTTCGACGTTGAGCCAAAGCTGCGCAGCGAGACGCCACCGCTGCCATCCTTGAGCACCAGATCGACCAATTGCCCATTGCTTTCAGGGTAGGCCATAGACACCACGACAAAGTCATTGGCCGTGATGCCCGCACCCAACTTCACCACATCGCCAGCGCCATCGCCGTAATTGGTCACGAAGTCGTAGCCATCACCCCTGGCGTAGAGGTAGGTGTCCTTGCCGGTGCCGCCATACAGCGCATCGCAACCAGCTCCACCGCTCACGGTGTCATCACCAGCGTCGCCCGTGATGAAGTCATTGCCTTGTCCACCGTCAATGCGGTCATTCAAAACGGTGCCGCCAATATTGTCGTCACCTGACGTAGCAGACAAGGCTGCCTGGTAGATGCCGTTGATGTCGAGCGAGGTGCCGTCGTTGAACTGGATGGCCGCAATGGTGGTCTGCGACAGGCTGGCGCCAAAGATGTCGTCGATCAGGGCAATGGTCTGGCCATAGTACTCATCGGGTCGGACCAGTTCCAGCGAGGTACCACTCATGCGCAACTGAATTTCGGCGCGCGCGTAGTCCACAGACACCACGTCACCGGCATCGCCCATGAGGTCGTCCATCACGTGGGCAGAGCGTGCGCTCTTGTTGATGACGAAGGTATCCCTGCCAGAACCGCCAATGAGCGTGTCCCAATAGCCGTCTGACACCAGGGTGTCATTACCGCTGCCACCGTCGAGCTGGTTGCCGTCGGTACCGCCATACAGGATGTCATCGCCACCAAGGCCGCTCAAGGTGTCTCGCCCGCCCTGGCCGGACAGGGTGTCGGCCTGTGCGGTGCCGGTGATCAGATCGTCAAACTGAGAGCCGGCCATTTGCGCCAACCGGATGTCGGCGGCGGACATGGCCGACCCATCGTCAAAGGCAATGCTGTGGATGGGCGCCGCATCGCTGGCCGAGAAGGCGGACAGGCTGTACACATCGCGCCCGTTTTGCAGGATGTGGACACTTCCCAAGCCGGAAAATGCCAGGTCGCCGCGCTGTATGCCCCCGCGAAGTTGAAGCACATCCACGCTGCCGTAGACGACGTCCGCACCGTCACCACGCCAGGCCACCACGGTGTTGTGGGAGCCGTCGGCTGCCGTCAAGGTGTCATTGCCCTGACCGCCCTCCATGACGTTCTGGGCAAGACCACCCAGAAAGCGATCGTCACGGAAGCTGCCATAGAAGGCCTGATCACCGGCAGGCGGCAAGCTGCCTGACTGCCCCGCCAGGATCCTGGCTGCCACCTCACGACCTGTCAGGGTGCTGCCGTCGGCAAACTCGATGATCGGCAAGGTGCTGTTGAGGGCATTGAATTGCCCGGTCGTCAGAATCAATCGATCGTTCGTGCCGTTGACCAGAATCTGGAAGCCCGATTCATAGGGCTGACTGAAGGACTGGAAAGTCACGTCCTTGGTTGTCAACACGATGCGGTCTGAGTAAGCCGGCTGGGAGGCATCGCTGCTGAAAGCATGCAGCATGTCCTGGCCATCACCCTTGCCAAACACATAGCGGTCGCTGCCTTCGCTCAACAGATACGCGTCATTGCCAGACGTGCTGTGCAGGGCAAGCCGGCGCAGGTCGTCCAGCCCCAGCACCGTGCCATCGTCAAACACCAGTTTCAAGCGCTCATTGGGCAAGGGCGTCAACGTGGGGCCGTTCGACTGCACCCCGTTCACACCCGTGATCAGCAGGCCACCGAGGCCGCCGAACTTGACGCTCAGGCTCTGGAGAGTGCCGGACACCGAGGTCACCGCCACATCCTCGGCGCGCACGGGGCCGCTGACACGCACCACGTCATGATCGCCCGGCAGCCCGCCAGACAGATCCAGGCTGTCGAAGTTGCCCGTGGACGTCAACAGGATGGTGTCATTGCCAGCCGTATCCGAGATGTAGTTGACGCCCGCCGTGCCGACCAGCGTGTCAGCTCCGGCCGTCCCGGTCATGGAGAAATTGCTGGCCTGTGTGGATGTGACCGATCCAGCCTGCCCCGCCAGCACCTGCGCGCGCGTGACACTGCTGCCGTCTGCAAACTGAATGCGCGAAGCGGATGCCTCGTTGAGGAAGACGTTGACCCGGAAGTAGTCTTTCACCAGCAGGGTGTCGCCGGTGGTGGCCTGCAGGATGATCAAGCCGTCATTCTCATCGCGGTAGAAGCGCACATCACTGCGATTGATGCCGTCCTTGAAACGGATGACCGTGTCCGCGCTGTTGAGATCGCAACTCAGCACGTCCTGACCGAATGCGGCGCCATATTCGAAGGTGCCCACCGAAGCTGTGACCGTGTCATTGTTACGGCCACCATCGACCACGGCTGTGCTGCCTGAGGTCACGGTGATCGTGTCTCGCCCATCGCCGCCCAGCAGGGTGTCACGCCCCCCGTTGCCCTCGATGATGTCGTCGCCCGCGCCACCAGACAGGGTTTCGTCACCCGCCAGGCCTTGCAGCCTGTCACGCCCATCCGTGCTCACCTGGGCAAATTGTCTGAACAGATCGGCGTAAGACAGACTGGATCCGTCGGCAAACAGAATCTGATCCACCCCCATCCCGGCAAGCTTGTTCGACTGATCGAAGGACTGCACGCGGATGCTGCTGCCATCGGCCTGAGCGATCACGAGATCGCCTCCATCGCGATAGATCGACACCGAAGCTGCATTGGCCGAGTTCTGGAGCTCAATCACCGTGCCCACAGCTGCCGGGTCGAAAAAGGCCGCCCCCTGTATGGTGTCCTGGCCTGAATGAGCACCAACTCGAAACACGTTGTGCCCGGCGCCGCCGATGAGCACATCGTTGCCCGCACCAGACACCAGGGTGTCATTGCCCAAGCCGCCATCGAGCCGATGGTCGAAGGCATCACCCGTGATGAGGTCATCGCCTGCGCTGCCGTACTGGCTGTACCAGGCATTCTGTGGCTGCATCAGCATGTCATGCACCTGGCCGGGCGACCAGACCGTGCCATCTGCAAACTCGATCTGGATCAGGCCGCGCAGTGCATCGTGCGGCGCATTGAAATCGGAAATGACGATGCTGTCGGCGCTGTGTTTGACACGCAGTTCCCACACAACGTAGAGGCCCTGTTCGTGTCGCGAGTCGGTGAACAAAGGAGGCGTGTCCTCGCGCATGACCAGCTGGATATCATCAGGCGCCAGCCCCGCCCCCAGGCGAATGATGTAAGGCCCCGCCGACGGGTTGGTACTTCCGCCGTAAGGCGGGGTGTAGGCAGGCTGATCGGCGACTATGCTGTCCTGACCAAAGCCTGGATTGAAAACCAGCACCTTGGTTGGGGTACCCGATTGATAGGCTGAAACGTCGAATACCTCGTTACTCGACGTGGAAACCGTGACAACTGGATCGTTGGCCATTTGAAAACTCCCGTTTGATTGAATGGTTCTTGACGTAGGCATACCAGGCTGTTGAATCGATGCCTGTTATATGCAATGAGAACCATACCCGGGTGCTCTGCCGGGGGCGCACAAGGTAATCCCTCGGCGCCCCCATCAAGGGGTTACTGACGTTATCAAAACCCCACGTTCATGGCTTGTCCTTTCGGACACAGCCTCATACCCAGTTTGCCGCGATGACACCGCCAAGCTTCTGGTTGTAGCTGGCCGACAGCGTGGTCTGCCCCATTGGCGGCGGCGACATCGATGCCATGGCGTTGACCAGTTGCTGAACGTTGTTGGCACTCAAGGTCTTGCCACCGGCGGTGATGGTTTCGACGCGGTAGACCGCTCCCTGGTACCACAGGCCAACGCGCACGCTGTCCGTCGTGCCGATCACGCTGATGAGCAGGTCATTCGAAGAGCGCGTGAACCACAGCTGGTTGGCGCTGATGTTGCCCTGCATCAGCAACTTGTCGCTGTTGCCCGCGGTGGTGTCGGACTCGAGAATGACATCGGCACCCTCGCCGCGCGAGAAGTAGTAGCTGTCGTTGCCCGTGCCACCCACCAGGGTGTCGTTGCCAGCGCCACCATAGAACTGATCGGCACCTTCATAGCCGGACAGGCTGTCATTGCCGCCCAAGCCCCACAAGGTGTTGTTCTGCGCGTTGCCCTTGATGTAGTTCTTCGCCCCGTTGCCGACAGCCTTGTAGACACTGCCGGCACCCATGGTCAGGCGCTCGACGTTGTCGGCCATGATGACGCCGTCCACATTGGCGAGGATCTGATCATCGCCATCCGGCGCCAGCTCGACGATGACGTCGCCCAGATCATCCACGACATAGGCGTCGTTGCCCGCACCACCGACCAGGGTGTCGGCCCCCTTGCCGCCGTCCAGCAGATCGTTGCCCTGGTCACCGTTCAGGTAGTCGCGCCCATCCAGGCCTTGCAAGGCGTCGTCCCCCAGACCGCCGTCCAGGCCGTCAGCGCCATTGGTGCCCGTCAGCGTGTCGGCACTGCTTTGCAGCTTGCGATTGACATCGGCACCCGCCCACTGGAAGCCGTCTGCAAACTGGATCAGCATGCGATCGGTTTGAGGCACATTCAGATACCCGGCAATACGAACCTGATCAGCGGTATTGCGCACCTGCAGCAACAGGTCGGCGCCTTGTGCACTGGCCACCAGATCTGCCATTGAAATGCCGTAACCCAGGCGCAGCACATCGGCATGGTCGGGCGTGTAGCCAGGATCGGCCACCACCGTATCCGAGCCGTCACCACGCCCGAACAGATAGGTGTCGGATCCGGCTTCGCCACTCAACTGGTCATTGCCACTGTCGCCGTACAAGGTGTCCTGGCCATCGCCGCCCAACAGGGTGTCGTCGCCTGCTCCGCCATCGAGCACATCGTCGCCTCGCTGGCCGTACAGCATGTCATTGCCGGGGTTCAGCTTGCGCACCACGGTCTCGTCATCCCACTGGCGGCCATCACTGAAGCTCACCACGGCACGGTCGCCGGGCATGCCATTGAAGTACCCCACCAAGCGCATCTGGTCCAGCGAGCCTGTGAGCTTGAGCAGCAGATCGCTGCCGTCGGCCTGCAGGTCCACGTCCACCGCCGTGATGCGGTCGCCGAGCTTCAAGGTATCCGGGCCGTCGGCCGACGAGTTGCTGGCCGCCATCAGGGAATCGCTGCCATCGCCTCGCCCAAAGTAGAAGGTGTCGGCGCCATACAGGCCATCCAGCCAGTCGTTGCCGGCATCGCCATACAGGCGGTCGTCGCCGTTGGAGCCCAGCAGGCTGTCATTGCCCTGGCTGCCCACCACGGTCAGGTTGAGTGGATCGCTTTGAACCGAGACGCCCGACGCCAACAACAAGCGGTCCACCGACATGCCATCCCACACGGCGCCATCGGCGAACTCGATGTTCAGCCGCGACATGGGGCCCGCGTCGAAGTAGGACAGCAAGCGCACGCTGTCATCGGACCCCTTGCGTTGCAGCACCAGGTCCGCCCCTTGCTGGCTGAGGTCAAGATCAGCCATGCCGATGCCTTGGCCCAGCAGCAAGCGATCATGTGCCATGCCGAACCAGGGATCCGGCTTGGCCACGATGGTGTCCTGGCCATCACCCTTGCCGAAGAGATAGGTGTCCGCACCTGGGCCGCCGTCCATGAAATCCTGACCGGCGTCGCCGTACAAGGTGTCGTTGCCGTCCTGCCCCTGGATCACGTCATCGCCCGCACCACCATCCAGTGCGTCGTCCATCGGCGAGCCTTGCAGGTCATCACCGGCCCCCTGCAACTTGCGGTCCATGGCGAAGCCGTCCCAATAGCTGCCGTCGGCAAAGTCGATGCGGGTGCGATCGATGCCGTATTGCCCGAAGTAATTGCTGATGAGCACGCTGTCACTGCTGCCATCGATGCTCAGCAGCAGGTCATTGGCTTGAGCGGTCACCGTGACATTGCTCATGTCGATGCCCGTGCCCAGGCGCAGCCTGTCGACGCGACCGATGCCATCGGACCAGCCGGCCATCACCGTGTCCTGCCCGTCGCCACGGCCAAACAGATAGGTATCGGCACCCACGCCACCATCCATGAAGTCCCGGCCTGCATCACCATACAGGGTGTCGTCGCCTTCCTGACCGAAGAGCGCATCGTCACCACCACCGCCCTCCAGGTTCTCGTCGGCCCGGTTGCCCCAGGCACTGAACCCCCCGTTGTTGATCTTGCGATCGATGACGAGCGCGTCCCAAACGGCACCACTGGCAAAGGTGATTTCCGGCCGGACCATGGGGCTCATGTTGAAGTAATCGGTGAGGCGCAGGCTGTCGCGGGTATCGCGCACGCGCAGCACAAGATCGCCGCCCTCCTGCGCCAGCAGCACGTCCGTCACGCTGATGTCTGCCGCCAGTTGCACCCGATCGTCACTGGCATCCTGCCCGTACATCATGACGCGATCCTGGCCATCGCCCTTGCCGAACAGGAAGGTGTCGGCGCCCAGGCCCCCATCCATCATGTCAGCACCAGCGTCACCATAAATGGTGTCATCTCCACTGCTGCCAACCAGGATGTCCTGGCCCGCACCGCCCATCAGAACATCGCCCCAGGGCGTGCCCATCAGATCGTCATCACTGACAGACAGTTTGCCCTGCACGGCCCGGGCATCCCATACGCCGCCATCGGCAAAGCGAATGCGCGTGGCCAGATCTGGCGACATGCTGAAATAGCCGGTGAGCCGAACGGAGTCTGCGGACCCACGTACGGTGAGCAGCAGATCACCGCCCACCTGCAGGGCGTCCACATCGGCCATGGCGATGCCTTGGCCAAACTGCAAGGTGTCCACCTGGCTTCCGCCAGGCCATGCAGACCAGGGCACGATCACATCCTGGCCATCTCCGCGACCAAACAGATAGGTGTCGGCACCCGCGCCCCCATCGAGCAGATCCTGCCCCGCATCACCGTACAAGGTGTCGTCGCCGTCCTGGCCCAACAACTGATCATCACCTGCGCCGCCATCCAGTGCATCGGCCTGCGGCGAACCCTGCAGATAGTCACCGTTGAATTGCAGCTTGCGGTCGATGGCTGCAGCATCCCAGTAACTACCGTCAGCAAATTCGATGCGCGTGCGCTCGCTGCCATAGGTGTAGAAATAGTTGGCAAGGCGCACGCTGTCACTGCGGCCATCAAGGCGCAAGACCAGATCCGCGCCTTCCGCCCAGACGCTGACATTGCTCATGTCAATGCCCGAACCGAAGCGCAAACGATCATATTGGCCGAAGCCGGAAGGGCTGCCCGCGAACACCGTGTCCTGACCGTCCCCCAGGCCGAACAGGAAGGTATCGGCGCCTGTGCCACCCTCCAAGACATCGCGGCCGCCGTCGCCATACAGCGTGTCATTGCCTTCGTTGCCGGACAGGTAGTCGTCGCCACCTCCGCCTTCGAGGTTGTTGTCAGCCTGGTCACCCATGAGGCCCGTGCCCCAGGCAGCCATCTTGCGATCGATCACCATGGCATCCCAAGTGGCACCACTGGCAAAGGCCACAGTCGGCTTGTCCATCGGGCTCATGTTGAAGTAGCCCATCAGGCGAACGCTGTCGCGGGTGTCACGCACACGCAGCACCAGATCACTCGCGTCCTGCCAGGCCTCGACATCGGTCACTGCGATGTCGGCTGAAAACAGCAGACGGTCCGCGCCCGAGTCGCTGCCGTAGATGAAGATGCTGTCCTGCCCGTCGCCGCGACCGAACAGGTAGGTGTCGGCACCCAGGCCACCGTCCATGGTGTCGGGGCCAGCATCGCCATACAAGGTGTCGTCACCCTCTTCGCCCATCAGCGTGTCTCGGCCTGCGCCGCCGATGAGCACATTGTTGTCCGTCGTGCCATCGACGAAATCGTCCATGGCAGACAACTTGCCCTGCACCGCCTGCGCATCCCATTGCCCACCGTCGGCAAAACGGATGCGCAGGGCCTCGAAAGGCGCCAGGCTGAAGTAACCCGAAATGAGCACGCTGTCAGAAGTGCCACGGATGTTCAGGCTCAGATCGCCGCCTTGCTGTACCAGATCCACGTCGGCCATGGAGATGCCCTGGCCCAGTTGCAGAACGTCAGGCAAACCCATTTCGCCACCGCCCGGAGCAGCGACGACCGTGTCCTGGCCATCACCCAGCCCGAACAGATAGGTATCGGCGCCGAAGCCACCGTCCAGCATGTCCCGCCCGGTGTCACCGTACAAGGTGTCGCGCCCATCCAAGCCCACGATCACGTCGTCACCGGCTCCGCCGTCCAGCGCATCGTTTTGCAACGTGCCTTGCAGAAAGTCGCCATTGACCTGCAGCTTGCGGTCAATGGCGGCGCCGTCCCAATAACTGCCATCGGCGAACTCGATGCGCGCTCGATCCTGGCCATAGAAATTGAAGTAGTTGGCAATGCGCAAGCTGTCCGAACGGCCGTCCAGGCGCAGCAGCAGATCGGGGCCTTCGGCCACCACGCTGACACTGCTCATGTCGATGCCGGTGCCCAGCAACACGCGGTCAGACTGCCCCGGCCCGTCGGGCCAACCTGCCACCACGGTGTCCTGACCGTCGCCTCGGCCGAAGAGGTAGGTATCCGCCCCGGCGCCACCATCCATCAGGTCCTGCCCGGCGTCGCCATACAGGGTGTCTCGGCCGCCCTCGCCAAACAGCACATCATCGCCAAGGCCGCCTTCGAGCCTGTCATCGGCATCGGAACCAAACTGGTCGAAGCCCCAATCCTGCGTCTTGAAGTCCACCACCAGGGCATCCCAGACGCCCCCATCGGCGAACACGATCTGAGGGCGATCAGCCCAGGGCTGCTCGTAATAGCCTGCCAGGCGCACACTGTCCTGGCTGTCGCGCAGTTTGACGATCAGATCCGCACCATCAGCCAGCAGGTCGACGTCACTGGCCTGGATGCCGCCACTCAAGGCCAGGCGATCACCCAGTGCGTCTGGTCCGTAGACAAAGACGGTGTCCTGCCCGTCGCCACGCCCGAACAGGTAGGTATCGGCGCCGCTGCCACCATCGAGCATGTCCTTGCCGGTGTTGCCTGCGAGCGTGTCCTCACCCTGGCCTCCAACCAGCGTATCTCGCCCGGCGCCACCCTCGATGTGATCCGGCCCATCCGACCCATTGATGAAATCGTCGAATGGGCTGCCCGTGATGATGTTGCTGTCGGCCATGCGCCGCTCCCTTGACCTGATGTTGACTTAGTATGAAATGACAGAGGCAGCTTATCAAAATCGGGGTGCACGCTGGCCTTGGCGTGCACCCTTCCAACAGGGGGTCAGGCCCAGCTGCTGGCGATCACCTTGGTGATGGTGGCGGACGTATTGGCTGGCAGGGTTGTCTGGCCCTGTGCGGGCGGCGCAAAGCTGGCCATCGCGTTGACCAGGCCTTGCACCTTGCTGGCGCTCAGACTCTTGCCATCAGCCGCCGTGATCTTCTCGACGTAGTTGGACGAACCCAGGTACCAATCCTGGATGGTGACGCGATCCTGCGTGCCGATCACGCTGACATCCAGGTTGTTGCCACTGCGGCTGAACCACAATTGATTGGACTTCGCACCGCTGATCTTGAGCAGGTCACTGTTGAACCAGGTGCTGTCCTTGTCCACGATGGTGTCATGCCCGTCACCAGCGCCGAACAGGTAGGTGTCGTTGCCCTTGCCGCCGTTGAGCAGATCGTCACCCTTGCCGCCCGCCAGCGTATCGTTGCCGGCCAGGCCGCTGAGCGTGTCATTGCCGCCCTTGCCGTTGAGGGTGTCCTTGCCGCTGGTGCCCGTCAGGGTCAGGGGCATCAGGCTGGTGGCCGTATCGAGCAGCATCTGCGCACTGATCAACGCCGATCCCAACTGCAAGTCCAGGCCCGGTGCATCGCGCAGGTTGTCGACGGTCACACTGCCGTTATAGCCCTTCACCCGGAACGTCACCTGATCGGGTTTGGCGGAACTCAAGGGGCTCACGATCAGATCGGACTGGGTCAGTGTGGCCTGCGTGAACACGATGGTATCGAGGTTGTCGGCATGGATCACGTCGTTGCCGATGTTGGCGTCGTCGTAGCGATAGGTGTCCACCCCGTCGTCGCCATGCAGGTAGTCATTGCCTGCCCCACCAATCAAGGTATCGGCGCCCTTTCCTCCGGCCAGGCTGTCATTGCCCGCCATGCCATTGAGCGAGTCAGCCCCGTTGAGTCCATTGAGCATGTCGGCGCCACTGGTGCCCACCAGGTTCTGTTGCGTGTAACTGGACGCCACGGCAAGCAGATCTGCACCGCTCATGTTGACCGTACCCAGCTTCAGCGTCAGGCCCTGAGCCGCACCGAGGTTGTCGATCAGGACACTGCCATCAAAACCCGACACGCCGAACGTCAGTTGATCAGGCTTGGCTGGATCAAATGCCAGCACCGTCAAGTCGTCCTGGGTCAACCAGCCTGGAGCGAAGGCGATGGTGTCGCTGCCGTCAGCGTGGATCACATCATGGCCGATGATGTTGTCGCTCACGATGTCGTAGAAGTAGGTGTCGGCGCCCGCGTCACCGCGCAGGAAGTCGTCACCAGCATCACCGATCAGCACATCATTGCCATCGCCCCCAGCCAGCGTGTCGTTGCCGGCTCCGCCGTGCAGCGTGTCTGCGCCGCGATGGCCGTTGAGCACATCAGCGCCATTGCTGCCGTACAGCGACAGAGGCAACAGACTGGTGGCCATGTCGAGCAGGTTGGCACCGCTCACGGCCACACCACCGAGCTGCAACGTGAGGCCCTGTGCATCACGCAGGTTGTCGATGGTGACGCTACCGTTGTAGCCATTGACACCGAAGGTGACCTGATTGGGCCGCGTCGTATCGAGCATGGCCACATTCAAATCCGATGTGCCCAGCGCGGCACCAGCGAACACGATGGTGTCGTTGCTGTCGGCGTGGATCACGTCCTGACCTATCGCTGCGGCGTCGTAGCGATAGGTGTCGGCGCCAGCTTCGCCAGCAAGCACGTCATCACCTTCTCCGCCGATGAGCACGTCGTTGCCATCTCGACCCGAGATCGTGTCATTGCCTGCCTGCCCACTGAGAATGTCGCCACCGTTGCGGCCATTGATCACGTCACCGTCGGCGGTGCCAACGATGTTGAGCGGGGTCGTGTTGGAGGGCGACTCCAGCCACTCGGCGAGGGTCAGGCTCTTCGTGCCCAGGTCCAGCACCATGTTTGACGCGGCCGCGTAGTTGTCTACCGTGATGCTGCCTTCATAGCCCTTGAGGCTGAAGCTGAGTTGATCGGGATGCGCCGCATCCGGAGGCAGGAAGGTGATGTCGTCACGGGTCAGCGAGGCGCCGGTGAACACGATGCGATCCAGGCCATCGCCATGGATGGTGTCATTGCCGATGAAGCGATCGTTGTAGCGATAGCTGTCAGCGCCGGCGTCACCACGCAGTTGGTCATGGCCACGGCCGCCGATGAGGATGTCGTTGCCGTCACCACCGATGATGGTGTCGTCGCCGGCCTGGCCGCTGAGGGTGTCTTTGCCCGAGCGCCCCTGGATCAGATCGGCGCCATCAGTACCTGTCTGGCTGAAGGCCGTGCGCTCCAGGGCCAATTGGCGCAACTCGACACCAGTGAGGGTGTCATGGCCAATCTGCACGGAGCCAACCGTGTTGAACACCGAGACGCTGCCCGAAAACCCCTTGACGCCAAATTTCACCTGTGGCACATAGCCGTCGCCCTGGTCAACGGGTGCCAGGACAAGATCATCCCTGCTCAAGGCATTGCCAGCAAACACGATGGTATCGGCTGCGTCGGCCTGGATGGTGTCATCGCCAATCAGCGTGTCGTTGTAGAGGTAGGTGTCGGCACCCGCGCCACCGGTCAGGGCGTCGTTGCCAGCACCACCAATGAGGGTGTCGGCACCCTTTTTCCCATCAAGCGTATCGTTGCCCGCAGTCCCGGTCAGCAAATAGGCGGCATTCGCTTGGGCCTGAACCCACAGACTCGAACCTTGATAGTACCGGCCATTGAGATAAATGCTCGGCTCGCTGATTGAGGACGGCCTCACCACCGTGATGCTACCGGCCACACCAGCGATACGCATCGTCACCTGATCAGGTTTGGCCGCATCCAGCGGATCCACACTGATGCTGTCGACAATCAACCCATCGCCCTTGATCTGGATGACCGCATCGGCGCCCGCCTTGATGGTGTCGTTGCCGATGTCAGTTCCCTCGTACAGGAACAGATCTGCGCCGCCCTGCCCATCCATCAGATCATCGCCAGCGCCGCCGATGAACACATCCTGACCAGTGCTGCCTGTGAGCGTGTCATTCCCTCCCTGGCCATCCAGCGTATCAAAACCCAGGGTAGCGGTCAGCGCGTCCCCCACCCCTGTACCCACATGGGTTCGCGAATCAGTGGATTGCACCAGTCCCAACAGCGCGGCCTTGTTGAGTGGGCCGCTTGCTGCAATGACCGCCACGTCGTTGGCATCTGCGATGTTGTCAATGGTGATGCTGCCGATCGCGCCCTTGACCTGAATGGTCACGCCCTTGGGATGATCCGGGCCTGCGGCAGTCACCAACACGTCGGAAGCAAGCTTGCTCGTGCCCGGCAACCAGATCCGAGCGCCATCGGTATCGCTGACCACATCTCGCCCGATGAAGCGGGTATAGGAGGCGTACTCATAGCTGTCGAGCCCCGCCCCGCCGATCATGAGGTCGTCACCCTCCGCGCCAAGCAATTTATCCGAGCCGGCACCGCCCACCAGCGTGTCGCTGCCCTCTCCGCCGTCCAGCGTATCGTTGCCGATTCCCCCGATCAGGGAATCATTGCCTGCCCAGCCACTCAAGCTGTCATTGCCACCCAGGCCGTCGATGACATCGCTTGTACCGTTCAAGCCGTCAACGGTGTCATCGCCGGAGGTTGTCACGCCCGAACTGATGACACGGATGTCGGCCTGGTCCAGCTTGCTGCCGTCCGCAAACTCGATACGCGATGGCAATGCGCCTTTGATCTGATCCAAGCCCCCGCTGGCGTTGACACCCATGGAGACACCAGACGCACTGAATTGCAGGTCGCTGCGGCTGATGCCATCCCCGAGGCGCAAAACAAACGGGCTGACGCCATCGACGGTATCACTGCCATCGCCTCGCTGGAAAACGATCACATTTGCCGGACCATCGTAGTAGCCAATCAAACTGATGGTGTCGTTCCCCGCACCACCAATCAAGACGCTCCCGCCCTCAGGTGCGGCCTTCAGGACATCATGGCCGCCCCCGCCGACCAAGGTGTCACCGGCCTGGCTGGCGCTCAGGGAGATCCCCCCTGGGATGACATGTTGTTGCACACCAATCTGTTGCGCATCCCACACCGTGCCATCTGCGAACTCGATGCGGTCCGGCAATGGGCCCCACAGCGAATCGACCGTGCCGCGGATGGCCACACCATTGTTCAACGCGATATCTGCGGGCTGGATACCCACCCCCAGCCGCAAGGTGTAACCACCGTCGCGCGCCACAACGGTGTCGCGTCCATCCCCCAGATTGAACAGCACCACATCACGGCCATGCGGTGCGGTGCTGTCGCTGACGATGATCTGATCATCCCCACGCCCCCCCGCCAGGATGTCGTCATTCACGGTGCCCCTGACGGTATCGTCAAAGAACGTGCCCGTGGTGGGCGCAGCCTCCGCAGCCATGCGCGCTGCCAGATCCAGGCCTGTCAAAGCAGAGCCATCCGCCAAGCGGATCACCACCTGGTCGCTCTTGAGGAAGTCATTGGTGTAGATGAGGCCACTGCTCCAGCCGCCTGGCGAAAACGCCGCTCGGGTGTCATAGACCAGTGTGGTTTCGCCCGTCTCGTTGAAGCGGATCAACACGCCACGCTGGTCATTCAGATGGCCGCCCATCACGCCGATCTGCGTCATGTCGTGGTGGTACATGCTGAAGCTCACGTCGCTGGTTGTGAGCTGGATCACATCCGAATGAAGGCCAGCCGCGTCATTCTGAAAGGCCGCGATCGTACCGATGCCTCGCCCCGGCCCGATCAGAAAGACATCATTGCCTGTCGTACCGTACTCAATGGTTGAACCTATTGCGACAGGCGCAACTGGGAAATACTGCGTGGTCAGATCCGCAAAACGCCAGGCGCTGCCATCGGCAAAGCTGATGCTGCCGGTGGATGTGGCCATATTGGCCCAGTTGGCGGCAAAGCCGGACAACACCAGGGTGTTGGTCGAGCCGGGGCCCTGCTGCACGATCAGATCGACGCCATTGGTCGACACGCGCAAGTCGGCCTTTGTCAGACCTGCGCCCAAGACGATGCGGTCGGTCAGCCAGTTGCCGCTCACGATGTCTCGACCGAAGCCGCCGTCGATCCGGTATTCGTTGACACCCGCACCACCCACGATGATCTCGTCGCCAGACGAGCCCACCACGGTGTCATCGCCATCGAAAGTCCGAATGGTGTGGTCGCGGCCATCGCCAATGATCAGATCCGCCGCATTGGAGCCATAAACATCCACGCCACTGGCGCTGCTGCTCTGCGTCAGCTGGGCAATGATGTCCGATTGCCCCCAGACCGTGCCATCAGCGAACTCGATGCGCAACAAGCCGGTGGGCTGGAGCGGCAGCGCAAAGCCTCGGCCGACCAGATCAGGATCGATGTTGTAGTCGAGAGGCTGAGGGGTGCTCCCCATCGAGAAGGCCTGCATCACAGACTGATCGATGGCCTCGCCGCCATTTTTGAGCCGCAAGGACCACGACCACTTCAGCCAGGACTCCCCGGTGCTCTTGGGGGCCACCTCCTGCGTATCCGACACCAGCACGATGTCATCGGGCGAGATACCTGCTGCCACCTGGATGACAAAGGATTGCCCGCTGGACAAAACGGAGTTGAGATCTTGACGACCTGTGCCTGGGCCAAAGGCGAGCACGGTCACATCGCTGGCTGTTGCCATGGTGATTCCTCCTGAGATTGACTTTTATTTCGTTGAGGCTGAAAGCCTGATCACGAACTTAGCCGCAGGAGAGGTGTTCAAGACCCCAGGTTTCCCCCAAACATCACCCATTCGGGTGTTACCAGATATGTCTGGTGTGCAACGCCGGCTCAGCGACGCGCCAGACCCTCAAAGGTGGTCGACAGCACCCACTCGATGATCTGTTCGGGAGCATGCCCCCCCGCCTTGAGTACCCCCAGCACAGGATCACAGGCGCGGGCAAACAGGGTGTAGAGCACCACTTCGGCCGGCACGGAGGTGGTCAGCAAGCCTGCAGCCTGGGCCTCGCTGATCCAGCCGCCCAGGCGCTCGCTGACCGTGATCAGCTGTGTCATGTAGGCCATGTCGGCCATCAGGGAGGCGCGCAGGCTGGAGTTCTGGGATGGCAGGGAAGGCATCTCGCCAGCCAGTTGCACCTCCATCGTCCAGCGCACCACGGCCTTGATGCGGCTCAGGGCGTCGGAATGATCTGCCTGGGAAATCAGGTCAAGCTGGGCCATCGATCGCGTCAGCAGGCGTTTCATGGCCGCGCCGGCCAGGGCCTCTTTCGAATCGAAGTGCTTGTACAGGCTGGCCTTGGCGATACCCACTTCGGCCGCCACGGCATCGACCGTCATGAGGTCAAAGCCTTTTTCGGCCAGCAAGCGGTTGACGGCGTCAATGATCGCGTCTTCACGCGCCTGGAGCACCTGCTGCTTGAAGGGTAGTCTGGCCATGGGCTCGATTGTAGGAGCTAGACCTTGCGAGGCCCGGGCACGCCCCGGTCGACCACAAATCGAGCCTGGGTTCGCAACCGGGCGTCCGGGCGAACCGGGTGGGGTGTGCTGCGGAATTCACAGGTCAACTGCCGAGGTGAGACATCCAGCAGGGCATAACCCCGCTCGTCACCACGCACATGCAGCAGATCGGGGTTGCTGCTCTTGAGCAAGCCGGAGAGGAACTCGCTCAAGCCTTTGCTGGAGACCGACGAGGTCACGAACTCGCTGGCCACGATGGGCGAGCTCAAATCCAGCGGGTTGAGCCGCAAATTGGCGGCGGCATGACGGTGCACATCGCCACTGAGGCAGACCACATCCGGCACGCGGGGCTGGGCAATCGCGGCCATGAGACGCTCGCGTGCCGCCGGGTAGGCGTCCCAGCCGTCGGCATACAACAAGGGCCCCCATGGCGTCTTGACACCACCTGGCGCGATCTGGGTGGGCTGTGCCACGATCTTCCAGGCCCGCTCGCTGGAGGCCAGTCCCTCGGCCAGCCAGTACTCCTGTTGCGTCCCCAGCATCGTGCGATCCGGATCTTCAGCGGTCTTGCAACGCCACAAGGCCTTGCCGCCATCCGGCGCATGGATGCCCGAGCACACATGCGGATCGCGGAACTGACGGCCATCCACCGTCCAGATGTCGGCCAGTTGTCCCCACTCGAAATGATCATGCATGCGCATGAAGGCCCCGACCGGGGCGCGTGCAGGCGAGACCGGCAGATGTTCGAAATAGGCCTGGTAGGCGGCGGTACGCAACTTCAGGAAAGCCTGCGGGTCAGGCAGATCCGGATCAGTCAGCCCGGCATAGTCGTTGGCCACCTCGTGGTCATCCCAGACCAGCAGCCAGGGGTGGGCTGCGTGGCAGGCCCGCAGATCGGGATCGAGCTTGTAGCTGGCGTGGTGCGCCCGGTAATCCCCCAGCGTGTAATGGGACTCTTCACCCGGGAAGACGTGGGGATGCTGACGAACCTTCTGGTAGGACGCGGTCTCGGTCTCGTAGATATAGTCACCCAGGAAGATGACGAGGTCCACATCGGCGGCCGCGATCTCGCGGTGCACGGTGAAATAGCCGATCTCGTAGTGCTGGCATGATGCCACCGCGATACGCAAGCGCTCCACCCGCTCGGCGGGGTCCGGCGCCGTGCGGGTACGCCCCACCGGGCTGAGCTGCCCTCCGGCGCGGAACCGATAGAAGTACGTGCGCCCGGGCAGCAACCCCGCCACGTCCACATGGACGCTGTGGGCTGTGGCCGGATCTGCCACCGTGGCACCGTAGCGAACAACGTTGTCGAAACGCTCGTCGAGCGCGACCTCCCACAACACGGGCACCGCACGGGCGGGCATGCCGCCATCGGGCGTCAGGGGCCTGGGCGCCAGACGTGTCCAGAGCACCACAGAATTGGGACGGGGCTCGCCACTGGCCACACCCAGGGTGAACACCTCGCCTGACTCGGCCCAACTGCCGGCATCGGCCGCTTGCGCGCGCGCCGAGGACGCGAACACCTGCTGCCAGGCAAGGGCAGCAGCGGTCTGGCAAAGACGGGTGAACAGTTCTCGGCGTTGCATGAAGGCGCCGATTATGCGTTGCAACAAAGTCCAAAACGCCACAGGCGAGCAACGGAAGGGCACAATGGGTTTGCCGTTTTGACGACCTCAAGGGAGTACCCTCATGCCAACGCGTCCGCCCAGCCCGGATCCGACCGGTGCCACGCAAGCCGATCAAGGCAGCAATCCTTTTGCCTCCATGGGTGCAGGTCTGGGCGCTGGCCTGGGCTTTTTCCAGGACTGGCTCAAGGCCGCAGGCAGTGCCCTGCCCAACATGCCCGGCGCAGCCAGCGCGGGCAGTTCCGGCATGCCGGCCTGGAGCATGCCGACCCTCGACCCGGAAGAGCTGGAAAAGCGCATCCAGGATCTGAAGACCGTGCAGTTCTGGCTGGAACAGAACGCCCGCATGATCGCCATGACCATCCAGGGCCTGGAGGTGCAGCGCATGACGCTGTCGACGCTCAAGGGCATGAACGTGTCCATGGACGCCTTGCGTGAGTCGCTCAAGGTTCGACCAGATGCGACGCCCCCCAGCCCGCCGCCGCCAGCTGCAGCCCCTGCACCAGCAGCCGCTCGCAGAGACGAATCGGCAGGGGGCTCTGACGATGCACCCTCAGGCAAGCCGGGCGCCGCATCCGGCGAGGGCTCGCCCGAAGGCGCCGACCTCATCAACCCCATGCGCTGGTGGGACACCCTGACGCAACAGTTCACCCATCTGGCCTCGCAGGCAGCCCAGACCGTGGGGGACTCGGTCGGCGAATCGATGGACATGATCAAGCAGGCCCAGGCCACGGCGGCGGAGTTCACGGCACCGGCATCGAGCAAGAAAGCCAAGGCGGCCACCGGCACCCGATCTGGTGCGGCCACCAAGCGGGCAACCGGCAAGACCGCTCGCAAGACGGCCCGCAGCACCACACCCAAACCCTGAGCCGCCCGCTCTCCCCTTCGCTGAAAGGCCTCGAGTGACCACTGCGCCGTTGCGCTTCCTGCACGCTCATGCCACCCACCCCCAACCGGAGCTGGCGCTGGAGCTGGTGTGGGCGCAACTGGCGTCGCAGGGGGCCTCGTCCATGAACGCCACGCTGGGCTGGTGTTACCTCACGGAAGAGCTGGCTGAAGGGGCGTCCACCATCCTGGCGGGCCTGCGCGAACGACTGCCTCATGTCGCCTGGGTTGGTGGCGTGGGGTCGGGCATCCTGGCCACGGGCGTCGAATACATCGATGAGCCGGCTCTGGCCGTGATGCTGTGCAACCTGCCAGGCAGCGACTTCCGGGTGTTCCATGGGCGCCAGCCACTGGCGGCCATCCACCCCTTGCACGGCCATCAGGGCCAAGTCTGGCGCGCCCACACGGCACTGGTCCACGCGGACGGCCACTCCCCGGATCTGCCCGAGCTGATTCAGGAGCTGGCCGAGCGCACGGAAACAGGTTTCCTGTTTGGGGGCGTGAGTGCTGGCCAATCCCAAAGCCTGCATCTGGCCGTAGACCCACACGCGCACTCAAGCTCACCGGATGCCGAGGACGCCCCACCCGGCGGCGTCTGGCAAGGCGGGGTCTCCGGCGTGGCGTTCTCCGACCAGGTCCGGCTCGTGACACGGGTGACGCAAGGCTGCGAGCCCATCGGCCCGCAGCGACAGGTCACCGCCGCCCACCGCAACGTCATCTACGAGCTCGACGGTCTGCCGGCGCTGAATTGCCTGCTCAAGGACCTGGGCGTGCCCGTGACGGTCAGCGAATCCGACTGGCAGCGCGATGCCTTGCCCAAAGTGCGCGCCACCCTGGTGGGCTTGAGCGACGAGGGCAGCAACCTGCTCAGCCATGGCCAGCACTTTGCGGCCGACACCCGCGTGCGCCACCTCGTGGGCATCGACCCCAGCCGGTATGGCGTGGCCATCAGCGATCTGGTGGCCTCGGGCATGCAACTGGCGTTCTGCCAGCGGCATGTGGCGGCCGCGCGCAAGGACCTGGTGCGCATCTGCGCCGAGATCCGGGAGGAGTTCGACCCGAGCGAACGCCCTGGCAGTGCACCCGTCGGCGCGATCTATGTGAGCTGTGCGGGGCGGGGAGGCCCCCACTTTGGCGCTCCTCACGCCGAGATGGAGATCATCGCTCACGCCTTGGGCGACATCCCCCTGGTGGGCTTCTTCGCCAGCGGCGAGATTGCGCGCCACCACCTGTACGGCTATACCGGCGTGCTCACGGTATTCGGCGGCTGAATCCGACACGGCGCCCCCCATCGGTGTGTCCCCCTTGCGGTTGCACCACCCGAGGGGATTTTCACGGGGTGAACAGGCTCGCACACTGGCGGCCGTTGTCTGTAGCAGGACGTCAGCAGGAGTCCACCATGATTGCTCGCCCCGTCAATCGCCCCCGTCCCATTCCGTTCGCAGCCCCCGCCCCTGGCGCGCACGCACCTCGGCCGGTCAGTTGGGCCGCCTCGTCCGGCCCCGCCCCTCAGGCACTGGCCAGCGCCCCACGTCCACAACTCGCGATGGCGCATCCGGCCGCCGCCAACGAAACCGTGCGCCAGAAGCCGCTGGCCCCGCCCAGCGTGCCTGCGCCAGCGCGGCGTCAGGCTCCCGCAGGGGCCGCCCCCGGCAGGACGAGCGGCGCCCCCAAGGCCACACCCGAACTGTCTGCGCGCTATGTCGGGCATGGTGCCTTGAGCGTGCGCTCCTCGGTAACTGGGCGCCACTACCGCTTTCAAGGGCATGGCGACTGCCAGAAGATCGACAAGCACGACATGCTGATGCTCAAGCGCATCCCTGACCTGATCGTCAGCTGAACGAACACTGCGGCGGCACCCGGGAAAGGTGCTGATGGGTATAAAGTGACGCAGATGGACACCACGGTCACTCCAACACCCGCCACCGCCACGCCCGAGGCTGATCGCCTGGCGCGCCAGCAACGCCAGCAGGCCGTTGTCAAGGCCCTGTCGGGCGTGCTGCCCGAACGCAGCATCCTCTGGCGCGACGAAGCCGTCACCCCCTTTGAATGTGATGGCCTGAGCGCCTACCGCCAAAGGCCCCTGGCCGTGGCCTTGCCCGAGACCCACGAACAGGTCGGTGCCGTGCTCAAGGCCTGCCACGCGCTGGGCGTGCCCGTGGTGGCACGCGGCGGTGGCACGGGCCTGTCAGGCGGTGCCTTGCCCAACGCCATGGGTGTGACCTTGTCGCTGGCCAGGCTCAACCGCATCCTGCACATCGACCCGCTGGCGCGCACGGCCGTCGTCGAATGCGGCGTTCGCAATCTGGCCATCAGCGAAGCCGCGGCGGCCCACGGCCTGTATTACGCGCCCGACCCGAGCAGCCAGATCGCCTGCACCATCGGCGGCAATGTGGCTGAAAACGCGGGCGGCGTGCACTGCCTGAAGTACGGCCTGACCGTGCACAACGTGCTGCGCGTGCGCGGCTTCACGGTGGAAGGCGAGGTGCTGGAGCTGGGCAGCGAAGCGCTCGATGCCGCGGGCCTGGATCTGCTGGCCGCCTTCATCGGCAGCGAAGGTCTGCTGGGTGTGGCCACGGAGATCACCGTGCGCCTGCTGCCCAAACCCCAGGTGGCGCGTTGCCTGCTGGCCAGTTTCGACGATGTGGGCAAGGCAGGTGATGCCGTGGCCGCCATCATCGCGGCCGGCTTGATCCCGGCCGGGCTGGAGATGATGGACAAGCCCATGACCGCAGCGGTCGAAGACTTCGTGCATGCAGGCTATGACCTGAACGCCGAAGCCATCCTGCTGGTCGAAAGCGATGGCAGCCCTGAAGAAGTGGACGAGGAAATCGAACGCCTGCGTGCCGTGCTGGACCAGGCAGGCGCCACCCAGGTCAGCATCAGCGAAGACGAGGCCCAGCGCCTGCGCTTCTGGAGCGGCCGCAAGAACGCCTTCCCGGCCACAGGGCGCATCAGCCCTGACTACCTGTGCATGGATGCATCCATCCCGCGCAAGGCCCTCGCCACCATGCTGCAGGCCATCAACGGGATGCAGACCACCTATGGCCTGCGCTGCGTGAACGTGTTCCACGCGGGTGATGGCAACATGCACCCGCTGATCCTGTTCGATGCCAATGACCCTGATCAACTTCAGCGCGCCGAAGCCTTTGGCAACGACATCCTCCGCCAGGCCGTGCAACTGGGTGGCAGCATCACGGGCGAACACGGCGTGGGCATCGAGAAACTCGACGCCATGTGCACCCAGTTCACGGATGCCGAGCGCGAGCAGATGCTGGCCTTCAAGGCCGCCTTTGATCCCAAGGGGCAACTCAACCCGGGCAAGATGATCCCGATGCTGGCGCGTTGCGGCGAGCTTCGCCCGGGCCCCGGCCAGGGCATGGGCCAGACACCCGCACTGAAGGAAGCGCTCGCAACCTTGCCGCGCTTCTGAGCAGCACCGTCAGGCCTTACTGGCCTGAGGCGATGCGCTGTCGCGCCTGGTAGAGCATGTCCAGCGTGATGTGACGCACCTCGGCCTTGCTCTGCGCCACGTGCGCCTTGAGCAGGCGTTGCGCCTCATCAGCCCGCCTTCGCGTGATGGCACGCAGGATGCGGGCATGCTCGTCGTACGTGGCCTCCACACGCGATGGCTTGGTGAAATCGAGCCTGCGGATGATGCGAATGCGCTCGGTGATGTCCTCGTGCACACGGATCATCTCGGCATTGCCTGTGGCGCGCACCAGGGCCGAGTGGAACTCTTCGTCGAGCTTGTCTACCGTGATGAAGGCGGTCTGGCGTTCGTTGGGCTTGATCAGCCAGGTGTCGGCCAGTTCCTTGAGCGCGGGGCGCTCTTCGGCCTCGCACAGCCTGGCCACTGCATGGGTTTCCAGCAGCACACGCAGATCGTAGAGCTGGTCGAAGGTTTCAAAGTCCAGCGGCGCAACCTGCCAGCCACTCTTGGGAAACACAAGCAGGAAGCCCTCGCGTTGCAGGCGCTGCAGGGCCTGACGCAAGGGCGTGCGGCTCACCTGTACCTGGTTGGCCAGATCGCTCTCTGAAAACCGATCTCCGGGCAGCAGCGCGAAATCAAAGATCAGCTGTTTGATCTGGGCATAGACCCGTTCAGCCAATGTCACCGCAGGCAAGGAGCTTGGAGGGGAGGAGGAAACCAGTTTCATGGCGAAGCGGCGGATTGGAAGGGAACCATGCTGACGTGCGCTGACACGATACGCCAACCTTCCGGCAGGCGCACCCAGGTCTGGGTCTGAAAACCATGCAGATCGGTATCGCTGCGCTTGAACTCGCACATGGCCACGGCCATATCCGGCCCGAAAGCGGTGATGCGCACATCATGCAAGGTGCGCGTGAAATCGGGCGCGGGCACCTTGGCACGATAGGCTACCAGGGCATCGTGCCCAAGCTGCTTGTCACAGATGCCATACCGTGTCACGGCCTGATGCCGCCAGAAATACGCGTTGAGCGCCTCCACATCATTGCGCATCAAGGCGGATTCATAGTCCAGAAAGATGCGCGTGACCTCCTGCACCACCTCGTGCAGGTTGATCTGAGTAGATCCCAAGGTCATGCGGCACTCCTGCTTGCTTCTGTTTGCGCGGCTTGCGCCTTGACATGGGCCATGTAGGCTCGCCATCCGCCAAAGTGGCTGATGTCTTGCGCACCAGCGATGCCACATGGCTCGCAGATGAAGCCCTTCACCCAGCTGCCATCGGCCAGCTCCACCGACCCCAGGCCCAAGGGTGGTGGAATCATCGCCAGGAAAGAGCCGATCGCGGATTGAGGCACGGCATACACCTCCAGCTCGATGGCGTGCCCCGCCTCGGGTGGCGCATCGTCGGCCAGCCGCGCCAGGCCAGGCTTGGGTGGCACGGTGCCCGGCAAGGCATACAGCTGATAGCGAGGCGCTGTGTGCGTGCGCATCAGCAGGCGAGCCCGGCGTTCGGTGAGCTGCCAATGCAAGGGCATGCCGCTGAGGTGCGCCCCCACCACGGCCAGGGCCATCACGGGCTCAGCGCTGAGCGCCTTGCAACCAGGCAAGGCCAGCTCGGCATCAGATGCCATGGCCAGACCATGCCCCAGGCTCAAGCCATCGTCCAGGCAGCTCGCTTGCCAGCACGCGCCCAGATCCAGCAAGGCGGCATCTGAACCACCAGGGGCGATCAAGGTGATGCCGAAAGGCAGGCTGCCCTGCGTGAAGCCTGCAGGCAAGGCCAGGGCGGCCAGGCCCAAGAGGTTGACGAAGTTGGTGTAGGTGCCCAGCTGCGCATTGCGCCCGATGGGATCAGCCTCCACGCTGGCTTTGGTCGGCATGGTCGGCGCGGTGGGCACCATGAGCACGTCGATGGCATCCCAGACCGTTGCCTGTTGAGCCGCCAGCTCCTTCAGTCGGTACTGGCCTTTGAAGGCTGATACGGCATCGTGCTGGCTGGCGCCTTCAATGATGCGGCGCACGACAGGGTTCATCTCATCGGCGTTCTCAGCCATGAACGATGAGATGGCAGCGTGGCGCTCGGCCACCCAGGGGCCTTCGTACAGCAGCCGCGCGACATCGTAGAAGCCACGCATGTCGACCGGCACCAGCGTCACGGGCCAGGGCGTGCCATCGGGCTCCCGGAGGTGCGCCCATTGCGACTTGGCCTGCTCGAAGGCCTGCGCGTAGTCGGCATCACCGAAGAACTCGGGTTCAACTGGCACGCCCACACGCAAGGCATGTGGCAGCCGCGGCAACTGGGGCTTGAAGGCATTGAACGAGGCCTGACCGGCCATGGGGCCTTCCGTGACCTGCAGGATGCGCGCTGCGTCCGACGCCGTGAGCGCGAATACCGACACGCAATCCAGGCTGCGACAGGCTGGCAGGACGCCGTGCGTGGGCACCAGGCCAGGTGTGGGCTTGAGGCCCACCAGGTTGTTGAAGCCAGCAGGCACGCGCCCCGAGCCAGCGGTATCCGTGCCCAGCGCAAAGCTCACCTCACTGCGCGCCACCACCACCGCCGAGCCGGAACTGGAGCCACCGCTCACGTGGGCATCACTGAAAGTTGATGAAGGCGCACCATAAGGTGAACGCATGCCCACCAGCCCTGTGGCGAACTGATCCAGATTGGTCTTGCCGACCACGATGGCACCAGCGGCCATCAGGCGACGAACCACTTCGGCTGATGCTTCAGGCTTGTAGGCGAAGGCCGGACATGCCGCCGTGGTGGGCAAGCCCGCCACATCGATGTTGTCCTTCACGGCAAAGGGCACGCCGTACAAGGGCAGGCTCTCGGGCGACTGCCCCGCCAGCGCATCCAGCTGCTGCTGGAGGAATGCCGCATCGGCTCGTGTGATCCAGGCCGGGTCCTGCTCAAGCGGGCAGGCCTGCCACCGCGACCACAGGCGAGCCAGCACCTGCTCGGGTCGGAGGCTGCCTTCACGGTAGGCAGCCAGGAGGAGCGCCACCGTGGCGGGGATGTCTGTCGCGGGAGCGGCGTTCAGAAAGGACATGCGATCAAAGGGTAGAAGGAAAGTGAAGGGCGAATGCGGCGAGGGCTTGACACCTCAGCCAGCCAGGGCCTGAAGCAAGGCCTCGCTGGGTGCCGTCCAGCCCACGATGGCACCTTGGGCGCGGATCATCTCCAGCGTAGCTTGCTTGAACTGCGGGAAGTAGCTTTCGGTGCCGTCCTCGACCAGCAGGCAGTCATAACCGCGGTCATTGGCTTCGCGCATGCTGGTCTGCACACACACTTCGGTGGTCACCCCCATCACGATGAGGTGGGTGATCTGGCGCACCTCCAGGGCTTCGCGCAAAGGCGTGGCGTAGAAGGCGCCCTTGCCTGGCTTGTCGATGACCAGCTCGCCCTCGATGGGCGCGAGTTCGGGGATGATGGCGTGCCCCGGCTCACCGCGGATGAGGATGCGGCCCATCGGCCCCACATCGCCGATGCGCAAGGTGGGTGAGCCGCGGTTGAGTTTGGCTGGTGGGCAATCAGACAGATCGGCCTTGTGAGCCTCACGGGTGTGAACCACCCAGCCCCCCATCTCGCGCCAGGCCTGCAGGACACGCTGGCAGGTGGGCACGATGGCCTGCAGCAGGCTCACATCGTTGCCCAGAGAGGCCCCGAAACCGCCGGGCTCGACAAAATCACGTTGCATGTCGATGATGAGCAGCGCGGTATGCCGGATGTCGAACGGGTAATCGAAGGGCTGAGCGTGAACGGTCTTGATCATGCGGCCTCCTTGACGGGATGATGGTGATGCGCGCCGCCCATGAAGGCACCCAGCACGTGGCGATCGGCATCACGCGCATCACATTCGTGCACGACGCGACCTTCGCTCATGACCACGATGCGGTCAGCCAGCTTGAGCAGCTCGTCCAGATCTTCACTGACCAGCAGCACGGCCCCACCCTTGTTGCGCACCGCCATGATGCGGCTGTGGATCTCGGCCACGGCGGCAAAGTCCAGACCGAAGACCGGGTTGGACACCAGCAGCACATCGACCTGCCCATCGAACTCCCGGGCCAGCACGGCGCGCTGCACATTGCCACCGGACAGAGAACGAATGGGCGCGTTCTCACCCTGGGTCTTGACCTTGTAGCTGGCAATCAGCTCCTTGGCCTTGTCTCGCAGCAGGCCACCGCGCATCCAGCCGAAGCGGGCCACCGGGGCCTGATCGAATCGACGCAGGCCCATGTTGAGCGCCACGCTCAAATCGCCCACACAGGCATTGCGCAAAGGCTCCTCGGGCAGGCTGCGCACGTTCAGGCGCTGGTTCTGCTCGCGCCTGGCGTGGTAGCGCTCATCGGCCATCCAGACCTCGCCGGATTCACGGTCACGCTGGCCCACCAGGGCCTCCATCAGCTCACGCTGTCCATTGCCGGACACACCAGCAATGCCCACGATCTCGCCACCGCGAACGTTGAGCGACAACTCGTGCACGGCACGCTCGCCGCGGTCACCGGCCACACTGAGCTTGTCGACACGCAGGCGAATGGGTGCGGCAGGAAAGGGTTCGCGGGGCATTTCTTCGGAGGACACGGCCGCTGGTGTGGCCGCGCCAGCGCTGAGCCCCATCATCTCGGCGCCCAGCAAGGCTGGCGAGGTATCGGCCACGCGGTGGCTGCCCATGAGCTGCCCTCGGCGCAACACGCTGACGTCGTCGGCCACTTCCATGACCTCGCGGAACTTGTGCGAGATCATGATGACGCTGACCTCGCCGGCATGGGCGCGGTCACGCAGGGCGCCCAGCACCTCGTCTGCTTCCTGTGGTGTCAGGACGGAGGTGGGTTCATCGAGGATGAGCAGGCGCGGTTTGAGGAAGAGCTGCTTGAGGATCTCGAGCTTCTGCTTTTCGCCGGCCGACAGGTCCATCGGGCGGGCATCCAGATCGAGCTTGAAGGGCGTGGTGGCCATGAAGGCCTCCAGCTCCTGGCGGACCTGGCGCCAGGGCACGATGGCGGGCAGCTCGCCCTTGGCCAGCAGCAGGTTCTCGGCCACGGTCATGCCGGGCACGACGGTGAAGTGCTGGTAGACCATGCCAATGCCGAGGTGGCGCGCGACCACGGGCGAGGTGATGGCGTGTTCGCGGCCATCGATCAGGACGGCGCCGTCATCGGGCTGGTGATAGCCGACGATGGCCTTGACCAGGGTGCTCTTGCCGGCACCGTTTTCACCGAGCAGGGCGTGCACGGTGCCGGGGCGGACGTCGATGGAGACGTTGTCCAGCGCGGTGAAGCTGCCGAAGCGTTTGGTGAGCTGGTAGGTGGACAGGGCCAGGGCACCTGTTTTAGGTGGCGGCTGCAGGCTGGGGTCGAGCGGGGCGGTCATGGGTGGCTGACTCCGGTTGCGGCGTGAAGGGTGGGGTTGGTTTGGGTATGGTTGCGCGTTGGGAACGGATCAGGCAACTGGGGCGCACGGCTCCGCTCATGCCAGGGGGCAGAGCCCCTGGCGCTCGCCACGCACAAACAGTCCTCAGGACTGTTTGTGTCGGGGCTCTCTCCCCCGTCATGGGCTGTGCCCATGCCTCCCCCTTTACTTCGCTCCGCCATGCCCCCTTGCTGCCCTTTCCTCGCACCGCGCTGGAGGGAAGAGGAGAAGTGGGGGGGG
>NZ_DASUIS010000085.1:0-46523 GCF_036279675.1 Aquabacterium sp. | reverse complement strand
GGAAGTTTTCCGGATTACCCTTGTAAGGATCCTTGTCAAAGCCCAATTCGGTGGGTTGGTGCATGCACTTATCCCCGGATCCTGTGGATAACCTTGTTGGCAAACTTGGGGGAACCCGGGTTCTCCCTGGGATGGGGACTGGTATGCCTTGAAATGAGGCAGTTTTGTGACGCTTGTCGCGTTTTGTCCGAAAAATGCCTGCATGGCACTCTGAGGCAGTTTGAGAGGTTGCGAGGTGATGGTGGTGTCGGTGCCTTGTGGAGCTTGGAAGTCATGGTGCGTGAGCGTGCTCATGGGGCTCATGTCGCTCGCGCATGCGGCCGATACCGAGGTGGCACGGGTCATTGTCAAACTCAAGCCCGATGCAACGGTGCTGCGCACGACCTTGGCCCAGGCGCAAGCTGTGGCGGACGGTGCATCTTCCAGCCATCCCATGGCGCGCCTGGGGGCCAGGCGCGGGTTGACTGTGGCGGATGGCCGAGCCCTTGGCAACCAGATGCACGTGGCGACGGCGCAAGGGCTCAGCTCGCAGGCCTTGGCGGCGTCGCTGTCCAAGGACAGTGATGTCTTGTATGCGGTGCCGGACCGCTTGAGAAAGCCGATGTCTTTCAGCGGCGCGCCGACTGATCCACTCTTTGCGGCGTCGGGTGGCAACCCCTATGTGCTGGAAGGTCAGTGGTATCTGCGCCAGAACAATGTGACCTTCAAATCGGCCACCAATGCGGCGTCGGCGTGGAGCAGCGCGACGGGCAATGGCGTGACCGTTGCCGTACTGGATTCCGGCGTGCGGTTTGATCATCCCGATCTGACCACCAAGCTGGAGTCCGGCTACAACATGATCAGCTATGCCTCGGTGTCGCAAGTCAACGGGGGCCGCAGTGCGGACGCGTCTGACCTGGGGGACTGGGTGGATGCGACCGATGTCAACAACGTCAACGCCGAGTTGCATGGCAATACAGGTTGCACCGAACAGGCCAGCAGCAGCTGGCATGGCACGAAGGTGGCCGGCATCATCGGTGCCGAGACGAACAATGGTGTGGGCATGGCTTCCATGGCACCTGATGTCCGCCTGGTGCCGGTGCGCGTGTTGGGCAAGTGCGGTGGGTGGGACTCGGACATCCTGGCCGGCATGCGCTGGGCTGCAGGTTTGTCTGTTCCCAACGTACCGGCAAACAGCCATCCGGCCAAGGTCCTGAACATGAGCCTGGGAGCGCCTGACGCGTGCCCTCAAACATACAAGGATGTGGTGGCCGAGTTGACTGCCTTGAACGTGGTGGTCGTGGTGTCAGCTGGCAACGACAACGGCTTGGCCGTGTCATCGCCTGCGAGCTGTCCAGGTGTGATTGCTGTAACCGGCTTGCGTCACACTGGCACCAAAGTGGCTTTCTCGTCGGTGGGGCCGGAGGTGAGCATCAGCGCCCCTGGCGGCAACTGTGTCAACGTGGGTGTGGGCCAGACCTGCCTCTACCCGATCCTGACGACGAGCAACACAGGGGTCACGGTGCCCATTGCCGACGGCGCGGGTGGCTCGACCTATTCCGATTCGATCAGCCATCCTTCTTACGGCACCAGCTTTTCGGCGCCTCAGGTCAGTGGGGCCGTGGCCCTGATGCTGGAAGCCCGGCCGACGCTGACGCCAGCGGCCGTACGGTCGTTGTTGATGGCGTCTGCGAGAACCTTCCCGACCTCTGGCAGTTCACCGGGCGTGGCCGCGTGCCACCTGCCCAATGGCGCCGTTCAGGACGAGTGCTATTGCACGCAGCTCACTTGTGGTGCAGGCATGCTGGATGTCAATCAGGCTGTTCAGCTTGCCTTGACCAATCCGGTCGCGGTGATTGCTCGCACGCCCGAGAGTGCCCAGCCCGGCCAGCCCATTCAGTTCAGCGGGAGTCAATCCATGGCGAGTCCCGGCGCGAGTACCATCGTGAGTTATCACTGGACGCTGCTTGACGGGGGCGGCATCGTCAACAGTTCCGGATGGGCGGCGGACAGCAGTCCGCTTGTGGTGTTACCCACTGCGGAGGGCATGTTCGAGATCCGTCTGACGGTGGTGGACGATCAGGGGCACGCTGCTTCGAGCGATCAATGGATCGTCGTGGGTCAACCCGGTACATCCAACACGGCGACAGCCAATTCAAGCGGTGGTGGTGGGGGGGGCGGCAGCGTCTCTGCACTTGACTTGCTGGCGCTGGCCTCGCTCTGGGCCATGGCAGCCCTTCGTACGCCGCGACGAGCCGTCAAGGCATGAGCATCAACTCTTCGAACGCGACGTTCTTGATGCGTTCGGGCAAGTCCTGTTCTTCCAGGTAGCCATTGAGAGCGGTGCGGATTGCCTTGCCGAACCGAGAGGCGCCACCCTCTTGTTGAAGATCGTCTCGGGTGGTGGATACGCCAGTGGCCTGGATCAGAGCCGTGAAGGCCGGCATGTGAGGTTCAAGTTCCGAGGCGTCTTTCTCGCTGCTCAGTTGCAGGTTGATCTTGATGTCGACCATGCGGCCATCAGACATCTGGGCCATGACTTTGGGTACAGCCAGCCAGGCCGGTTTCGGCTTGTCCTGATGCGGGCTCTTGCTGGTGAAGTGGGTATAGGCCCAGACACTGCCGCCCAGCACGATCACGACGATGCCAATGGCCAGCTCAAGCAGCCAGTCGCTGACGCCTGAAGTCGGTGATGGGGTTTCTGCCACGGCCATGCAAGGGGCTCCGCAATGATGACCGACGAACCTTACTATGCGGGCCCAGGGCCGCTGAAGGCCGACATCGGCGCAGGTGAGACAAAACGCACGCTGTTGGCCTCACCGAACCCGCAGGCCGTGTCTGCCTTGATGGATGACGCCAGTCAGTCGATCATCCAGGCCGGTCGGTCGTCCGGGGTCTGCATCACGTCAATCTGCTGGCGCAGCAGATCAACCTGCTGTTGCCAGTAGGTGCCCGATTCAAACCAGGGGAAGGCGGCCGGGAACGCCGGGTCATGCCAGCGGCGCGCCAGCCAGGCACTGTGATGGATGATGCGCAGGGTGCGCAGCGGCTCGATCAGCTTGAGCTCGCGCCAGTCGAACTCCGCGAAGGACTCATAGCCCTCCAGCAAGGCATGGAGCTGGACCTGGCGATCTTTCGGATCGCCGCTGAGCAGCATCCAGAAGTCCTGTACGGCAGGGCCCATGCAGGCATCGTCCAGGTCCACGAAATGGGGCCCGTCCGGAGTCCACAGGATGTTGCCGGGGTGGCAGTCTCCATGCAGGCGGCGCAGGCGCAGGCCATCAACGCGGTCAAAGGCTTGCTGACACAAGTCCAGTGCCTGGTCGGTCACGGCCAGCCAGTTGCCGCGCTGTTCAATGGGCAGGCTGTGCTCGCTGTCGGCCAGCCATTGGCGCGCTTGTCGACCGGTTTGCGCCACGCCCATGGTGGGGCGGTGCGCGAAAGGTTTCTGACCGCCCACCACGTGCAGGCGAGCCAGAAAGCGCCCCAGCCAGGTCAGCACCTCGGGATCTTCCAGTTCAGGGGAACGCCCCCCGCGTCGGTGACTGACCGCCACGCGGTGGCCTTTGTAATGCCCCAGCGTCGGCGGCGTACCCACCACGCTGGCGTCCTGCCCATTGGCCTGCAGCGACATCGGTGGCACCGCAGGCACTTCGGCGGCCACGAGTTCCTGGCTGAAGGCGTGTTCTTCCAGAATCTGGGCATCGCTCCAGCGGCCTGGGCGGTAGAACTTGGCGACCACGAACTGGCCACTGTCCAGGCCGATCTGAAAGACGCGGTTTTCGTAGGAGTTCAGCTGCAGCAGCCTGCCATCCACCTGCTGGCCCAGGGCCTCCAGGGCGTCCAGAACGAGATCGGGGGTGAGGTCAGCGTAAGGGGTGTCGGCGTGCATGCGCCATCTTACAGATCAGAGCTGCGTTTGCTGGCGGCCCCAGAGCACGAGCTGATCGTTGATGAGGTGCATGATCAGGCCACTGCCTGCCAGCTGAATGGCCAACTGACCAGCAGACAGCGAGATGTCCACGGCGTTGTCGGACGGGATGAGCGTCAAGGCCAGGATGGCGCCCGCAAAGGGCAGGCAGGCTGCCAGCGAGCCCGCGGTGAGTGCGCGCCAGCTGAGGTTGTGGCGGCGGCCGAATGCGCGCAGGACCCCCAGGCGCCATGCAGCCACGAAGAAGTTCGTGACCAACACGAAGGACAGGACCATGACACCGATGAGGGGGGCAAATGCATTCATAGTGGAGCCAGAGGATACTGACTTCACTCGCAATCGCCAAGGGTTAACCCGCAAGCAGGGGGGAGGCGCGCGTGAACAAGTTCACGCTATGCAAACGCCTTGCTGGATGCGCGATCGAGGACGTCCGGATCAGTCCAGTTGCGAGGCGTTGGCCATGGCCTTGATCACAGCGGAATTGATGTCGCCAAAGCTCATCATCAGGGCTTCGGCCGCATCCTTGATGTCATACACGCTGCTGCCCTCTATCGCTTGCACCAGCCGGAAATACGGCTCGTACGGGCCCGTGTTGTCGGCCAGGGCCTGATAGACCCGCTCGGGTACCGGGATGGTCTTGAGCAGTTCGCTGAACGGCTGCTGGAACATGCGATCCAGCAAGGAGAACACGCCGCAGATGAACAGCTCGTTGCGCATCTCGTCGTCGCCGCTGATGCGGGCGAGTTCTTCCATCAGCAGGCCACGGCGCACGGCGGCGTACATGACCGGCTTCATGTTCGGGTCCTTGCTGGCGGTGGCCAGCAGCAGGGCCAGCCAGCGCTTGAGACGCTGGTAGCCCAGGATCATGATCGCGTGCCTGAACGAGCTGATCTCCACGGACAGGCCAAAGGCTGGCGAGTTGATGTAGCGCATCAGCTTGTAGGCCAGTGGCGGGTCGCGCTTGAGCGTGGCTTCCAGGTCTTCGATGTCGTCCTGCTTGTGGACCTGGTCGATGAGCATCACGATGACCTGCAGGGCCGGTTGGTCTGCGGGTTTGTTGCCGGCCTTGATGACGTCGTCGATGGGCCAGCCCAGGACCGCTGCCGCACCTCGGCGGAAGCTGGTTTCCATGTCTGCCACGTTGCTGACGCCAGCCTGCACGTGACCGATGTGGCGAGGGATGCCCTCAGGTGCGACGCCTGCGCCACCCGTGGCCTGGTCAATGCGCCTGTCGTCTTCAAAGTCCACGATCGCGTACTTGAAGCAGGCCAGGACCTCGCGTGGCAGTTCCTGCAAGGGGCGGCCTTTGAGCAGCATGGTGCTGCCGTTGGCGTGAAGCGTGCACAAGGGATCGGCGTTGGTGGCGTCACAGGCCATGAAGGCGGGCACTTCCACCACGATGTGGGTGCCTGGCTGGGCGACGATCAGGTCGCGCAGCAGGGCTTCGTTGGCCACGTTGAGCCACAGTTGCGGGCCACCGGTCGGCCAGGCCTCGGCGAGCGCGTCCAGCAGCGAGCGTGGATCGAGTTGCGTATTGGGGTTGAGCGGAAAGACCGACAGGCGGGTGGCGATGACACTGCGATTGCGATCGATGACCGGGCAGTAGGCCAACGCGGTCTGACTGAGAATGGGGTGATCCATGTGGGGGGCCTGCCTTTACCCTTGGCGTTATCCGTTGATGTACTGGAACAATGACAGCTTCTGCACCGAGGCATAGCTCTGAAGTGCTGCCTGATAGCCGGTTTGTTGGTTCTGGAAACTGGAGATGGCCGAGACCATGTCCAGATCTTCCGCATTCGACTTCTCGGTTTGCGCGGCCAGCTTCAGATCGGCAATGCGGGATTCGATGCCATCCATCCGATTGAGCTGCTCGCCGACCGCGCTTTGTGCACCCTGGATGCTGCGCATGGCCGCGTCGATCTGCGTCATCCCGGAATTGACGGCCTGCATCACGGCGCCAGCGGGCTGATTGGTCGACTTCAGCGCCGCGATCGTGCTGTCCAGGCTGCTGAAGATGTTCAGGTTGTTCTGCGCTTCGGTGATGGCGAATGAATCGCCGTCGGCCGGGGCGCCGGTGATGGCCACGGACATGCCTTTGCCCGGGATGCCGATCTCCTTGCCGGTGTTGTAGGTCTGGCCGGTGGAGATGGGGTTGCCATCTTCGAGGATGTCGTAGGTGGTCGTGGAGCCCGTCACATGGAAGGCGACCGTGTAGGTGGGGCCGGGCTGCGTGGCGGCCGGGTAGGGCACCTGGGTGGGCGAGGCCACCGAGCCGGACGTGATCCAGGCGGTACCCGTGTTGGCGGTATTGGTGATGGTGTTGCCGGCGGCGGCCGTGTTGAACACGCCGTTGCCGGTCTTGCCTTTCAACCAGATCTGATCGCCGTCGATGCTGAGATTGAGGTGTTCGTCAGTGGAGGCCAGCGTTTCGCCGCCCTGGCCTTGGTAGACCACGCCGCTTGCCCCATCGACGAAGGGAGGGGATGACGACCCTTGCCCGCCAAAGACATAGCCACCACCGCCATCCGAGCGGTTGGCCACGGACAGCAGTTGATTACGGATGTCACTGAGCTTCATGGCCAGTGCCTTGCGCTCACCGTCCGAGTAGCTGCCGTTGCCCGCCGCCACGAGGGTCTCTCTGGCAGTCTGCAGCAGTTCGGTGGCATTGCCCAGGGCACCGCTGGCGATGTTCATCACGTTGCGGCTGGCATCCAGGGTGCGTTGGTTGGCGTCGTGTCGTGCCATGGAGGCCAGGGCGCGCTCGGCTCGTGCCGCGGCGGTGGGGTCGTCGCTGGCAACGTTGACGCGTTTGCCGGAAGTCAGTTGCTGCTGAGAGGTGCTCAGCTTCTGCTGACGCTCCTGCAGGTTGGCGATGGCCGTGTCATAGGTGTGGGCGGTAGCGATGCGCATGATCAATGTCCTCAGCCGGCAACTTGCAGCAATGTGGTGAACAGCGACTGGGCGACTTGCAGCACCTTGGCTGAAGCCTGATAGCTTTGCTGGAACTGGATCAGCCGCGCGGCTTCTTCGTCCAGGTTGACCCCGCTGGTACTGGTCAGCGTTTGCTGAGAGTTGTCCTGCAGGGTCTTGGAAATGCTGGCCGATGTTTCGCCGCTCTGCACGATCACGCCCAGGTTGCCGATCATCTGGGAGTAGGCATCCGTGACCGTGGCGTTGGAGACGCCATCCAGGGACACGATGGTCTTGTCACGCAGGCCCAGCATCGTCATGGCGTTGCCGTTGTTGCTGGACGGGTAGGAGGTGGTGCTGATCTGGATGGTGTCGCCAGCTTTGGGGACACCGGTGATGTTCAGGTTGAACAACTGCTGGCTGGGGGTGCTGTTGGCATCCTGATCGTTGATGGGCGAGCCCGCTGTCCAGCTGCGTGGTGGCGAGGTGTCCTTGTAGGGGGCACCGGTGCTGTCCACGAAGCGGTAGGTCAGCTTGGTCGGATCGCTCGCGTCGGTCTCGAAGACCACGGTCAAGGGGGAACCTGCCGTGGGTTTGGATGTGGCGGCATCCAGGGCGTTGGTCGTGGGCAGCGCCCGCACCATGTCAATGGTGTCGACCTTGACCGTGCCCTTGTTGGCTGTGCCTGGGATGGCCACCAGGGGGGCCGCTGCTGCGAGGCCCTTGGGTGCCGTCATGGCCAGCTTGATGTCGGTGGCACTGCCCGTGTTGATGAACAGCGGGGCACTGGCCACGGGGTTGCCTGTTGCATCGAAGGTGGTGAGCAGGTTCCCGTCGAGGTCCATGCCCAGGGCTTGCTGGGCATTGACGGCATCGGCGAAGTTGGCACCAAAGGTGTCAAGTTGCTGTTTGGTGGAAGCCAGATCACTGTCTTGAAACTGGATGAGCCCTTGCAGCACGCCGCCGGTCATCTGGCCACTGTCCAGAATGCGGTTGGTGCCATTGGTGGCCAGGGCGACTCGGCCCTGTTTCACATTGGCGGGGTCGCGCACGACAGTCAGCGTCTGAGCCTGGTTGCCCAGAACCAGCAACTGGCCGCCTCCCATGAACACACTGGTGGTGCCGTCATCGGCTTCAACCGTGTTGACCTGTACCTGCTCGTTGAGGTCCTTGATCAGTCGGTCTCGTTGATCCAGCAGGTCATTGGGCGCATGGCCCGAACCGGTGAATTTGGCGATGTTCTGGTTGACCATCGCGATCTGGCGGGTGAGGTCGTTGATCTGGCCTACCGAGGTGCCCAGGTCGGACACCACACCCGCTTGCAGGTCCTCGATCTGCTTGCCTGCCGTGTTCATGCGGCTGACCCACTCCTGTGCTCGCGACAGCGCCACCTGACGCGCGGAAATGTCTTGCGGCTGGTTGGCCACATCCACCATGGCGTTGAGCACCTGCGAGGCGGCGTAGCCCAGCCCGGTCTGGCCGGTGGGCAACACCGTTTCCAATTGCTTGAGTTTGTCGACGCGTGTCTGGTCGGCTGAGGCCCGTGCCGTGTTGGTGTTGAGTTCCTTGACCAGGAAGTCATTGGTCTGCCGGTTGACCGTGACCACTTTCACGCCGCGACCATAGAAACCGGCGCCGGTATAGAGCCCGCCTTCGGTGGCCAGTTCAACCTCCTGGCGCGAATAGCCTGGCGTGTTGACGTTGCTGATGTTGTGGGCAATGGTGTCCAGCGTGGACTGGCTGGCGAACATCGCCGTGGTGCCCAGAGAGAAGATGCCTGACCCCATGGTGTACTCCTGTCAGGCCGTCAGGTGACGGTCTTTTGCAGACGCAAGGTGGTGTTGATCACCTTGGTCAGCTTGTCTGCATAGGCTGGATCCGTGGCGTAGCCAGCCTTTTGCAAACCGTGGGCAAAGCCTTTCGCCGTGTCAGCCTGAGCGACAGTCTGACTGTAGCGCGGGCTCTGGCTGAGGAGCTTGGCGTGATCCTTGAAAGCCTCTTCATAGGAGTCATACGCACGGAATTTGGCGGTGACCTTGCGTGCCACGCCGCCGATGTATTCCGTGGTCGTGACCTCGGCTACCTTGCCCGTCCAGTTGGACGTGGCCTTGATGCCGAACAGGTTGTGGCTGGGCGTGCCATCCTTCATGCGGATCTCGTGCTTGCCCCAGCCCGACTCCAGTGCGGCCTGCCCCAGGATGTTGGAGGCGGGGATGCCTGTGGCCTGCTCGGCCGCCTGCGCGGCGGATTTGTGCTTGCGAACGAATCTTTCTGATGCGCTCAGACGCTTGTCGTCTTGCAGTGCACCTGCGGTACCGCTGGATGCCGTGGCGTTGGTGCTGTCCGTCTGGTAGTCGCTCATGCGGCTCATGGACATGTCACCGAACCCTTTGAGTGGGCTGCCTCTGCCGTCCTTGCTGGTGATGCCCAGCTGGCGCTCGAGCTGTTTGGTGATCAGATCGCTCAAGCCGCCTGGCAGGCCGGTCATCTGGTTGGCCAACTGGCTGTCGAGCATGTTGGTGCCCATCTCGGTGGCCGAGTTGTCCATCATGCCGCTGTTCATGGTGGTCGAGCGCATGCTCTTGACCAGTTCCTGCATGAACAGGCCTTCGAGTTGCCTGGCGGTTTCCTTGATGCCGGCCTGGGCATCCTTGCCGGACGTGGCCTTGAGGCGGTCCAGGGAACGAAGGTCCAGCGTCAGCCCGTTGGTGGGGCGATTGTTGGAGGAAGGGTTCAGGCTCATCAGATCACCTCCAGCTCGGCTTGGAGTGCGCCGGCCGCCTTCATGGCCTGCAGGATGGCCAGCAGGTCCTGCGGGTTGGCGCCAAGGGCATTCAAGGCCTTGACGACGTCAGTGAGTTTGGTGCCGTTGGGCAACTGGATCAGCAGACCAGGTTCCTGGTTGATGCGGATGTCGTTCTTCTCCGCCGCGACAGTCTGGCCTTGCGACATGGGGCTGGGCTGACTGATCACAGGTGTGGAGCTGATGGTGACCGACAGGTTGCCATGCGCCACGGCGCAGGGGCCAATGGTCACGGCCTCGTTGAGCACCACAGAGCCTGTTCGCGAATTGATCACCACGCGGGCCGCTGGTTTGGCCTTGTCGATGTTCAGATTTTCCAGATCGGCCATGAAGGCCACGCGCTCGCCTGGTTGGGAGGGCAGGTTGACGTTGACGGTGCGCCCGTTGATGGCTTCAGCCGTGCCGTTGCCCTTGCTCTTGTTGATCGCGTTGGCGACTTCGCGCGCCGTGTTGAAATCATCGGATTGCAGGTCGTACTGGATGGTGCTGCTTTGCATCCAGGGGGTGGGCACGCTGCGTTCGACGGTGGCACCAGAAGGAATGCGACCGGCGTTGAGCTGGTTGATTTGAACCTTGGCGCCGCCCGCCGTGGCACCCGCGCCGACGATGACCACGTTGCCTTGCGCCATGCCGTAGATCTGGCCATCGGCGCCTTTGAGCGGGGTGGCGATCAGGGTGCCGCCGCGCAGCGATTTGGCATTGCCCAACGACGACACCGTGACGTCCATGGCCTGGCCGGGTTGTGCGAAGGGGGGCAGGGTGGCGGTCACCATCACGGCGGCCACGTTCTTGACCTGCATGGCCACACCAGCGGGCACCGTGATGCCCATCTGTTGCAGCATGGCATTGAGGCTTTGCGCTGTGAAGGGCGACTGCGTGGTCTGGTCGCCAGTGCCGTCCAGGCCCACCACCAGGCCGTAGCCCATCAGCTGGTTGCTGCGCACGCCTTGAACGGCGGCGATTTCCTTGAGGCGCACGGCCTGGGCTTCGACCGGCCACCACAGTGCCGCGGAGGCTGCCAGAAAGGCCAGGCCAATCAGCAGTTTGAGGAGGCGATCCGAGATGTCCATGAGGCCGAAATCCTTTGGGGGTTCGGCTTCATTCTCGGGATCTTTAGAAGGGCGTAATGCTTAAAAAGAAGCGGGCAAGCCAGCCTATTCCCTGGGCATCCTGCTGCGCGCCGCGACCCATGTGCTCGATGCGCACATTGGCGATCTGGCTGGACAACACGGTATTGCCCGGTTGGATGCTGGCAGGGTCTATCTGGCCCGAGAAACGCAGGACGTCCACGTTCCTGGCGACGCCGATCTGCTTTTCGCCGGCCACGATCAGGTGCCCGTTGGGCAGGACCTCGGTCACGGTGGCGGTGATGGTGCCCGTGAAGTTGCCGGTGGCAGCGGTGCTGCCGGTGCCGTCGAACTTGTTGGTCGACGATCCTTCTGCACCCAGCTTGGCCACCTGATCCAGGCGCACCAGGGGTACCGCGCTGATGGTGCTGGCGACGCTGCCCTTTTTCTCGATCGAGCTGGTGGTTTCCTGCTTGGCCGAGGTGGCTTCGCTGATGTTGACGGTGATGATGTCACCCACCATGCGGGCACGGTGTGTTTCGTACAGAGGACGGTAGCCTCCGGCCTGGAAGATCGCACCATTGTTGATGGGCGCATAGGCCGCCGCAGAGGGGCGGGCCTGGGTGGGTTCGGCCACATCGACCTTCGGGGCCGTGGTGACGCAGCCGGCCAGCAGGGCTGGCAGGCTAATGAGAGGCAGGACCTTACGCAACATCTGGTGCAGCCTTCGCATCACATCTGACCCAGTTTCTGCAGCATCTGATCCGAGGTCTGGATGGCCTTGGAGTTGAGTTCGTAGGCGCGTTGGGTCTGGATCATGGTCACCAGTTCCTGCACCACGTTCACGTTGGAGGATTCGACGAAGCCTTGCGACAGTGTGCCCATGCCTTGCACGGTAGGCGCGCCGGTTTGCGGGGCGCCGGAGGCCGTGGTTTCGGCAAACAGGTTCTGGCCCTTGGGCTCCAGACCGGCCGGGTTCACAAAGGATGCCAACTGGATCTGGCCCAGGTTCTGGGGTGCCACTTGCCCGGGGATGGAGGCCGTGACCGTGCCGTCCTGACCGATGGTCAGGTTGGTGGCGTTGGCGGGCACGGTGATGCCCGGTTGAACCAGGTAGCCGTTGTTGGTCACCAGTTGGCCTTGTGCGTCCATCTGGAAGGCGCCATCGCGTGTGTAGCCGGTGGTGCCATCGGGCATGGTGATCTGGAAGAAGCCCTTGCCCTGGATCGCCAGATCCAGGTTGTTGGACGTCTGGGTGAGGGTGCCTTGCGTGAACTGGCGCGAGGTGGCCACGGCGCGCACGCCCAGGCCCACCTGCAGGCCCGTGGGCAGTTGTGTCTGTTCCGAGCTGTTGGCGCCGCTTTGACGCAGGCTCTGGTACATCAGATCCTCGAAGACCGCATGCGACTGCTTGTAGCCATTGGTGCCGCTGTTGGCCAGGTTCTGAGAGATGTGATCCAGCTGGGTCTGCTGGGCTTCCATGCCGGACTTCGATACCCACAGTGAGCGCATCATGGCGGTACTCCTTGGCGCAGCGCGCCGTCTCGAATCAATTCAGTGTTCAACTGCCGGACAGCAATTGCGCTGCGGCTTTTTCATCAGACTCGGCGGTCTGCATCATCTTCATCTGGGTCTCGAACTGGCGCGCCGCCGCGATCATCGACACCATGGTCTCGATGGGGTTCACGTTGGAGCCTTCCAGCGAGCCGTCTTGCACGCGTGCCGTGGCATCGGCGGGCAGTTCGCCGCCATCGGGGGCGCGGAACAGGCCGTCGTCGCCACGGATCAGCTTGTCTTGAGGGGTCACCAGCTTGAGCTTGCCCACACCCGTTGTCTTGCCATTGAGTGCCTTGGCGCTCACGGTGCCGTCAGGTGCGATGCTGGGCTCGGCGCCTGCCGGGATGGTGATGGGGCCGCCATCGCCCATGACGGGCAGGCCGCTGTGCGTGACCAGCATGCCTTCTGCGTTGACGGCAAAGGAGCCAGAGCGCGTGTAGGCCTCGGTCCCGTCCAGCGCCTGCACGGCCATCCAGGTCTTGCCTTGCGCCGCCACGTCCAGCGAACGGCCGGTGAAGGTGATGGGACCGGCACTGTCGTCGTAGCCCACGGTGGTTTCCAGTGAATACACGCGTGTGCTGGCGCCGTCCCCGCGAACGGGCACGGCACGCACGGCTTCCAGCTCGGCCCGAAAGCCGGTGGTGCTGACGTTGGCCAGGTTGTTGGACAACACGTCCTGGCGCTGCATGTTCATCTTGGCGCCAGCCATGCTCACGTAGATCATGCGGTCCATGTCTTACTCCTGCTCTCTGCCTGAGGCACTGCTCATCAACGCAGGTTCACCAGGGTCTGCTGGACCTGGTCTTCCGCCTTGATGGTCTGGGCATTGGCCTGGTAGGCGCGCTGGGCCACGATCATGTTGACCAGCTCGCCGGTGAGGTCCACGTTGGATTCCTCCAGGGCACCGGATTGCAGCAAGCCATACACGCCGGAACCCGGGGTGCCCAAGGGCAGCGGGTCGCCCGAGGCATTGGTGGGCTTCCATTCGTTGGCACCTACGGGCTGCAGGCCGTTGAGGTTCTTGAAGTCAGCCAGCTGCACGCGCGCAATCGCCTTGGACTGACCATTGGTGTAGCGCGCCTTCACGGTGCCGTCAGTTTCGATCAGGAAGTCCGACAGGTTGCCTTGTGCGTAGCCGCCACCGCTGAGGTCGGTCACGGCGTAGGAGCCGGAGTATTCCGTGGCGCCACTGATGTCCAGTGTCACGCCCGTCAGTGGCTGGCCGTTGTTACCGCCGGGGATCGAGGGAATGGTGAAAGTGGTGCCGGATGGCAGGGAGCCGTCCGCCTGGAAGGTGATGGTGGCCACGGGCACGGGCGCGCCATTGCTGTCCAGCGAGACCGAGGCGGCATTGGTGTTGCCGTCCGCACTCATGTAGACCTCCCAGGTGCCGCCGGTGCCGGGGTCGGGGGGTGTCTGGGTGGCGTCGCCAGGTGTGGCAGCTGCGGTCTTCTTGAAATAGTAGTTGATGGCAATCGGCGCGCCGTTGTCACCATAGACGGTTTGCGAGGTCACGAAGTTGTAGGACTTCGCATTGCTGAAGTCGGTTGGCGTGAGCACGAAGTTGCCGCTGGCATCGTTGGCACCCAGCAGGGCGGCACGGGCGTCCAGGTTGGCGGTCATGCTGATGGCGGTTGCCTTCTGGGGCGGGGAGCCATCGTTGGTCAACTGGATGGCGGTACCAGCGGGACCGGCCGGTGCGCCATTGGCATCCAGGGCCTGACCCAGCAACTGGTGCTTTTCGTTGTTGACGATGTAGCCGTCCTTGTCGCGCTTGAACTGGCCGTTGCGCGAATAGACGGTTTCACCTTGCGAGGTGCTCAGCGCAAAGAAGCCCCGGCCGTTGATGGCCAGGTCCAGTGCGTTGGCAGTGGTGCTGATGTTGCCCTGCGTGAACTGCTGGGCCACCGATGCCACGCGGGCGCCGATACCGATGCCGTTGCTGCCACCGCCACCCAGTGAGGCGGCATACATGTCGGCGAATTCGGCCCGTGAGGCCTTGGCGCCATAGGTATTGGAGTTGGCCACGTTGTTGCCGATCACCTCCAGATTCTTGGCGGAGATGTTCAGACCAGATAGTCCTTGCTGGAAACCCATGGTGATGTCCTTTCGGCGTTACTGCTGTGGCGTGGTGAAAATGAATCCGAGGTACAGGCCGCCCATCAGGACACGGCCTTGACTTTGCTGTAGGCGGTGCTGCCCGCATTGCGCAACTCGAGGGTGAGTGCGCCGTTCGTGTTGCTGACGGCATCGACCAGATCGCTCATCAGCGGGGTGCTGGCGATGGTCTTGCCGCCACTGGTGGCCGCTACCTTGAAGGTCAGGCCTTCGGTGCTGGTGCCACTGGGTGGCGTCCACTCGAAGGTTTGCTGGCCAGCAGCGACACCGCTTTGGGTGATCGTGTCGAGCTTGACGCCCGCAGCGTTGTAGATGTCCACCTGTACCGTGGAGGCGGCCGCAGCCAGGTCGTAGCCGCCCACACCATGTCCTGCGGTGTTGGTGGCCAGCTTGTTGCCTTCCATGATCACCTGATGGCCCACCAGGCTGGCGCCTTGCAGCATCTGCAACTGCGTCATGTTGGCGCTCATGGAGGTCATCGTCGTGTTCAGCTTGTCGATGCCGGTCACGGTGTTGATCTGGGCCATCTGGCTGGTGATCTGCGAGTTGTCGGCCGGGTTGAGCGGGTCCTGGTTCTGCATCTGCGTGACCAGGAGCTTGAGGAAGCGGTCCGATGCCTCGGACATGCTGTTCTTGCTGGCGGTCGATGTGGTGCTCGACGAGGTGCCCGATGTGGCGGTGTTGTTCGTGACGGTGGTCATGCGGTGTCCTGTTCTTCAGATGCCGTGTGCGGTCGGGGATCAACCGCCTTGGCCCATTTGCAGGGTCTTCATGAGCAGGGTCTTCGCCGTGTTCATGACCTCGATGTTGTTCTGGTAGGACCGGGAAGCCGAGATCATGTTGACCATCTCTTCCACGGTGTTGACGTTGCTGTAGGTCACGTAGCCGTCGGCATCGGCCTGCGGATGCTTGGGATCGTGCACACGGCGGCCGGGGCTGGCGTCTTCAGTGACCTGGCTGACGGTGACGCCAGCGGTGCCGACCTCACCCATCGGCGTGGTGGTGAACACGACCTGACGGGCCTTGTACGCGGCGCGATCGGGGCCGGCCACGGTATCGGCGTTGGCCAGGTTGGAGGCCACCACATTGAGGCGTTGCGACTGCGCGCTGACCGCGCTGCCTGCCACGTTGAAGATCTTGAACATCGACATGATGGTCTCCTGGAGTCGCCTGACTGGCCTGCTTATTGACCGGTGATGGCCGTGTTGAGCGTTCGAACCTGTGCGTTGATGAAACGCAGCGTGGCTTCGTAGCGCACGGTGTTGTCGGCGAAGTTGGCGCGTTCGCGGTCCATGTCGACGGTGTTGCTGTCGAGGTTGGTCTGCGAGGCGAGGGCGTAATTCATGTCGGGCTGTTCACGGCTGCCTGCGGGCTGCCCGTTGCGGTTCAGGTGCCCGGCGCTGGAGGCGGCCATGGTGAGCTTTGGGGCTTGCACACCGGCGTCACCGGCAGACGACTGACCGGTGGCCTGGCGCAGGGCCGTGGCGAAATCGAAATCGCGAGCGACGTAGCCGGGGGTGTCCGCGTTGGCGATGTTGCTGGCGATCAGGCGCTGGCGTTCCGACCGCAGCGCAAGCGCTTCGGACTGGAAGTTCAATGAGTCGGTCAATCGGTTCAGCATGGTCTGGGCCCTCCGGGGCTGTTCACTTCAGGCTGCCGGGTTCGCCGGGTGGTCTCCTGGGGAGGTGCACGACGAGGCAGCTTGTCTGGGATGTTGATCGGGTGGCGCCAAAACATGAGCCGAATAAGCGGCCGAATCGCCCTGCATTTCCCGTCCTTGCTGGATGGGCTGGCTTCGTACAGTCAACTCACCATGAAAACGCCCTTTGAATCCACCGCGCGCCTGCACACAGACATCGGCCTGGCTCCTGTCCAGTTCCTGGTGGCTGCACTCAGCTCCCTGCTGTGGGTAGGGCTGTGCGCCCTGGCTGCGCTGGGGGCCTCCGCGGCCCGCGCTCAGACGGCGGACATGGCGGGCTTGCAAACCCAGGTGACGTCGCTGCTCAAGCAGCAGGCGCTTCCCCAGGGCAGCAGCAGCGATGCCGCCATGCAAAAAAAAGCCTGGCGCGTTGAAGTGGCCCTGGGGCAACTGGATCCTCGCCTGAAGCTGGCGCCTTGCGACAAGGTCAAGGCCTACATGCCCGAGGGCGTGCAGATGTGGGGCAAGACCCGCGTCGGCCTGCGCTGTGAACAAGGCCCCGTGCGCTGGAACGTGTTCTGGCCGGTGACCGTCAAGGTCTGGGGGCAGGCCCTGGTGGCCGCCGTGCCGCTGCGTCCGGGCAACCCGATCGAGGCCAGCGACCTGCGTGTGGCAGAAGTCGACCTGGCCGAAAAGACCTCGCCTGCCGTCATCCGCCCCGCCGAACTGGTGGGCCGCTCGGTGATTCGTGGCGTGGAGGTCGGGCAGGCCATCCATCAGGATGACGTGAAAGCCCGCCGCTGGTTCTCCGCCGGTGACCCCGTGCGGCTGACAGTGCGTGGTGAAGGTTTTCAGATCGCGGCAGAAGGCACGGCGCTGTCCCCCGGGGATGAGGGTCAATGTGCCCGGATTCGCACCGATAACGGTCGGGTGATTTGTGGTCACCCGGTCGGGGATCGGCAAGTGGAGTTGTCTCTGTGAAACAGTTTCTTGCCAATTCGTCCCCCCTGCCTAGGGGGTTTGGGGTGTTTGGCATTAAAGTCGGTCAGCCCCGCGTCGATATCGCGGATGTGACCACTCGGTATCAACCGGGATCAAGGAGTACATCATGAAGATCGGCAACCCTTTAGACAAAGCGGTAGGTGGCGTCAGTCCGCGTACCGAGGGAGCCAGCACCGGCAAGACATCCTCGTCTTCCGGCAGTGTCAGCGAGAGTTCGAAAGTCACGCTGTCGACCGTCGCCTCCGGGCTGATTTCGGCAGCAGATGGCACTTTTGATGCGGACAAGGTGTCCAGCGTCAAGGAGTCCATCGACAACGGCACCTACAAGATCAACCCCGAAGTCATTGCCGACAAGCTGATCAGCAATGCCAAGGAACTGCTGCAAGGCAAGCAGGGCTGAGGTTGAACATGGCGCAAGTGGCTCCAGTCGGGGACGGCGTGTCTGCAGAGATGGGCGCTCATGTGGCGGACATCGAGGCGCGTCTGTCCGAGCTGGACAAGGCTTTCGCCACGGGTGATGGTGATGCCATCGCTCATCAGTCGCAGCAACTGCAGCGTACGCTGGCCGAGTCGCTGGTGGCGTTTCGCAAGGCCGAGCACGCCGGCTTGCGCCCGCTGGATGACGCGCTGCGTTTGCGCCTGAAACTGGCGCAGACACGTCTGCTGGCGCAGCAGGCGGCGGTGCACCGCGCCAACGCGTCCATCGACCGCACGCTCAAGGTGCTTTTCCCCACTGAGGAAAACAGCACCTACGGCAACCTGGGGCAGTCGCCCATCGCCAAGGCCCTCAACGCCTATCGTTGAGCCGGGCTGCATGCCGTCAACTGGCCCTCAGGCGGGTCAGGCAGGATCGACGGCGCCTTCCACCACGATCTGAACGCGCTGACGTCCCTGGAATTCATCCAGGCTGACGCGGTAGGCCAATTGGGTTCTGGCCGGCAACGGCTCCGTGCGTCCGAACCAGATACCGTCTCGCACCTGGCCTTGCACACGCAGGCTCAGCTTGAGATGGCGCTCGCCCACCAGGCGCTGGCCCAGCACTTCGGCCAGATCGCTGAAGACCGGCGCATCAAAGCCTGGCCCCCACACGGCGCTGTCGAGTTCGGCCACGGTTTCCGGTGTGAACCACTGGGCGTCCAGCGGGCCATCGGTGCTGATCTGGCGCAGCAGCAGGCTGGGATCCAGTCCTTCCTGGGCGATGCGGATCAGTTCGGCATCAAAGGTGTCGAAGTCTTCTTCGGCGATGGTGCAGCCAGCCGCCATGGCATGACCGCCAAAGCGTTTGAGCAGGCCAGGGTGGCGCTTGCTGATCACGTCCAGGGCATCACGCAGGTGAAAGCCGGGGATGGATCGGCCCGAGCCTTTGAGCAGGCCATCCTGGCCCAGGGCGAACACGAAGGTGGGGCGATGCAGTCGGTCTTTGAGGCGCGAAGCCACGATGCCCACCACGCCTTCATGAAAGTCCGGGTCGTAGATGGCCACGGCGGGTGGAGGCTCGTCTTCCGGCATCAGGTTTTCCAGCAACTGCTCGGCCTGCTCGCGCATGCCCGATTCGAGTTCGCGGCGTTCGCGGTTGATGGTGTCGAGCTGGCGGGCCAGGGCATCGGCACGGCCGGCGTCATCGGTGCTCAGGCACTCGATGCCCAGGCCCATCTCGGCCAGGCGGCCGGCGGCGTTCACGCGAGGGCCCAGCGCAAAGCCGAAATCCTGGCTGGTGGCTTTCTTCGGGTCGCGGCCCGCAGCGGTGAACAGCGCGGCGATGCCCGGTTGCATGCGCCCGGCGCGGATGCGCTTGAGGCCTTGGGCCACCAGGCGGCGGTTGTTGTCATCGAGCTTGCCGACGTCAGCGATGGTGCCCAGGGCGACCAGATCCAGCAGGTTGTCGATGCGGGGCTGGTTGGCGGCGTCGAACACGCCGCGCTGGCGCAACTCGGCGCGCAGGGCCAGCAGCACGTAGAACATCACGCCCACGCCGACCAGGGCCTTGCTGGCAAAGGCGCAGCCGGGCTGATTGGGGTTCACGATCACATCGGCTTCGGGCAGGCTGACCTGGCCGTCGTCCAGCACCACGGGCAAGTGGTGGTCGGTGATGATCACCTTGAGGCCTTGCTCGCGGGCACGGCGCACCGCTTCATGGCTGGCCATGCCGTTGTCCACCGTCACGAGCACATCGGCTTGTTTGGCGCGCACCATGTCCACGATGGGGGGCGTCAGGCCATAGCCGTGCACGGCGCGGTCTGGCACCACGAAGCTGACCTGATCCAGGCGGGCGCCCAGCATCTTCAGGCCACGCAGGCCCACGGCGCAGGCGGTGGCACCGTCGCAGTCGTAGTCGGCCACGATGCAGATGCGCTGGCCTTGCTGGATGGCGTCGGCCAGGAGCGTGGCCGCCTGGGTGGCGCCTTTCAGGTCGCCGGGGGAGAGCAGGCGGGCCGGGCTGTCATCAAGCTCTTCGGCCGTGCGCACGCCGCGGGAGGCAAACAGGCGGGCCAGCAGGGGGTGGACGCCGGCTTGTTCCAGGGTCCAGGCAGCACGGGGAGGGACCTCTCGGGCAGTGATTTTCATGGGGGCTTACAGGCTGTTGAGCAGGGGCACAGGGTCGCTGCCACTGCCGGATGAGGTCAGGCGCTTCAGAGATTGCCACAGTCTGGCGCTCAGGCCTGTGGCAGGTACCGGCGCAAAGGTCGCGGCATGGCGTTCGCCGCACAGTGTCAACTGGATGGCCTGCCCGGCATCGAGCGCATCGCTCATGTCTTTCAGCACGGTGGCGTCCACACTCGCCCAGGCTTCGAGCCACAAAGGCATGTCGTCAGCCAGCATGGGCGCGCGCAGGTCGTTGACCAGTATCACCTCCTGTGGCCATGTCACGCTGTGGGGCACGGCGCCACAGCCGCTCAGCCAGAAGGAGTTGACGGTGGCCAGCCCCTGCGCCTCGCGCGCGTCGTTGACAGGGTGCTGGTAGAGCAGCATCTGCACCTCGCTTTGCAGGCGGCGCACCATGCGGGCCTCGCTGTGGTCGGTCAGCCAGAGATCCGGGTTGCGGCCGATGACGCGGTCCAACGAGGCCGTCGGCAGGCCGCTCAGCGACGGATGGGCGGCATACCAGCGTTGGGCCGATCCCCACAGCAGGGTCCAGCCATCTTCCTCGAACAATGGCCGGATGGCGTCAAACACGGTTCGGGATTCAGCCTCGCTGAGGCCGAGCGTGGCCGGGTCCAGCAGGGTGAGATGGTCTCGGCCCATCAGCCAGTGGCCAGGACTGAGCATGCCCCAGGTCTTGCCCGCCTCCAGCACCAGGCCATCCTGGGCTGCCCACCAGCTGGCCCAGGGCATCAGGCCGTCCGAATCAGGCCAGCCCATGGCACGGGCCAGCACGCGCTCGTGGGGCATGGACAGCGCGTACTCATCCCCCTCGATGCGCTGCACTTCCTGCAACTGGCTCAGCACGCGGCGCAGGTGAGGCAGGGCGTTGTCCGCCGCCAGCCGGGGCAGCGCGTGCTGACAGGGCTCGGACAGGCTGGCGGCGAAAGGCACGATCCAGTGCTTGATTGGCTTGGATGACACAGTGGGCAGACTCATTCGGGTTCAGGGCGTGATTATCAAGTGGGTACACTCCTCACATCATGAATCTGCCTTTTGAGTGGCGAATCGGGTGGCGATACACCCGCGCCAGCCGTACGACACGACGCAACGGCTTCATTTCTTTCATTTCCGGGGTGTCCGTGCTTGGCATTACGCTGGGTGTGGCCGCCTTGATCATCGTGCTGTCGGTGATGAACGGCTTCCAGAAGGAAGTGCGCGACCGCATGCTGTCCGTGGTCGCCCACATCGAGTTGTACGACGCCCGTGGCGGCGCCCTGGCCGACTGGCACGTGCTGGCCGAGCAGGCCCGCCGCAACCCCGCCGTGATCGGTGCGGCACCTTTCATCCCCGCTCAGGCCCTGATCGCACGAGGTGACGACATGCGCGGCGCCCTGGTTCGCGGCATCGTGCCTTCCGAGGAGGTGGCCGTGACCCCCTTGGCCGCAGCCATGAAGGATACCTTCGCCCGTCTGACCCCAGGTGGCTGGGGTGTGGTGATCGGCGTCGAGATGGCGCGCAGCCTGGGCATCCGCGAGGGTGATCCGCTCACCGTGGTGGCGCCCAGTGGCCAGATGACGCCTGCGGGCGTGGTGCCGCGTCTCAAGCAGGTGACCGTGGTGGGCGTGTTCAATGCCGGCCATTATGAATACGACAGCAGCCTGGTGCTGATGCATGCGGATGACGCGGCCAAGCTGTTTCGCACCGGTGGCGTGACGGGGGTGCAACTCAAGCTCATGGATGCGCAAATGGCGCGTCGGGTGGGCAACGAGCTGGCCAATTCGCTGGGCTCCGACGTGATCGTGCGTGACTGGACCCACACCAACCGCGCCTGGTTCGATGCGGTGCAGGTCGAAAAGCGCATGATGTTCATCATCCTCACGCTGATCGTGGCCGTGGCAGCGTTCAACCTCGTGTCCACCCTGGTGATGACCGTGACCGACAAGCGCGCCGACATCGCCATCCTGCGCACCCTGGGCGCCAGCCCGCGTTCGATCATGGGGATCTTCATGGTGCAGGGTGCCATGTCGGGCGTGCTGGGTACGCTGGGCGGCCTGGGGCTGGGCCTGCTGGTGGCCTTCAACCTGGATGTCATCGTGCCGGCCATCGAGCACCTGCTGGGCGTGAGTTTCCTGCCGGGCAGCATCTACCTGATCTCCAAGATGCCCTCCGACCCGCAATGGGGCGACATCATCCCCATTGGTTTGATCTCACTGGTTCTGTCCCTGGCTGCCACGCTGTACCCCAGCTGGCGCGCCAGCCGTGTTCAACCTGCCGAGGCCTTGCGATATGAGTGACATCCTGCCTGCTCAAGACCGTCCGCTGCGTGTTCGCAAGGTGCATTCCTTGCGCACCTTCATCTGGCTGGCCCGTGGGTGGAGTGACTTCATGGACGCGCCGCTGGTGGGCCTGGCTCACGGTGTGGTCATGGGCGCGTTTGGCGGGCTGATGCTGATGCTGGCCTGGGACCGTTTCTGGATCCTGGCTGGTGCCATGTCGGGTTTCCTGATGGTGGCGCCGATTCTGTCCACTGGCATGTATGCCGTCAGCCGCGCCCTGCTGCGCAATGAGCCTGCGGGCTTCGAGGCCGTGTGGGCCGTGTGGGCGTCCATGGACCGTCGCCTCGTCAAGTTCGGCATCTTGCTGACCGCACTGGGCACCGGGTGGGTCATGACCTCGGCCGCGCTGATCACTTTGGGCGTCAAGCCGCCCGTGACCACGCCGACCGATTTCCTGCTGCGCGTGGTGATGGCGCCCAATCCGGGGTTTTTCGAGATCTGGTTGCTGGTAGGGGGCGTGATGGCTGCACCAGTCTTTGCGTCCAGCGTCGTGGCCATTCCGCTGCTGGTGGACCGCAAGGTGAGCGTACCGCGTGCCGTGCTGACCAGCTGGCGCGCCGTGATGGCCAACCCGATCTGCATGAGCACCTGGGCGGCGATCGTGATGTCGCTGAGCCTGCTGGGGTTGTGCACCATGATGTTTGGTTTGATTCTGGTGATACCTGTTCTGGGCCATGCCACCTGGCATGCGTACCGCGATCTGGTGGTTCGCGAGACAGGCGGGGAAGCGGTTTGATATGTTTGGTCTGAACGAAGAGCAGATTGCTCAACTGGGGCTGACCGTTGGCGTGGGCGGCTTCATCCTCTACATGTTCTTCATCATCTTGCAGCTGGCGCGTGAATCAAAGGCTGGCAAGTTCGGCACCTTCATGCTGTTTCTGGTGCTTGGCTTCGGCATGTTGGGGTTCATCGCCAAGAACGTCCTTGTGTGGTTGCTCCACATCTGATCGGCATGACTGACGCATTGATTCTGGAAGCCCAAGGGCTGGTAAAGCGGTTCCAAGAAGGTCCGCTGGATGTGAGCATCCTGCAAGGCGTGGACCTGAGCGTGACGCGTGGTGAAACGGTGGCCATCGTGGGCGCATCGGGTTCCGGCAAGAGCACCATGCTGCACTTGCTGGGCGGGCTGGATTCGCCCACCAGTGGCCGTGTGCGCTTGATGGGACAGGACCTCGGTGCCATGAATCCGGCTCAACAAGGGGCCTGGCGCAATCAGCATCTGGGCTTCATCTACCAGTTCCATCACCTTCTGCCCGAGTTCACCGCGCTGGACAACGTGGCCATGCCCCTGCTGATTCGCCGCATGCCGCAAGAGCAGGCGCGTGAGCAGGCCCGTGGCTGGCTGGACCGTGTGGGTTTGCTCAACCGTGTCGAGCACCGACCATCCGAGTTGTCTGGCGGTGAACGCCAGCGTGTGGCCGTGGCGCGTGCGCTTGTCACGCAGCCGGCCTGCATCCTGGCCGACGAACCCACCGGCAACCTGGACCGCAACACAGCCGACATCGTGTTCGACTTGATGCTGCAACTGGCAGCCGATCAAGGGACGGCCGTGATCATGGTGACCCACGATTCGGCCTTGGCCGAGCGCTGTGCGCAGCGCCATCGCCTCGTCAACGGGCGTTTCGCGGACTGATCCCCTTCAAGGAGGCAGCGCATGTGGCTGGACACGCACTGTCATCTGGATGCGCCGGAATTCGACACCGATCGGGCAGACGTGATCTCGCGTGCCTGGGGCTCGGGTGTGGGGCTCATGGTGGTACCCGCCGTGTCTGCCGCCACTTTCCAAACCAGTCGTGACGCAGCGCTGCAGTGCCATGGCGCCTATGCCCTGGGCATCCACCCGCTGTATGTGCGCCAGGAGCCCGAAGAAGCGGCTCTTCAAGCGCTGGCCTCCGCCTTGAAAGCCTGGCGGGACGACCCACGTCTCGTGGCCGTGGGGGAAATCGGCCTGGACCATTTCGTGCCTGAGTTGCAGGACGAGGCCGGCAAGGCCTTGCAAGAGCGCATGTACGCGGCTCAACTGGAGCTGGCCGTGGCGGCAGGGCTTCCCGTGATCCTGCATGTGCGTCGCAGTGCCGACGGTCTGCTCAAGCACCTCAGGCGACTGCGGGATGCCGGGCGCCCGGTGGCAGGGGGCATTGCCCACGCCTTCAACGGCAGCGATCAACAGGCGCAGGCCTTTCTGGACCTGGGCTTCAAACTGGGCTTTGGTGGTGCGATGACCTTCGAGCGTGCCTTGCAGATCCGCCGTCTGGCTGCCAGCCTGCCCGACGACGCCATCGTGCTGGAAACCGATGCGCCGGACATCCCGCCCCATTGGCTGTATCGGACCGCACAGGCCAGGGCAGAGGGGGCGCGCAGCCGCAACGAGCCGGCCGAGCTGCCTCGCATTGCGCAGTCGCTGGCCGACTTGCGCGGCTGGAGCCTGGCCCGCACGCAATCACAAACCACGGCCAACGCACTGGAAGCCTTGCCCGGATTGGCCGCGTTGATGGCGTGAATGGGCCGCCGGTCCATTGTGGTTTTCACGAGGGGCAGGTCTGTTTGCACAAATGTGGTGCCCCGCGGGTGCTTCTGACACAATGATCCGATACCGTCTCGGCACACCTATGTTGTGGTCGTTCTTCCTGTTGTTGTAGTGGTGTGTGGTCCAGGTGCCCTGACGTCAAGACACAAACACGAAGGAGCGGTGTGATGTTGCATCACAGCCATCGGCTTGCCATGCGTCGAGCCTTGATCCTGGTCGCTGTCATGACCGTGGGTCTGGTGCTGATCTGGGCCGTGCCATTCTGGGCGGGCTTTCAGAAGATCGAGGACTACGTACCGATCCACACCATGCTGGAGATGGCGTCGGTGGTGATCGCCGTTCTGGTTTTTGCCTCGGGCTGGAATGCATACAGCCGCAATCTGCCACGGCATGCCCTGATTCTGGCTTGTGCCTTTCTGGGCGTGGCCATGCTGGATTTTGCCCATGCCCTGTCCTACGTCGGCATGCCGCATTTCGTGACGGCCAGCAGCCCGCAGAAGGCCATCAATTTCTGGCTGGTCGCGCGTTTGCTGGCGGCGTCGGCCTTGTTGACGGTGGCAGTCCTGCCGCCGGAGAATGCTGCATCTCGCGGTAGCCGGTATGGCTGGCTCGCCGGTGTCATGGTACTGGTGGGGGTGACGTATTGGGCTTGCCTGTTCCATGCCGATCAGCTCCCGCAAACCTACAAGCCCGGCAGCGGGCTGACGGCCTTCAAGATCGGCGCAGAGTTTCTGGTCATCGCCATGAACCTGGCTGCGGCCTGCAGCTTCTGGCTGCAGATGCGCCGTCCATTGCGCTTCAACGCGGCGGCATTGTTTGGCGCCGTGTGCGTGATGGCCTTGAGTGAATGCTTTTTCACCCTGTATGCCACGACATCGGACTTCTACAACGTGGCCGGACACGTATACAAGCTGGTCTCCTACCTGTTCCTGTACCGGGCCGTGTTCATCGAGGTGATCGAGGAACCCTACCGGGAAATGGCCAGGATGGGGGACCAGTTGCGCGCCACGCTGGATGCCGTGCCCGATGTGATGCTGGAGCTGGACCTGCATGGCCGCTATCACGCCGTGCACTCGTCAAGGCTGGAGACGCTGGTTCGCCCGGCCGACGATCTGATGGGGCGAACCGTGCAGGAGGTGTTGCCTGCCGCGGAGGCGAGCGTGGTCATGTCCGCTCTGGAAGAGGCCTTGAGCAAAGGGACCTCTTCGGGTGCGCAGTTGCAGTTGAGCCTGCCGCATGGGGTGCGGTGGTTCGAGCTGTCGGTCTCACGCAAGGGAGGCGTGCATGGCCTGGATACGCGCTTCATCATGCTCTCGCGCGACATCACCGAGCGCAAGATGGCCGAAGCCGCCTTGCTGGAGCAGCAGGCCATCTTGCATGCCAATCAAGTCAAGAGCCAGTTCCTCTCCAGGGTGAGCCATGAGCTGCGGACGCCGCTCAACGCGGTCATCGGCTTTGCGCAATTGCTGCTGCACGACGCCAATGCGCGCATGGCGGCCGGGCAGCGTCTGCATGTCGAATACATCTTGCGGGCGGGTCAACATCTGCTGGAGATGATCAACGACATCCTGGATCTGACGCGCATCGAATCCGGTGACGCCGGCCTGAAGATCGAGCCGGTGCGCATCGGCGAGCTGATTGCGCAGAGCCTGCCCATGGTCATGCCGCAGGCTGAAGCCATGGGCGTGACCGTCAGTGTGGACACGCTCAAGGTAGACAGGCGCCAGGTGTTGGGCGACGAGCGTCGCATCAGGCAGGTGTTGATCAATGTGCTGTCCAACGCGGTCAAGTACAACCGTGTGGGTGGTCAGGTGATGGTGCATGCCTCCTTGTCGGATGCGCGGCCAGGGCATCTGGTCGTGCGTGTTGCCGACACAGGGCGGGGGGTGCGCGCAGATCTGATGAAGGACCTGTTCGAGCCCTTCAATCGCCTGGGCGCAGACCGGGATGGCATCGAAGGCACCGGGCTGGGACTGGTGATCTCACGGCGCCTGATGGAGGCCATGGGCGGGGAGATCTCGCTGGACAGCACGGAAGGCGTCGGCACCACGGTGACGATGAGTTTGCCCTTGATGGGGCAAGCCGCCAGCACGACCTCGGTGCCCGCGCCCGCCGTCGATATGCCACCAGTCCGCCCCAGCATGGACAGGAACCAGACCACCGTGCTGTGTGTGGAGGACAACCCTTTGAACGCCGCTTTGTTGCGCGCCATTTTCGATTTGCGCCCGACCGTCAAGCTCTTGATCGCGGAAGACGGCGAGTCTGCTCTGGCGCGCATGCAGCATGTCTGGCCTGATCTGGTGCTGGTGGACATCAACCTGCCCGACATGAGTGGCGTCGAGGTGTTGCATCACCTGCGCGCCATGCCTCATGGGCAAGATCTGATGTGCATTGCCATGTCGGCAGACGTGTCCGGCGAGCCCCACGCACGTGCCCTGGCTCAGGGCTTCGCAGACTTCTGGCCCAAACCCTTGAATGTGGATGGGGTGTTGTTGAGGCTGGATGCAGCCTTGTCCAGGGTCAATGCCGAGCGACGAGAGACAGTCAGGCAGGGCGCATTGGCCTGAGCCAGCCAGACAACAGTGGCCAGAGCTGGTCCACGAAGAAGGCGACACCAACGACCAGTGCCAGCAAGCTGGCCACCAGCACGGCACCAGCGGCGACGTCCTTGGTCAGCTTGATCGCCTCATGTTGTTGTGGATGAAGGTGATCCGCCAGGGCTTCGATGGCCGTATTGAGCAACTCCGTGGCCACCACCAGCGCGATCGTCAAGGCCATGATCGCCCACCAGATGGCTGGCGCACGCGCGGTCATCAGCAGCACGACGACTCCGGCGGCCGCCATTGAGTGCGTCTTGATGCTCTTTTCAAGGCGCCATGCAGCGCACAAACCGGCCCAGGCGAAGCCCAGCCTGTCGATGAAGCGATGGCCCTTCATGGCTTGCTCTCCTGTCCAAGTTGGAGGCGTTGCGCCAGCAGCCAGCACAGCAGGGCCCATGCCGCGCCTGCCGCCCAACCAGCCGCCACGTCGGACGCCCAGTGCACGCCCAGGTAGACGCGTGACAGGCCGACCAGGCCGGTGAGTGCGGCGGCCGTGCCCATCACGTACCAACGCAGCCGCGCACGGGGAACGAGCCTGGCCAGCAAGGCCGCCAGCGTCAGGTACACGATGGCAGACATCATGGCGTGCCCGCTGGGGAAGCTGTAGCCAGATGCCACGGTAGCGTGAAAGACGGCATCGGGTCGGGCCCTGGAAAACACCGATTTGAGTGCGTAGGCCATCAGCAAACCGCCACAGGAGGCCCCCAGGGCCAGCCAGGACATGGCACGCTGACCTGCCATGACCATATAGCCCCACACGGCGCCCACCGTGAGCACCAGCACGACGGGGCTGCCCAAGGCGGTGAGATCCCGGATGGCTTCCTGCAGCCACAAGGGACCGATCGGCCTCAGCCCCTGATCGCCTGTTCGCAACTGGTGCAGGATCCACAGATCGACGGTGTGGGCATCACCTTCCAGCACTTCTCCGGCGATTTCCATGAAGCCCCATGCAGCCAGGCCCATCAACAGGATGGGCCACAGCATGCGCGGTTCAAGATAGTGTCGGATCGGGCTCACAGCCCCAAGCTTAGCGCGTCTGCTGGCTCAGTACTTGGGGTAGTGCGTGATGTGGCGGATGGAACGATACAGCGGCGAGAGCCGGTCATACATGCGGTTGTAGACCTCGCGATACAGGCGGTCGTAGGTGTGCGCGTGTTCGGCCTGCGGCTGGAACACCTGTCCCTGGTGTGACATGGCCTTGACCGCCGCCGCATGATCCTTGAAGTAGCCGGCCCCGACGGCCGCATTGATGGCCGCCCCCAAACCCGATGCCTCATAGGTGTGGATGCGCTCGGTGCGGATGCCGAACACATTGGCCGTGATCTGCATGATGCGGTCGCTTTGCGAGCCGCCGCCGGCCACACGCAAGCTGTGGATGGGCACGCGGTTGCGATGCTCAAGTTGCTCCTTGCCATGCCGCAGCGCATAAGCCAGCCCCTCGATGATGGCGCGGTACAGGTGGGCACGGGTGTGCACATCGCCAAAGCCGATCACCGCCCCCTTGGCCTCGGGGCCGGGGAACTTCACGCCCGGGTTCCAGAAGGGCTGCAGCACCAGGCCCATGGCGCCTGGCGGCGATTCGTCCAGCAGGTCGTCAAACAGGATTTCTGGTGCCACGCCACGCGCCTCGGCTTGTTGCACCTCCTTGGCGGCGAACTCGCGCTTGAACCAGTTCACCATCCAGTAGCCGCGCTGCACGATGATCTCGGAGTTGTAGGCTCGCGGCATGGCGGCCGGGTAGGCAGGCAGGAAGGGCATGGGCGGCACGTAGCGCGCATTGCCGGTGTTGATCGTGGCTGTGGTGCCGTAGCTGATGCAGCCCACATCCGGGCTGATGCCACCGCAGGCCAGCACCTCACAGGCCTTGTCTGCGCCGGCAGCATACAGGGTCAGGCCTTCGGGGATGCCGGTCTCGTGCGAGGCACGGCGAGAGATCACGCCCATGGGCTCGGAGGCCTGAACCAGCGGGGGTAGTTGATCGCGCCTGACGCGCAGGGCCTTCCATTTGATGTCGCCTTCGTCGGCCCAACGCTGGTGTTCGTGGTCGAAGGGCACGTAGCCGACTTGTGAGGGTACGGCGTCGCGCAACTGATCCGTGAGCTTGTAGCTCAGGTAGGCCGACACCTGCACGAAGTGGCGGGTCTTCGCCCAGACTTCGGGGAAGTCCGCCGCCAGCCAGTTGCACTCCGCTTTCGACTGCAACTGGTACATCATGTGCTGCTGACCGACCGCACGCACACCGGCGCGCAGCCACCAGGGCAGGCGAGGGTAGTTGTCCGTGCGACGTGAATCCAGCCAGATGGTCGCGGGCCGCAGGGGCTTCATCTCCTCGTCCAGGCAGATCATCGAGGCGCGCTGGCAGGTGAGGGCGACCGCTGCAACCCGTGCACGCAACTGCGGATACTGTTCCCACAACTTCAGGCAGGCCAGGCTCAGGTGGTGCCAGAAGTAGTCACCGTTCTGTTCGGCCCAGTTGGGGTGTTTCGAGAAATACGGCGTGATGTGCTGCTGCGACTTGGCCACGACCTGGCCATCCAGATCGAACAGCATCGCGCGCACGCTCTGTGTGCCCTGGTCCAGCGCCAGGAAGAGGTCTTGAGACGAGGCCATCCATCACCCCAGTCGGTAGCTGCTGTTGATCACGTGTTGATAACGCTGGCATTCGACCTGCCAACGCGCTTCATCCCATCCCAGATGGCTCTCGCACAGCGTCTTGATCAGCGGCAATTGAGACGTGCCGGCATCCGCCAGCAGCACGCCCGCGCGCAGCCTGCGCAGCATCAGGTCGTCCAGGTGCTGAACCATCTCGTGGCGCAGGATCCAGGCAACCTGTTCGGTGAGTGCGGCCCCCCGAGCCATGCCGCCCAACGGGTTGTTCAGCCCATGCGGCGCACTCACCAGGTGTGTGAAACAGCGCCGCTGGCGGTCCTGATGGGCGCGCCGGTGCGCGGCGGCATCGATCACGCCTGCTGCCTGGAGGGCATCCAGCGCGATCTGCCTGAAGGTGGTCAGCTTGCCGCCCGAGACGGAGATGACCCCGCCTGACTGCCACACCAGGTGGTCACGCCGCTCCTTGGATGGATCTCGGCCTTTGCCCGAGGCGATGATGGGGCGCACACCGGCCATGGTCGACAGGATGTCGCGTCGGCTCAACTGCAGTTGCGGCATCTCGCTGTTGGCGACCTTGAGCAGGTAGTCGATCTCGGCGCTGCTGCAATGTGGCTCGGTGTTGATGTCGTCGCGGTGGTCCAGATCGGTGGTGCCGATGCAGGTCTGGCCCTTCCACGGGAAGACGAAGACCGGGCGCCCGTCATCGGGGTGCATGATGGTCAGGCAATCCTGCACGGGCAGGCGCTCGGCGGACACGAACAGGTGGGTGCCGCGTTGAGGCCGCACCACCGGCGGCGTGCCGGAGAGACGATCGGCCCACAGGCCGGTGGCATTGAACACACGGCGTGTGCGGATCTCGTGCGCCTCGCCCGTGTCGGTATCGCGCAAGCGCAGTGTGGAGCCGGATGAATGCGGCTGCACGGTCAGCACTTCCGTGTAGTTGCGGGCCACGGCGCCTTCCAGCACGGCCTCCTGCAACACGCGGATCACCAGTCGGCTGTCGTCGGTCAAGGCATCGGTGTAGCGCATGGCACCTTGGAGCCCGTCGGCTTTCAAGGCGGGATAGGCCTTGAGCACGGCATCGCGGTTCATCCAGCGGTGGTCGCGTATGCCGGCCAGTGCGTCGTACAGCTTGAGCACGGCCGTCATGGCCCAGCGCCCTGGGAACTTGCCTTGGCGAATCGGGAAGATGTAGGGCATGCGCACGACCAGGTCGGGCAGCTCGACCAGCATGCGCTCGCGTTCCTGCAAGGCATGGCGCGTCAGCTTCACGTCGCCTTGGGCGATGTAGCGCAGGCCGCCGTGCACCATCTTCGACGAGCGGCTGGATGTGCCCCAGGAGAAGTCCTTCTGTTCGAGCAACAAGACCTTCAGCTTGCGGCGAGCCGCCTCCAGGGCGATGCCCGCCCCCGTGATGCCGCCTCCGATGACCACCGCATCCCAGGGCTCGACGGCGGACAGTTCAGCCAGCGATGGGCGTTGAAGCAGATCAGCCATGGAAGTCACCCAGACAGCCTTGGTTGAGCACTTGTGCTTCGTCGAAATAGCGGATCACCTGGCCGATGGCCGCCATGCCCAGGGGGCCTTTTTCCACGTGCAGCCAGGGGGCGTGGTCTCGGCCCACACCGTGTTGGTGGCTGATGGTGCCGCCCAGCTCGGTGATGGCGGTGGAGGCGGCGCGCTTCATGTTCTGCCAGCGCTGCAGCGTGGTGTCGTAGTTGTCCGAGTTGCGGAAGAAGTAGGTGGTGTAGATGCTGGAGCCCTGCGTGTACATGTGCGACAGGTGGCTGAACACGTGGGCCTTCTCCCCATCACCGGCATGCTCGCGGATGACCGATTCGATGCGCTGCATGCCCTGGGTCACCTGCGACCAGTTCACGCTGGTTTCCAGCGTGTCCACCGAGTAACCGTGCTCCCAGAATCCGTGACGCAGGTAGGGCGAGCGAAAGCGCGAGTGTTCCCACTTCTTGCCCATGAAGGTGCCGCCATAAAAGCCACGGCCGTGCCGCACGAAGCGTTTGACCTCACCAAGTACGAACCGCGCCTGCCGCTGGCTGCCGGTGGTGCCGAAGGTGATCATGCATTTGCCGTCCGGGCAGCCACGCAAGGCCGCATAGCGGTTGAGCAAGCTGGCCTGCCAGGCATCGGCGCCCAGCAGCAGGTGCGTGCGCGTTTCCTCGGGGTTGGACAGTCGCAGCATGGACACCGGCACCTTGGCCTGCACCACCTCGCGCACGATGCCCATGGCGGCGTCCCAACTGGGCGCAAAGGCGACATGGAAGGACTCGTGCTCAGGCAGGCGCTGAACGCGCACATCCACCTCGGTGATGATGCCCATGCGGCCCTCCGTGCCCATGAAGATCTCGCGCAGATCGGGGCCCGCTGACGAAGCCGGGATGGTCGGGATGATCAGCGTGCCTTTGAGTGTTTCGATGCGGCCGCCCGCAAACAGCTGCTCGATGCGCCCATAACGAATCGACTGCTGGCCCGACGATCGACTGGCCACCCAGCCTCCCACGGTAGACAGCTCGAATGATTGCGGAAAGTGCCCCAGCACATAACCGCGCTCGGCCAGTTGGCGCTCCAGTTCAGGGCCGGGTGTGCCAGCGCCGAAGCGGGCGATCTGGCTGGTTTCGTCCAGCGAGATCAGCTTGTCCATGCGGCCCATCGAGATCGTCAGAATGGGCTGTGCGCAGGCAGGTGGTGTGATGTGGCCGGCAACGGAAGTGCCCCCGCCATATGGGATCACCTGCACGCCGTTGGCCTGAGCCCATGTCAGCAGTGTGCCAACCTGCTCCGAATCGGTGGGTTCAGCCACGCCATCCGGGAAGTGGCCGAATTGACCGGAGCGCATGGCATACCAGTCCGGCAGGCTCTGGCCGCGTGCGTGGCGAACGCGTTTTTCCGGGTCTTTGGATACCAAAGGGTGATCGGGCAAGCGGCTGGGCGGCACGCTGGCCAGCACGGCTGGCAGGGTGGCGTCCTGCAGCAAACGGCCCTCTCCGATCAGGCCTCGGATATAGCCCAGTCCGGCCTCTCTGAGGGGGAAGTGGTTGTTTTCATCGCCCCAGCCGTTCCAGCGTCGCATGTGTTTCTCGCTCTTCAAATGCCAAATCAAAATGGGTGAGAAACAGTCGCGCAGGCTGGCGCCATCGGGGGTATTCATCGCCCGATTCACAAGGCCAGGTCTTGGGCAGATCAAACCGATCAAACGCCCGTCAAGCCCTCTCAGACAGGGCTTCAGCGTGACTGCATCACGGCACGCATTGTTCCGTTTTCAAGCTGGAACAGCTTGACCTTCGGTGTCATGGATTGACTGATCGCGCCAATCGGCAAGCGGGTGTGGGTGACCTGTGTCAGGCCAGTCCGACTCGCTGGAAAACGTCACGCCAGGCCGCCAGCTTGCGCTCGAAGGACCACGAGGCATTGGCCGGGCTGGTCGAAGGCAGCTTGAACACGGGCAGCCCCAAGGCCGTCGTGATCTTCATGTGCCGCGCAGATTCGCCGCCGTTGTGGGCAATGCCCTGCAGGGTGGGCACGCGCTGGATCAGCCCTGCCAGGTCATTGAGTTCGGCGTTCTGGATGGCGCTGTCCAGGCTGCCCTGGCGCTCACAACCGGCGTACACGTCCCAGATGGCCAGGCCATGGGCGCGGGCAATCGGCAATCGCTCGGCGTAGGGCAGGGCCTGCAGCGCTTGAGTGCCCTCCAGGCCCCACAAGGCCGAGAGGATGGGCCAGAAGTGGTTGCGGGGGTGAGCGTAGTACTGCTGGGCCTGCAGCGATGCCACGCTGGGGAAGCTGCCCAGCACCAGCAGTCGGGCACCTTCGCCCACAACAGGGGCCAGGCCATGGAGTCTGGGCGAGGGCGACGATGTCATGCGCAGGACTGTGCCACAGCCCTCGGCGCCAACTCTCGCGCCTGTATCAGCTCAGCGCTGTGCCCACAAGGCGCATTGGTGATCGGCCCTGAAGCTGTTGGCACCAAAGGCAGTGATGCCCAGGCTGGTGAGCGCCAGCGAGGAGGCCTTGCCCGCCGTGAAGCTGGGCCACAGCGGCGAAGCGGCGGTATTGGGGTTGCCTGTAGCCGCAAACTGGCCCCAGTAGCGCACGATCTGATCGGCCAGTTGCTGCTGTGCCGTGCTGAGTGACAGGTTCAGCGTAGGGCCGGGCAGCTTGGCCTGGAAGAGGTATCGCAGTTCGGCACCATGGAAGGCGCCCATGGCCATGTACGGGTCGATGATGCCGGGCGTCCTGGCCTCGGTGAACTCGTAATGGTAGGTCGGCACATAGCGTGACAGGGCCTCCACATCGCGCATCACATTGCACGCAAACAACTGGTCGGTGATCAAGGCGCCATAGGCCTTGTCGCGTGTGCCATAGGCCTGACTGCCGTAGGTGCTGGCCAGTTGCTGTGCAAGGGCGGCATCACCACCTGCGGTCTTGTTGATGGCCTCGGTGTACTGGCTGCTGCTGAGTGGCAGCAGGTTGCTCAAGTGGTATTCGGTGGCCACGAAGAAGCGGCCTTCATCGTGGTTGGAGCCGAAGATGACGGGTACGCGGGCGAACTGGCCATCCTGAACCTGTTGAGCCGGCTTGCCCGTCAGGGTGATGCCGTCTTGCACTGGCGCCCAGCGCACCCCGGCTTTGAGCATGCTGCCGGTCACGCCAGAAGCGCTCAGCACATCCGCCGCCGATTTCTGGCGCATGCAGGCCAGCTGGCCCGGGCCGGTCGGGCAGCCGGCCGTGATGCCCAGGGCATTGCCTTGTGCTTCCAGCGAGCTCGTCGTCGTGTCGCTCAGCAGCTTGCATGGGCCGCTTTCGGAGATGGCGCCCGAGAACAAGCCACGCGATGTGGGCGATACCAGGTGCATGCACACGCTGGCGCCACCGGCCGACTCACCAAAGATGGTCACCCGCGAAGGGTCGCCGCCGAAGCGGTTGATCTGCGAGCGCACCCAGCGCAGGGCGGCTTGCTGATCCTGCAGGCCGAAGTTGGTCGGTGCACTTTGCGCGCCCAGTTCAGACTGACGGAAGAAGCCAAAGGCACCCAGGCGGTAGTTGATGGACACCACGATCGCGCGGCCTTTCCGGGCCAGCGTGCTCATGTCGTAATCGGAAGCTGCCCCCAGCATGAAGGCGCCGCCGTGGATCCACACCATCACCGGCAGCCTGGCCGTGCCGATGTCATCGGGCACATGCACATTGAGGAAGAGGCAATCCTCGTTGGTGGACTCTGCTGAGATGGCGCTCTTGGGTTGCGGGCAGCGGCTGCCAAACGTGGTGCCGTCTCGCGTGCCCGTCCAGGACGGGGCGGGCTGAGGAGGTTGCCAGCGCAAGTCACCCACGGGCGCTGCGGCGTACGGCACGCCCAGATAAGCACGCACGCCGTTGATGAACTTGCCGCTGATCGTCCCCTGGCTGGTCTGCACCACAGGCGGAGCCGATGCCGACTGTGACGGTGTGGAGAAACCGAGCATGGTCAGCAGGCTGATGAGCGGGCCGAAGGTCGATGCAGTCAGTTGCATGCGCGTCTCTCTTGATGTGGCTGGGGTTTGGGTAATATTGTTGTGTAGTAGAACATTTATGCCAGGCAAACCACATCAGGGCGACCCCGCCCCCAGAACACGGGATCGCCAGAACAGGGAAGGGCTTGTGACACACTGGCGCCCGTGAAAAGAAGCAAAGCCCCGACCCTGCCCGACGCCACCATTTCCGAAGAAGGTGGCTTGAGATATCTCCACCTGGAGACACCCTGGATCCAGGGTGCCATGCGCATCCGACAGCCCCAGAAGCTGGAGCTGGACTACATCCAGCGCATGATGGCCTGGATGCTCCTGCGTGAGCCGGCCGAGCTGGCCGACACCCGTTGCCTGCAACTGGGCCTGGGTGCGGCCGCCATCACCAAGTACTGCCACAGCGTCTTGCGCCTGCCCACCAAGGTCGTCGAGATCAACCCGCAGGTGATCGCCGTGTGCCGCAACTGGTTCCACCTGCCCGAAGACGACGAGCGCCTGGCAGTGATCCTGGGCGACGCTGAAAAATACGTGAACCAGGACGAGCACGTTGCCAGCGCCGATGCCTTGTGCGTGGACCTGTACGACCACGATGCCGCCAGCCCCGTGCTGGACGACGAAGATTTCTACCGAGCGTGCTGGCGTGTGCTGGACGACGGCGGCGTGATGAGCGTCAACCTGTTTGGCCGCGATGCCAGCTTCGAGCGCAGCGCCGCGCGCATCAGCGCCGCCTTCGGCGAAGGCCGTGTTGCGATGCTCAAACCCACCACGGAAGGCAACACCATCGTGCTGGCCTGGAAGGGTTTCGACATGCCTGAGCGTGAAGTGCTGGCACAACGTGCCGAAACTTTACAGACCAGATGGTCGCTTCCGGCGCGAAAATGGGTCAAGCTTTTGTCCACCTTCACGCCAGCCGCCTCCCGCAAGAAGACATGACCGCTGCACACGCCTCGTCGTCGGGCGCCCATTCCGGGGCCCACAAGCCGCACGCCAAGCGCCCCGTGACCCACAAGGGCCCGCTCGAATGGCGCATGCTGCTGACCTGGCTGACCGAGGACAAGGTGCTGACGCTGAAAGACGCCGAATCCGTGGCGCAGCGCTTCGGCGCGGGTGACAGCGCCCAGCACCCCCTGGTGCGCCTGGCAGGGCTGGGCCTCAAGCGCGCCGACAACGGCATCGCGCTCGAGCTGGAAGCGCTCACCGAATGGCTGGCCGGCCACATCGGCATGCCCTATCTGCGCATCGATCCGCTCAAGGTGGACGTGGCCCGTGTGGCCGAGGTGATGTCGATCAACTATGCCGAGCGCCGCAAGGCCTTGCCCGTGCAGTTCGGCCTCAACGAGATCACCATCGCCACCTGCGAGCCGCTGGACGTGGGCTGGATCGACGAGATCCTGGCCCACACCAAGAAGACCATCAAGCTGGTTGTTTCCAGCCCGCTGGACCTGCAGCGCTACCGCACCGAGTTCTACACGCTGGCCAAGTCCGTCCGCGACGCCAACAAGAAGACGGGCGACAGCGTGGCCCACAACTTCGAGCAACTGGTGGAGCTGGGCAAGACCAACCGCCAACTCGACGCCAATGACCAGGGCATCATCCAGGTGGTCGACTGGCTGTGGCAATACGCTTTTGACCAGCGCTCATCGGACATCCATCTGGAGCCGCGCCGCGAGATGGGCGCCATCCGTTTTCGCATCGACGGCGTGTTGCACACGGTCTACCAGGTACCGCTGTCGGTGATGCAGGCCATGACGGCGCGCATCAAGCTGCTCGGTCGCATGGACGTGGTCGAGCGCCGGCGCCCGCTGGACGGTCGCATCAAGACGCGCAACCCCGGCGGTGACGAGGTCGAAATGCGGCTGTCCACCATGCCCACCGCCTTTGGCGAAAAGCTGGTGATGCGCATCTTCGATCCGGACAACACCGTCAAGTCTTTCGAGGCTCTGGGCTTTGCGCCGTCCGAGACGCAGATCTGGGAGCAGCTCGTGTCCCGCCCGCACGGCATCATCCTGGTCACGGGCCCCACGGGTTCCGGCAAGACCACGACGCTGTACTCCACGCTCAAGCGCGTGGCCACCGACGAGGTCAACGTCTGCACCATCGAGGATCCGATCGAAATGATCGAAGCCTCGTTCAACCAGACGCAGGTGCAATCCGCCATCGACCTGGGCTTTGCAGAAGGCCTGCGCGCCCTGATGCGCCAGGACCCCGACATCATCATGGTGGGCGAAATCCGTGACCTGGAAACCGCCGAGATGGCCATCCAGGCCTCGCTGACCGGCCACTTGGTGTTCTCGACGCTGCACACGAATGACGCCGCATCGGCCATCACCCGCCTGACCGATCTGGGTGTGCCTTCCTACCTGATCAGCTCGACCGTGATCGGCGTGCTGGCCCAGCGTCTGGTGCGCACCTTGTGCCAAGCCTGCAAGCAGCCTGATGATCAACTGGACCCCGCCACGCTGGCCGAGGCCATCAAGCCCTGGCGCATGAACGGCAAGGTCAATGCCTACAAGCCGGTGGGTTGCCTGGATTGCCGCATGACCGGCTTCAAGGGGCGCGTGGGTCTGTACGAATTGCTGCCCGTGTCGGAGGCCATCCGTGCCGGCATGCACCCCGAGGTGGACATGGCCCGCATCCGCAAGACGGCCGCCCGCGATGGCCTGCGCCCGTTGCGCCTGTCGGGTGTCATGAAGGTGGCTGAAGGGGTGACGACGCTGGACGAGGTCCTGCGCAACACGCCTCAATGGGAAAACTAGTGGGAAAACTGACTGTCCGGCCCGGGGTGCGTGGCGCCCTGATGCGTGCCGGTGGCGCTCATCCCTGAGGAGCCTGAGAAATAGTCGATCACGACTTCGCAGCGGATGCCCTTGGGGTCCACCTCCAGCCAGCGCACGCTGCCGCCCAGTTGCTTGACGCGCTTGCGCACGCCACCCAGACCCAGGCCATGTGACCAGGTGGCGGGTTCGCGGCCCACGCCATCATCTTCCACGGACAAGCTCAGACGGTCGTTTTCCAGGCGCAGCTTGACCTGCACTTTCTTGGCCTTGGCGTGGCTGATCGCGTTGCTGACCAGCTCCCGCATGATGCGCGTGAGCGCCGACCATTGCACCATGGTCAGGGTGATGTCGGCATCCTGGAACATGTGCCAGTCCAGCTCGCAGCGAGCGGCAGCCAGGCGCTGGCTGAGGTCTCGCTTCCATTCGCCAGCGGCCTCGCTCAGGAGGTGAGACTGCGCGGCCAGCCCGCGCGTCAGCGTCTTCAGATCCTGGATCGTGTGGCGGATGTATTCCTCGATCTCGGGATTCGGCGCCTGGTACATCAGCGTCAGCAGGCGCGCACCGATGTCATCGTGCAAGTCCTGGGCAATGCGCAGGCGCTCTTCGCTGCGACCTTGCTCCACCGCCTGGTCAAAGCTCAAGGCGCGGTACAACTGCTCCATCACACGCTCGGCCAGGCGGGCGTCTTCCGAAGTGAACAGGCGCTGGCCCTTGTGCGAATGCTTGAGCACCAGCACATGCCGGACGGCAGACAGACGGCCACCGACCAGAGGGATCGGCACGATCAACACCGAGCCATTGCCGCGCAAGGCCGTGTGCCCCATCTCGCCTGGCACCAGGGCCACTTCGAGCGGATCGAACAGTTCGCGCATCAGGCGCATCAGCGAGGCATCCAGCGTATCGGGCTGGCGCTCCACTTCACGGGCGATGCGGTAGAGGCGCTGGAACAGCCGCTCCATGGTGAGTGAATCCCGGCCGGGCAGGCGGGTCATGACCCAGCGTCGGATGATCAGGTAAAGGCCGAACGAGAAGAACAGCGACAGGGTCATCGATGTGAACTGACCCAGCGAGAACACGGCCACGAAGAGCAGATCCAGCGAAGCCGCGATCGTGCTGGAGGCCGCCAGCAGCGAGAACTCCTGCAGGATGGGCCGCGAGCGCGACAGGTAGGGGGACAGGAGCACCGCCATGGCCGCAAACACCTGCCAGGTCATCACGCCGAAGTTGGTGATGTTGAGCTGCATGTCGGCACGCACGCCGCCGCGCCAGATGGCCAGTGACAGCAGACCCCAGGTGAGCAAGGCCACGATGACCAGCCTGCGCATCACCAGCGTGAACGGATGCGGGGCAATGTGGAAGGACGCCGTCATCAAGCTGGCGGAGGCGATCGACAGGCCAATGCAGCCGGCCTGGACCACCCACCAGTTGAAGGTGGAATCCAGCTGATTGGTGCCCAGCCAGAGACCCAGCGCAGACAGCCAGCCCATTGCGGCATACCAGCCCCAGCCGGCCATGCGCTGCGGATGCAGCACGGCGATCTGGACCAGTGCCGCTGTGCCGACCAGATCAAACACCAGACGCAACTGGGCGTCCAGGTGGATGAACCACATGGGCGCGAACACATCGAGGTTGTTCTCGATGGCGATGAAGAGCAGTTGACCTGCCTGACTCATGGCCAGCGCCGCAAACGCCATGTTGCGCCATTGCGGCCCCGCCAGCAGGACCACGGCGCCAACACCGAATACGGCCAGCGCCAGCAGGCCCAGCAGCCAGAAGAGCGGGCTCAGGCCAGACCAGCCCGTGGGGGAAATCAGCACAGGCTCGTCTGGCGCGTGCAGCAAGTCAACGTTGACGGTGATGCTGCCCGTGCCCGCCTGGGCCATCAGGTTGTTCATGCCTTGATGCAGCAGGAAGTAGCGGTTGCGCAGTTCGGGGTCGATGATCCACCGGGCCGAGCGTTGCAGCATCAGCAGGTCGAGGGGTGCATACAGCGTCTGCACACCCGTGTCGACAGGGTGGTCCAGCCTCAGCCCGTCGAGGATGCGGCCTTCCAGGTGCACCAGCGGCGGGTAGTCCGCGCCCTGGATCTTGATCTGCCCTTCAGGGGTGGCGCGCAGGTTGAAGGGCAGGCGGGGCTGGGTCGAGAGCCAGTGCGCCACCAGGAAGAGCAGGGCGCACCCCATCAGGATGGTGGTCACCAGCGCACGCAGCCGCCAGCCTATCCAGCGAGGCAACTCGTGAGAACCCTGGAGGATTTCATCCAGGCTGGGCCAGCTTGGGCGTCGTTCAGCCTGCAATTTGCCAGGTGCGGGTGTGGTCATGGTCGGTGTGCCGCGGGGCCGAGCAGGTCAGGCCTCGCTGGTGATCACACCAGCCCTTGCTTGCTCGCCAGCACGGCGGCTTCTGCGCGGCTGGACACATTGAGCTTCTTGTAGATGGACTTGATGTGGTCGTTGACGGTGAACCACTTGATGCCCATCAGCGAGGCGATTTCCTTGATCGTGAAGCCCTTGCTCAGGTAGGTGAGCACTTCGCTTTCTCTGGGCGTGAGACGTTCGTGATCCAGCGCGGCAGGCGCAGCCGCGGTGACAGCTGGCGCCGCGGCCTGTGGCGCCTGGGCCTGGCCCAGACCATGGCCGTCGCCAGAGCGGAAGTGCGTCAGCAGGCGCCGCGCGATGGCTGGAGACAGCGGCGGCTGGCCGCGCACGATCTTCTGCAGTTCTTCCACCAGCACCTCGAAACGGTCTTCCTTGAGGAGGTAGCCGTCGGCGCCGCATTGCAGCGCGGGGAACAAGTGGTCATCGTCGGAGTACAGCGTGGTGACGATGCGCGTGGCAGGGTAGCTGGCCAGCTCGGTCAGCAACTCCAGGCCGCTGCCGTCGGGCAACTCCAGGTCAACCAGAATCAGCTGGTAGGGGTCATCGCTGGGGGCCGCTCTGCCGCCAGCCGCATGCCCCAGCAATCGACGCGCAGCGTCGAGATCACCGGCCTCGGTGATGCTGCTGACGTCGCTGAAGCTCTCTCGCACCACACGGCACAGAAAGCCCCGGGCGACCGGGTTGTCTTCGAGAATCAATACCTTGACGGCCATGGCGCTCCTCCCGAAGCCGTCATCCTGGCCTGGCGGGGTGTTGCAATTGTCTACCCAGCCCGGTGCAGACCAGGTGGGCCCATCCTTTCGGACGGTCACGTGGAGATTATCAGGTTCGGAACGCCTCCCGTCACGTCAAGGCCCCCCGGTTAAACGGTTTGACTATTCCGGCCGTTGCGCTTCTACAATCCGAGTTATGCGAATTTTGATTGCCAACGACGATGGCTACCTCGCGCCGGGCATCGCCGCCCTGGTCGCTGCCTGTGAGGGCTTGGGTCATATCGATGTTTTTGCGCCGGAGCGCAATGCCAGCGGCACCTCCAACGCGCTGAGCCTGCATCAGCCCTTGAGCCTGCATACCGCCGGCAACGGCTTCCGCTACGTCAGCGGGACGCCCTCCGATTGCGTGCACCTGGCGCTGACATCCGGCCTGATCCCCAAACCGGACCTCGTACTGTCGGGTATCAACAACGGCGCCAACATGGGCGACGACACCTTGTACTCCGGCACGGTGGCCGCCGCCACCGAGGGTTACCTGTTCGGCATCCCCGCGATTGCCTTTTCCCTGACCGACAAGGGCTGGCAGCATCTCGACGTCGCAGCCCGCATCGCCCGCAAGGTGGTCGAGCACGTGCTGGCCCAGGCGCCGGCTGCGCGACCCTGGCTGCTCAACGTCAATATTCCGGCCTCGGCCGATGCCGAACAAGCTCCCTGGACGATCACGCGTCTGGGGCGGCGCCACGCCAGTTTCCCGGCTGTCGCACAAGCCAACCCGCGCGGCGACATGTTTTACTGGATCGGCCCGGCTGGCGAAGCCAAGGAAGACGGTGAAGGCACCGATTTCCACGCTGTGCGCCATGGTCAGGTGTCCATCACGCCCCTGCAGGTCGACATGACCGATCACCAGCGTCTGCCCGCCTGGCAGGGATGGGTGGACCAACGATGAGCGCCGGTCAACCTGATCGCAAGCCCCGCCGCTTTCCGCTGCAGCTGGATCAGGTGGCCACGGTCAAATCGTCGGGGCCCAAGCCAGCGCCCGTGGCGCAAACCGGTGCCAGGGAGTTGCTGCGCCCGCAGGCGCACCTTCAGCAAATCGAGCAGGACCGCCGCCGGCACACCACGCCGCAGGGCGTGGGCATGGATTCCGTGCACGTACGCCGTCGCATGGTCGAGCGCCTGATGCTGGATGGCATCAGCCACCAGCATGTGCTGGACGCGTTCGCGCGGGTGCCTCGCCATCTCTTTGTCGACACGGCGCTGGTCAACCAGGCTTACGAAGACACCAGCCTGCCGATTGGCCTGGGTCAGACCATCTCCAAACCGTCCGTGGTGGCGGCCATGATGCAGCTGCTGTGCGTGCGGCCTGGTCTGCAAGTGCAGTCCGAGGTCACCGTGATGCACAAACCGCTGGGCCAATGCCTGGAAATCGGCAGCGGCTGCGGCTATCAGGCGGCCCTGCTGGGCCACCTTTCGCGTCGCGTGGTGTCCATCGAGCGCTTGCGCGATCTGCACCTGAAAGCGCGCGCCAATCTGGACACCTTGCGACAGCACCTGCCCGAATGGCCTGATGTGCGGCTGGTCTACGGTGATGGCATGATCGGTCATGCGCCCCTGGCTCCTTACGACACCATCATCGCGGCCGCAGGCGGGGCAGCCTTGCCGCAGGCCTGGATCGACCAGCTCGCGCCCGGTGGCCGTCTGGTCGCCCCGCTGGAAGAGCCGCGCGGTGGCACCCAGGTGCTGACCATTCTGGATCGCCTGCCCGATGGCAGTTTGCAGCACAGCCGCGCTGGCGCGGTGTTGTTCGTCCCCCTAAAATCAGGCACCACATGACGTAATCGGGTTGGCGCCGCCTGTCGCGAGCCGTCCCGACCGAATGTCCCCATGCACATGAATTCCACTTACAGGTTCGCGGCCTCGGCAGCATTGACGTTCTTTCTGGTCGGTTGCGCTTCGACCAACCATCACGCGCCGGTTGAAGATCGCTCCCGCGCGGGCACGCCCGGCGGCGCGGCAAGCGGCACGCCTGCGGCACCACGCGTGCTGCCCGGCGCTGAAAACGCCGGCAAGCCCGGTTACTACACGGTCAAGAAGGGCGACACGCTGATTCGCATCTCGCTGGATGCCGGCCAGCGCTGGCGTGATCTGGCTGTCTGGAACAATCTCGAGAACCCCAACCTGATCGAAGAAGGTCAGGTGCTGCGCGTGGTGCCACCAGGTGCGGATCCCAGTGCCGTGGCAACGGCCGGCGTGAGCACCAAGCCCATCGGCAGCCCGAAGATCGAGGGCCGCAATGTGGATGCGAAGGGCAATGTGACCGGCAAGCCGGCATCAGGTGCCGTGGTGGCGGCGGCCAGCGGTGCGTCAGGCGCCGCATCGGCGGCATCGGCTGCGGCCAGCGTAGCGGCCGAAGGCAAGGATGTCGCCAAGGACAAGGAAAAAGACAAGGACGCCCCCGTCGCTCGCGATGTCGACGAACCCGCGTGGAGCTGGCCGGCCAATGGCCCGACTCTCAGTGGTTTTGAAGAAGGCAAGCGCAAGGGCCTGGCCATTGGCGGCAAGGCGGGTGATCCGGTCTATGCCGCGGCGGATGGCAGCGTGGTGTATGCCGGCTCCGGCCTGCGCGGCTACGGCAACCTCATCATCATCAAGCACAACGGCGAGTACCTGACGGCCTACGCCCACAACCAGACCTTGCTGGTCAAGGAAGACCAGAGCGTGCGCAAGGGCCAGAAGATCGCCGAGATGGGTGCGACCGATGCCGATCGCGTGCAGTTGCATTTCGAGATCCGCAAACGCGGCAAGCCGATCGACCCGGCCAGGCAGTTGCCCAGCCGTTGAGGCGCTCGGGTCTGAGACAATCGGGGGATGAGTGATTCATCCCCCGTTTCTGTTTCTGCTGCCCCTGTCGGCCATGTCGCCGATGCAGTGGCCCCCGAAACCCCGCCCGTGCCGCCGCACCTGCAGTGGCTGAAGATCGAATCCCTGGACCTTGAAGCCCAGGGTGTAGCCCATCGTGCCGATGGCAAGGTCGTGTTCGTTGAAGATGCGCTGCCCGGCGAGGAAGTGCGCGTCAACATCTCCCGCAAGAAGAACAACTGGGAGCAGGGCACGATGACCGACCTGCGTTGCGAAAGCTCGCAGCGCGTCAAGCCCAAGTGCACCTACTTCGGCCTGTGTGGCGGCTGCAAGATGCAGCATTTCCACGCCGCAGCCCAGGTGGCCGTCAAGCAGCGCGTGCTGGAGGACAACCTCTGGCACCTGGGCAAGGTCAAGCCCGACATGTTGTTGCGCCCCATTGAGGGCCCGGCCTGGGGCTACCGATACCGCGCGCGGCTGTCCGTTCGTTATGTGGCCAAGAAGAACACCGTGCTGGTGGGCTTCCACGAGCGCAAATCGCGCTACGTGGCCGACATGCAGACCTGCGAAATCCTGCCGCCTCATGTGAGCCGCCTGTTGATGCCGCTGCGGGCGCTCATCATGGGCATGGACCAGCGCGAAAGCCTGCCGCAGATCGAAGTGGCCGTGGGCACCAAGGTGACCGTGCTGGTGCTGCGCCACCTGAATGCGCTCAGCCCGGCCGATGCCCAGCGCCTGCGCGATTTCGCCACCGAGCACAGCGCCCATGATGGCGGCCGGCACACCATCTCCTGGTGGCTGCAGCCCAAGGGGCCGGACACCGTCCATCCGCTGGATGAGAGCCTGCCTTCTCTGGACTACACCTTGCCCGAGTTCGGCATCACCATGCCGTTCAAGCCCACCGACTTCACGCAGGTCAACCATGCCATCAACCAGGTGCTGGTGGGGCGTGCGCTTCGCCTGCTGGACGTGCAGCCCGAAGAGCGTGTGATCGACTGGTTCTGTGGTCTGGGCAACTTCACCTTGCCTCTGGCCACCCAGGCCCGTGAGGTGCTCGGCATCGAGGGCAGCGAAACCCTGGTGGCGCGTTCACGTGAGAACGCCAAGGTCAACGGCGTGGATGCCAATACCAGCTTCGTGGCCCGCAACCTGTTCGAGATCACGCCGCAGGAGCTGGCCAGCTATGGCCATGCCGACAAGTGGTTGATCGATCCGCCACGTGAAGGTGCGTTCGCCCTGGCCAAGGCCATGGCCGACCTGCATCAGGATCCGACACTGGTGCCCGATTGGGTGCCCCCCAAGCGCATCGTCTACGTGAGCTGCAGCCCGTCCACGCTGGCGCGTGACGCCGGCTTGCTGGTGCACCAGGCGGGCTACCGCTGTGTGTCAGGCGGGGCGGTGAACATGTTCCCCCATACCGCCCACGTTGAAAGCATGGCGGTTTTCGAGCGCGACTGACTGCAGTGGCACGGGCTTGCCTGATGCAGACGCCGCAGTGGGTGTTTGCTCGGGCTGGCCGGGTTCCAGGCGCTCCACGCGGTTGCGTCCGCCGGACTTGGCCATGTACAGGCCCCGGTCGGCGCGATCAATGGTGCGTGTCAGCATTTCTTCCGGCTCGTAGTGCGTGAGACCGGCCGAGAAAGTCACGTGCAGGCTGGGCACCGATTCGCTCACCATGGTGGCCGACAGCATCATCTGGATGCGCGACAGCACCAGTTCGGCCGTGGGGCAATCCGTGTCGGTGAACATGATGAGGAACTCCTCGCCGCCCCACCGTGCCACCACATCGGTCTCGCGCAGGCCGCTGCTGATCACTCTGGCCACCGATGCCAGCACCTCGTCGCCCACCATGTGGCCGTGCGTATCGTTGACGGCCTTGAAGCGGTCGACGTCGATCATGGCCATGCAGAAGCGGCGATCACTGCGAATGCAGCGGTGCTTTTCCGTGTTGAGCAACTCCAGCATGTGACGGCGGTTGAACAGGCCCGTGAGCTCGTCGCGCGTGGCCAGATCCTGAATGCGAGCCAGCGCTTCTGACAACTCCTTCTTGCGTCGGCTCGAGCTGGCACGTATCCGGTTGAGTTGCGACACCAGCAGGCACACGCTCACGAGCATGAACAGCATCACCCCGAAATACACCATCTGCAATTTGCCCATGTAGGGCACTTGCGGGTTGCTGTGCGCCACGTTCAGCATGGCAATGCCGAACGCGACGGCGGCCACCACGCTGGCCTGAATCAGCGTCCGGGTGCTGGCTGTGAACATGCTGAACATCAGGAAGACGAACAGCAGCAGCAGGGCGATGGAACTGCCGGGGCCGCCCAGCTGGTATCCCCAGGCCAGGAAGAGTTCGGCGCAAACAATCTGCGGTCCCGCCATCGCGGGGTCGGCAAAGCGCTTGTTCAGGCCACTGCGCATGATCACGTAGAAAGCCAGCGTGCAAGTCAATGCGGTGACCGTCAGCAAGCCACTGCCGTCTGCGGCAATCACGCCTTCAGACACGCCGAAATTCAAGGCCGCCACGCCGGCCACCGCATTGGTCGATCCGACCAGATAGCGCAGCAGCAAGACGTTCTGCTTGGGATCGGTGGACAGGACCAGATCCGACAGGTAGCCCA
>NZ_DASUIS010000084.1:0-6349 GCF_036279675.1 Aquabacterium sp. | reverse complement strand
GTCCAGCGGCTCAGACGCTCCAGCAGGGTTGGCGCCAGCAGGTTCATCGCCATGACGAGCAGCATGACGCGACTCACCCAGAGGGTGAAACGCTGCTGGCGCATGGTGGTGATGGCTGTATTTCGCATGGGGCGTGGTGTTACGCCGTCAATTTGTACGCGTAGCAGTAGTAAATTGTAGCGACGGCAGGTGAAGAAGCCAGCCTGCGCTCGGGGGCGGCGCCCCCTCATTCGGATGCCTTGGACCCGGACATGATGTAGCGCAAGGATGCTTGTCCTCATCCCTGCCGACCATAGAAATCATGAACGAGGGGACCGCATGTGTAGTCAACGATATGTTGGCATGTCCGTGATGCGCGGCCTGCTGGCCCTGGCATGGATGTGGTGGAGCCTGGTCTGCGCGGCGCAAGAGACGGTGCAGGGGCGTCGCTCCCTGACCGTGGTGATTGACGACAACTACCCACCTTACATTTTTCGGGACTCCGCAGGTCGCCTGCAAGGCGTGCGCAAGGATGTCTGGGAGCTGTGGGCTCGCCGCACGGGCATCCACGTTGATCTGATTGGCATGGACTGGGCCAAGGCGCAGGCCCGGATTCAGGCTGGGCAGGCGGATGTCATCGATACCCTGTTTCAGACCGAGCCTCGCAAGGCCATCTACGACTTTGGTCCGGCCTACAGCGACATTGAAGTTCCCATTTTTTTCCACGAAAGCGTTTCCGGGATCGCCGATGCCGAATCGCTCAAGGGTTTCACGGTTGGCGTGAAAGATGGCGATGCCTGTGTGGACTTTCTGGTTCGGCAGGGCATCGAGACCTTTCGCAAGTATCCGAGCTATGAGGCTGTGGTTGACGCCGCAGCCGTTGGTGAGGTGAGGGTATTTTGCGAAGATCGCCCGCCAGCCACGTACTTTCTGGTCCGCAAGCAACTGGAGCACCAGTTCCGCAGTTCGCCACCCCTGTTTGTCGGGCAGTTCCACTGGGCGGTTCGCAAGGGCGACGACGTGACGTTCAAACTGGTGCGCGACGGGTTTGCCACCCTTTCCAAGGCCGATTTACAGGCGGCGCATGACCGATGGCTCGGGTCCGAGCTTCACCTGGAGGGGGGGCCGCCTTACTTGCGCTATGGCGCCTATACCCTCTTGTCCGTGGGCGGGCTGTTGCTGGTGTTAGGGGGATGGAACATCGCCTTGCGTCGACGTGTAGCCTTGCGAACCGGTGAGCTGTCCGAGTCGCTGCGTCAATTGACACAGTCCAAGCGAGATGCCGAGCAGACGCTGACCCAGCTTCACGCCACGCTGGAGGCCATTCCCGATCTGATGTTCGAGCTGGATCTGGATGGTCACTACCTTGATGTAAGAGCCAGTCGAGCCGATTTGCTGGTGGTGCCGCCCGCGCAGTTGCTCGGCAGGCGGGTTCAGGATGTGATGCCACCCCATACGGCGGAGATCGTGCTGCGAGCCTTGCACGAGGCGGCAGAACGAGGGGCATCCTTCGGCGCCCAGATTCACCTGGATTTGCCACAGGGCTTGCGCTGGTTCGAGCTTTCGGTCGCCCGCAAGCGCATGGCAGGCTCTCAGCGAGATCACTTCATCGCGTTGTCGCGTGACATCACGGACCGCAAGCTGGCCGAGCAGGCACTGGCTCGGCATGGCGATGAGCTGGAGAAGATCGTGCAGGAGCGCTCCAGGCAACTGGTCGAAGCGCGGGACGCGTCCGAGCGCGCGAGCAAGGCCAAGAGCGAGTTTCTTTCGCGCATGAGCCACGAACTGCGTACGCCCATGAATGCGATCCTCGGCTTTGCCCAACTCGTTGACCTGGATGCCTCCAGCACGGGGCGGTCCCGGGCTCATGCCCAGGAGATCCTGCGTGCGGGCAAGCATCTGCTTCACCTGATCAATGACGTGCTCGATCTCGAGCAGGTGGAGTCCGGACGGGTGTCCTTGCATCCAGAGCCGGTCGAGCTGCTTCCCCTTGCTCGCGAGTTGATCGCGCTGATGCAGCCTTTGGCCGAGCAGCAAATCGTGACCTTGAACCTGGGGCTCATGGATGGCCTGGCAGTCGAGGCCGATGCCACGCGCGTCAAGCAGGTTGTTCTCAATCTGCTGTCCAACGCGGTCAAATACAACCGCCACGGCGGGCAGGTCTGGATCGAGGCGCAGCCGCAAGGAGATCAACTCATTCGAATCACCGTGCGTGACAACGGCCGAGGCATCGCGGCGCATCACCTCGACCAGCTGTTCCAACCCTTCAACCGACTGGGCGCAGAGGCCGGGCAGATCGAGGGGACTGGCATCGGGTTGAGCCTGTGTCGGCGCCTGGCCGAGCTGATGCACGGCACCATGGGTGTGAGCAGCCAGGAGGGGGCTGGCAGCACTTTCTGGGTGGATCTGCCTCGTGCCATGTCTCGGAGTGCGTTGCCGGACAACGCCGGAACAGCGTATGCGTTGCCGGCGATCGGGCCCACGATGGCTGGCGGGCGCCCGTCGCCCAGGGTGGCTACTTTGCTGTATGTGGAGGACAATCCCGCCAACCTGCAACTCATGGAGCAGATCGTGGCGCGTCATCAGGGTGTGCGTCTCTTGACTGCCCCATTGGGTCAGACGGGCCTCGCCTTGGCCGGAAGCAGTCGGCCAGACCTCATCTTGCTGGACATCCACCTGCCCGATACCGATGGTTATGCCGTGCTGGGGCAGTTGCGCAGTGACCCACAGACGCGGGCCACACCCGTGATCGCCGTGACGGCCAATGCCATGCCCATGGACGTGCAACGCATCCGCGATGCAGGTTTTGACGACTATGTGCCCAAGCCCATCAAGGTCACGCACATTGACATGTTGATCCACGAACGACTTGGGAGCACCCTTGCCTGAATCCATCGCCCCCACACCATCGGGGCTGAGTGACGCAGAAGCCCAGGCTCGGTGGCAGCAACATGGGCCCAATGAGCTGCCCCAAGCCAGCAAGCGCACGGCCTGGCGCATTGCCCTGGAGCTGGTGCGGGAGCCCATGCTGCAGTTGCTGTTGGTGGCGGGGGGCATCTACCTGGCCCTGGGTGATATTGGTGAGGCCTGCATGCTGCTGGCCTTTGTGGCGTTGACGCTGGTGATCTCGTTTGTGCAGGAGGCCCGTACCGAGCGCGTGCTCGAAGCCTTGCGCGATCTCAGCAGCCCTCGCGCGCTGGTGATCCGCAATGGCGAGCGCAAGCGCATACCCGGTCGCGAGGTGGTGCCGGGTGACCTCTTGCTGCTGGAGGAGGGCGACAGGGTGCCGGCCGATGCGCGTTTGCTGTCGGCCAATGACTTTCTGGCCGATGAATCCCTCTTGACCGGTGAGCCTGTGCCGGTGCGCAAGCTGCCCTGGTTGACGTCGCATGGCGCGGCGCGCAGGCCTGGTGGTGATGATCAGCCCTGGGTCTACTCGGGTTCAATGGTGGTGCGAGGGTTGGGCATGGCGGAAGTCACGGCCACCGGGGCACACAGCGAGCTGGGCCGCATCGGCGTGGCCTTGCATCAGATCGAGCAGGCGCCGCCGGCCTTGCAGCAGCAGACACGCGCCCTGGTGCGCACCTTTGCGGTGATCGGCATCAGCCTGAGCGTGGTGGTGGCGCTGCTTTACGTGTGGATGCGGGGAGACGTGCTGGCGGCTGTGCTGGCAGGCATCACCCTGGCCATGTCGCTGTTGCCGCAGGAGTTCCCGCTGATCCTGACGGTGTTCATGGCGATGGGCGCCTGGCGGATCTCTCAGCAGCGGGTGCTGGTGCGGCGCGCCAGTGCCATCGAAGCACTGGGTACGGCCACGGTGTTGTGCACCGACAAGACTGGCACCCTCACGCTCAATCGCATGACCATTGCGGCCATGCACGTGAATGGGCAAACCTGGCGTGCGCAAGAAACGTCCGCGCCCTTGCCCGAGGCGTTCCACGCCTTGCTGCTGCACGGCATCCTGGCCAGCGAGCGCGATCCCTTCGACCCCATGGAGAAGGCCTTCTGGGTGCTGGGGCAGGCGCAACTGCCTCAGCAGTTGGCCACGCATGCGCCATGGCAACTGGTGCATGAATACGGCCTGAGCACCGAGATGCTGGCCATGTCCCATGTGTGGCAGGCCCCGCAGCAGGACGGTCACCTCGTCGCGACCAAAGGTGCGCCGGAGGCCATTGCCGACCTGTGTCATCTGGATGAGGCTGCACTGGCCGAAGTGCGGCGCGTGGCCGATGTGTTCGCCAGCCAGGGCATGCGTGTGCTGGGCGTGGCAAGAGCCCGGCACGATGGCCCAAGGCAAGGCGGTGACTGGCCCGCCGTCCAGCATGACTTCGATTTTGAATTCATGGGGCTGGTCGCCTTGCAGGATCCCTTGCGCCCGGATGTGCCGCAAGCCGTGCAGGCCTGTCGTGAAGCCGGCATCAAGGTGATCATGATCACAGGCGATCATCCCGCCACGGCGAAGGCCATGGCCGATCAGGCTGGCCTGGATGTGCACGCTGATGTGGTGCGCGGTGAAGATCTGCAAGGCCTGTCGGACGAGGCGCTCAAAGCTTGCGTAGCCAGGGCCTCGGTGTTTGCGCGCGTGATGCCGGAGCAAAAACTGCGCATCGTGCAGGCACTGCAGGCGCAAGGGCATGTGGTGGCGATGACGGGCGATGGCGTCAACGATGCGCCTTCACTCAAGGCGGCCGACATCGGCGTGGCCATGGGCTCGCGTGGCACGGATGTGGCGCGCGAAGCGTCTGCGATGGTGCTGCTGGACGACGACTTCGGCGCCATCGTCAAGGCCGTTCAGTTGGGGCGTCGCATAGATGACAACCTGCGCAAGGCCATGGCCTTCGTGCTGGCCGTGCATGTGCCCATTGCAGGCCTGACCTTGCTGCCCTTGCTGATGGGCTGGCCACTGTTGTTCATGCCCGTGCACATCGCCTTTCTGGAGTTGATCATCGACCCGGTCTGCTCGATCGTGTTCGAGGCCGAGCCAGACGAGCGCGACATCATGCGCAGGCCCCCACGCGAGATCGGGCGGCCTTTGCTGACCAGGGCGATGATGCTCTACAGCCTGACGCAAGGCTTGCTGGCTCTGTGCGCGGTCGGCCTGGCATACGCCTGGTTGTTGCAGCAAGGCCTGAGCGAGCCACAGGCGCGGGCAGGCGGGTTCGTCTCGCTCATTGCCGTGAACATCCTGCTCATCGTCAACAACCGATCGCTGCATGGGCATGTGATGTCGGGTCTGTTGCGGCCCAACCCGGCCTTGTGGCGCATGCTGGCCTTGACCGTCGGCCTGTTGGGCGTGGTGTTGTTCGTGCCTGCCTTGAGCGGCTTGTTCAAGATGGTCTTGCCTGGTGCATTGGGTGCCATGGCCGTCGTTGGCGCATTGCTCGGCACCCTGGTTTTCTTGCAGATCCTCCGGTGGTTTCCGGTCGCCAAAGCGTGAATACTGCACATGACATTTCAACTGTTACATTGATAATGTCAAATCCAATTTTGACCTTTCCAGGACTGGTGAAGTGCTGTTTTCTCACTTGTTACCTGACCTTGTCCAGTCCGTCCTGGATGCCCTTCCCACCCCTGTGTTCTTCAAGGACCGGACGGGTGTCTATCAAGGGTGCAACCGTGCTTTTGCGCGTTTGATAGGGCGACGCCGACGCGAAATCATCGGCCTGACCGTGTTCGACATCTCGCCGGAGGAGTACGCCAAATCGCACTTCGACGCCGATGCGGTGTTGATGCAATCGGGTGGTGAGCAGCGCTACGAAGCCCAGATCAAACGCTGCGATGGTGAGCGCCGCCACGTGGTGTTTCACAAGGCTGCGCTGTATGGCGTGGACGGTGAGGTCACGGGCATCGTGGGCACCATCCTCGACATCACGGAGCGCAAGGCGCTCGAGGTCAAGCTCGCAGACATGGCCGAGCGTGATGCGCTCACAGGGTTGTTCAATCGACGGGCCATCCTGGCGCACCTGGAGGCCCTGCACCGCGATCGCAGGCAGGCCAGCCAGACGCTGTGCCTGATGATGTGCGACGTCGATCACTTCAAGAGCATCAACGACCGCTATGGCCATGGTGTGGGTGACGAGGTCTTGCGCAAGGTCGCGCACGCCTTGTGTCAGAACCTGCGTGATGGCGATCGCGTGGGGCGCATTGGTGGCGAGGAGTTCCTGATCGTGCTGGCAACCGCCGATGTGGACGATGCCCGGCAGGTGGCGGAACGCTTGCGGCACCTCATCTCGAGCATGGAGGTGCAGTGCGGGGAGGGCACCAGCCTGAGTGTGACCATCAGCATCGGCGTGGCCCAGAGCCTGCACCAGGATGAGGACTGGTCAGGTGCCATCGCCCGTGCCGATGAAGGCCTGTACGCGGCCAAGCG
>NZ_DASUIS010000083.1:0-72197 GCF_036279675.1 Aquabacterium sp. | reverse complement strand
CGCTCCGACTGTCATTCCCCATTGGCTCAACGGCCAGGCGCAGATCCGCTCAGGCAACGTCTTGCAGGATGTCTTCAACCCTGCCACAGGCGAGGTGACACGCAAGGTGCAGCTGGCGACAAGCGATGAGGTCAATGAGGCTGTGGCCAGCGCGAAGCAAGCCTTTCCGGGCTGGACCGAGACCCCACCGATCCGCCGTGCCCGCATCATGAACCGCTTCCTGGCTTTGCTCAATGAACGCAAGGATGAACTGGCCGCCATCATCACACGCGAGCACGGCAAGGTGTTCAGCGACGCGCAAGGCGAGGTCATGCGCGGCATCGACATCGTCGAGTTCGCCTGCGGCATCCCGCAACTGCTCAAGGGCGACTACACCGACCAGGTGTCCACCGGCATCGACAACTGGACCCTGCGCCAGCCCTTGGGCGTGGTGGCGGGCGTCACGCCGTTCAACTTCCCGTGCATGGTGCCTTGCTGGATGTTCCCGGTGGCCATTGCCTGTGGCAATACCTTCGTGCTCAAGCCCAGCGAGCGGGATCCGTCTGCGGCGATCTTCATGGCCGAACTGATGGCGGAGGCTGGTTTGCCTGCAGGCGTGTTCAACGTGGTACACGGGGATCGCCTGGCGGTGGAGGCCTTGCTCGACCACGACGACGTGAAGGCGCTGAGCTTCGTGGGGTCGACGCCGATTGCACATGGCCTGTACCGGCGTGGCGCGCAACTGGGCAAGCGTGTGCAGGCCCTGGGCGGCGCCAAGAACCACATGGTGGTGATGCCCGATGCGGATCTGGATCTGGCCGTGGATGCCTTGATCGGCTCCGCATACGGCTCGGCGGGCGAGCGCTGCATGGCGATCTCGGTGGCCGTGCTGGTGGGCGATGTGGCCGATCGCATCATGCCCAGGCTGATCGAACGCACGAAGGCGCTCAAGATCAAGGATGGCATGGAAGCCGATGCCGAGATGGGCCCCATCGTGACGCGCCAGGCGCTGGAGCGTATCGAGGGTTATGTCGCGCTGGGCGAGCGGGAAGGCGCTTCGCTGTTGGTGGATGGGCGTGGGCTCAAGGTGCCTGGCCGTGAAAACGGTTTCTTTACTGGTGGCACCTTGTTCGATCATGTGACGCCGAGCATGCGCATCTACCAGGAAGAGATCTTCGGGCCTGTGTTGTCATGCGTGAGGGTGAAGGATCTGGCGCAGGCTGTGGCGCTGATCAATGCGCACGAGTTTGGCAATGGCGTGGCGTGTTTCACCAGCGACGGGCAGGTGGCGCGCGAGTTCAGCCGTCAGATCGAGGTGGGGATGGTGGGCATCAATGTGCCGATCCCGGTGCCCATGGCCTGGCATGGCTTCGGTGGCTGGAAGCGCAGCCTGTTTGGCGACATGCATGCCTATGGGGAAGAGGGCGTGCGCTTTTATACGCGTCAGAAGTCGGTGATGCAGCGCTGGGCCTCGTCCATCCCCAAGGGGCCGGAGTTCGTGATGCCGACGGCGAAGTGATGCCTTGTTGCTTTGCTTGAGGGGCGTTGCTGGTTGGATGTGGGCGCAACGGGACGGCGGCGGCAAGCGCCTGTTCCGCTCCTGACGCGGGCCACCACCGAGTACGGCATGCTTTGCCTCGTCAACACCAGCCTGCCCATGCCGCGAGCCAGGACACCGCGAATGGTCGCTTCACAGTCGCTTGCCACCACCATCCCGCGACACGGTGAGGTGCGCCCCGAAAGGCCTGCGCCCCACGCCAAGACTCTCGCGGAACTGCATCAGCCTGCCCCTGACCAGGTGAATTGGGTGGGCGGCTGAAGCGACCATTCGCGGTGTCCTGGCTGGTGAACCGCCTGGTTCGTGTTGACGAGGCCACCTTGGCGTGATGCGGTGTGGCCCCGCGTCAGGAGCGGAAGACGCCCACCCGGTTCAGCTGGTCTTGCTCGGTAGACGAACGAGGGCGAAGCATCAAGTCGTACCCACCAAAGAAAACAGCCCATCGGCCTAGGAGCGACGGGCTGTATGGTCGGTCATTCCTACCGGAAGACCTGATCCAGTGGGGCGATCCCCGGATCTACCCCTGCGAAGGGGAGCCACCAGATCGGTGGCGTGGTGCAGCAAGACCGCCTTGCCTGCCTGATCGAAGTCAGACCGAGCACCCATCAATGGCGCCGTTACCCGGCTACCCTGTCTGGCGTTGAATACCTCAACGTGTCGACGGGAATCAGTATCTCGCTTCTCGCCTTTTTTGTGGCGTGAATTTGCACGCAGATCAAGGGCAAAGCGTTTTTTGAGCGTTGAGCGTGCGAAAGTTGGCGGCACACTTGTGCTCATGCGATTGCACTGCGCCAGACCCAGGCGCCATGAAGAATATGGTTTGTGAACTCCTGACGGTCGGCCAGATGGCGCAAGCCGATGCCGCCACCATCCAGGCCGGTACCCCCGGCTTCACCTTGATGCAGGCGGCGGGTGATGCCGTGGTGCGCGCCATCACGCAACGCTGGTCCGCACGCGACACGGTGGTGCTGTGCGGACCTGGCAACAACGGTGGCGATGGCTTCATCGTGGCGGCGCGCTTGCGCGAACTTGGGTGGCCCGTGCGAGTGGCCTGCCTCGTGGGCGCAGATGCGCTCAAAGGCGATGCCGCGCTGGCCGCCCGGGCCTGGTTGCAAGGCGATGAAGGTACGGCCGACATCGGCGCAATGCAGCCCGCCTGTCTGGACGGTGCGCAACTGATCGTGGACGCGCTGTTTGGCGCCGGCCTGACACGCCCCCTCGATGGCCTCGCGGCTGATGTGTTGATGCGCGCCAGCGGCAAGGCACTGCCCATCGTGGCGGTGGACGTGCCCAGCGGTGTGTGGGGCGATACCGGCGAGGCCACTGGCGCCGTGCCCTGCCAGCTCACGGTGACGTTTTTCAGACTCAAGCCAGGCCACGCCTTGATGCCGGGCAGAGGCTTGTGCGGCGAGGTGGTGGTGGCCGATATCGGCATCGAGCCCAGCGTGCTGCCCAGCCTGAAGGTACAGGCCTTTGACAACCAGCCAGCGGTGTGGCGCGACGTGTGGCCGCACATGGACGTGGCGGGCCACAAATACCACCGTGGTCATGCCTTGATCTGGGGCGGGCCCGAGATGACGGGGGCCGCTCGACTGGCGGCGCGATCCTGCGCCCGCATCGGTTCCGGGCTGACTACCGTGTGCACCCCACGGCGTGCCTGGCCCGTTTATGCCTCAGCGCTGGAATGCATCATGGTCCACCCGCTGGACGGCGAGGCCGCTGCCAGCTGGCAGATGGGGCTGGAAGGCCTGCTGGACGACGATCGCCTCTCAGCCATGCTGATGGGGCCGGGCGCCATGGGGGGCACCAATGCAGCGGGCATCCGCGGCGTGGTGCTGACCATGCTGGCCAGCGGCCGCCCGGTGGTGCTCGACGCCGATGCCATCTCGGCCTTCCATGAAGACCCTTCCTTGCTGTTTGCCGCCATCAAGGGGCACAGCCGGCCGGTGGTGCTGACGCCGCATGGTGGCGAATTCGTACGTCTGTTCAAAGCCCCTGAGGTGACGGTGGCGAGCAGCAAGCTGGACAAGACAAGGGCAGCGGCCAGGCTCAGTGGTGCGGTCGTGCTGTTCAAGGGGGCCGATACGGTCATCGCAGCGCCAGACGGGCGTGCCGCCATCAACCGACATGCCCCATCCACCTTGGCCACCGCCGGGGCGGGGGACGTGCTGGCCGGCATGATCGTCGGGCTGCTGGCGCAAGGCATGCCGGCCTGGCAGGCGGCCTGTGCCGCAGCCTGGCTGCATGGTGATGCCGCGCAGGACTTCGGCCTGGGCCTGATTGCCGATGACCTGCCTGACCTGATCCCGTCAGCCCTCCAGCGTCTGGCTGCTTCGCACTGAACGGCGCAGGCCGCACCACAGCACACCACAGGCAAGGCCTGCTGTGCCTCAGTTCATGCAGGTGCGGTTCTTGCCGGTGCGTTTGGCCTCGTACAAGGCCACGTCCGAGCGGTCCAACGTGGCCTCAATCGGCTCACCCGATCGGTAGAGCGTGACGCCCGCCGAGAAGGTGATGAACACCTTCTTGTCTTCGTGCTCGAAGAACTCCGCACTCAGCGTGCGTTGCAGCCGTGTCAATACCTGCTGCGCTTCTTCCAGGCCGGTTGCCGGCAGCATGACCACGAATTCCTCGCCACCATAGCGGGCCACCACGTCAATGGGGCGCAGGCATTCGCCCACACGGCGTGAGAGGAACTTCAAGGCCTCGTCACCGGTCTGGTGGCCCAGGGTGTCATTGAGCTTCTTGAAGTTGTCCACATCCAGCAGGCCCACGGCCAGCGTGGTGCCGTCGCGTTCCATCTTGGCCTGTTCTATCTCGAAGGCGCGCATCATGCCGCGGCGATTCGCGATCTGCGTGAGCGGGTCGGTGGAGACCTCGTCAGACAGCTTGCGGATCTCGTCTTCAAGGTGGCGCACCCGTTCGCTGAGTTCACTGGCGCGTGCGTGTTCGTCGTTCAAGCGTGCCTGCGTTTGCGACACCACACCTTGTACCGCACGGCTTTCTTCCACCAGTTCACGCACCACGCTCGTGAGGCTCTCCAGGCTGTCTGCCTGACCGATGGTTTCAGCGTAGCGACCCAGATTGCTCTGGAAGCGGTCGGTGGTCGTGCCCAGTTCGGCGATTTCCTGCAGCATCTGGTGTATCAGCTGCTTGAGGGCCTGGCGGGCTGCCTCGCGCTCTTTCTTGAGCTCCTGCTGCTTCTGGCGCGTTTGCTCCAGCAGCTGCTGGATGTGGCGCACGCCTCGGCTGTTGAGCCCCTCGTCCAGTTGGTGGCGCATGGCCTGGCATTGGCCTTGTACCCAGCTGTCATCTTCCGACAGGTCGGTCAGGCTGTCGGTGAGGGACAGGCACAGGTCCAGCAACTGGTCGATCAGGTGATGGCGGTGCTCGACGATGCGACGGGCCTGATCACAAGCCTGGCTGATCTCGGTCTTGATCAGCTCGTACTGCGCTTCGGGCACGGCGGTGTCCCGACCTGGCGCCAGGGCCGCGCGCATGGCCTGACTGGCTTCGGTAGATTGCGCTTGTTGGGGCGGCAGGGCTGCTTCAATGGTGTCGGCGAGCTGGTCGATGGCGTGCAAGGCCAGTTGGGGCCAGGCTGATGCCTGCAGTTGCTCGGCCTTCGCTGTGGGCTGAGCTGCTTGCGTGCCGTCTGCGATGGCGGCAGTCTGCTCAGCCTTGCCGGTCTCGGTCGACGATGCCGTGGCAGTCGGGGCAGGTGATTCCTCTGCGGAGACGGGCAGATCCTCGCCTTCCAGCGAGCTGCTGTCGAGGGTGTCGCTGTCCCAGCTGCTGACCAGCTGGCTCAGTCGTTGATGCAGGCGGCTGGCGGAGCTCTTGCTGCCATCCAGTACGCGCTTGAGGCTGTCCTTCTTGCGTGCGGCCGTCCATTGGCGACCACCTCGCTCCGCACCCCGCAGGATGCGCGTGATCAACGTGGACCAGCGTTCGCCGTCGTCGTTGCTCTGGCTGGCCTCATCGGCTGCGGCAGGCTTCTCGGCAGGTTTTTCCGGTGCGGCGACCTCACCGCCTTCGGCTTCATAGGCCTTGCGGTAGTTGTCCGGAGTGGGTTCCAGTCGCTGCTCGGCCAGGCGTTTCAGGGCGGCCTTGGCCAGTTGAGCCGGCGTGGGCTCGGCGGGCGTGGTGGACTTGGCAGCAGGTGGCGTGGTGGTGCTTTTGGACGTGGCCATGGTTCAACGTGAGCCGCTGATCCGGGGGGCTGTCGGGTCGCTGACCAGTGCGGCGCTGGCGATGCGAGGCAGTGTCTGGCCGGATTGCGTTTCAATCAGCCATTGTTCAACTTGCGCTGCCGGCATGGGGCGCGCAAACAGGAAGCCCTGGCAGATGTGGCAGCCCAGGTTGTAGAGCACTTCCATCTGCGTCACGTTCTCGACGCCTTCGGCGATCACGCGCAGGCCCAGTGCACGGGCCAGGGCGATGATGGCCGAGACCACGGCGCCGCTTTGGGGCGTGTCACCCAGATCCTGCACGAAGGAACGGTCGATCTTGAGTTCGCTGATGGGCAGGGTGGTCAGGTAGGACAGCGAGGAGTAGCCAGTGCCGAAGTCGTCGATGGAGATTTCGGTGCCCAGCTGGTTGAGGCGATGCAGCGAAGGCACGACGCCTTGCAGATCCTTCATCAGGCCGGTTTCCGTGATTTCCAGCTCGATGGCGCGCGGCTCGACACCCAGGCGCGACAGGATGGATTCGATCTTTTCGACCAGATCGCCTTGTTCGAACAGGCGGCTGGGCAGGTTGACCGCAATGGACGCGTCAAAGCCGAACTTCTTTTCCCATTCCTTGGACTGGCGGGCCGCCTCTTCGATGGCCCACAGGCTCATCTCGTTGATCAGACCAGTGGCTTCCGCCAGTGGAATGAAGTCACCCGGCGGCACGAGCTGGCCGCCACGCTGCCAGCGCATCAGGGCTTCGGCGCCCACCATGCGGCTGGTGCGCACATCGATCTTGGGCTGGTAATACAGCACCAGTTCCTTGCGCTCCAGGGCCTTGTGCAAGGCAGTATCCAGATCCAGGCGCACGCGGCCCTTGCTGGCCAGCAGCGGGTCATACAGCTGCGCTGTGTTGCGGCCCTGGCTCTTGGCGAGGTCCATGGCCACATCGGCGTTGCGCAGCAGGTCGGCCACGTTCAGGCCATGGGCCGGGAACACGGCCACCCCCACGGAGGCGGTGATGAAGCACTCCTGGCCGGCGGCGATCATGGGTTCGCGCAGCGCATCCAGGATGCGGCGGGCGGTTTCCATGGCCTCCTGGTCATTGGTGACCTCGGGCAGCAACACGACGAATTCATCGGCGCCCAGGCGTCCCACGGCTTCCAGCGTACGGTGGGTGCGCTGGCCGGGGATGTCCATGCTGCCTTCCATCACCTGCTCGGAGTGGCGCACGCAGGTGCGCAGGCGGCGCGAGACCTCGATCAGCAGTTCGTCCCCGGCGTGGTGGCCGAGGTTCTCGTTGATGATCTTGAAGCGGTCCAGGCCCACCTGCAGCATGGCCACACAGTGGTTCAGGCGCTTGGCATGCTCGATGGCGCGCTCGCTGCGCCAGAACAGCTGACGGCGGTTGGGCAGGCCGGTGAGCGTGTCGAAGTTGGCCAGGTGCTTGATCTTGTCTTCGGCCACGCGGCGATCCGTGACGTCCTGCACGATGCCGGTGTAGCCGATCAGATTGGCCTGTTCGTTGAACTCGGGCTCGGCTTCCACGTGCAGGATGCGCTGACGACCATCTGCCAGCGCGACCTGAACGTCATTGCACAAGACGGTGCCGTGGTGAATGACTTCACGCAGGACGCGCTGAAAGGCCTGGCGCTCTTCCGCCGGCATCATGCGCACGATCTGGCGCAGGCCCAGCCTGTCGTTGGCACCCATGCCGAACACGCGCAGGCCTTCGAGCGAGAAGGCGATGTCGCCCACTCCTTTGCGCCAGTCGAAGCTGCCCATGCGGGCCAGATCCTGGGCGCGTGCCAGCTTGGCCTTGCTGCGCTCCAGTTCATAGCGGGTACGTGATGCACGCAGCAGGTAGCGCAAACGGCCAGCCAGCAGGCTCCACTGTGTGCATTTCACGAAAAAGTCGGTGGCGCCCACTTCATAGGCGCGGGTGATCGAGGCCTCGTCATCCAGGCCGGTCAGCATCAGGACGGGCAGGGATTCGAAACCGGGCAGGTGACGCAACTCCTGGCAGGTGGCAAAGCCATCGAGGCCGGGCATCACCGCGTCCAGCACCACCACATCGGGCAGCAGGTCGGCCATCAGTTGCAGGGCCTGTTCGCCGGAACTGGCTTCGGTGATGGCAAAGCCACGTTCGCGCAGGGCGATCGATGTCAGCAGGAGGTTGACCTCGTCGTCATCGACCAGCAGCACCTTCGGCTGTTCGTCGTTCTTCTGAGCGGCCGTGACGGCGTCAAGGCTCATGGCTCAGGCCTCCAGCAACTGGCGCAGGCCATGAAGCACGCGGTCAGCCTCAATGGGTACCTCGTGGATGCGTGAGCTCAAGTCTTCTCCTGTCTGGCGCCGGATCATGGTTTCAATTTCGGCACACATTTGTGACAACTTGAGTGCGCCGATGCTGGCCGAGGACGACTTCAGTGTATGCGCAACATGCATGATGGCCGCGCTGTCGTTCATCTTGAACGCTTCGTCGAGTTGAGGCAACAGGCGTCCTACCGATGTTTCGAAAGCTTTGGCGACGCGTTCCAGCAGCCGGTTGTCCCCGCGGGGATCGAGCTCTCGCAGGCGACGCAGGGCTTCGGCGTCAAAGATCTCGTCGTTGGCCGACGGCGTGTCGGTCGACAGCGGGGCGGGTGCGGATGCAACACTGTGCTGTTCTGCTGCAAGGGTATCTGCTGTGCCGGTCGATGCGGTGGCGTGCAGTTGGGCTGGCGGGGCAGGCGGGGCTACAGGGGCTGGTGTCAGCGCTGCGGGCACCGTGGTGGCGCCGACGTCATCGGGCAACTCCCGCAGGGCCATGGGCACGGTGGCCGGTTCGTCGTCACCGGCATCGTGGCTCAGGCCTTCACCATGCAGACCTTCCGGGTGGGTGTGCTCGATGAGGATCTTCTGCAACTGGCTCTGGCGGAAGGGCTTGGACAGGTAGTCGTCAAAGCCCAGATCCAGGAAGCGTTGCTCGTCGCCTTCGAGCGCGTTGGCCGTGACGGCGATCACGGGCGTGCTCGATGGGGTCTGGAACTTGAAGCGCGAGGTGGAGCCGCGGCGGAACCAGGTGAGGGCTTCCACGCCATCCATGCCCGGCATCTGGATGTCCATGAGGACCAGATCGAAGCGGAATTCACCCAGTTTGCGCAGGCCCTCCAGGGCCGAGCTGGCGACCTTCACATCGCAGCCCAGGCGGCGCAGCATCTGGCTGCAGACTTCCTGGTTGACGGAGTTGTCCTCGACCACCAGCACGCTCTTGCTGATGCGGATGGCCTCATGCTGCACATCGCTGCCCAGCTCTGCCGAGATGCCCAGAATGGCCTGGCGCAGTTCGGCCTTGCGCAGGGGCTTGGCCACAAAACGCTGGAAGCCGGCTTCCTGGGCGCGTCGCACGTCATCCGGCGAGGACACCGACGACAGCAGGATCATCTTGAGGTTGGGGTAGCGGCCGCTGGTGCGCAGCGCTTCGGCCAGGCCCAGGCCGTCCAGCTCGGGCATGTTCATGTCGACCAGGGCGAGCTCGAACTCGGCGTCCTGCGTGCGGTGGGCCATGAGGATGTCGAGGGCTTCGCGGCCATTGTTGGCCTGCGTCACCTTCATGCCCCAGGCGCTCAGCATGTTCTCGATCACCGTGCGGTTGGTGTCGTTGTCGTCCACGACCAGCACGTTGAAGGAAGGCATCTCGGGCTCTTCCAGCATGGCCATGTCCACCTGGGTGTCGCCCACACGAACAGGCACGCGGAACACGAACTCCGAGCCCACGCCGGGCGCGCTGTGCGCTTCGATCTGGCCGCCCATGAGTTCGACCAGTTGCTTGGAGATGGCCAGACCCAGGCCGGTGCCGCCGTAGCGACGGGCCATGCCGCCATTGGCCTGCACGAAGGCACTGAACAGGCGGGGGATGACATCCGATGGGATGCCGATGCCGGTGTCGCGCACCATGAATTCCAGCTCGATGGCGGAGGCGCCTTCGGCCAGGTTCACGCCGCCACCGGCGCCACTCATGACCCCGCCGATGCCACGGCGGATGTCCACCACGACCTCACCGTGTTCGGTGAACTTGATCGCATTGGCCACGAGGTTGGTCAGGATCTGGCGCAGGCGCAGCGGGTCGCCGTGGATGACGGCTGGCAGGCCAGGTTGTTCGCGGAAGCTCAGCTCCAGGCCTTTTTCATGGGCGCGTGGGGCCATCAGCTCCAGGGTGTCTTCCACCAGGGTGCGCAGCACGAAATCACAGGTGGCCAGTTCCAGCTTGCCTGCTTCGATCTTGGCGAAGTCCAGGATGTCGTTGATGATTTCCAGCAGGCTCTCGCCAGAGCGGTACACGGCCTGGGCAAAGCGGCGTTGCTTGTCGTTGAGCGGGGTGCCCAGCAACAGCTCGGTCATGCCCAGGATGCCGTTCATGGGGGTGCGGATCTCATGGCTCATGTTGGCCATGAACTGGCTCTTGGCCTGGCTGGCGGCCTCGGCCATGTCGCGGGCGCGTTGCAGCTCCAGCGCCTGGTTGTGGTCTTCCGTCACGTCTGAGACCAGACCGTAGATGCGCGACTGGCCATCGGGCAGCAGACGGGCACGGGTGCGGTGGCGGATCCAGCGCAGGCCCTTGCCGGGCACGTCCAGGCGCAGCAGCGCATCGCTGGCCTCGTTGGCCTTTTCGTGTTCTTCCTGCGCGGCAAACAGATGGCGGTCTTCCGGCACGATCATGTCGCGTACCCGGTCCGGGTTGGCGCGCATGTCGTCGGCATTCATGCCCAGCAACTCCTGTGTGCGAGGGCTGAGGTAGAGGTAGCGCTCGCGGGCCTGTGTGGCCACGTAGACCGAGTCGTCCATCGACTCGACCAGCTCGCGGAAGCGCCGTTCGGACTCTTCCAGATCGGCCTGCGCCTGCCTGGACGCCGTGATGTCTCGCACCAGCGAGATCAGCAGGCGAGGGCGGCCATTGCTGTGACGCAAGGCGAAGTGGCGGGCGTTGACCACGCGGTTGCCGGCTTCGCCCAGCCAGGTGAAGTCGTGCTCCACCGTCTGGCCTGTCTCGATGGCCTGCTGCATGTACGGGTTGGTCATGCCCAGCACGGACTTGCCCAGCGCGTGTTCGATCGAGCGGCCCACCACGCGGTCGCGTTGCAGGTTGAATTCGATCTCGGTGTAGCGGTTGATCGCCACCACATTGAGGTTGACCGGGTCCAGCACGAACAGGCTGACAGGCAGGTTGCCCAGCAGCGCTTCGAGGAACTCGCGCTCCTGATCGCGTATGTGCTCTTGTGACTTGCGCTTGGTGATGTCGTTGAACAGGCAGACGTACTGGCTGCGGCCACCTGTTTCATCCAGCATCTGGATGGCGTCAATCTCGCCCCAGTAGCGGGTGATGCTCTGGGCCCCCTGGCGTCCGGCCTCGTACGAGAGCCGGAAGGGGACGCCGCGCGACAGATGGTCTTCCAGCTCCACCACCGTGTTGCCGTCACTGACTTCTTGAGCCAGCAGTTCGGGCAGACGGCGGCCGATGACACGGTCTTCCGGCCAGCCCGTCAGCGCCACGAAAGCGCTGTTGATCCACTCGATGGTGCCATTGCGATCGGTGATGGCCACGCCGCTGCTGATGCGCGACGCCACCAGCGTCAGGCGGCTGAGGTGCTCGGCATTGGTGGCCATGTGGGCCAGGTTGGCATCGCGTTGCGCGACGAAACCGAGCTGGATGGCGGCGATATCGAGCACGGCGCTGCAGTCGGCCTGATTGGCGTCAGGGTCGTCAAACTCCAGCAGGGCCAGGGGCCAGCCTTCGATCGAGACCGGCACGGCCACCACGCGGCGTGTGCTGGCATGGCGCCAGGGGTAGTGCGTACCCGGTTCCCGAGGCAGGTCTGAGAGTTGGGGGGAGAGCTTGCTGAGTGCCTCGCCCAGGGGGCGCTCGTCGCGATGTGTGGCGGCGATGGTGGACACGTCGATCATGTCGTTGCCATCTGCGCCGGTGTCCATCCAGGGGCGCAGCAGGGCCGATTCGCCGTTCCAGCCTTCGACGCGCAGGCAGATCCAGGATTGGGCACCCAGGTGTGCCTGCAAGGCCTCACCGACGCGGTGGAGGGCCTGAGCCAGGTTGGGGGCCGTGTGGGCGGCCTCGGCGATCCTGCGGCTGAGTTGCAACTGGCGCTCCGCATCGGCGGAGGCTTCAGATGGCGGGGGGTCGGACGCAGGAATGGTGGCCGTGGCCAGGGCGTCGGCAGACAACTGCGTGGCCTGGGGTGGTTGGGTGCTGCTGGGCTGGTCAGCCGCCGGGTGCAAGGGCCTGCGGGCCAGCACACCGATACCGGTGGAGGCCAGAACGGTCAAAGTCAGCCCCAGGCCGCTGAGGCCCCAGTTCCAGGTCGCGGCAGCAATCGCTGCCATGGCCAGGAGGAGCATCGTCACGGTCCACGGATTACGCTTTGAATACGGCTTGTGTGGCATTGCCAGGAAATTCCTTGGGAAAGTCACCGGGTTGCCACTAGAAAATACACGGGCATACTGTGACCTTCGTCAGATATTTCACGAACTTTACAGGCTACGTGGAAACTTCAACCAGCAGAAGAAACCCCTTGCAAGCCTCCTTACAATGGTTTGGATGCGCCGCGACGTAGATTTTTCAACCCCGCTTGATTCAGGTTTTCGGCAATCGAAGACCTGGTTTTGGCGTTGGGCCCTGGGCGGCGTGGCCATGGTGCTGGCGCTGGCGCTGACCAGCGCGCCAATCTGGGTTTATGCGCTGGGTGTCATCGCCTGGTGTATTGCGGGCGCGGTGTGGTTTCAAAGCGACGCAGTGGCGGTTTTGCGTCAAATCACTGACGCTAACGTCAATTCGGACAAACCGAATGAAAGTCCAGCCTGGCATAACTGGTTGAGCGGCTGGTATTGGGAGACCGATGCCAGAGGCCAATTGCAGGTGTTCAAGCAGGGCGGCAAGCTGCCTGACGGGGTTTCCATCAATTGGTCGGATTTGTCCGAATACATGGGGCAATACCCCGCGCTTTTGTCCTGGTGGTGTGCGGACGAGGCCTCTGACCCGGATTGCGGCCAACTGGCTTATTGTCTCGATCAGAAAGTGGCTTGGGGTAAGGCCCTGAATCTGCCCTGGCCGCGAGGCCTCAAAGGCGTGAGCACGCAAGGTGAGGGGTGGCGTTGCGCCGTCTCTGGTGAGCCTCGCTGGGATGAGCGAGGCCGTTTCCTCGGGTTCAGGGGCGTGATGCAGATGCTGGCCCCTCAGGCCGCTCAGCCCCTTGCCGCCGAGTCGCCGCAGGCCTTGTCCAGGGCGGAAGCCGAACTGGCGGCCCAGGATGCGCAGATGCGCGAGGCCGAGCAGGAAGTACTGCGGTACGCGCTTTCACACGATCTGCGTGCGCCGCTGCGCGTGGTCGAAGGTTTCACACGCATCGTCAAGGAAGATTACGGTGCGGCCATGGACAAGCTGGGCAACGATCACCTGGAGCGGGTGCTGACTGCTGCGGCCAGGATGAACGGCATGATCGACGCGATCCTCGCGCAAGCCCAACTGGCGGCGGAGCCCTTGCAGCGCGTGGCGATAGATCTCACAGCCATGGCCAGAGAGATCGGCGCCGAGCAATGTGCGGCATCTGCCAACGGGCGCCCGCAGGCCCAACTGGTGGTGGCCGAGGGGCTGTCGATCGAGGCCGATCCTGTGCTGGTGCACCGGGTGATGGAAAACCTGATCAGCAATGCCCTGAAGTACAGCGGCAAGGTGACGGCACCGCGCGTGGAAGTCGGCGTGATGCCCGCCACCAACCCGGCGGTGTTTTTCGTGCGTGACAACGGAGCCGGCTTCGACATGCAGCATGCCGACAAGCTCTTTGGCATGTTCCAGCGTCTGCACAGTGCCAAGGAGTTCCCGGGTACCGGGGTCGGGCTGGCTGGCGTGCAGAACATTGTGCGCCGCCATGGCGGGCGCATCTGGGCAGAGGCGAAGCAAGGCGAGGGTGCCTGCTTCTATTTCACCTTGATGGACACGCTGGAGGCGCAGCAACGCGCCGCACGGTCAAGCTGAACCGAGGCTGGCCAGCACTTCCTGCGCACCCAGCAGACGCTCGCACTGGGCTTCCAGGCTGCGGCCTTCCTGCTGGGCCTGTTGTGTCAGTTTGTCCATGGCGCCACGCCTGTCCAGCGAGTTGCGGTGCATCACGATGCCCACGGCCAGTGCAATGGTTTGCGACAGCGGGTCGATGGCCACGGCCACTTGCGAGGCGACCACGGCGGTCGGGGCAGGTGCCAGTACCGGCGCGCTCACAGCTGGCGCCGCTACCTGGGCAGGCTCGGGCGTGGTGTCCTGGGGTTCGGCGAGCGATCTGGCCTTGGCGCGGTTGGCAAAGGCTGCCTCGACCGCAGGCACGATCTGCTGGATATCCAGAGGCTTGACCAGGTAGGTCAAGGCGCCCAGTTCCTTCACCTGCTTGATGGTGGCTTCGTCCGCAAAGGCGGACAGGAACATGAAGGGGATCTGGCAGTACTCGCGCAGATAGGCCGCCACGTCAAAACCGGACTTGCCTTCCATTCGGATATCGAGCAATGCCAGTTCGGGCTTGTGCTGGCGGGCCAGCAAGATGGCATCGTCGCCGTTGTCGGCGTCAATGACTTCGTAGCCTGCCTGGGCCAGACCATGGGTCAACGTGGCCAATACCAGCCTGTCGTCATCCACTACCAGAATCTTGCCTTTTTGATTCACGCCCATGTCCTTTTAGGGTACCTGCCCAGCTTGTGTACGACCTGCCTGTGGCCTGCACCTCTCACCCAATGCTCATTTTTAGTGCGAGGGGCTATTGTGGCCAAAGTGCGATCTGCTGACCAGTAGGCTCACCCAATACATGGGGGGGTGGTATCAAATTGATACCCGGTGGTGTCAGATCCACCTGAGTCAATACTTCTGTGCCTTCCTGTTTCAAAGCGAGCTTGGCACTGCGTCTTGGCAACAGGGCGCGCACGAGTCCCAGCCCCGAAACACCGCCTGGTACGCGGTCCACATTGAATCCCGGCGGCAACTGGCCCGGGCTGCGAATGCGGATGGACACCCCCTGTTCACTGGACAGCAGCGTGCAGGCCAGGGTCGAGGTGCCAGGGCCGTGTTTGTGGGCATTTGTCAACAGTTCGTTGAGGCACAGCGCGATCGGGATGGACTCGGCTTCCGGCAATTGCCAGTCTCCGGCATGCGTGCCCTCCATGGCGAGGGTGATGGGGCGTCCGAAAGTACGTTGTACCGACGCGGCGATCGCTTCCACGACGGCCTTGAGCCGCAAGGGGCCGCCTGCGCCAACCTGGAGGCCATAGACCTGGGCAATGGCCTGAACCTGGCCGACCACTTCCGAGATGGCGGGCGCGACTTCCGGCTTGCGCATGGCGATCTGCTGGAGCAACCCTGCCACGCCCTGCAGGTTGTTCTTGATGCGGTGGTGCACTTCCTTGACCAGCATCTCGCGCTGGGCAATGGCGGCATCCAGCCGGGCCTGTTCGGCTGCGCGCTGCTCGGTGATGTCGGAGGCCACGACCAGCAACTGGTCGGCCACTTCGCCTTCACGCGACAGGGGCAGGTAGTTGACGTCCCAGAACTGCTGGCTGCCTTTGTGCGGGCGGCTGTATTCCCGGTGGACGCTCTGGCCGCTGTCGAGCGCCTGTTGCATGTCGGCGCGCAGCAGGCGGGCGCGGTCGGCGTCGTACAGGGCCTCGGGCGGTTTGCCCACGGCCTTGGCGGGCTCGATGTTCATGTAGCCTGACGCAGCCTGGTTGGCCTGCACCAGGGTGAGCTGCCGGGCGTCGATCAGGTGGATGGCCATGGGCGCCATCTCGATGATGCGCTGCAGGCGCGCCTGGGCTTCCGCCGATTGGGCCTCGGCTTGCCGGCGGCGGTCGATGTCGAGCAGGGCATAGGTGATGTGGCGGCGGTTGCCTTCGCCCAGCGTGACCACGGCGTTGCCCACGACCCAGAACATGCGGCCGTCTCGGCCCACCACCTGGCACTCGAAGGTGTGCGATTGCCCGTCCAGCAGGTCGTCGAGGTAGTCGGTCAGGCGGAAGGGGTGGTCCAGATCGGGGGTGGCGACGGTGGCCAGTGGCTGGCCCACGAAGTCGGCCAGATCGCCGGCGAACATGCGGCGCGCCGAGCGGTTCATCCAGGCGATGCCGTGCTCATCGAGCGTGACGATGCCTACGAACACGGAGTCGAGGATCGCACGGGTGCGGTCGGCCTGTAGTGTGAGGCGCTGCTCGGCACGGTGGCGGTCGTCCACATTGACGAAGGAGGCGATGAAGCCTTCCTCCGGGCGCTGCGGGTCGACCAGGCGCAGGGACACGTCGGCCCACAGCACGCGGCCTTTCTTGCTGCGCAGGGGCCGCTCGCCTTGCCAGTGGCCCAGGCTGCGCAACATGCCAGTGATGTCCGGGTCGGTGGCGTTGTCCACGTCCAGCGCGTACACGCTGATCAGGGGGCGACCGGTCAGGTTGGCTGCATCCTCGCCGATGAGGTGCGAGAGGGCCGGGTTGGCACTCTGGATCAGGCCATCCTTGACGAAGGCGATGCCCACGCCGGAGAGCGTGAACATCAGATCGCGGTCGCGGCCCAGTGATTCGAGCTGGGCCTGCTGCGAACGGATGCGGCTGATGTCGGACAGCACCGCGATCACTTCCAGCGGGTTGTTCGACAGGCCGATGCGGCGCACCGACAGGGTGTACCAGCGCGTCGTGTTGCCGGGAATGACGATTTCCAGTTCGCTTTCGAACTGCTCGGACTTCATCAGCTCGGTGGCGGTTTCCGTGACGACGCGGTCGATGCGAGGGTCGGCGCCCAGCAGCACCTCCAGGCCCTGGCCAGCCATCGAGCCGGGTGTGAGGCCCAGCATGCGCTCGAAGCGGCGGTTGCAGCGCAGCAGCACGTTGTCGCGGAAGTAGGCGATGCCGGCGGGCGTGCTTTCCAGAATCGTGCTGAGTTCGTGCAGCAGCTGGGCCTGGTCGGGCAGCGGCGCGGCATCCGCATCCGAGGTGATGGAGCTGATTGCCACGGGCGCTGCGGGCGCAGCCGTGGCGGGTACGGAGTCCTTGATGGCGCAAAGGAAGCGGCGGGGTGCATCCTGATTCGGTTGGGCCTGCGTCCAGATCTGGCTGCGCAGGTGCACGGGCGTGGAGGCCTGGCGCGGTTGCGTCACCTGGTTCTGAATGGGGCCGTCTTCAGGGCCCAGGGCCAGCAGCGTCAGCGGGGAATCCCAGCCACACAGCCTTTGCAATGCCTGGGGCGTGTCCGACAAGGCGCTTCCTGGCGGGATCGCGTAGCCCAGCAAGGCGCTCAAGGCCGAGTTGGCCCGCAGCACACGGCCATGTTCGTTGAACTCGATCAGCGCCAGCGGCACCAGATCGAACCAGGCGTCCTCTACATGCAAGGGCGATGGGGCTGCCATGTTGGTTCAGGTGTCAGGCCTTGGGTTGCACAACGCTCACGCCAGGCATTTTGGCAGAGTAATCCTTGGGCAGCTTCGACAAGCCGGCAGCCAGCTTGCGCGCCATCTCTTTATAGAGGCCGGCCACTTTGCTGTCGGGTTCGGCCACCAGGGTGGGCTGGCCGCTGTCGGCCTGCAGGCGAATCTTGAGATCCAGCGGCATGGAGCCAAGCAGGGGCACGTTGAAGTCGGCTGCCATGCGCTTGCCGCCGTCCTGCCCGAAGATGTGTTCTTCATGGCCGCAGTTCGGGCAGCAGAACACCGCCATGTTCTCGACGATGCCCAGTACCGGCACGCTGACCTTCTCGAACATCTGCAGGCCCTTGCGGGCGTCCAGCAGGGCGATGTCCTGGGGCGTCGTGACGATCACCGCGGCAGTCAGAGGCGAGCGCTGGCTGATGCTGAGGTGGATGTCGCCGGTGCCGGGCGGCATGTCGACGATGAGGTAATCCAGCGGTTGACCTGGCTCACCCCAATTGGAGAGGCGCAGCAGCTGATCAAAGGCCTGGCTGGCCATGGGGCCGCGCCAGATGGTGGCCGCCTGGTTTTCGACCAGCAAGCCCATCGACATCATCTGCATGCCGAAGTTGACGGGCGGTGTGATGGTCTTGCCGTCCGGGCTGGGCGGCTTGCCGCTGATGCCCATCATCAAGGGCTGGCTGGGGCCGTAGATGTCGGCGTCCAGCATGCCCACGCGGGCGCCTTCGGCGGCCAGGGCCAGCGCCAGATTGACGGCGGTGGTGCTTTTGCCCACGCCGCCCTTGCCTGAGGCCACGGCGACCACGTTCTTCACGCCCGGCAGCAGTGCCTGGCCACGTGAGGCCGCGTGCGTCTGGATCTGGGTGGACCAGTTGACCTGCACCTCCCTGATGCCGTCGACCTGGCTCAGCGCGGCCTTGACCAGCTCGGTGTAGGCCGGCCATTGCGAGGCGGCCGGGTAGCCCAGGGCGATGTCGACCACGGCTCGGCCATCCTGCACCTGGAGTGCCTTGAGGTGGCGTGTGGACACCCAGTCCTGGCCGGTCAAGGGATCGGCCACGGTGGCCAGGACGGTTTGGGCGGCGGACTCGATGGGGGACAGGGCGGCGGTCATGCTGGACAACTGAGCAGGTGAACCTGGCTGGGAACGGGGATTGGTAGGGGGCTTGAAAAGGGACCGGAACACGGTGAAAAGGAAGCGGAAAACGGTCAACGAGTGGTCAAAGAACGGTCAAACCGGGCAGTCTAGTGCACGGGGGCTTGCAGTGTGGCATGGCAGGCAGCCTAAAATCTGAGATTCCCCTGAAACGTCCGAGGCCCCATGATCGGACCGTCCCACCAGAACATCACCATGCCACGCCAGCTTTTTGTCACCACCGCGCTGCCCTATGCCAATGGCCATTTCCACATTGGCCACATCATGGAGTACATCCAGGCCGATATCTGGGTGCGGTTCCAGCGCATGCAGGGGCATCAGGTGCACTTCGTGGGGGCAGATGACGCGCACGGCGCACCCATCATGATCGCCGCCGAAAAGGCTGGCAAGACGCCGCAGCAGTTCGTGGCCGACATCGCCGCCGGTCGCAAGCCTTATCTGGACGGGTTCCACATCAGTTTCGATCATTGGTCTTCCACGGACAGCCCGGAGAACCACACGCTGGCACAGGACATCTACCGTGCCCTGCGTGATCAGGGCCTGATTGAAGTGCGCCCCATCGAGCAGTTCTTCGATCCTGAAAAGAGCATGTTCCTGCCGGACCGCTTCATCAAGGGTGAATGCCCCAAGTGTGGCGCCAAGGACCAATACGGCGATTCGTGCGAGGTGTGTGGCGCCGTCTATTCACCCACCGAAGTCAAGAACCCCTACTCGGCCTTGAGCGGTGCCACGCCGGTGCTCAAGACCAGCGACCACTATTTCTTCAAGCTGTCCGATCCAAGATGCTTCAGCTTCCTGGAGAACTGGACGCAGGACGGCAAGCTGCAATCCGAAGTGGCCAACAAGATCAAGGAATGGTTCACCAAGGACGAAGACGGCAAGGGTGGCCTGGGTGACTGGGACATCAGCCGTGATGCGCCTTATTTCGGCATCGAGATCCCCGATGCGCCGGGCAAGTACTTCTATGTGTGGCTGGACGCGCCCATCGGCTACCTGGCTTCGCTCAAGAGTTATTTCGCTGCCGGGGGGCCCAAGGCCCGCTATGGCGAAGCCCGCAGCTTCGAAGAATTCATGGCCGATCCCGCCGTGGAGCAGGTGCACTTCATCGGCAAGGACATCACCTACTTCCACACCCTGTTCTGGCCCGCGATGCTGCAGTTCAGCGGCCGCAAGCTGCCCAACCAGATCAACGTGCACGGCTTCATGACCGTGAACAACGGCGAGAAGATGAGCAAGAGCCGTGGCACCGGCCTGGACCCGCTCAAGTACCTGAGCCTGGGCATGAACGCCGAGTGGCTGCGCTACTACATTGCCGCCAAGCTCAACGCCCGCGTGGAAGATGTCGACTTCAACAAGGACGACTTCATGGCACGGGTCAACAGCGACCTGATCGGCAAGTACATCAACATCGCCAGCCGTGCGGCCGGTTTCATCGCCAAGCGCTTTGCCGGCCAGTTGACCGCCGCCATTGGCGACGACGGCCAGACCTTGCTCAAGGCCCTTCAGGCCGGCCAGCCCGCCATCGTCGAGCTGTATGAGCAGCGCGACATGGGCAAGGTGCTGCGCGAAATCATGCTGCTGGCCGACCGTGTGAATGAATACGTGGATGCCAACAAGCCTTGGGAGCTGGCCAAGCAGGAAGGGCAGGACGCCCGTCTGCAAGAGGTCTGCACGGTGTGCATCGAGGCGTTCCGCCTGCTGAGCCTCTACCTCAAGCCCGTGTTGCCCGCCCTGGCGGCCAATGTGGAGGCCTTCCTGAAGATCGAGCCGATGACGTTTGGCGACGCGGGCAAGCTGCTGGGCGCTCACGTGATTGGCGAATACAAGCACCTGATGCAGCGTGTGGATCCCAAGATGCTGGAAGCCTTGTTCGAACCACCGCCTGCGCCTGTGGTCGAAGCGCCCAAGCCTGGCGGTGAGGACATTGCGCCCATCATCACCATCGACGATTTCGTCAAGGTGGACCTGCGCATCGCCAAGATCGTGAACGCCGAGCACGTGGAAGGCAGCACCAAGCTGCTGCGCCTCACGCTGGACGTGGGCGAAGGCCGCACGCGCAATGTGTTCAGCGGCATCAAGGAGGCCTACAAGCCTGAAGATCTGATTGGCAAGCACACCGTCATGGTGGCCAACCTGGCGCCGCGCAAGATGAAGTTTGGCGTGAGCGAGGGCATGGTGCTGGCGGCTTCTCATGCCGATGAAAAGGGCACGCCCGGCATCTACGTGCTGGAGCCGGTGGCTGGCGCACAGCCCGGTATGCGGATCCGCTGACCCGGCTTGAGTTGTCGGGGGGCATGCCCGTCGGATACCGTCGATTGCGCCACACATGCCCTGCTATTTCCAATTGACCTGGCCCATGCCTTGCTGTGCAATGGGCCATCATGGCGCCCACTCCCGAAGTCGATGATCGACCCCGCGACCCGCAAGGCCGGGCCTGGTACCAGCCTGGCTGGTTGGTGAAGCTCAACCTGGCGCCCTTCAGGCCGCGCATCGTCGAGTCGCTGCAGGACTATGACCGCGAACGCCTCTGGCGTGACGTGGGCGCAGGCCTCACCGTGGGCATCGTGGCCTTGCCCCTGGCCATGGCCTTTGCCATCGCCTCGGGTGTCAAGCCTGAAGCGGGCTTGTTCACGGCCATCATCGCGGGCTTTCTGATCTCGGCCTTGGGTGGCTCGCAGGTTCAGATCGGCGGCCCGGCGGGAGCCTTCATCGTCATCGTCTACGGCATCGTCGAACGCTACGGGCTGGCCAATCTGCTGATCTCCACTGTGCTGGCGGGTGGCATCCTGTTCGCGATGGGCTTGTTCCGGCTGGGCGTGCTGGTGCGCTACATCCCGGTCAGCATCGTGATTGGCTTCACCAATGGCATCGCCGTGCTGATTGCGCTCTCGCAGGTCAAGGATCTGCTGGGCCTGCACCCAGCCAGCATGCCGGCTGATTTCGTCGGCCAGCTTCGCACCTTGTGGGCGTGTCGGGAACAGTTCAACCCTTATGCGCTGGGCCTGGGCCTGACGACCGTGGCGGGCTTGTTCTTCTGGCCGCGCCTGTTCTCGCCCTCCGGCATCGTGCCCCTGGCCTTGCATGGCACGCGCGGCTTCCGGGTAGCGGCCCGCATGCCCGGGCCGATGATGGTGCTGATTACCATGGGCGCCATCACGGCACTGCTTGATCTGCCGGTGGCCACGATAGGCAGCAAGTTCGGTGGCATTCCGCAGAGCCTGCCAGGCCTGGTCTGGCCCGAGTTTTCGTGGGAGGGTATCCGGCACCTCTTCATGCCGACCTTCACGATCGCCTTGCTGGGCGCGATCGAATCCCTCCTGTGCGCCCGCGTGGCCGACAACATGACGGACTTCCGTCGTCACGATCCCAATCAGGAGCTGATGGCGCAGGGCATTGCCAATATGGTGACGCCTTTCTTCGGCGGCATCCCGGCTACCGGCACCATCGCGCGCACGGTCACGAACGTGCGAGCCGGGGCAAGCAGCCCGGTGGCGGGCATGGTGCACGCGCTGGCCTTGTTGCTGGTGGTGCTGGTGGCTGCGCCGCTGGCCTCTCACGTGCCGCTGGCGGTGCTGGCGGGCATCCTGTTGTTCATTGCCTGGAACATGGGCGAGTGGCGCGAGTTCTTCAAGCTGCGCCAGTACAACTACACCTACCGTACGATCCTGGTGGGCACCTTCGTGCTCACCGTGGTGGTCGACCTGACGGTGGCGGTGGAGGTGGGGCTGGTGATGGCCTGCGTGTTCTTCATCTACCGGATGAGCACCTTGTTCAAGCTGCAGCCTTTGCCGGCAGCTGGCGCCGACCACAACTTGCCACATGAACCCGCGGGCGTGGCTGTGTATCGCCTGTACGGTTCACTGTTTTTCGGCGCTGTGGGCAAGGTGGAGGAGTTGCCCGATCAACTGCTGCCTGGCACGAGGGTGCTGGTGCTGGAGATGCAGCGCCTGATCTCGATCGACACCTCGGGCCTCGATGCGCTGGTGCAGTTGCGTCGCACGCTGGAGCGGCGGGATGTGGCCCTCTTGCTGTGCGAGGTCAACGATCAGCCCTTGAGCCTGATCCGCCGCAGCGGTCAGGACAAGTTGTTTGGCGAGCGCAATTTGCTGCCGGATCTGCCTGCCGCACTGACAAGAGCCCGAGCGCTTTGTGAGGCCACGGCATCGGCCTTCACCTGATTCAGCCGGCGGCCACGATCACGTCAAGCACATCCAGTGCGAGCAAGGTGGGGGCGACAGATCTCGCCAGCGGGATGGCCTGCGCCGACACGATATAGCGGCCAGCTGCCGGGCGTACCTGCACGTACAGCGCGGCGATCTGATCGGTGATGCTGGCGGATGGACCCGGGCCCAGCAAGCCGACAGGAGCGTGTCGCCACACCCAGGCCAGCCGGCGCAAGCCAATCGCCCAGGCCTTGATCCAGGGACTCAGGTCTGCGCGTGCATCGCTGGTTTCCAACGCCACTTCGCTGAGGTTGTCGCTGATGTGTGTCAGCGCGGCGTCCAGCGCTGCCACCCATGCCTGGGCTGGCGTGGCACCTTGCGGCAGGCGTGTACGTGGGCGAACAGGGGGGCGGGGGCTGGGTTGCCCCGTTGATGCCTCACGTGCCAGCTGATCCCCCCGGTGGGCCTTGGTCTGGCTGTCCAGCCACAGGCCGTGTCGTGCGACCAGGCCACGGGCGACATCCAGCACGGCGTGCGCATGGCCGTCGATCAACTCGATCTCCAGCTCATGAACGGGCACGCTTCGGTCGCCCGCCGCGATCAACCCCAGGTCCAGCGCGATCTCGACGCGGCCGGCGCGTTGGGGTGTCGCGTCGGTGTGGCTGGTCTGGGCGCGCAGGCGCTGCATGTCCGTCCGGTACAGCTGGATCAGGCCCAGGTGTTCGCCTTTGGGGTCGCGCTCAGGCTGCCAGCCCAGGTCGCGCATCAGGGCCTGGCGAACGGGCTCTGGCTGGTGCAGCGACAGATCGGGTTGGATGGCCTCGCCCGGTGCAAATGCCTTGCTGGCCTGGTTGTCTTCCAGCCGGGTCATGGCATTGGCGCCAGCGGCCTTGAGCGTCTGGACCCAGTCGTCGTCTTCCTGGCGCACACGCAGGGCCGCACGGGCCTTGGCCAGCTTGCGGTCGGAGGTGTCGAAATAGGCGGCCTGGAGCTTTTGAGCGGGTGCCTGGCCACCAGCCAAGGTTGCCAGTTCGGCCTTCACGGCCGCCAAAGCGCCTTGCGGAATCTGGAATTTCAGTTCAATTTCCTGCATGGGCGACATTGTCGGGCCACCGAAAGATGGTTGCGGGTCGCCCAGACCGATAAAATGCCAGCTTTCGCATTTCCTTCACCGAGCTCCAAGCCATGCCGCTTTTCTGGAAACCTTACAAGTCCGACGTGACGCAGTTCATCGACAGTCTGAAGTCGCGTGATCCGCAGCTCGAAGAGCGCCAGCGCCAGGGTCGTGCCCTGTTGTGGGACAAGGAACTCAACCGCGACGACCAGAAGGGTTACCGCGAAGCCAAGGTGGATCAGAAGCCTTACGTCTACTCGACCAAGGCCTGAGCCTCGGGGTTGACCGGTGACGCAAGACGTCCTGGCCGCTGAAGAAGGCGGCCTGCCACCCAAGGAGCTGGACGAGCAGGGCTTGCCCGACATCGTCGACCGCGTGGCACTGGCACGTCTGTATGGCGAACCCCTGTTCGCCATGCCCACGGATCTCTACATCCCGCCAGACGCGCTGGAAGTCTTCCTGGAGACATTCCAGGGCCCGTTGGACCTGCTGCTCTACCTGATCCGCAAGCAGAACTTCAACATCATGGACATCCCGCTGGCGGATGTGACCCGGCAGTACCTGGCCTATGTGGACCAGATCCGCAAGAGCAATCTGGAGCTGGCCTCCGAGTACCTGCTGATGGCGGCGATGCTCATCGAGATCAAGTCGAGGATGCTGCTGCCGCCCAAGAAGACGGAAGAGGGCGAGGAGCCTGAAGACCCGCGCGCCGAGCTGGTTCGCCGTCTGATCGAGTACGAGCAGATGAAGCTGGCGGCCGCCCGGCTGGATCAGTTGCCGTTGCTGGGCCGGGATTTTCTGCGGGTTGAAATCCACAATGATCCGTCCGTGCATGTGCGCCATCCGGATGTGAGCCTGGCCGACCTGCGCGAGGCCTGGATGGACATCCTGCAGCGTGCACGCCTCAACAAACACCACACCATCACCCGCGAAGAACTGTCGGTCCGCGAGTTCATGAGCAACGTCCTGCGTACCTTGCAGGGCAAGCGCTTTGTGGAATTCGAGGATCTGTTTGACACCACCCGGGGCTCTCAGGTCGTGGTCGTGACCTTCATCGCCATGCTGGAACTCGCCCGAGAACGCCTGCTGGAGATCACCCAGGCCGAGGCCTTTGCGCCGATTTACGTGCGCCTGGCTTACCAGCCCGCCTGAGCGCGTCAAGCGCCCCGCCACGGTGGCCCCACCTCTTGAGGGTTTCCCAGCATTTTTTTGCCCACGGCTGCTGGGGACAGCCTAGAATCGCGCCACTTCAGGCTCCCGCTTTGCTGAGGACCATACAAGATGAGCACCCCCGCTGTACCTGATCGCAAGCCCATGACCCTGCATCGTTTGCGCGACATGCACGCCAAGGGCGACAAAATCACCATGCTGACCGCCTACGACGCGACCTTTGCTCGCCTGGTGGACGATGCCGGCGTGGACACCATCCTGGTGGGTGATTCCCTGGGCATGCTGGTCCAGGGTCACAGCAGCACGGTGCCCGTCAGCATCGATGACATGGTCTATCACACCCGTTGCGTGGCCCGTGGCAACCGCACGGCCTGGGTGGTGGGTGATCTGCCTTTTGGCAGCTACCAGGAAAGCCGTGAACAGGCCCTGCGCTCCAGCGTGGCCCTGATGCAGGCCGGTGCGCACATGGTCAAGCTCGAAGGCGGCGGCTGGACGGCCGAGACCGTGCACTTCCTGACCGAGCGTGGCATCCCCGTTTGCGCCCACCTGGGGCTGACCCCGCAAAGCGTGCACGCCCTGGGCGGCTACCGCATCCAGGGGCGTGATGAGGCCGGCTCGCAAACGCTGCGCAAGCACGCGAAGGAACTGGCTGACGCCGGTGCCGCCATGATGGTGCTGGAGCTGATGCCCTCGGCCGTGGCGCGTGATGTGCAGGCCGACAACCCGGGCGTGATGACCATCGGCATTGGCGCCGGGCAGGGCACGGCCGGCCAGGTCCTGGTGCTGCATGACATGCTGCACGTGACCCGTGGCAAGCTGCCACGCTTCGTGCGCAACTTCATGGCCGAAGGCGGCTCGGTGGAAGACGCCGTGCGCCGCTACGTGGCCGCCGTGAAGGACGGTTCCTTCCCTGACGAAGCCGTGCACGGTTACTGATTGATTTTTCCGCTGAGCTGTTTATGAAGATCATTCACACCGTGGCCGAGTTGCGAGCTGAGCTGGCAACGTATCCTTCCGCTCCCGCATTCGTGCCCACCATGGGCAATCTGCATGAGGGGCATCTGGCCCTGATCGCCCAGGCACGTCAACTGGTGGCTGGCAGTGGCAGCCCTGTTGTGGCCAGCATCTTTGTCAACCGCCTGCAGTTCGGCCCCAACGAAGACTTCGATACCTACCCGCGCACACTGGAGCGCGATGCGAAGTTGCTGGATGCAGCAGGCTGCGACATCCTGTTTGCCCCCTCCGAGGCGGAGCTGTATCCCCAGCCCCAAGGCTACAAGGTGGTGCCGCCAACCGAGCTGGCCGACATCCTGGAGGGCGCCTTCCGCCCAGGCTTCTTCACGGGCGTGTGCACCGTGGTCCACAAGCTGTTCAACCTGGTGCAGCCGCGCATCGGTGTGTTCGGCAAGAAGGACTACCAGCAGCTCATGATCATCCGCAACATGGTCGCGCAGATGGGCTTGCCCATCGAGATCCAGGGCGGCGAAACCTTGCGTGCAGACGATGGCCTGGCCTTGTCCTCGCGCAATGGCTATCTGAGCGAGACGGAGCGTGCCGAAGCGGTGCAGATGATCACCGCCTTGCGCGCCGTGAAGACGCAGGTCAATGGTGCGCGCGCTGCAGGTGGTTTGAACCAGGTGAGCCTGGCCGACATCGAGAAACAGGCCATGGCCGCGCTCGATGCGCGTGGCTGGAAGACCGATTACGTGATGGTGCGCCGTCAACGTGACCTGCTGCCCGCCACCGATGCCGAACTGGCACAAGGTGAGCCCCTGGTGAGCCTGGCGGCCTCTCGCCTGGGCAAGACACGCCTGATCGACAACCTCGAACTCTGATCCTGAGCACGCGGGTCTGATTCTTGCGGCATGTCCCGGGTTTTCCCGGTGATGTGCTGTACCCCATGAATCTGTCCCTCAAACGTGCAGGCCTGGTGGCCTGTCTGGCCCTGTCGCTGACCTGCCTTGGTGCATGGGCCCAGTCTTCGTCTACTGACGCTGTCGGTGCTGGTGCTTCGGATGCGGTGGCATCGGAGCCCGCCGCGGCTTCTGCCGTGGAGCCGGCGCCTGCATGGACAGCCGCATCATCTGCCATCGCTGCAGATGCGGTCGCCTCAACAGTCGCAGCAGCATCCACACCTGCGGCTGCGCCAACCAGCCCTCAACGCGTGGCCTTCAGCCAGATCAGCGCCGGTGATACGGCGTGGATGATCGCCGCGTCGGCGCTGGTGCTGCTGATGTCGGTACCAGGCCTGGCCTTGTTCTATGCGGGCATGGTCCGCAAGAAGAACATCCTGGCCACCATGGCACAGACCTTTGCCGTGTCCGCCCTGGTGGCGGTGTTGTGGTTTGTCTGTGGCTACAGTCTGGCCTTCATGCCCGGTTCGGACTGGTTGGGCAGTGCCTCTGCCGTGTTCCTCGACAGCCTGTTCTACGACCGCAGCGCGGCCCTCGTGTCGGTGCATCACCTCGCGCCCACGGTGCCGGAGTCCGTGTTCGTCATGTTCCAGATGACGTTTGCGATCATCACGCCTGCACTCATCACGGGCGCGTTTGCGGAGCGCATGAAGTTCTCTGCGCTGATGTTGTTCATGGCCTTGTGGTCCTTGCTGGTGTACGTGCCGGTGGCACATTGGGTATGGGAGCCCACGGGCTGGCTGGCCAAGGCCGGGGTGCTCGACTTCGCGGGTGGTACGGTGGTCCACATCAATGCGGGCATCGCCGGCTTGGCATGTGCGTGGATGCTGGGGCGACGCATCGGCTTCGGGCAAGAGCCGCTCATGCCCTCCAACCTGGGCTACACCATGATCGGTGCTTCCCTGTTGTGGGTGGGCTGGATGGGCTTCAACGGCGGTTCAGCCTGTGCTGCAGATGGCCGTGCCGGCATGGCCATGCTGGTCACGCAGCTTGGTGCAGCATCTGGGGCGTTGGGCTGGATGGCGGCGGAGTGGGCCGTGCGTGGCACGCCAACCTTGTTGGGCCTGTGCAGTGGTGCCGTGGCCGGGCTCGTGGCCATCACGCCGGCCTCCGGTTTTGTGGATGCCAAGTCTGCCGTGTTGATCGGCGTGATCGCCGGCATGGGGTGCTATTGGGGCGCCACGGGCCTCAAGCGCCTGCTGGGTGCCGATGACTCGCTGGACGTCTTCGGCGTGCACGGCGTGGGCGGTGTCATCGGGGCCTTGCTGACCGGTGTGCTGGCCTCACCGGCGATCGGCGGCGTCAATGGGTCTTTGCAGAATCAGGCCATGGGTGTGATGGCAACCCTGGCTTACAGCGGCATCGTGACCACGGTAATCCTGTGGCTGGTGGACCGCATGGTGGGGCTGCGCGTGAGCCGACAGCAGGAGGTCGACGGTCTCGATCTCAGCCTGCACGGTGAGCGCGTCGAATGAGTGTGGGTTGCTTGATTTAGCAGGAGGTCGTGATGCTGGAGAGCGAAAAATTTGCCATCGCCGCTCATTTGCATGTGTTGCTGCGCCGTACGAACGGGCGCGTGACCGATGTGGAGTGGATGATCAAGAGCCCGGAATATGCGCGCGAGGTCATCCGCGTGGCGCGCACTGAAACGCATGCGGATCTGCACAAGCTGGCAGACAAGCTGGAGGCGGCAGTCGGCGCGGTTCCCTCTGCCGCCTCGCGTCCATCTGCGGCGTCCGCAGCGGCGGGAAGGCCCGGGCAGGCAAGCGGATTTGGCGCCACGGAGCCAGGCGCCGACTCGTCCGGCTTTGCCGCGTCATCAGGCTTTCCTCAGTCGGGCTTTGACCCGGCTGTGGCCCGCAAGCGCTACGTGGGCACCTTGCGTTGAACTGAGTGACTGAGCCTGTGATCAGGCCAGACCGGCACCCATCAACCAGTTGAGAAAGACAGCCTGAGCCGCTTGCTCCAGCTTGTCGCCCCACTGGCGGCTGTCGGCACGCAGTTGAGCCAGGTCGATGCCGGCCGCCGTCAACTCTGCGGTGTGCCCGATGAGCCAGCGTTCGATCTGCTGGCCTTGTGCTTCCAGATGGCATTGCAGGCCCAGTACCGTGTTGCCGATGCTGTAAACCTGATGGCGCACCAGGCGGGTTGAAGCCAGCAGGGTGGCGCCCTCGGGCAGGTCGAAGGTGTCGCCGTGCCAGTGCAGCACCTGATACTCACAGGCAGACAAAGCTTCCATGCAGGAGCTCTGGCCCTCCGGTGTGAGTTGCAGGGCATCCCAGCCGATCTCCTTGGCTGGGCCAGGGTAGACGCGTTGACCGCTGGCTGCAGCAATCATCTGCGCGCCCAGGCAGATGCCCACCAGAGGCTTGCCTGATTGCAGGCGTGCTTTCACCCGGGCGAGCTCGTCCACGATGAAGGGATAACGGTCCGACTCATATACGCCGATGGGGCCACCCAGCACCACCACCAGATCAGCCTGGGCCCATTCCGATTGAGCCTGCGGGCTGCTCAAGTCGTCGACGCCGGCTTGCCTGTATTGAATCGAAAAGCCTGATGCACGCAACAGAGGTTCGAGCGAGCCCAGGTCTTCAAAGCTCACATGCTGCAAGGCCAGACAGGTGCGGGTCATAGCGTCTCCAGAAATGCCACGACCTCATTTTCCACGCGCGTGCGTTTCATCGGTGGCAGGCTCTGCCATATCCGACGGCCGTAAGGTTTATCAATCAGACGGGTGTCACAGATCATGAGCACGCCGCGGTCGGTCTCGCCGCGAATCAGGCGACCCGCACCTTGTTTCAAGGCGATGATGGCTTGAGGCACCTGGTGTTCCATGAAAGGGTTGCCGCCTTGCTGTGACAGCAACTCCAGTCGTTTGGCCAGCACCGGATCATCCGGAGGTGCAAAGGGCAGCTTGTCGATCACGACCAGGGTCAGGGCGTCGCCCTTCACGTCGATGCCTTCCCAGAAGCTGTGGCTGCCCACCAGCACGGCATTGCCTGCACGACGGAAGTCTTCCAGCAAGGTGGGGCGTGGCGCATCGCCTTGCTGCAGCACCGGGAAGGGATCGCCCGACTCGCTGAAAATCTGCTTGAGGCGCTCGGCCGCCTTGGCCACGGCGCGCAGGCTGGTGCACAGCACGAAGGCACGACCTCGGTTGGCCCGGATCAAGGGCAGGGCGGCATCGATCATGGCATCCGTGTGGCCAGGGTCCGATGGTTGCGGCATGGCTTGCGGCACATACAGCATGGCCTGGTTGGCGTAGTCATAGGGGCTGGACCAGGAGTGACAGGCCGCGTCGTCAAGGCCCAGGGCGTGCGTGAAGTGGCCGAAGTCCTTGCGCACGGCCAGCGTGGCCGAGGTGAAGATCCAGGCACGACGCGGCACACCCGGCGTGCTGCTGCCAGCTTGATCCGGTTTGCCTGCGATGGGTGCTGTCGGTGTGCTGGTGGTGGCGCCTTTGCCTGGCACCCCTGCGTCGCCCCCGCCGGCCATCAAGGCCTGCAGGTCATCTTCCTCATCACCATCATCATCAGCATTGTCATCCCAGGGGAGCTCTTCCAGCTGGGCGTTGCGGGCCAGTGCGCCTTCGATGTCATCGTCATCGGGCTCTTCATCCGGTGCGATCTCGACGCTCTCCTGGCCCAGGCCCAGACGCTGCCTGCGGAACACATCGGCCACCGAGATGGGGGTGCGGTGCAGTTGCACGCCGTGTGTGCCCACGTCGACCCAGCACAACTCGGGCTCGCTCGTGCGTTCAGGGGCGCCCCAGGCGCACAGGCGTTGCATGAGCGCATCACTGCGTCGGTGCAACTGGGCGAGGTCCGGGCTGCGTTCGGCCTGGCTGTCCAGCACCTCGCGCACATGCATCAGGGCCTCACGCAGATTGAGCAGGGCCGCGTGCAAGGGGTGGTCGTCGCCCAGTTGGGCAAAGGCCATGCGCTGCATCTGTGGGCCGAAGCACAAGCGCAGATCGCGTGTGCAACGCTCCAGCGGCGAGAGCACATCGTTCCAGTTGGCGCCATCACGTGCCTGCGATTGGCCTGTGGCCAACGTGTCGCGCAGGAGGTCCAGCAGTTGCGCCGTCGAGATCGAATCGCCGAAGAACAGGGTGGCGGTGTCAGGCAACTGATGCGCCTCGTCGAACACGATGGTCTGTGCATTGGGCAGCAGCTCGGGCACACCTTCTTCGCGCAGCATCAGGTCGGCAAAGAAGAGGTGGTGGTTGACCACGACCACATCGGCGTCTTGCGCTTCACGGCGGGCCTTGATGACAAAGCAGTCGTTGTAGTGCTTGCACTCGCTGCCCAGACAGTTCTCGCGCGTTGACGTCACCCGCGCCCAGATCGTGGCGTGTTCGGGCACTTGCGTGCACTCGGCCTTGTCGCCCGTCGGGCTGAGGTGGATGAAGCGGTTGATCAGGCTGAGGTCACGCACCTCCTGCTTGCTGCCCAGCAAGGTGGCATCCTGATTGGCGCGGTCCAGGTGGTGCCAGCACAGGTAGTTGCTGCGACCCTTGAGCAAGGCCGTCTTGATGGGGATGGCCAGTGCGTCCCGCACGGCAGGCAGGTCGCGGTGGTAGAGCTGATCCTGCAGGGCCTTGGTGCCGGTCGACACGATGACCTTGCCGCCTTCCAGCAGCGCGGGCACGAGATAGGCCGCCGTCTTGCCTACGCCGGTGCCGGCCTCCAGCACCACCGTGCCGGCCTGGCGGATCGCCTCCTGAATGGCTTGGGCCATTTCAATCTGTTCGGTCCGCACACGGTAGCCGTCAAAGGCACGCGCGAGCGGACCTGATTCGGAAAACAAGGTGGGCAGGTCCATATCGATCTTCAAGCTGGCGTCCCGCTATTGTCAGGGCGGGAAGCCAGCATGTTGGCCCCTCTGATGGGCGGCCCTTTTGTGGTGCTTGTCAGTAGATCAGGGCGCGGTCCGTACGACGCTGGCCTGCAAGGCGCTGCTCAGGGTGTCGATGCAATCCTGGCGATGCGCGCTGGCAGTGCTGTTGGGATCGCCGCCACGCTCGGCCTTCAGTTGATGCAGCAGCTTGATCGCCTGTTGTCGCAAGATGGCGCGCACATCGGCGCGTGGGCTGGTGCTGCGCACGATGGTCGCAGCCAGGCGGTTGACGTAATCGCGCTGAAGATTGCGCCGAGCGCTTTCGGTGCCAGGTGGCAGGGCCTTGTCAGACCAGACCACCTCCATCAGCGTGCGATGCAACTCGCGCACGGTCAGCGGTTGTTTGTCCTTGTCGCGCGTCTTGTCGATGTTGTCGAGCAGGCGTTCTGCCAGTGCTTCGCTCATCAGGTAACCCTGCACATCACGTTGCAGCACCAGCATCTGCTCTGCCAACGAGAAGTCAGTGGGGACGCCGGTGTGCCCGTCTCCACCTTCCTGGCGGTCCAGGTAATCAGGCGCGAGGCGACGCAGCAGTGCAGGGGGCAGGTTCAGCGCCTGTGGCGACAGGAAGCTGCTCAACAGCAAGTCCAACGCGGCGCGCTGCTGTGACGAGGGCAGCGGGTCCAGCAGGTCGCGACCACTGCCCGGCGCATCACGGCGTGTGACCACGCCACCAACCTGCCTCAGCAAGATCTGGCTGGTCCGTGCCATGTCACGCAGACCGTAGCTCACACTGCGGCGCAGCAAGGTCACGTCGTCCTGCGGCGTCAAGGTGCGCGTACTCTGGCGCTGGAAGAGGTCCTGCACGATGGCCAGGCGGGTGCGGGCAAAAGCGACCGGGTCATTGCCCAGGTCGAACACAAGCGATTGGGGGTCCAGCCCCAGGGCGTTGTCTTCGTCTGTGCCAAAAGCAAGGGCATCGGTTTGCGCTGGGTCGGCACTGCGCTGCGCGATGTCCTGCAGGGTTTTCCTGGCCGCCGCAGCGTCCTCGGGCAGGGCTTTGTAGCCGTACTCGATGGCCCAGTAGTCGTAGGGCCCCAGGGTGGTCTGGAAAGGGGCACCCGCGCGTTGGCCCGGCATGGGCAGGTTGATGGGCGCGTAGTCCATCACCGAGGCGCTGTTGCCTTTTGTTCGAGTCAGTTCAGGGTCGGTCAGCTCCTGGGCGGTGTGCCAGCGCGACGCCCGGAAGTTGTGGCGCAAGCCAAGCGTGTGCCCGACCTCGTGCATGGTGGTGTCCTTGATGTAGGCCAGCACGAACTCCTTGACCTGTGGGCTGTCTGGATCCAGCACACCCTGGGTTTCCAGCACGTCCAGGGCGAGGCCGAGTTGCTCCGAGGCTTCTTGTCCGTGCTGACAGGCATCGGGTGACAAGGGCTCGGTCTGTGTCTGGTTGTTGGCGGATATGAACTGGCTGCGCACAGTGCGAATCGAGCGCGAAGACAGGCTTTCCAGCGCGATGTCGGCGTCCAGGATCTCACCGGTACGAGGGTCCACATGCGTAGGGCCGATGGCACCGAAGACCGGACCGGAGTTGGTCATCCATCGGATGGATGTGTGGCCTGTTTCGAGCGTGTCGAAGGGCTTGTCCGTCGGTGGTGTTCGGACTTCGATGGCGTTCTTGAAGCCGATGGCCTCAAAGGCCTTGTTCCATTCCAGGATGCCTTCGGTGATGGTGGGCCGATAGGCATCGGGGATGCTGGGGTCCAGCCAGAACACGATGGGGCGCACCGGTTCGGACAAGGCCGCTGCAGGATCCTTCTTTTCCAGGCGCCAGCGGTTGATATAGCGTTGGCGCGGCGTGCGCGCCAGATCGTCCGTGAAGTCTGCCACGGTCGTGGTGAAGTAGCCTACGCGGGGATCGGCCGCACGCGTGCTCATGGGCTTGTCAGGCAGGGCAGACAGGCTGTAGTGCACGGTGATGAACATGCTGCGCGGATCCGGCACGGACAAGGGCACGGAAGACATTGGCGTGCCCGGTACACCTGGGCCCGCCGCGATGCCGGCCGTTGCGAAATGCTGAGACACCTCGAACACGAGCGCGCTATTTTGCGAGCGAGCCTCCTGCAGGAAGGAGTTGCGGCCGTCCAGGCCATAGCTCTGGCGATAGGTACGCTGCAGGTGTTGCGCCACGCCCAGCAGATCGCTCAGCAGCAGGGCGTTCGCTTCGATCAGGACGGCACCCGACTTGGCGTGGGGTGCGCTGGCAAGCGGCACGCTGCCCAGCAAGCTGGGCGAGAACGCGGCCTGCACGGCCCGCGCTTGGGGCGTGCCCTTCTGGGCCGTGTAGGCACTGTTGATGGCCAGCAGTTGCACCTGCTGCTGCACCTTGCGGAACTCGACCCATTGCGGACGGCCAACCTGCGCCCAACGGCTTTGCATCAGCCCGCCAAAGACGCCGGCTTCACCGATGCCGGAAGCCAGCTTGGGAGACAGGAAGAACGGTTTGCCGAAGGCCTCGGGCGACAGCTCGATCCAGACCTTGTCCTGACGCTTCCAGATGGGCAGCAGGCCCTCCTGGCGATCGGCGCCCTTGATGACCGAGTCAAACGGCGGTTGTTGGGGCGCTGGCGCGTTTGACGCGCTGCCATTGGCTTGAGTTGAAACCGTTGCGGTTTGCGGCGTGGGTGTAGCAGGTGCGGGGCCGGGCTTGCCTGCGCCATTGAGCGTGCTGCAAGCGCTGAGTGCCAGTGTCAGCCAGACGGCGCTGAACAGCGGGTTGGGCGCCCGGTTCATGGCAAAAGGCTGTCGCTGGGTGGCGTTCTCGGAGAGTCGGGCAAATCGCATCATGGGTTGGGACCATACCACTGACACCATGGCAGTCAGCCTGTGTGAAACCAAGAAAAAACCCGGCTGATGCGGTGCATTCAGCCGGGTTCATATTTGGTTATGCGCTTGGCGTATTACTGTGCTGGCGCAGGGAACCAGTCCTTCACGAAAGCCAGACCAGGGTAGTCGTGAATCAGCAGCGGGCCGAACGACACCACCACCAGACCAACCGTGATCACGGCCAGCGGCAGGACCCAGCGTTCGTAGCGACGGTAGAAGCCCAGGTGCTTCACTTCGTCGTCGGCTTCCGTCACTTCCTCTTCGCCAATCACCTGACGCGTCAGCAACTGATTGAGCGCAACAGGTGGCAGCAGGTAACCCAGCTCGAACGCGACCAGCGTCATCATCCAGAAGTGCAGCGGGTCGATGTTGTTGGCGTAAGCGATTGGAGCCAGCGTGCCCGACACCAGCACCACAGCACCGAACGGATCCATGATCATGCCCAGGATCACCTTGGTCACCACCAGGAAGGCCATCGCCGTCCAGTGATTCTCGAAGACCTTGGGGAAGAAGCCCATGACTTCGGAGCGTTCGATCACGCCACCCATGGCCAGCGACAGCGTCATCAGGCTGAGCAGGGCGCCGATGTGGCCGATGGTCTCGTTCGTGGCGTAGCGGATCGAGGTCTCGACGCCGTCCTGGCGGTGGCTGGCGTAGTCAGGCGTGATCTCTGCCTTGCCCCTGTTGGTCATCTTGTCGTAGACCAGGATCAGGATCAGCAGCACCGGCATGATGGTCGGCGCCGTGATTTCATTGAGCTTGGTTTCCAGCGCGAACTCATAGATGGCCACGATGGCGATCACGAGCAACACGTAAGGCAGCAGCGGCACGCACTGGCGAATCATCGCGGGGATGGCCACCATCGGCGACTCGATGTTGGCGCGTTCGGTGCGCAGCATCTGAGAAGCCAGGAAGAACAGCGTGGATGTCAGCAGGAACACATAGAAGCCCCAGTGGTAGAGGCCGGATGTGGTCACCTGCTTGTTCAACGCGGCAATGAACACCACCAGCAGGCAGGGGCGCAGCACCACGCCCAGCGAACCGGACATGGCCGTGGCGGCCAGCGCGAACTGACGCGAACCACCTGAGGCACGCACCTCGTGATAGATGATGCCGCCAGCGGCGATCACGAAGATACCCGATGCGCCGGTGTAGGCCGTCGCGAACGAGGCCCCAATCAGGATGATGTAGGTCAGCAGTTGTGGGGACAGGTTCCATGGACGCAGCACGTTCATGAACATGTCGACGATGCGGCTTTGCTTGAGCAGCATGCCGGCCCAGATGAACAGGCCCAGGTTCATGAAGATGCTGGGCAGTTCCATCAACTGGTTGATGTAGATGGCCAGGCCTGCATGGTGACCCTTGATCAGGAAGTACAGGCCAGCCACGGTGGCCATCTGTGCATACAGCGGGATGGCCAGGAAGGCGCCGGACCAGTCACCTTCACCGTGGGGTGATTTGACCGGCATGATCACGCGCTTGACGTTGATCAGCAGCAGGATGGTGAACAAGGCCATCCAGATGTAATGGATCAGCGGGTGTTCGATGGGCACGCCGGAGCCTTGCAGGATCTGGTAGTAGCGCACTGCCGAGAACAACAGCAAACCCGATGAAACCACCTGGGATACCGATTGCAGCAGGTAGTCCTTGGTGTAGTGACCGGGGCGGATGCCGATGTGGTGGAAGCCCAGTGTCGTGGTGATGGCGGCGATCGCCACCATCAGCAACAGGATCAGCGGCCGGTTGTCGGTGCCCACCTGGAACAGGCCGAAGAAGCTGGTTTCCAGCGTACGGTAAGCCTTGACCTGAGGTGTCTGGTGTTGCAGGACCTTGTTGTAGATGTCGTGCTTGGCCTTGCAGATGGTCAGGGCCTGCTCGATCGACTTGCGCAGCACCTCGGGATCGGCCGCCTTCTGCTCGCCGAAGATGTCGTCGATGTCGTCACCCTTGGTTGCGGGTGCGGCCAGTTGTTTGGCCAGTTCTGCATCGACGTTGACATTGGCGTCGCAGTCGGGTTTGGTGGGTTCGGCCCGCAGCATGAAATACTGCACCTGCGCCTGGGAGTCACCAAACATGGATTCGCCCAGTTTCAGCAACTGGCCGTGAACCATCTCACCCGTGCCGACGATCAGCGTCAGCAACAGCAGGGCAAAGACGGGCAGGCTGGAGAACCATTCGAGGAAGGTTCGACCCAGGATCTTTCGGGAGTCAGGGGTGTTCATTGGCAATCACGCGACTGTGCTGACCTTGTGTTGATCAGCCGTCCAAAGGGGAAGGGCCAGGTGGCCCCTCGGCGGTATCAGCAGTACTGCATGGCAGCCTGGTCAGGCTGCCTCTGCCTGGATCACTTCCACTCTACTTCTGACTTGGTTGAGCACTCGGGGTCAGCCGGGTTCACGTTGCAGCGGATCTTCTTGATGATCCGCAGGCCCACCTTGTCGTAGAGGCCCTTTTGCGCGATGTCGATGCGCGATTCACGCAGCATCAAGGTGTACTTGTACGAGTTCTCGGAGCTCAGTTCCATCCAGGCGGCTGGAGGGATGCTGGCGTCGGCCTGCTTGATCAGCTGCAGTGCGCGGTCAAACTGGCTGGACCAGTATTCGCGCGACTTCTCGCCGAAGCCTTCAGGGAACTTGGTCTTGTTGAGCACGACCTGATAGGTCAGGATCATGATCGGGAAGCGCGTGATGCCACCGGTCTTGCCGATGCCCTTGTAGAGCTCCAGCGGCTTGTAGGCCATGGTGGGGGCTGCAATCATGTCCACCGAGCCGTTGTTGAACTTGGTGGAGAAGTTGGTGATGTCGGCCGACACCGGTTGTGCACCGATGCGCTGGATCATCACGGCCTGAGCCTTGTCATAGTCGAACGAGGCAATGCGCTTGCCAGCCAGGGCTTCGACCGTGTTGATCTTGCGATCGTTGAGGATCGGGTAGGCGGCGCCCAGCGGCGTGATGCCGCCGATTTCATAGTTGCCGTCGATCATGTACTTCGACGCAGCAGGCGATGCGTAAGTCTGGATGATCTTGCGGACCACGTCGTAGCTGGCGGCGATGTCGATCTTGCCGTCCTTGACGATGGTGGTGGCACCGAGGGTGTCGATGGAGCCGGCCACGGCGTTGAACTGGCGTGTGCGGAAGGCGGTGGCAATCACGCCATCACATTGACCGGTACGGAAGTCTTCCGAGGCAACGCGCTCGTCGGTGTAACCCTTGAGCTCGACGCTGGCGCCGTACTTCTGCATGGCGACGGCATAGTCCTTGGCCATGTTGAAGAGGTCGCCGGCGGTACCCAGCAAGTCGTAAACGCAAACCTTCTGCGCAGCCTGGGCAGACGTGGCGGCACCCATTGCCACCAGCACGGCCAGGCTGGTTTTGCCCAATTTCTTGACCAACTTCATCATGTCTCCTCGGAACCAAAAAAAAGCCAGGGGGCCGCTGAGGGTCCCCTGTACTCTGCCGCTTTTCCGGCACACAAAATCGATCACTTGTCGTGATCTGTATCGTCAGCTTTGTAACTATATCTGGTCAACGGTTTCTTGAGGTAAACCCCTTCCCACACACACGGGGGAAGGGAATTCCCTTGGCATGATCTATCGTTAACCGACATCAATCACTTGAGAAAACTGTCGGCGTCGATGTCGACGGCCTTCTCATCCCAGAACTTGCCCAGGCTGGCGATCGGGGTGCGGGTGCCTGCACCTTGTGTCCACATGCGGTCGGACACGTTCATCAGCTGGGATTGGGCAATGGCGTCGATCAGGCGATAGTCGGCGTTGGGCTTGAAGTCCTTGTTGGCTGTGAAGCGCTTGATGATCTGACGCACGGCGGCCTTGTCATCGAGCGACTGATAGGCCACGGCGGCCATCACGTGGGACAGGCGCACGCCAGCGAGTTCGCCGAGCTTCATGGAGACGTCGAACGTGCCCTTGACGTCCTTGCCGTCAGAGCCGCCGGGGAGGATGCTCCACACGGCAGCGCGAGCGGCCTGAGGCGCACCCCACCACTTGTTGTTGTCCAGGCAGTTCATGGCCTTTTCAACCAGCGGCGCGGTGTCGGTGGGCACGCCCACGACCTGTTGAGCGGCGATGTCGTTCTGCATGGCTTGCAGGCCGGCTACAGAGCCCAGCAGGTACACCAGTTCGTCAAAGTCACGCTTGAAGGCGGGGCAGGTTGAGCCGTACTTGAAGAAGTACTTCTGCTCCAGCTTGTTGCGCATGCGGTAGAAGGCGGTGTACTGACGCTCTGCAGCGACGGCCAGCAGGCGCTTCTGGGCGATGCGAGCGTCCTGGGCTTCGTCGGCGCGCTTTTCACGGGCAGCGCGCAAGTAGCGCATTTCTTCGGCGATGGCCTGGTTCTCGGAGCACACGCCAGCCGAGGACATCAGCACCGATTCCATCAGGGAAGGGTCACCATAGAAATTGCGAGCAGCACCGACCAGGGGGCCGTTGACCATCGCAAAGCTGCAAGCCATTTCAACGTCGCGACCTTGCAGGGTGGGAGGCGTGAAGCCATCTTCCAGAATGCTGAGTGTCGTGCCGCTCACATTGGACTCGATCAGGGCGCAACCACCCATGGTCAGCGCCGAAACGGCCACGGCGGTTGATGCGAGCAGGCGGGTAATCCGAGGGGTCATCAAGAAGTCTCCAGCAAGAATCGTCAGTATTTACCGGCTTCGGGGCCAGGGCCGGTATGGGGCAAGGTTCTGTTTATTTGTCACTTGGCAAACCTTCACCCGGGTCCCTGAATCGTTTGTGTCACCAGTTTTCACTGAGCACTTTGGGCGCATCTGCCAATGCCAAAAATTCCTCGAAATTCTAGCCCCCGCAGGGGGTGCCCCCTCTGACGTAAACCCTAGGGATAGCCCCCGAATGGCAAGCGAAAGTGACGAAAAAAAAGCCCGTCGGCGACGGGCTTTGATGTGGTGCATGAAGTGATTCAGCAAATGGATCAGCGGATGGGCTTGAAACGCACACGCTTGGGGCGCGCACCTTCTTCACCAAGGCGCTTTTTCTTGTCGGCTTCATATTCCTGATAGTTGCCGTCGAAGAAGAACCATTGCGAATCACCTTCGCAGGCCAGGATGTGCGTACAGATGCGATCGAGGAACCAGCGATCGTGGGAGATGATCATGGCGCTGCCGGCAAACTCCAGCAGGGCGTCTTCCAGTGCACGCAGGGTTTCGACGTCCAGGTCGTTGGAGGGTTCGTCGAGCATCAGCACGTTGCCGCCTTGAGCCAGTGTCTTGGCCAGGTGCAGGCGACCACGTTCACCACCGGACAGATTGCCCACCAGCTTCTGCTGGTCGTTGCCCTTGAAGTTGAAGCGACCGATGTAGGCACGCGAAGGCATCACGAACTTGCCGACCACGATGTTGTCGAGGCCACCGGACACGTCTTCCCACACGGTCTTGTCGGCCGCCAGGCCTTCACGGCTCTGGTCCACAAAGGCCAGTTGAGCGGTCTTGCCGATGGTGACTTCGCCGCTGTCCGGCGTCTCGACGCCCTGGATCATGCGGAACAGCGTGGACTTGCCGGCGCCGTTGGGGCCGATGATGCCGACGATGGCGCCTGCAGGCACCTTGAAGCTCAGGTTGTCGATCAGGCAGCGGTCGCCAAAAGACTTGGTGACGTTCTTGAACTCGATGACTTCATTGCCCAGGCGTTCGGCCACGGGGATGAAGATTTCGTTCGTCTCGTTGCGCTTCTGGTATTCGACGTCGCTCAGTTCTTCGAAGCGGGCCAGACGGGCCTTGCTCTTGGCCTGGCGACCCTTGGTGTTCTTGCGAACCCATTCCAGTTCCTGCTTCAGTGCCTTGGTGCGGGCGTCTTCGGTGCGCTGTTCCTGTTCCAGGCGCTTTTCCTTGGCTTCCAACCAGTCGGAGTAATTGCCCTTGTAGGGGTGGCCTGCGCCACGGTCCAGTTCCAGGATCCACTCGGCGGCGTTGTCCAGGAAGTAGCGATCGTGGGTGATGGCCACCACGGTGCCGGAGAAGCGCTGCAGGAACTGCTCCAGCCAGTCCACGGATTCGGCGTCCAAGTGGTTGGTTGGTTCGTCGAGCAGCAGCATGTCGGGCTTGGACAGCAGCAGGCGGCACAGGGCAACACGACGCTTTTCACCACCGGACAGGTTGCCGATGACGGCATCCCAGGCGGGCAGGCGCAGCGCATCGGCGGCGAGTTCGAGTTGCAGGTCGGTGTTCTCGGAGCCGCCGGCCGCGATGATGGCTTCCAGCTCGCCTTGTTCGGCGGCCAGTGCATCAAAGTCAGCGTCGGGTTCGGCGTAAGCGGCATACACCTCATCGAGGCGCTTCTTGGCAGCCAGCACGCCGCCAATGCCTTCTTCAACCGCTTCGCGAACGGTCTGTTCGGGGTTGAGTTGGGGTTCCTGAGGCAGGTAGCCGATCTTGATGCCGGGCATCGGGACGGCTTCGCCCTCGATGTCCTTGTCCACGCCTGCCATGATCTTCAGGAAGGTGGACTTGCCGGAGCCGTTCACACCCAGCACGCCGATCTTGGCGCCCGGGAAGAAACTCAGGGTGATGTCTTTGAGGATCTGACGCTTCGGGGGGACGATCTTCCCGACGCGGTTCATTGTAAAAACGTACTGGGCCATGGCGCGCTCGCTTGAAGCGAGTAACTTGGATCAAACCGCGTAGCTTAAGGCAAGCCGCGGCCCTTTACGTATTTTTGATGCCTTTATCCGCGGGGATTCAACCGCGCAGACGCATGATCAGGTTTTCAGCTTCGGTCATGGCCTCGCGCTGGGCGGTTTCATCGGTCATGAAGGCCAGTTCCTGCAGGGACATCTTCAGATTCATCAGACCATCGCGCAGGCTGAACAGGGCGGCCTGGACTTCCAGCAACTGGTTCTGGCTGGAATCGGGGGTGTTGGGGTGGGACATGTCCTTGCTCTCCGGCCCCTTTGGAACTTCCTGGCCGGGCGCAGGGCTAGACGCTGACGGCATGGAAGGACTGTAGCCCTGCCGCGCCTGTCGGGGTAGCGCTTGATTAAGGGGTGATGAAAGAGGACTGCCCAAACGCGGGGTCAGCTGTTTTGCAATGTGGTTTGTACAGCCAGCCAAGCTTCGACTTTCTGTGGCTCGATACACAGTGCCCATTGCTTGCGTCGGCCGGATGCGCCGCGCAGAAGTTCGACCTGGTTTTGCGGGATGCCCAGCTCCTTGGACAGCCATTTGCGCAGCGCGTCATTGGCTGCACCGTCAACCGGTGGGGCGGACAGGCGTATGCGCAGGGCGCCATCGTGCCACCCGACCAGCTCTGTTTTCCTGGCGTTGGGTGAGACGCTGATGTCGAGCACGACGCGTTGGTCCTTGCCTTTGCCGTCCAGGCGCATGCAGGGCCATGAAGATGAAGATGGGGCAGGCGTGGTCATGTCGGGCGCCATGATGCCGCAAGGACACTGAAAATGAAAAACCCGGCCGAAGCCGGGTTGGGAAACATCTGCCTGTCCTGGGATCAGACAGATGCCGATTCAGTTGCTTGAATCAGGGCTTGTTGCCGGTCGGGAAGGGCCACGCAGCTTGAGGGCTCAGCGTGGTCTTCGCGGCTGGGGCAGCGGCCTTCTTGGGGGCAGCAGGGGCAGGCTTGGCGGGAGCAGGCTTCTTCGCAGCAGCCTTCTTCGCCGGGGCCTTCTTGGCAGCAGCCTTCTTGGCCGGTGCGGCCTTCTTGACGGCAGCCTTCTTGGCAGGTGCAGCCTTCTTCACTGCAGCCTTCTTGGCAGGCGCCTTCTTGACGGCAGCTTTCTTGGCCGGTGCGGCCTTCTTCACTGCAGCCTTCTTGGCTGGAGCCTTCTTCACTGCTGCCTTCTTGGCAGGAGCGGCCTTCTTCACTGCTGCCTTCTTGGCAGGAGCGGCCTTCTTCACGGCGGCCTTCTTGGCGGGCGCGGCCTTCTTCACAGCGGCCTTCTTAGCCGGGGCAGCCTTCTTGGGTGCCACTTTTTTTGCAGTTGCCATACGGATCTCCTTGATCAAGTTGCAAAGAGCACTGCACTGCGGATTGCAGTACAGGGATCCATCACCCATCGCCCCCTAGGATCTGAGCGCGGTGTGATGAATGGGGTAGGTCGGGTGGACATATCCGGGTTGATCCTTTTGCTCTTGTGCACTCTTTGCGGCACTGAGGAATCAATCCCAGGACAGGGCACCGCCCGACTGGTATTCAATAACTCGGGTCTCGAAGAAGTTGCGTTCCTTCTTCAAATCAATCATTTCACTCATCCAGGGGAAGGGGTTCTCTTCATTGGGGAACAACTCTTCCAGACCAATCTGCGTGGCGCGACGATTCGCGATGTATCTCAGGTAGCCCTTGAACATGGACGCGTTCAAGCCCAGCACGCCACGCGGCATGGTGTCTTCAGCGTATCGGTATTCAAGTTCCACAGCTTTAATGAAAAGCGCCTTGATTTCAGCCTTGAATTGCGCCGTCCACAGATGTGGGTTTTCCAATTTGAGCTGGTTGATGAGGTCGATGCCGAAATTGCAGTGCATCGATTCATCGCGCAGGATGTATTGATATTGCTCGGCGGCGCCCGTCATTTTGTTCTGACGACCCAGTGCCAGGATCTGGGTGAAACCCACGTAGAAGAACAGGCCTTCCATCAGGCAGGCGAACACGATCAGCGACTTCAACAGCGTCTGATCGGTCTCCATCGTGCCGGTCTTGAAGTTCGGGTCCATGATCGCTTCGATGAAGGGGATCAGGAACTCGTCCTTGTCGCGGATGGACTGGACTTCGTGATAGGCGTTGAAGATTTCGGACTCATCCAGGCCCAGCGATTCAACGATGTATTGATAGGCGTGGGTGTGGATGGCTTCTTCAAAAGCCTGACGCAACAGGAACTGGCGGCACTCGGGCGCCGTGATGTGGCGATAGGTGCCCAGCGTGATGTTGTTGGCAGCCAGCGAGTCGGCCGTGACGAAGAAGCCGAGGTTGCGCTTGATGATGCGGCGCTCGTCTTCGCTCAGGCCATTGGGGTCCTTCCACAAGGCGATGTCGCGAGACATGTTCACTTCTTGTGGCATCCAGTGGTTGGCGCAGGTGGCCAGATACTTTTCCCAGGCCCACTTGTATTTGAAAGGCACCAGCTGGTTGACGTCGGTCTGACCATTGATGATGCGCTTGTCGGCCACGTTCACACGACGCGTCGAGCCACCAATGGGGGCTGTGGGTGTCGGTGTGGTGGAGGGCATGGTGCTTGCGCCTGGTGCGCCGGATGCAATGCTTGCCTGGCCAGTCGCGAGAGGTGACGAGGCCGTGTTCCGTGCATCGCCAAGCGAAGAGGGCACAGAACCGATGGGCATTGAAGATGAGTTGGAGGAGTCGTCTTCCCAGACCAGCATGGTGAACATCCTATGGAGTCGGATTATGAAAGGGTGTTGTTAAAAACACCAAGCACTTCTTGACATGAAAGGCCCGTGGTTGTTGCGGGCTTGCATCGAAATGCATCAAGAAGACGCTGAAAGGTCATCAGTTGAACAAGGCCTCACACCTTGATGGAGATGTTGAGGCCTTGTTGTTCATGTTGATGAAGTGCGAGTCATCGTGCATTGATCACTCGCAACTCATGGTCATTGGCAAGCTTCGCAATCGGGGTTGTCGATCGAGCAGAACTTGATGTCGGTCGCAGGTTCGGCCTGTGCCACTTCAGCAGGTGCTTGTGCTTGCTGCGGTGCAGCGTTCATGCCGCCACCCACCATGTTGGACACGGCATTGAGCTGGCCGCGAGACACGGTCGACTTCTCTGCATGCGTGGCGCTGATGGTGCGCAGGTAGTAGGTGGTCTTGAGACCACGCACCCATGCGAGCTTGTAGGTCTCGTCGAGCTTCTTGCCCGATGCGCCTGCCATATAGATATTGAGCGACTGCGCCTGGTCGATCCACTTCTGGCGACGCGACGCGGCTTCAACCAGCCACACCGGTTCGACTTCGAAAGCGGTGGCGTACAGGTTCTTGAGCTCTTCAGGCACGCGGTCGATGCGGCGCAGCGAACCGTCGAAGTGCTTGAGGTCCATGACCATGACGTCGTCCCACAGGCCCAGCTTCTTCAGGTCGCGCACCAGGTACTCGTTGACCACGGTGAATTCACCCGACAGGTTGGACTTCACGGACAGGTTGCCGAAAGAAGGCTCGATCGAAGCGTCCACACCAATGATGTTGGAGATGGTGGCGGTCGGCGCGATGGCCACGCAGTTGGAGTTGCGCATGCCGAACATGGCGATGCGGGCACGCAGGGCATCCCAGTCCATCGAAGTCGAGGTGTCGACTTCAACGTAGCCGCCACGTTGCTCGGCCAGCAGCTTGAGCGAGTCGATCGGCAGGATGCCGCGATCCCACAGCGAGCCACGGTAGCTGGAATAGCGGCCGCGCTCTTCAGCCAGTTCGGTCGAGGCCCAGTAGGCGTGGTAGCAGACAGCTTCCATCGAGCGATCGGCAAATTCAATCGCCTCCTGGCTGGCGTAAGGCGTGCGCAATTGATAGAGCGCGTCCTGGAAGCCCATGATGCCCAGGCCGACGGGGCGGTGACGCAGGTTGGAGTCGCGTGCCTTCTTGACGGCGTAGTAGTTGATGTCGATGACGTTGTCGAGCATGCGCATCGCCGTCTTCACCGTCTTCTTGACCTTCTCCTGGTCGATCATGCCATCCTTGATGTGCTGAGCCAGGTTGACCGAGCCCAGGTTGCACACGGCGATTTCGCCACCGTTGGTGTTCAGGGTGATCTCGGTACACAGGTTCGACGAGTGCACGACGCCAACGTGTTGTTGAGGCGAGCGAACGTTGCAGGCGTCCTTGAAGGTGATCCAGGGGTGGCCGGTTTCGAACAGCATCGACAGCATGCGGCGCCACATGTCCGTGGCCTTCACGCGCTTGAACAGCTTGATCTCGCCGCGGTCAGCCTTGGCTTCGTAGGCGGTGTAGGCCTCTTCGAATGCCTTGCCGAACTTGTCGTGCAGATCAGGGCAGGTGGCGGGCGAGAACAGGGTCCAGTCGCCACCTTCCATCACGCGGCGCATGAACAGGTCGGGGATCCAGTTGGCCGTGTTCATGTCGTGGGTACGACGGCGGTCGTCACCGGTGTTCTTGCGCAGTTCCAGGAACTCTTCAACGTCCAGGTGCCACGATTCCAGGTAGGCGCAGACGGCGCCCTTGCGCTTGCCACCCTGGTTCACGGCCACAGCGGTGTCGTTGACCACCTTCAGGAAGGGGACCACGCCTTGCGACTTGCCATTGGTGCCCTTGATGTGCGAGCCCAGCGCGCGCACTGGCGTCCAGTCGTTGCCCAGGCCGCCAGCAAACTTGGACAGCAGGGCGTTTTCCTTGATGGCTTCGTAGATGCCGTCGAGGTCATCGGGCACGGTGGTCAGGTAGCACGACGACAGTTGCGAGCGACGGGTGCCGGAGTTGAACAGCGTGGGGGTCGACGACATGAAGTCGAACGAGGACAGCAGTTCATAGAACTCGATGGCGCGTGCTTCGCGGTCGATTTCATTGAGGGCCAGGCCCATGGCGACGCGCATGAAGAAAGCTTGCGGCATTTCAATGCGCTTGCCTTCGTGGTGCAGGAAGTAGCGGTCGTACAGGGTCTGCAGGCCGAGGTAGTCGAAGTTCAGGTCGCGCTCATATTTGAGCGCGGCGCCCAGGCGGGCCAGGTCGAACTGCTGCATGCGGTCATCCAGCAGCTCGGCTTCCACACCCTTCTTGATGAACTGAGGGAAGTACTCGGCGTAGCGCGTGGCCATTTCGGCGTGCGTCACTTCATCGCCGAGGATTTCGCGGCGGATGGTGTGTTGCAGCAGGCGAGCCGTGGCACGGGTATAGGCGGGGTCGTGCTCGATGCGGGTGCGGGCGGCCAGGATGGCGGCCTTGTAGACCTCGTCGATGGAGACGCCGTCGTACAGATTGCGTTGGGTCTCGGCCAGGATGGGGCCGGCCTTGACGTCATCGCCCAGGCCCGAGCAGGCTTCCACGATCAGGGCTTGCAGGCGGGCCAGATCCAGTGGAACGCGTTGACCACGGTCGATCACGGTCAGGGTGGGCAGGGCGGCAGCCTGTTGTGCATCGGCCTGCTTGGCGCGCTCTTGCGAACGACGCTCGCGGTACAGCACGTAAGCACGGGCGATTTCGTGGTGACCACCGCGCATCAAGGACAGTTCGACCTGATCCTGGATGTCTTCAATATGGAAGGTGCCACCGCTTGGACGCGAGCGCAGCAGGCCGCGAACAACGGCTTCGGTCAGGCCATCCACGGTTTCGCGCACGGAAGCCGATGCGGCACCTTGCGTGCCGTGCACGGCCAGGAAGGCCTTCATCAGGGCGACGGCAATCTTGCTGGGTTCGAACGAGACGACCGCACCATTGCGTCGGATGATCTGGTAGGCCGAGTACGCGGACTGGCGAGGCTCGACAGCCATGGCGGCGGCGGATGCGCCGGGCATGACGGAGGCAGAAGTAGGCATGGTGCTGGGCGTGGACGTTTGCATGTAATTCCCTTCAGGATCGCCAGGCTGGTGATGGGGTTCAGCCTGTTGAAATCAGGCGGTCGGGGTGACCGATCGCCAACTGCGGAGGACACTATATCTGGTGTTTGGTGTGCTTTGAAGCACTACCTGTAGTGTCTGGGCGTGACTATAACGCTTTTTTACACCCACCCCGCGAACAGGGGGAAAAACAAGGGAAATCGCCAATGGGGGAAGTCGCCATGACAGCCGACAGGGAAGCGGTTTAGGCAGTCTGCGATGGGTTTTGCAAGCCGGCAAACTGGCCTTCGGGGCGCCCTGTGAGCGCTTGCAGATGGCCCCAGTCAAAGGCGGATCCGGGGTCTCGCTTGCGGCCTGGTGCCACATGCTCATGGCCCACGATCTGTGTGACGGGCCAGCGTTGTGCGAGCGCATCAAGCAGCCTGCCTAGCGTTTCATATTGCGCGGCTTCGAAGGGGGTGTCTTCCAATCCTTCGAGTTCAATGCCCACGCTGTAGTCGTTGCAATTGTCTCGACCCTGCCAACTGGAACGACCCGCGTGCCATGCTCTGTCTTGCACGGACACGAACTGCAGCAACTCACCCGTGCGCCGGATCACGAAGTGCGCCGACACCTCGGTGCCGCGGATCTGTTCAAAGTACGGATGCGCAGACCAGTCCAGGCGATTGGTGAACAGGCGCTCGATCTCGTCGCCACCATAAATGCCGGGCGGCAGGCTGATGGAGTGGACCACGGCCAGGTCGATGCTGGTGCCTGCCGGACGTGGGCCGAAGTTGGGTGAGGGGATGCGGCGGGCATGCTGGAGCCAGCCGTCCTGCCATATCACGTGCGAATCAGGCATGACCGAGGTCTCAGGCTGGATCGGTATCGGCATCCGGGTCGAAGCGTTCGCCCAGCACGATGCCATGCTCCGTGACCTGCACGCCCAGACGCGCCATGCGGTAGCGCATCTGACGCAGGGACAGCCCCAGGCTGGCGCCGGCGGCGGTCCGGTTGAGGCGGTGTTGTTCCAGCGCTTGCACGAGGATGTCCCGTTCGATCTGGTCAAGGTGCGAGACCAGGTCGGTAGGCAAAGTGGCCTTGACGTGCTGCTCTGGCGGTTCGACATCTCTCCCCGTGGCAGTCGCGCGAATCGGTGGCGGCACCTCGATCGTGATGTGATCCAGTGAGGGCTCGGGCTGCGACAGGCCAAGGTCTTCGGGCTCGAGCATGTGGTGCCCGCTGAGTGCGACCGCACGGTGCAGCAGGTTCTCCAGTTCACGCACATTGCCGGGGAAGCGATGGCTCAACAGCGCGGATTGCGCGGCCAGGCTCAACTGCGGCACGCTGGTCTGGCCCGCCTCGTGGGCGATGCGTTCCAGGATGCGTTGACTGAGTTGATGCAGGTCTTCCAGCCGTTCGCGCAGTGCGGGCAAGGTGATCTGGATGACGTTGAGCCGATAAAACAGATCCTGCCGGAAGCGGCCTGCCAGCACCTCGGCCTGCAGGTCCTTGTGTGTGGCGCTGATGATGCGCACGTCCACCAGAACCTCCTGCGTGGCGCCCACGGCGCGCACCGCACGTTCCTGAATCGCCCGCAGCAGTTTGGACTGCATGGCCAGGGGCAGGTCACCTATTTCGTCGAGGAACAGCGTGCCGCCATTGGCTGCCTGGAAGAAGCCTTCGCGTTCTTCCGTTGCCCCGGTGAATGCACCTTTGCGAAAGCCGAAGAACTCGGCTTCGAGCAATTGTTCGGGGATGGCGCCGCAGTTCACGGCGATGAAAGGTTGTGCCGAGCGACTGCTGACGTCGTGGATGGCGCGCGCCACCAGTTCCTTGCCGGTGCCTGATTCGCCCCAGAGCAGCACGGGCGCCATGCTGCGCGAGACCTTGTCGATCATCACGCGCACCTGCTGCATGCCCACGCTGTTGCCCGCCAGCCGTGACAAGGCGGTGCGGCTCTTGTCCGTCAGCATGGTGGGGGGCAGGGTGGGCGAACTGGTCGGGCCCGAGGTGGATGCCGTCGGACTCTGCACGGCTGGCAGATGTGCACTGCCCAGCGCGGAGGCCACCACGGATCGGAACTGTTTGAGGTCAACCGGTTTGGTCAGGTAGTCGTATGCGCCGGCCTTGAGGGCGCTGACGGCGTTTTCGGCGGAACCGTATGCCGTGATGACGATGGCCTTTTCCCGGCGGCCTTCGGATTCGATCTGCCGCAGGATGTCCAGCCCGGTGCCATCGGGCAGGCGCATGTCGGTGATGACGGCGCTGAAGGCATGTTCGGCCAGCAATTGCCGGGCTTCTTCCACGCTGCCAGCGGTTTCGATGTCATAGCCTTCGCGCAGCAGGGTCAATTCATACAAGGTGCGCAGGTCGGGCTCGTCATCCACGACGAGCAGGCGATGTTGGGCTGTGTTGCTCATGCGGTGTGGTTGGTCGCGGCCAAGGGCTCAACGGGCACCGTGACGAAGAATTCGTTGCGATGGCGCAAGGGAAGAGGGTGCAGTCGGTAGTCGATGTTGGCGCCGTGTCGCTCGCACAGTTCCCTGCAAATATACAGGCCCAGGCCGGTGCCACGGCTGCGCGTGGAAAAGAAGGGCTCGAACAGGGAGCGTTCGGTATCGGCCGACACCGGGTCGCCATCATTGGAGACCGACAGCATCAACATGCCCGCCGGGTCGGCAGAAGGCATCCAGCGCAGGGTCACGTTGATGGCGCCTGGCTCGCCAGTGTTGTAGCGCAAGGCGTTGTCCAGCAGGTTGACCAGCACGCGTTGCAGGTGTTCCGGTTCGAAGCGGATCTTGAGGTGGGGGTAGCTGGGGGCCTTCTGGCAGCCGGAGGTGTCGATGTCCAGCAGGCTCTCATCACCGCTTGCCAGGCCTTGCGTGCTGCGCCAGTCATTGCAGATGGCCACGATCGTTTCGATCGGATCGATGGCCGGTGCGGGCGGGCGCACGCCGGGGGCCACGGCCAGGATGTCATCGATGATGTGCTTGAGTCGGCCGACGTTGTCCGTCACCAGCTGGGTCAGCTTTTTCTGCGTGGCTGTGGCTGCATCTTCGGCCAGCAGGGCATTGGCCTGGGCGATCGCTGCCAGGGGGTTGCGTATCTCGTGCGCGATGCCGGCCGACATGCGGCCCATGGCGGCGAGCTTGTCCTGACGCTGGCGGGTGCGTACGGCGCGCAGGTCTTCCAGCAACATCACGCACATGTCTTCGGGGGTACGCCCGCCCTTGCCTTTGGTGAAACGTACGCGCAGCCTCAGGTCGCGCTGTGTCTGATCGTCGAACTGGAGCTTGACGTCCTGCCCGTCTTCCGCGCGTTGCGGGCTGCCTTGAGCACGCTCGACGGCCTTGATCAGATCGGCCCAGGCTGGCACGCCCCTCAACTGGAAGGGGGCGGGCGGGACAAGGCCTTGCGAAGCCAGCAAGCGTCGGGCGGCGGGGTTGGCGGTGCGCACGCGGCCCTGTCTATCCACCACCATCACGCCTTCGGTCATTTCTTCAATCACGAGGCGATTGAGCTGGGCTTGTTGTCGTGCCAGCTCCAGGCTGCCTCGCGCACTGCGCTCCTCCTTGGCCAGGCGTGCAGACAATTCACTGGCCAGTGCTGCAATGGCGAACAGGCCGAAGCCGGTCAGGCCAGCTTGGGTCATCAAGGCAGTCAGGTTGCCGCTGTCGCCACCTTGCAGCAGGGCCGCAGCCAGCAGGTTGAGCGTGGCTGCTGCTGCCACGCCCAGCGCCATGACGCGCGTCATCAGCACAGCGGCCATCAGCACGGGTAGCACCAGCAAGGCCTGCGAGTTCACCGCGCTACCGGTGAAATAGTGCATCAGTGCGAAAAAGGCCAGATCCAGGCCGACGCTGGCCAGTGCTTGTCGGGGTCTCAGGGATTGCAACTCGGTCCGGTTGCCCTCGGTCCTGATGGGCAAGGTCAGCAAGGCGACCGTGACGATGGCGTAACCCACCGTGGACAGGAAAAGCCACAGGGGCGGGCGTCCTCCCAGCAGCCAGGAGCCCACCACGAGTCCCAGCAGCACGATGGCCAGCGCAAAGCGGGCACTCAGGAAGGCGCGGTAGATCCGATGGAAGGAGGGCCGGTTGTTTTCGCTGACGCTTCTGGCTGGCGGGCTCTTGTCCTGCGGTTGCGGGGCAGCGTAAGCCTGCGTGCTTTCGGCAAAGGCCGTTTCCGTCATGCCGGGATCAACCCAGGCGTCAGCGGTTGGCGGTGCGCCGAACCAGGAGGCGTGGGAGTCGCGAGGCGTTGTTGGCGGCATGGGTGAGGGCGTTCAGGCGCGGCCAGGGCCGGCTTGCCGGTGTGCAGCGCTGCAGTAGGGTTGCCCGTGACCATCCTTGAGGGCTTCGCCCTCGGGCAGGTGCACGCCGCAGTTCGCACACTGAACCATGCTCTCCGCCTTGGTCGGCGTGGGGTTGGGGGCAGGCGCCTTTGGTGGCTTGCCACCTTGAAGTTTGCCGCGCAAGGCCGGTGAATAGAACAGCCAGATGATGACCACTGCGAGCAACAGGTATTTCAGCATGATGGGCTTGTGAGAGGACTCAGGCTGCGGTGGCGCGGTGCAGGACCACTTCAAGCACGAAACGCGAACCGACATAGGCCAGTAGCAGCAAGGTGGAGCCGGCCACGAGCCAGCGCACGGCCTGCCTGCCACGCCAGCCAAATCGTGCGCGGCCGATGAGCAGCACGGCAAAAACCACCCATGACAACACGGAAAAAACGGTCTTGTGATCCCAGCGCCAGGGCGTGGCAAACAAGGCCCCCAGCAACAAGGTCAGGCTGAGCATCACGAAACCGGCGCCCACAAAGCGCAGGGTCAGCGACTCCAGCCTCAACAAGGGCATGCCCAGCGCCTGCCCGGGCAGCCCGGGGGAAGGGATCTGCCCAGACGCGGGTTTGGCACGCAGTTGCTTTTCTGCATGCCTGAGCAAGGCCGCGTGCAGCAGTGCGGCACCGATCAGTCCATATGACGCGAAGCCGGTGAGCCAGTGCAGCGGCGCCCAGGGCGAGCCTACCGTGGCGTGCGCCTGTCCTGGGAAGAGCCAGGCCAGCGTGACGGTGATCGCTGCCAGCATGGCCAGGGCGCGGCGTACGGTGGGCAGGCCCAGTCGACGGTTCTCAAGGGCATACACGGCCAGTACCAGCCAGGTCGTCACGGACAAGGCCGGGGCAAATCCGAAGCGGGCATGCCAGACCGGCCCGTCAAAAGCCACGGTATCCAGCACAATGGCACCAGCCTGCGCCAACCAGCCCAGGCAAAGCGCCGCCCAGACAGGTCTTTCATGATGCGCTGGCCCTTGCCCGGTTGTGGGCAGAGGCCAAGCGCTGGCCAGCACATAAGCCAGGACTGCCAGGCAACTGGGCCAGAACGTGGAAGACGTGAGCAAGGCGGGCGATAAAATCATGTCTCGAGTTTAAGAGCACAAGCAGCTATTTCATGGCATCCAACCTCACAGAACGACTGAGTCGCCTGGTTAAAACCATGCGCGGCCAGGCCCGCATCACCGAATCCAACGTGCAGGACATGTTGCGTGAGGTCCGCATGGCACTGCTGGAGGCCGACGTGGCCTTGCCGGTCGTCAAGGACTTCATCGCCCGCGTCAAGGAAAAAGCCCTGGGCCAGGAGGTGGTGTCCTCGCTGACGCCTGGTCAGGTCCTGGTCAGCATCGTCCAGAAGGAGATGGCCGCCACAATGGGCGAGGGCATCTCCGACATCAACCTCGCCACGCAACCGCCAGCCATCATCCTGATGGCGGGTCTGCAGGGCGCGGGCAAGACCACGACCACGGCCAAACTGGCCAAGCACCTGATCGAAAAGCGCAAGAAGAAGGTGCTGACGGTCTCTGCCGACGTCTACCGTCCAGCCGCCATCGAGCAGTTGAAGACCGTGACCGCGCAGGCCGGTGCCGAGTGGTTCCCCTCTGATCCCAGCCAGAAACCGCACGACATCGCACTGGCTGCGATCGATTACGCCAAGCGCCATTACTTTGATGTGCTGCTGTTCGACACGGCAGGTCGTCTGGCGATCGACGAAGTCCTGATGGCCGAAATCAAGGACCTGCATGCCTTGCTCAAGCCAGTCGAAACGCTGTTCGTGGTGGACGCCATGCAAGGTCAGGATGCCGTCAACACGGCCAAGGCGTTCAAGGATGCCTTGCCGCTGACAGGTGTGGTGCTGACCAAGCTGGACGGTGACTCTCGCGGTGGTGCGGCGCTGTCGGTGCGCCAGATCACGGGTGTGCCCATCAAGTTTGCGGGTGTCTCGGAAAAGATCGACGGCCTGGAGGTCTTTGATGCAGATCGCCATGCCGGCCGCGTGCTGGGCATGGGTGACATCGTCGCCCTGGTTGAAGAAGTGCAAAAGGGCGTGGACATCGAGGCCGCCCAAAAGCTGGCTGACAAGTTCAAGTCCGGTGCCGACTTCGATTTCAACGACTTCCTGGCCCAGATCAGCCAGATGAAGAAGATGGGCGGTTTGTCCGGCCTTATCGACAAGCTGCCCACCGAGCTGGCTGCCAAGGCGGGCCAGGCGGATATGGGCAAGGCCGAGCGAGACGTGCGTCGCATGGAAGGCATCATCAGCGCGATGACGGCCAAGGAGCGCCGCCAGCCTGCCTTGCTGATGGACGGCAAGACCAAGGCCAGCCGCAAGCGCCGCATCGCCCAGGGGGCCGGCGTGCAGATTCAGGACGTCAACCGCCTGCTCACGCAATTCGATCAGATGCAGACCATGATGAAGAAGATGAAGGGCGGCGGGCTGTTCAAGATGATGAAACGCATGGGCGGCATGAAGGGCCTGCCCGGCATGGGGCGCTGATACCGCTTGTCACGACCCTGTCTGTAAACCCGATTGACCCCTGCCGGGGGCCCCTGTTAGCGTGTGTGACATGTGTTGCGCATGCAACCTGGGGCTTCAGTCGGTTCATGCCTTTGCCGATGAGCCTGATGAGGCCGGGTGCTGTTTGCGCCCGGTGTGGACTTGGGCAGGAAGGCCTGAATGATGATGGACATGGTAGCAACCTGGCCGGTTTTGATGGCCGGTATTCTGGGGTCCGCCGGCATTGCCGGCGCGTGGTGGTACAGCCGGCATCACCAGGCGGCACCCAGCCGCCCAGGGCGAGGCGATGCCCCCAGATCCAAGTCTCGCCAGGAAGGCAAGGCGCGCTTTGGCCGCAAGCCGTCTGACGATGCCGCGGACAACCTGGACACCTTGATCGGCTGGGAGCCCGTGGCCACGCGCGTGTTGACCACCGGGGAGCGTGACGCTTATCACGTTCTGCGCAAGGCCTTGCCGGATCACGTGATCCTGGCTCAGGTGCCCGTGGCGCGTTTCATCAAGGTGCCCACCAAGAATTCGTACAGCGAATGGCTGCGCCGTGTCGGCTCCCTGTGTGCCGACCTGGTCGTGTGTGACATGGCCTCGCAGGTGATTGCCGTGGTGGAGATCCGCCAGCCCATGTCCAAGGAAAAGGAACGCAGCCAGCGTCGCCATGCACGCATGGACAAGGTGCTGGCCGCAGCCCGCATTCCCGTTCACATCTGGCTGGAAGGCGCCTTGCCGGGTCCTGCCGTGGCCCGCGAGACCGTGCTGGGTGCGGCCATCAACACCTCAGGCCGATCGGGCTATAACGACGTCAGTGTGGCGCGGCGCGATGCCGAGGCGGCTGCCGTGGTGGCGTCCATGCAGAGCCCGATTGGCGCCATGAACGGCATGAGCGTCAACGAGTCGGCGGTGGATCTGCAGCTCGATGACTGGTCGTATGCCGATGACACACCAGAAGGCGAGCGCAAGGAGCCCCCGCCTTCAACCTGGTTCGACGATCTCGATTCCAGTGCCATGCCGCTGGAAACGGGCGCCGTTCAGCGTCACTGATTGATCGAAATTGCAACCGCGCGTATGTCTGGCGAGGCCTCAGGCCAGCAAGGCCTGGGCAAATTCACGGGCGCTGAAGGTCTGCAGATCTTCCAGCTTTTCGCCCACGCCGATGAAGTAGACCGGCACGGCGGCATGCCGTTCGCGTGACCACAGGGCGATGGCTGCCAGCACGCCACCCTTGGCTGTGCCGTCCAGCTTGGTCACGATCAGGCCTGTCAGGCCCAGGGCCTCGTCAAAGGCCTTGACCTGCGACAGGGCGTTCTGGCCTGTGTTGCCATCCACGACCAGCAGCACTTCGTGCGGCGCCGTGTCCATGGCCTTGCCGATCACGCGCTTGACCTTGCGGAGTTCTTCCATCAGGTGCAATTGCGTGGCCAGGCGGCCGGCCGTGTCGGCAATGACCACGTCACAACCGCGCGAGCGCCCCGCCTGCACGGCATCAAAGGTCACGGCCGCCGGGTCGCCGCCTTCCTGGCTCACGATCTCGACGTGATTGCGATCGGCCCAGACCAGCAGTTGCTCGCGGGCCGCTGCGCGGAAGGTGTCGGCTGCGGCCAGCAGCACCTTCTGGCCAGCGTCAGAGAGATGGCGCGTGAGCTTGCCGATGGAGGTGGTCTTGCCAGCGCCGTTGACGCCAGCCACCATGATCACGGTGGGGGTGTGCAGCCCCACGACCAGAGACTTCTCCAGTGGCTGGAGCAGTTCGGTGATGGCATCGATCAGCAGGCTCTTGACCTGTGAAGGATCGGTGGCCTTGGTTTCCTTGACGCGGCGCTTGAGGTCGGTCAGCAGGTGCTCTGTGGCCGCTACGCCCGCATCGGCCATCAGCAAGGCCGATTCGAGTTCCTCATACAGGGCGTCATCGATCTGGGTGCCTGTGAACACCTGGGCAATGCTGGAGCCTGTCTTGCGAAGACCGGCGCGCAGCTTGTCCAGCCAGGAGCGGCGCTCGGGCGCGGGTGCTTTGGGCGCGTCCTCGGTGACAGCAGGCGTGGCTGCGGCAGCCGGGGCAGGGGGGCTGACCACCGCAGGCTGTTGAGGTGCGGGCGAGGCTGCTGGAGCCGGTGCCGACGTCTGAGGCGCCTCTTTGGCGGGCTGGTCCGACGTGGTTTCCGGCTGGGAGGATCCCCATCCCAGCTTTTTCTTGATGAAACTGAACATGCGTGCATTGTAAGAGCCGCCGCTTTTTACAATAGGCGTCACCGCACGACAGGACAACATGAGCGCAACACGTTCCAATCTACCCGACCCGATCAAGGGTGCACAGACGAAGGCCGCTCAGAAGGTGGCCCGCACCGCAGCTCAGGAAGTGCGCCTCATTGGTGGCCAATGGAAGCGGTCGGTCCTGCCCGTGCCGGTGTCTGCCGGTTTGCGTCCCACGCCTGGCCGTGTCCGTGAAACCTTGTTCAACTGGTTGGGGCAGGACTTGTCGGGCTGGCGGGTGCTGGACGCCTTTGCAGGAAGTGGCGCGCTGGGCCTGGAAGCGGCATCGCGAGGCGCCGATGAGGTCACCTTGCTGGAGCGCGAGCCTGCCCTGGTTCGCAACCTGCAAGCCACGCTGACCCGCTTGAAGGCCACGCAGGTGAAGCTGCAGCAGGCCGATGCCGTGAGCTGGATGCGCCAGCCTCGTCAGGCCGGTGTGTTTGACCTGGTGTTTCTCGATCCACCTTTTGACGAGGCCCTGTTCTGGGCGGCATTGGCGGGCGCGCTGTATTGCGTGCCCGAAGGTGGCTGGATCTACCTGGAGTCGCCGGCCGCCTTGCAGGATCTGCCCGAGGCCGCGCAGCACGCCGATCTGGTGGCTCAACTGGCGCCGCATCGCCACGGCCAGGCCGGCGCAGTGCACTTTCACCTTTTTCGACGCGTGGCTGCTGGCGAGATTCAGTCGCATCCGGCGGCCTGAGCCTTACACTGCGCGCAAAGCCACATCACCTCGGAGTCCCGATTGAGTTCCTCCTCGCTGACAGCTGTCTATCCCGGTACCTTTGACCCCATGACCCTGGGTCATGCCGATCTGATGCGTCGCGCCAGCCAGTTGTTTGGCCGCCTGATTCTGGCGGTAGCGGCAGGGCACCACAAACGCACGATGTTCACGATTGACGAGCGCCTGGCCATGGCCAAGGAGCTGGCTCGCGACTACGGCAATGTGGAGGTGATCGCATTCTCGGGTTTGCTGCGGGATTTCGTTGTGAACAACGGTGGCAAGGTGGTCGTGCGCGGCCTGCGCGCCGTCAGCGACTTCGAATACGAATTTCAGATGGCCGGCATGAACCGCCAGTTGATGCCGGACGTCGAGACGGTGTTCCTGACGCCGTCAGATCAATATCAGTTTGTCTCCGGCACGTTCGTGCGCGAGATCGCGATGCTGGGGGGCGATGTGTCCAAATTCGTGGCGCCCAGCGTGCTGGCTCGCCTTCATGAGCGCGTGTCGCGCAAGGCCGACTGAGCCGGCTCGGTCGCTCCATCCAGGCAGAAGTTCATGGCCCTGACCATCACCTCCGAATGCATCAACTGTGATGTGTGCGAACCCGAGTGTCCCAACCAGGCTATCTCGATGGGCGAAACCATCTATGTGATCGATCCAGCCAAGTGCACGGAGTGCGTCGGCCACTTCGACGAACCCCAATGCGTGCAGGTCTGCCCCGTCGAGTGCATCCCGGTCAACCCGGAGCATGTGGAAACCAAGGACCAGTTGTGGGCCAAGTACCGCAAACTGCAGGAAAAAGCAGCTTGAGGGAAGGGGGCTGAAGCCGGTCAGCGGTGCTTCACAGCGCCCTGATTGCCGTACCCGCAGAAGGCAGCGTCGAAGATGGCGCGGCCTTTTTGTTTGACTTGATGCGGATGGGCCTGGTCATGTCGCTGATGGGCACCGGTGCATGCGTGTTGGGCGTGCTGCGGATGACATGTGGCTTGCCATTGCCTGACAGGCTGATGGCGTCTTCTTTCGCGGCCATGCGCTCTTCGTGCCGGCGCTCGCGTTGCATCCGCCTTGCCAGCTTGGCATCTCGTTCGTTGTTGTCCTTGGCCTGGCGTTGCTGGCCCTGCGTGCGTGCATCCTTGAGTGTGACCAGTTCGCCGCCTGCCTCGCAGGGGTGTTGGCTGTAGCTGATCTGGCCGGATGTGGCCGTGCAGCGCCAGGACTGGCTTGGCCTGGCCGGCTGGTCGTTCGTCGTGGTTTGCGCCATGGAGCTTGTGAACACCACAGCCATCAAGAAGCACAGAAGATGACCGGCATGGGGCTGCCCCTGCTTTGGCGCGGGTGTGCGATGGTTCATGTTGATTTCCTCCTTGTTTTTTGTGCGTGCAGCGTCTGATGCGCTGTCAACTGGCTTCGTTGCGGCCTGCCGCAGAATCTGGCCCGGCGGGCGCAGCCTGGTCAGGCATCTCCTTGCGCGGCGGCTTGGGCCGTTGTGGTTGCGCATGCACGATGGTCACGGCCTTGTTCATGTCGCCCGCCAGCATGGCGTCCACCGCGTCCAGCGATTGGCCGATGCATTTGAAGATGGCTTCGCGTTCCGATTGCGGCGGCTTGCGCAGCACGTAGTTGGCCACCTCATGCTTGAGGCCGGGGTGACCGATGCCCAGGCGCAGTCGCCAGTAGTCGGGTGTGCCCAGTTGCGCGTGGATGTCACGCAGGCCGTTGTGGCCGCCATGGCTGCCGCTTTTCTTCAACTTGACCTGGCCTGGCAGGAGATCCAGTTCATCGTGAACCACCAGCACTTCTTCCGGTGTGATCTTGAAGAAGCGCGCGAGCGCCGCCACGGACTTGCCCGACAGGTTCATGTAGGTCTGCGGTTGCAGCAGCCAGACGGGACCTTGGGGCAGGTTGGCGCGTGCCACCAGGCCGTGATAGGCGCGGTCGGGCTGCAGCGAGACGCCAAAGCGACGAGCCAGGTCGTCAATGAACCAGAAGCCCGCATTGTGGCGGGTGTCTTCGTATTCCGGGCCGGGGTTACCGAGTCCTACAAACAGTCGAATCATGATGGGTGCGGATTATCGGAGTGGCATCCACAAAAAGAAAAGCCCCGCTTGAGCGGGGCTTGACTTGCCAAAGCGCAAAGGAAGAAGTGATTACTTCTTGCCCTTCTTGCCCTTGGCGGGTTCGGCAGCAGCCACGGGCGCGGCGATGACTTCTTCCACGGGCTCGACCACGGTAGCCAGGGTCGGTGCCTTGCGGCCGTGCGTCAGCACCTTGATGTGGGCAGCCAGGCCCAGGTCTTCCACGCCGAAAGCTTGACCCTTGACGGCCTTGCTCAGGTCGCAAGTCAGGAATTCAGGCAGCTGTTCAGCCAGGCACTCGATTTCCAGTTCGGTGGTGACGTGGTTGATGATGCACTTGTCCAGCTTGACGGCAGGAGACTCGGCTTCATTCACGAAGTGCACGGGCACCTTCTTGTGGATGCGGGTGGTGGCGTCAACGCGTTGGAAGTCAACGTGCAGAACCAGGGCCTTGTAGGGGTGAGCCTGGTAGTCGCGCAGCAGAACCTTTTCAACCTTGCCATTCAGTTCCATCTCGAGGATGGAAGAGTGGAAGGCTTCCTTGCGCATGGCGTGGTACAGCGCATTGTGGTCCAGCTCGATGTTCTTTGGCTCTTGGCCGGCACCGTAAACGATGCCAGGTGTCTTGCCGGAATTGCGCAGGCGGCGGCTCGCTCCGGTCCCCTGCAGGCTACGCTCAAAAGCGGTGAATTTCATGGAGTACTCCAAGTTGGTATAGCGCCCGCGACCAGGCGCTTTGAAAAGACCGACTTGCCTTGCGGCGCCCCGGTCAGGAAACGGATCAGAAGTTGTTGTTCTGTTCCGAGAAAAGGGACGTGACCGACTCGCCATCGGTGATCCGGCGGATGGTTTCCGCAAACAGGAAGGCCGTGGTGAGTTGACGAATCTTGGGCGTGGCCTTGGCGGCTTCGTTCAAGGGGATCGTGTTGGTGATCACGACTTCGTCGAGGTGCGAATTCTTGATGCGTTCGATGGCCGGGCCGGAGAACACGGCATGCGTACAGTAGGCGTACACGCTCTTGGCGCCACGTTCCTTGAGCACTTCGGCGGCTTTGACCAGCGTGCCGGCGGTGTCGATCATGTCATCCATGATCACGCAGTTGCGGCCGTCGATTTCGCCGATGACGTGCATCACTTCAGACACATTGGCCTTGGGGCGACGTTTGTCGATGATGGCCAGATCGCAACCCAGTTGCTTGGCCAGGGCGCGCGCACGGACCACGCCACCGACGTCGGGGGAGACGACCACCAGATCCTGGTACTTCTTGGCTTGCAGGTCCGACAGCAGGACAGGCGAAGCGTAGATGTTGTCGACGGGGATGCGGAAGAAGCCCTGGATCTGGTCGGCGTGAAGGTCCATGGTCAGGACACGTTCGACACCAACGGTTTCGAGCAGATCGGCCACGACGCGGGCCGAGATGGGCACGCGGGTGGAGCGAGGACGGCGGTCCTGGCGGGCGTAGCCGAAGTAGGGGATCACGGCGGTGATGCGCTGGGCCGAAGCACGCTTGAGGGCGTCGACCATGACCAGCAGTTCCATCAGGTTGTCGTTCGTGGGGGCGCAGGTGGACTGCACCACGAACACTTCGCGGCCGCGCACGTTTTGCTGGATTTCAACCGTGGTTTCGCCATCCGAGAAGCGGCCAACGGCGGCCTTACCCAGAGAGATACCCAGATTGGAGGCGATTTCCTGAGCGAGCGCCGGATTGGCGTTGCCGGTGAACAGAACGGTATCGGAGAGCATGATGGACGTCTGGGCTGATGGCAAAAATAGCATCTGCCCAACACCTTGCCCTCAGAAGCGCCTGACTGTGGTCAGGAGATAAGCCTTCGCGGAAGGTGTAGGGCAGGTGTGTGCTCGGCTGGGGCCGAACGAATTATTTGGCAGGGGAAGAAGGATTCGAACCCTCGTATGTCGGAATCAAAATCCGATGCCTTAACCAACTTGGCGATTCCCCTACTCAGGACACAGTGTCTTGCCGTATTGCTACTTCATGGCACTGCAACCTTGTAAGCTGCACTCTTGTTCAGAGCCTCGCATTATAGCCTGTTTTTTGTGTCGTTCAAGGCTGTTGTTCAAAATCTTCACATTTTGATTCGCTGATCAATCAGGCTTTTCAACCGATCGGATCAAGCAAATCAAGCAGTGGATGATGAACCAGACCGTGAGCGACACGACCGACCCATGCTTGATCATTCAGACCTACATCGGCGGGCTGGAAGCTGGCTGGCTGCGGTGTGTCAGTGGTCATCCACGAAAACACGGTGCTGCCTGAGCCCGTCATCCGGCTGTTGCCGAAGCGTTTCTGCATGATTTCCAGTGCCTGGCCGATCTGACTGCTGTAGTGCTCCGCTGGAGCTTGCAAGTCGTTTCTGCCAAAGCGCTGGGGCGCTGCAAGAAAGTCTGCGACTATAGCATGCTTTGAATCGCGCTTCAAAAGTGGGTTGCCAAAAATCGCCACCGTGGGCACGGCAATCGGTGGTTTGAGCAGGGCCAGCGGGGTGGCGAGCAGCTTGGGCGGCAACGCGATCGGCGCGATGGCTTCCCCGATGCCTTCGACCCAGGCGTTGTGGCCTCGCACGAAGAAGGGCACGTCTGCGCCCAGCTTCACGGCGAGTGCTTCCAGCCGCGCACGCGGCCAGTTCAGCCCCCACAGCTGATTGAGTGCCAGCAGGACCGTGGCCGCATCGGAGCTGCCACCGCCCAGGCCGGCCCCCCATGGGACCTCCTTGTGGATGTGGATGTCGCACCCTTGCGACGTGCGGCTTTCCGACTGGAGCAGGCGGGCCGCCTTGAGGCACAGATCGTCCTGCGGCAGCGCCACATTCATGTCGTGACGTTTCAACTGGCCATCGCTGCGGGTCTCGATGTGCAGTGTGTCCTGCCAGTCGATCAGCATGAAGACGGATTGCAGCAAGTGATAGCCATCAGGTCGACGACCGGTCACATGAAGGAAGAGATTGATCTTGGCCGGCGCGGGCAGGTTGTGCAGGCTGGGCATGGCGGTGTGGGGCGTGCAGGCTCAACGATCGAGGTAGATCTTGAGCTGGACGGCGCGTTGTGTCGCCGAGGCTTCACGGCGTGCGTGCAGCTTTTTCTCGGGCAGTTCATTGGTATCGATCAGCCAGCCTTCCTGGGTGAAGGTGTTGGCCTGCGGCCCGGGCAGGCTGGGCAGATCGAGGTCGGGCTGGCCCTGCATCCATTGAATCAAGGAGCGCAGGGGCAGGCTTTCGCCGAGTGCGGCGAGGCTCAATGCCTCCAGGTTGTCGTAGCGTTGGCGACCCTTGTCGTTGGTGAGCCAGGCTTCGCCCGGTTGCCAGTTCACCTGCGCGATCTGGCTGCCCATCAGGGTCATGAGGTCCAGTTGCCCCGCGTCCGTGTTGCCGGAAAAGAAGAAGCCCAGGCTCAGGCCTTTGGCCGCTTGATCGGCAAAGGCCGCCAGCTTGATGCTCATCTGGCCTTGCAGTTCCAGTTTCGGGCGCGCGCGAGGGACGGGTTGCGATGACTGGTTGAACTGCAGCGCAGAGAAGGCGGGCGGCGCAGCATCAGCCGGGGCGCAGTTGCCGCCGCTCCTCATCTGCGCGGCGATGGGATCCGTGTCGGGCAGGCTGGCGCATGCGGTGAGGCTCAAAGGCAGCAGCCACAGCAGGATCCGTGGGCGACGGCGACGGATCACAGCTTGCCCTGGAAGCGTTTGAGGGTCTCTTTGAGCGTGTCGTTGTCGGGTTCGCGCTTGCTGGCGTCCTGCCAGACCTTGCGTGCCTCGTCCTTCTGGCCTTGGGCCCAAAGGACTTCACCCAGGTGGGCCGCGATTTCGGCATCAGGGCGAGTCTGATAGGCCGAGGTCAGCAGGCGCACGGCTTCGCTCAGGTTGCCCGCGCGGAACTCCACCCAGCCCATGCTGTCAACGATGAAGGGGTCGGCAGGTCGCAACTCCAGCGCCTTCTTGATCAGCTGGCGGGCTTCATCGAGTCGAACGCCGCGATCGGCCAGGCTGTAGCCCAAGGCGTTGAAGGCGTTCGGGTTGTCCGGTGCCATCTCCATGGTCTTGCGCAAAAGCGACTCGGCTTCGGCGAACATCTGCAGCTTCTCGGCCAGCATGGCCTGGTCATAGACCAGATCACTGTCATCGGGGAAGCGTTTGGTGGCTTCACCCAGCACCTTGTAAGCCTCCTCAGGTTGATGTGCATCGCGCAACACCTGCGCCTCGGCCTGGTACTTCACGACGGCATCGCGTGGTTCGGTCTCGGGCAAATCATGGATGAGCTTGCGGGCTTCGGGCACCTTGTTCTGGCGGGCCAGCAGGCGTGCTCGCTGGATCTGGATGTTCACGCGCTCGTTCTTGGGGTCGGCGCGCTCCAGCCACGACTGGGCCTGAGCAAGGTCATTGCGTTGCTCGGCCACCTGAGCCATGTAGAGGTAAGCCTGGTCGATTTCGTTGGCGTCAGGGGCGGTGTTGGCGGGGGTGTCCGTGCCGGCCTTGTCGTCCTTCTTGATGCGATCCAGCACATGCTTGAGTGCGGCTTCCGCCTTGTCGACCTGTTTGAGTTCCATGCGAACGGCCGCCAGCGTGATCCACGAGCCGTTCTGCTCCGGGTGCTCCTTGAGCAGCAGTTCGAGCTGTTGGGCGGCTTCTTCCAGGCGCTGGAATCCGGCCAGGCGGCGGCCGTATGCCAGCCGGACCACCGGGGCCGCATCGGGACGAGCCAGCTGCTGCTTGACGATGGCCTCGGCCTGCGGGTTGAGGTCCATCAGGCCAATGGCCACCAGGCCGGCATTCATGAGATTGGGGCGCAAGGCCAGTGCCTTGTTCAGGGCGGCCGTGGACTTGTTGACGTCCCGGGCCTGCAGCCAGCCTTCTGCGCTGGCCGACCATGCTTCAGCCATTTCCAGCGGGGGCTGGCGCCAGGGCTGGGTGGCGTCGTCGATGACCTGGGCTGCCGCGTTGCGGTCTTGCAGTCGGGTCATGATGCGAGGCAGCGACAGCATCAGCTGGGGTTGCTGCAGCGTGGGCGTGAGCTGGATGACGCTGCGCAAGGGCGCGGCGAGATCGGCCGAACGGCCCATGGACAGCAGGATGTCTGCCGTGTATTCCGAGGCCTGTCGGGATTGGGGCAATGCCTGGCGCCATGCTTTCGCTGCAGTCAGGCCCAGTTCGGGCGAGATGGCGCGGCCGATTTCCACGGCGCGCTGATACAGCTGGCCGTCCTTGTGCTGCCGGGCGGACTCGAGGTAGGCCTGGTACGCCGAGTTCAGGTCGCCACGCTGGAACAGGTATTCCGCAACGAAGAGCTGAAAGAACTGGGTGGCGTCCATGGCCGAGTTCTGGACGGGTGGCTTGGCTTTCGATTCTGGTGTGGCCGACACGGCTGCTGGCGCCGAGGCGGGCGCCTTGCCCTCTTCATCGGCAGCTTGGGCGCTACCGAGTGCACTCAGCGCGAACATGCCTGCGCTCAACCAGCGTGCAAGTGGCTTGAGAGGGCCAGGGTAGTTGGACGAGGCAGCAGCGGTTTGAGGCGTCGAGCCGGGCAAATGGGCAAACTTGAGGGACATGTGGTCTCCAACAGATGTGGCCATTCTATTGATGTGGCGGCCCATCCTTTCCGTTCCAGTGGACCCGATTGACACCGGATAATTCCGTACATGCCGGAATTACCTGAAGTCGAGGTCACTCGCCAGAGTTTTGCTGACCGCATTGCCGGTGCGCAGATCGAGTCCATTCACATGGGCAAGCCGCTGCGTTGGCCGGTTGGTCATGATGTGGATGCGTTGACTGGATGGCGGGTGGGGGAGGTGCTTCGGCGTGGCAAATACCTGTGGTTGCCTCTTTCGGATTCGAAAGGCAGGCAAGGTGGCTTGTTGATTCACCTGGGGATGTCAGGCTCGCTGGCCTTCGGGCCTCAGCTGGCGCCCGCTGGCATTCACGACCATTTCGAGATGATCACCAACAGAGGTACCTTGCGACTGACGGACCCTCGGCGATTTGGTGCGGTCATCTGGGGCGAGTCCATGCAGTCCGGGGTGCCGGCCAAATTGCTGGCCGGCCTGGGGCTGGAGCCTTTTGATGCCGAGCTGACCGGCGCCTATCTGCACGAGCGACTCAAGGGGCGCAAGGTGGCCATCAAACAGGCCTTGCTGGCGGGCGATATCGTGGTGGGCGCCGGCAATATCTATGCGTGCGAAGCGCTGTTTCGCGCTGGCATCGACCCCAGATTGGCGGCGGGCAAACTCAGCAAACCCCGTTGCGAGAAACTGGTTCAGGAAATACAGGGTGTTTTACGCCAGGCGGTTGCGCTGGGTGGGTCCAGCCTGAAAGATTTCAAGAATGCGCATGGTGCCCAAGGCCATTTTCAGCTGTCGACCCAGGTTTACGGACGCGAGAATCAACCGTGCCGCATATGTGGCACGCCCATCCGGCGTATTACCCAGGGGCAACGCTCGACCTTTTTCTGTCCGAGTTGTCAGAAAAGGTGACAGGTGTGGCTTCATTGGCGAATAAGTCTGTACGTTTTGTCCCAACTCGGTCGAATAAGCTTATTTGCCTGACCACGGCTTGAGATAGGATCAATTCCCATGATGCCGACCTTTGCCAGCCACCTGGATGCACTTGGGCAGTGGCGTGCCGACACGGACGCCAAACTGGCTGCCCTGGCACGTTTTGCCCGCGAACACGATCTGCTTGACGACGCGTCGGCAGAGTGGTTCGAGGCCATGCGTCATCGCCTGTCTGGCGAAAAGCTGATGGTGGCGTTTGTCGCGGAGTTCTCTCGCGGCAAGTCCGAGCTGATCAACGCCATTTTCTTCTCGGACAAGGGGCGCCGCATGATGCCGGCATCGGCTGGACGCACGACCATGTGCCCGGTCGAACTGGGCTACGACGCCGAAGATCCCGTTGGCTTGTCGCTGCTGCCGATCGACACCCGCCTGGAAGCGGCTTCGCTGGCCGAATACCGCCGCCAGCCCAAGGAGTGGACCTGGATCGAGCTGGATCTGTCCAACCCGGATGGCATGGCGCAGGCGCTCAGCGAGGTGATGCGCACCCGCATGGTGACGCCCGAAGAGGCGGCTCGCCTGGGTTTCTGGGATGCCGAGCGCCCCGAAGAAAACCCGCCCCTGCAGCCCGATGGCACGGTGGAGGTGCCCGTGTGGCGTCATGCCCGCATCAACCTGCCGCACCCGCTGCTCAAGCGTGGCCTGGTGGTGCTGGACACCCCGGGCCTGAACGCCATCGGTACAGAACCCGAGCTGACGCTGGGCCTGCTGCCTCAGGCGCATGCCACGGTGTTCATCCTGGGTGCTGACACGGGCGTGACCAAGTCCGATCTGTCGATCTGGCGCGATCACCTGTGCGGCCCGGCGCTGGCGCGCTTTGTGGCGCTCAACAAGATCGACTCGCTGGCCGACCCGCTCAGCACACCCGAACAGGTCGAGCAGACCATCCAGCGCCAGTGCGAAAGCGTGGCGCAAACGCTGGAGATCCCCACCTCGCACGTGTTCCCGATCTCGGCGCGTCAGGCGCTGGCCGCGCGCTTGACGGGCAACCATTCGGGCCTGGGTGAAAGCCGTCTGGAAACATTCGAGAACGCGCTGTCTGAAGGCTTGCTGCCTCGACGTCGCGAAAACCTGGGGCAGGCTGCCGTGCAAGGTGCGCAGCAGTTCCAGCAACAGCTCAACCGCCGCTTTGGCGAAATGCGCCGCCTGTTTGCCGATCAGTTGCACGAACTGCGCGGCCTGCGTGGCAAGAGCAGCGGCAAGGTGCAGTTGATGCTGCAGCGTGTGCAGGCCGAAGCCACCGAGTTCGAGCAGTGCACGGCCCGTCTGCAAGCCATGCGCAGCGTGCATGCACGCATGTTGCGCAATGCCTTGCATGAGCTGTCGGCTGATCGCTTGCGTCAGGAAGTGGATGTGCTGCAGCAGGTGCTGGGCGGATCCTGGTTGCCCCTGGGCGCCAAGAAATCCTTCATCGACCTGTGTGCACGCCTGCGTGATCTGATCGAGCAGGCGCAGCAACGCAATGACGAGATCCACGCCATGCTGGTGGCGTCGTATGCCAAGCTCAATGCCGAATTCGGCTTCAGCCTGGTGGCCGATGTGCCGCTGGACGTGCGCAAGTACACCGATGACCTCAACCTCATCGAGCGCAACTACGTGCAGTATCTGGGCCTGAGCCAGGCCTTCAGGTTGGCGCAACCGGGCTTCCAGGAGCAGTTCCGTCGCATGTTGATCTCGCGTCTGCGTGTGGTGTTCGAGACCGTGAGCAACGACATCGAGCTGTGGAACAAGACGGCTTCGGCGCAAGTCGATAGCCAGCTCCGCGAGCGTCGCCGCAACTTCAAGCGCCGTTATGAGTCGCTGGACCGCATCCAGTCTGCATCCAACGAGCTGGATACCCGCTTGCAGGAAGTCCAGGCGCAGGATGAGCGCGTGCTGCAGTTGCAGACGCATCTGGGTGCCTTGATCGATGAACTGGTCAAGCAGGCCCAGACCGACACGCTGTCTGCCTCGCAGGCCGATGCTGGCGTGCAGCACGTGTCGCTGGACCTGAATCTGGCGTCATCGCCCGAGGCGGCTCAGGTCACCACCGGGGCATGACGGCCCCGACTTCGGCCAGCCTGCTGCGGCATGCGCGGCAGGTCACCCCGGTTCTGGCTGATCGCCTGGTGGCCTGGCAGCATCAGGAAGGGCGGCATCATCTGCCCTGGCAGAAAGTCCGCGATCCTTATCGCGTGTGGCTTTCCGAGATCATGTTGCAGCAGACCCAGGTCACGACCGTGCTGGGCTACTTCGAGCGCTTTCTGCAGCGCTTTCCTGATGTGCGGGCGCTGGCAGCGGCGCCACTGGACGATGTACTCACGCTGTGGAGTGGCCTGGGCTATTACAGCCGTGCCCGTAATCTGCATCGCTGTGCGCAGGACGTGGTGAACCTGCATGGCGGGCAATTCCCGCGCAGCAGCGAGGCCTTGCAATCCTTGCCGGGCATCGGGCCATCCACCTCGGCCGCAATCGCGGCTTTCTGTTTTGACGAGCGCATCTCCATCATGGATGGCAACGTCAAGCGGGTGCTCAGCCGCGTGCTGGGCTGGGATCAGGATCTGTCCGTCAAGACGCATGAGCGTGCCTTGTGGGAGGCAGCTCAGGCCGTGCTGCCGAGCCAGGCGGCCGACATGCCTTCCTACACGCAAGGCTTGATGGACCTGGGCGCCACCTTGTGCACGCAGCGCAAGCCGGCGTGCCTGACTTGCCCCTGGTCGGATATCTGCAAGGCGCGTGTGCAGGGGGATCCGGAGCGCTATCCCGTCAAGACGCGCAAGCTCAAGCGCTCCGAGCGCGAAAGCTGGTGGCTGTGGCTCGAATGGCGTGAGCAGGTCTGGTTGCAACAGATGCCGGATAAAGGCGTGTGGGCTGGCTTGTGGACCATGCCATTGCTGGATGATGAGGCCGCGTTGGCGGAGGTGATCGGCACGACGGCACTGTCAGATCAGATCGACATGCAGCCACGCATCAAGCATGTGCTCACGCATCTGGACTGGTATCTGCACCCTCGCAGGCTAGTGCTGGACAAGGCCGCCGATGCCAAAGCCTTGCAAGTCCGTTTGAGCGCCTTGAACAACAGCGGCCGTTGGGTGCCGCTGGCCGAGCTCGACAACTGGGGCTTGCCGGCGCCATTGAGGCGCCTGCTCCAAGGCTGATCAGCCGATCGTGACGATGACCGGCGCGTGGTCGCTGGGGCGTTCGTTCTTGCGCGGCGCCTTGTCGATCACGCAAGCGGTGGTTCTGGCCTTGAGCGCATGGCTGACCAGGATGTGGTCGATGCGCAGGCCCTGGTTCTTGCGGAAGGCCAGGTTGCGGTAGTCCCACCAGCTCCAGGGCTTGGGCGGCTGCTCGAACAGGCGGAAGGCATCGTGCATGCCCAGATCCAGCAGTTGCTGGAAGTGCGCACGCTCCTGTGGCGTGCAGTGGATCTGGTCCTTCCAGGCCACCGGGTCATACACATCGGCATCGGTAGGGGCAATGTTGAAGTCGCCCATCAGCACGACGTTCTGATGGGTTTGCAACTCCTGCTTGAGCCAGTTTTGCAGCGCATCCAGCCAGCCCATCTTGTAGACGAACTTGTCGCTGTCGGGCGCCTGGCCATTGGGGAAGTAGCATCCGATCACGCGCACGCTGCCCACGGCCTTATCGAGGACGGTACCGGCGATCACGCGGGCTTGCTCATCCGCAAAGCCGGGGATGTTCCTGACGATGTCGGTGCTGCCAGTGCGTGTCAGCAGGGCCACGCCGTTGTAGGTCTTCTGGCCGAACCACTGCGATTGATAGCCTGCGGCTTCCAGGTCGGCATGGGGGAACTTGTCGTCCGTGAGCTTCGTTTCCTGCAATACCAGTGCGTCGACCGGGTTGGCGGCCAGCCAGTTCAGCAATTGCGGCAGGCGAACGGACAGCGAATTGACGTTCCAGGTGGCGAGTTTCATTTTGCGTATTCGATGCGGTGACTGGCCCGCATTTTGACGCCTGATGGTGTCAAGCGGGCGCGTCTTGGGCGTCACCACGCGCAAAAAGAAAGGATGTCTGGCCAGCGTCGCCATGACGGGCCAGACATCCTTTGTCGAGGCCAGGTGATGCGAGATCAAGCCATCATGGTGTGTAGACCATGGGCGCAAGTGAATTGCCGGGTGCGATGCTGGCGCAATTCTGAGGTGCAGCCTTGCCACGGAAGCGATCGTTGACCCAGATGACCGTCTGGGCCAGCCAGGTCGTCGAGGTACCGAAGTGGCTCAAGGCATATTCCTTGTGTTGAACCGGCACGCCCTTGGTGCAGTACTGGCGTGCCAGTGTGCGGACATCGCCGGCCAGCATCACCCCGTCGCCCTTGCCATAGACAGGGGAGGCGGGCGTGCCTTCCACTTCGCCGGCGGTGCCCTGGCCAATGAACAGGGGGATGTCGGGCGTGCCACCCGTGCCCATGATCAGCTTGTTGGCGCTGTTGACGTATTCGGGGACCGAAGCGCGGTTCCAGTATTCAGGCTTGACGATGTCCTTCCAATAGAAGTCGGGGTATTGGAAGAGCACGTTGATGATGGACTGATGGCGCATCTTGTTGTAGATGGCCAGGCCCTTGTCGCTGAGGTAGGTGGTGATATCCAGGTCGTAAGCCCGCGCAATGCCGATGAAGGCCATGCCAGCCACGCCACCCCACATCGGTCTGCCTTCGATGTAGCCCAGGTTGTGATCGGGATGCACCAGCGCACCGCCGAAGGCCGCACCGACCAGGTTCTTCTTGAGTTCAGGGGCGTACCCTGGCGCCAGCTCGGCAGCCCACTCGGTGCCAATCGAGCCACCTGAATAACCCACCAGGGCCACTTTGGCATCGCCGTTGATGCCTGTGGCTGGCGAACGCATGGCTGCACGTATGGAGTCGAGCGTGTTGTAGCCCTCGACCGGGCCCACGGCGAAGTGGGCTCCCTGGCCTTCCGTGTCAGGTACGACGATGGTGTAGCCCTGGATCAGGAAGGGGGCGAACAAGAGGGTTTCGAAGCCAGGCACGATGTCCGGCAATCGCTTGCCACCGGCAATGGCGCGTGATGGTGAATCTTCCGGGTTCAGTGAATCGTAGAGTGACTGGTAAGAGATCACCTTGTTCCTGTTGAGGCACAACAGGCAATTCGGCTTGATCACGGTCGTCACGTTCACAGAGGGGCGCGACAGTGCATCGGTCGATCGATACAGCAGTTGCACGGCCTTCAGCGGCAGGGGCAGGCCCATGATGCGGTACTGGATCGTTCGGGTCTTGAGAACCGTGCCGGGCTGGATGCTGGACAGCGGGGTGCTGTCCGTGTATTGGTAGAAGGGGTCTGGCGTTGGCGCCGTGGTGGCCAGGCTCGAGATGCCATGCATCATGAGTGCGCCAGCCAGGGTTGCTTTGAGAGCGTTCAGTCGCATGGTTTCTTCTCCTGTCTTCCTGGGTTGAGGGGGCAACGGCAGTGCGTTGTGCCCGGATTCTCGACAGGTGGGCAGGAGGTGTTTTGGCGAGGTACGCGACGCTTTTGCGGGAGGACGCGGATCCAGGGTATTCACCGCCCTGTGATCAGGGGGCGATGTTGTTGCCAGGCCTGGCCGCGAGCGGTCTCTGTCCTTGATGCGTGCGCCATGTACGATGTGCATCAGGAGTCCATCATGACCAGCTCACTCAACGTTCCCCCCAATGCCGTGAAGCAAGCTCGTGATGTCGAGCGGCTGATTGTTGGCCAGGCCACCTCCGATGGCGCCGGCGTCAAGCTGACGCGGGTGTTGACACAGCCTTTGCAGCGCCGGCTTGACCCTTTTCTGATGCTGGATGCCTTCGGGACCGACAACCCCGATGACTACATCGGTGGCTTTCCCGATCACCCGCACCGTGGCTTCGAGACCATCACCTACATGATTGCCGGCCGCATGCGCCACCGTGACAGCGCAGGCCATGAGGGCTTGCTGCAAAACGGTGGTGTGCAGTGGATGACGGCTGGTCGCGGCATCATCCATTCAGAGTTGCCCGAGCAGGAAGCCGGGCGCATGGAGGGTTTTCAGTTGTGGCTGAACCTGCCCGCGAAAGACAAGATGAGCGCGCCCTGGTACCGGGATATCCAGAGCGATGCCATCCCCGAGTTCAGCACCGATGCAGGCGTGAAGGTGCGCGTCATTGCGGGTGAGAGCCATGGCGTGCAAGGCGCGATGCAACGCGAGGCCACGCAACCGCTGTATCTCGATCTGTATTTGCCGGATGAGGCCAGCTTCGAGCAGATCCTGCCGGCGACACACAACGCCTTTGTTTACGTCTACCAGGGGGGCCTGGTCATGGGCGAGACCACGGTGCCCTCACAGCGCATGGCCATCCTGAAGAACCAGGTCGATCGCGATGGCGCCATCATGAAGGCACAAGGCCCGACCAGGGCCTTGTTGATCGCGGGGCAGCCGCTCAACGAGCCCATCGCGCAGTACGGGCCTTTCGTGATGAACAGCAACGAGGAGATCTTCCAGGCCGTGGCAGATTTCAAGGCAGGCCGCCTGGCCTGATGATGCCTGGGCCTCAGATGTGCAGCCAGGCCAGGGCGCCGATGGCCACGCCAGCCACGCCCAGGCCCACGGTACCCCATTCCAGCCAGCGGCGGCGGGTCAGCAAGGCGATCGCGGCCAGGGCGATGGACACTTGCAGGACGGTGGTGGCCTGAGCCCAGCGATGATGCTCGTGCATCTGCGCTTCGCTCTTTTCATCCCACTCTTTGGATTCGGCCTCCAGCTCTTCGGCCTTTTTCTGGATGTCGACCTTCTCGGTCTTGTAGCGATCAACTTCCTTTTTGTAGAACTCGCGCTTGCTGTCGTCCGTCACCAGTGCGGCGGCCAGTTCAGCCAGGCCTTGCTTGCTGCTCTTGGACTGGTAGTAGTTCCACTGGTTGGACGCTTCCGTCTTCTTGATGGC
>NZ_DASUIS010000082.1:0-31856 GCF_036279675.1 Aquabacterium sp. | reverse complement strand
CGGCACCGGGTTGGGCGCTCGGTACCACTTCTCCACCTCGACATCGGGTTGCCAGACAGGCGGCTGCTGAAAGCGCTGCGCCAGCGAGGCCCGCGTGAAACGTTGCGGGTCGACTGCCGGCAGGTGGGCGTCGTGGCCCAGGAGCTCGGCCACACGGGGATCGATCGTGAATGCCATGGCGACACCATAACAAAAGCCGCCGGTGCTTGCGCAACAGGCGGCTTTGGGTTGAGCGTCCTGAGGGGACGTCAGTGCGGAGAGAGGCTCTGGAATCTGGCGAGCTTTTGGCTTCGCCGGAACCTGGCTTGTACTGCTCCGCAGTACACCGCGGCCTTTCAGCCACGGCTTCACTTCGTTCAGGCCAGCTTCTCTTTGATACGTGCCGACTTGCCGGAACGCTGACGCAGGTAGTACAGCTTGGCGCGACGCACATCACCACGACGCTTGACTTCGATGCCAGCGATCAGGGGGCTGTACAGCTGGAACGTACGTTCCACGCCTTCGCCGCTCGAGATCTTGCGCACGATGAAGCTGGAGTTCAGGCCGCGGTTACGCTTGGCGATCACCACACCTTCGTAGGCCTGGACGCGCTTGCGGGTACCTTCCACCACGTTGACGGACACGATCACGGTGTCGCCAGGGGCGAAAGAAGGAATGGTCTTGTTCAGACGAGCAATTTCTTCTTGCTCGAGCTGTTGAATGATGTTGGACATCAAAGGCTCCTAAATGATCTTGCCCGCGCCAGAAAAATGATTGCCACGCGCACTGAAAAACCAGCTTGCACGGCACCCCAAAAAGGGCATAGGCCGGGTAGAGGATCGGAAAACCGCAGATTATAGCGCGAGTTGGGACAAAAAGTGTTCGTCTTGTTTGGACAATTCACCGCGCGCCCTGGCCGCCTCGATCAATTCGGGGCGACGACGTGCCGTGATGGCCAGTTGCTGCTCCCGCCGCCAGCGGGCAATGTGGGCGTGATGGCCCGACATCAGCACAGGCGGCACCGCTGCCTCCACCCCGGCCAGGTCACCCTGATCGGGCAGGCTCAGCACTTCGGGGCGGCTGTAGTGCGGACAGTCCAGCAAGCCATCCGAGAAGCTGTCCTGCTCGTGTGAGGCCGCATCGTGCAACACACCCGGCTGCAGACGCGTCACGGCATCAATCAAGGTCAGCGCCGGCAGCTCGCCACCAGAGAGCACGTAATCGCCCATGGAGATTTCCTCGTCCACGTGGGCGTCGATGAAGCGCTGGTCGATGCCTTCGTAGCGGCCACACAGCAGCACCGCACCCGGCCCTTGCGCCAGTTGCTGCACGCGCTGTTGCGTCAAAGGCTTGCCGGCCGGGCTGAACAGCACGACAGGCAGACGCTCGGCACCTGCCGCCAGTTGATCCGATCGGATGGCAGACAGGCAGCGCACCAGCGGCTCCACCAGCATCACCATGCCGGGGCCGCCACCAAAGGGGCGGTCGTCCACCCGGCGGTAAACGCCCTCGGCGTGATCCCGCAGGGGCCACAGGCGCACATCGACCTGGCCGGTTTCGAACGCACGGCGCGTCACGCCCACGTTCTGGAACGGGGCGAACAACTCGGGAAACAGGGTGATGACGTCGAAGCGAACGGCCATCTCGGCCCTCCGTTCAAGGTAGGTGGAGGATCAGTAGTCCAGACCCCAATCGGCCACGATGCGCCGATCAGCCAGGCTGACACTGACAATATAGGCCGACACGAAGGGGATCAGGCGCTCGACGGGCTTGCCATCTTCGCCGGCTTCGCCTTCACAGCGCAGCACGCTGTTGGGACCGGTGTCGAGCAGATCGACCACCTTGCCCAGGGCTTCACCCTCTTTGTTGACCACGTCCAGGCCGATCAGATCGACCCAGTAAAACTCGTCGTCGTCGGGCGTCGGGAAGGCCGAGCGCGACACGTACACGCGGGCGCCCTTGAGGGCCTCGGCGGCATTGCGGTCCTCCAGCCCTTCGGCAGTGGCCACCACCACGTCACCCTGATCACGCGCCTGCCTGACCTGCAGGAAGCGCGGCTTGGCCAGACGCGCCACACCCTTGGGAGCAGCAGCAGGCTTGGCAACCGGCGCGGCAGCATTGGCTGCACTTTTGGCGGCGGACGGACGCGGCAAAGCACCCGAAGGCGTATCGCCCGGGCGCAAAAACCATTTCTTGGTACAGAAGAGCGCCTGAGGATCGGAGGAGAAAGGCTGGACCTTGATCCCACCCTTCACACCCCAGGCGTCAACGATGCGCCCGACCTCTACCGCGTCTGCAGGCCAGACGACACCGTCGTCCAGAACAGGGGCGTAGGTCTCGGCGCGATCGTTCATGCAGTCGTCAAGCTCAGGCAGCAGGAGCGGCCTTGGTCTTGGCTTCGCGAACCAGACGGGTCACGGCGTCGGAAGGCTGAGCGCCATTGCCGACCCAGTGGTCCACGCGGTCCAGGGCCAGACGCAGGGTTTCGGCGTTGCCGGAAGCCAGGGGGTTGTAGAAGCCCACGCGCTCCAGGAAACGGCCGTCACGGCGGTTCTTTTGTTCAGCCACAACGATGTTGTAGAAAGGGCGCTTCTTGGAGCCACCGCGAGAGAGTCGAATCACGACCATGATGTGTCCTTCAAATGGTTTGGCGACCACCTTTCCCGGGAGACACTCGGGGGCCGGCGGCCAATGGTCGGTCAGACGCAAAAAGACTGTCCGACCAGGTAAATTGATTTCCATGGACCGTTTAGATACGCGCCAGATGCCTCCAACACGGCCAGTCAAACCGCCGCCTGGGTAACACCCGACTCGGGCCACGAAACCGCGCATTATAGTCTGACTCGACGCCACTGTGTGAAAACCTATCCATGACATCGCCCACCACTGGCTACAAGTCCAAAACCCTGGCCACCTGGGCAGCCCTGCTGACGGGCCCGATCGGGGGGCATCGCTTCTACCTCTACGGCCTGGGCGACCTCTGGGGCTGGCTGCACGCCGTGCCGACGCTCGTGGGCGCCTGGGGCATCAACCGGGTCTTCGAGTTCGGACAGGACGACCAGCTTTCGTGGCTGCTGATCCCCATGTTGGGATTCATGGTGGCTTACACGATGCTGCAGGCCATCCTCTACGGCCTGACGCCCGACGAGAAATGGCATGCGCGCTTCAATCCGCAACTGGCAAACTCACCCGAGGCGGCGCCTGCCAGTGGCTGGTCTGCCGTGATCGGCGTGGCGCTTGCACTGATGCTGGGCGCCACGGTGCTGATGTCCACGATCGCGTTTTCCGGGCAGCGCTACTTCGAATACCAGATCGAAGAAGCGCGCAAGATCAGCCAATGACGTCAGCCGGCAAAGGCTTCTTTCATCCGATGAAAACGGCGACTCAGGCGCGGAACATGAAATACGCCGCGCCGACCAGGCACAGCGCGGCCCAGATGTAGTCCAGCTTGAAGGGCTGCCCCAGGTAGAACACGGCAAAGGGCACGAATACGCTCAGGGAGATCACCTCCTGCATCACCTTGAGCTGGCCCACCGTCATCTGCTGGGCGCCCACACGGTTGGCCGGCACCTGCAGCAGGTACTCGAACAAGGCGATGCCCCAGCTCACGATCGCCGCAAAGAACCAGGGCTTGCTGGCCATGTTCTTGAGATGCCCGTACCAGGCAAAGGTCATGAACACATTGGACAGGACCAGCAGCAGCGCGGACTGCAATGGCACCGGAATGGACTGGATGAGGCTGTTCATGCTCCGCAGTCTATGCAAATTGACCCACAGCCTGCTCGCGTACGGGATAATCGCGGTTTTCCCGAACACACAGCTCTTTGCCCGCCCATGACCACGCCCACCAGCTCCAACAACGGCACGAACGCACCCCTCACCTACGACCAGGCCGGTGTCAACTACGACCTGATCGACCCGTTGAAGGTCGCGGCGCAACGTGCCGCTGCTGAAACCGGCGCGCACCTGGCCAGCCATGGTTTCTCGGAAGTGCTGGCCTCGCGAGGCGAGTCTGCCTATGTCGTGGACGTGGGCCCGATGTACCTGGCCTCCATCGTCGAGTGCCTGGGCACCAAGACGCTCGTGGCCGACGAGATGGCCACGCTGACGGGCAAGAGCTATTACGACAGCATCGCCCAGGACACCATCGCCATGGCGGTCAATGACCTGATCACCGTGGGTGCCACGCCCCTGGTCGTGCAAGCGTACTGGGCTGCCGGGGGTTCCGACTGGTTTGGCGACAAGATCCGCGCCAATGCCCTGGTGGCGGGCTGGAAGAAGGCCTGCGAGGTCTGCAACGTGGCCTGGGGTGGCGGCGAAACGCCCGCCCTGGCCGGCATCGTGGCCGATGGCCGCGTGGATCTGGCGGCATCGTGCACCGGCATCATCAGCCCCAAGACCCGTCTGTCGGTGGGCGACAAGATGGAAGCCGGCGACGCCATCGTGCTGCTGGCATCGAGCGGCATCCACGCCAACGGCCTGTCGCTGGCACGCAAGCTGGCCGAGCGCCTGCCCAAGGGCTACCTGACCGACATCGGCAATGGCCAGACCTACGGTGAAGCCCTGCTGGCACCAACCACGCTGTACTCGCCTGTGACCGAAGCCCTGGCTGCTGCCGGCATCAACCCGCATTACTGCGCGAACGTGACCGGCCACGGCTGGCGCAAGCTGCTGCGTCACCCCAAGGCTCTGACCTACCGCATCACCGCCCTGCCCGACAAGACGCCCGTGCTGGCCTTCATGCAGAAGGAATGTGGCCTGGATGACCACGAGGCCTATGGCACGCTGAACATGGGCGCCGGCTTTGCCCTGTATGTGGCCGCTGGCGATGCGCAGCGCGTCGTCGAGATCGCACAAGGTCTGGGCATTCCCGCCCTGGTGGCCGGCCGCGTGGAAGCAGGTCCCAAGCAGGTCGTGATCGAACCGCTGAACGTGGTCTACGGCGCCGACGAACTGCAACTGCGCTGATCGTCAGGCCCGAGCCTGCGAGCCCCGAAACAAGCCGCCTTTACAAGGAGCCCGACATGGGTCAGATGATCACCTTCTCGCGACCGGATGGCGGCAGCACCCAGGGCTATCTGACCGACGCCGGCGCCGGCACACCCAGCGTCATCCTGATACAGGAGTGGTGGGGCCTCAACGACCACATCCGTGCCCTGGTGGACCGCATGGCCGCGACCGGCATCACCACGCTGGCACCCGATCTGTACCGTGGCCGCCTGGCCAGTTCGGCAGACGAAGCCAGCCACATGATGACGAGGCTCGACTTTGCAGACGCCACGCACCAGGATCTGCGCGGCGCCGTTCAACACCTGGCCCGGCGAGGTGGCAAGGTCGGCGTGATGGGTTTCTGCATGGGCGGCGCACTCACCGTGGCCAGTGCCGTGCATGTGCCAGGGCTGTCGGCAGCGGTGTGCTTCTATGGCATCCCGCCGGCACAGTTTGCCGACCCTGCACAGATCCGCATCCCGTTCCAGGGCCACTTTGCCAGCGAAGACGACTGGTGCACGCCTGCGGCCGTCGATCGCCTGGAAGCCGCCATGACGCAGGCCGGCCAACGCCCGGACGTCCACCGCTACAAGGCGCAACACGCCTTCGTCAACCAGACCCGCCCCGAGGTCTATGACGCGGCTTGCGCCCAGCAGGCCTGGGATCGCACCGTCGCGTTTCTGAAGCAGCATTTGCTGGCCTGAAACTGCGCGTGAAATCAGCGTGAAATAGTTCCAGCCCCGCTGAGAAGTGGGGGCGGGCCGCGCATTTTCAGCCTCAACTTTCCCAAGGGCCTGTCGATCTCCTCCTCGGGGATCAGGCGCCCCGGGCTGCGAGCATGACTTCAGCCCTACTGTGTGCGTCGCCTGGCAGATCAAAGGGATGAACAATGGCTCAGGCTCGCGTACTGATCACAGACGACGACGACATGACCCTGGAAATGCTCGAGGCGGCTTTGCAGGATCGCTATCACGTCACCCTGGCGCACAGTGGCAGGGAAGCCGTCGTCAAGGCTCACCAGGAAGCCTTCGACCTGATCGTGCTGGACGTCGACATGCCCGACATGGACGGCTATGCCACCTGCACAGCGCTCAAGTCGGACAGCGGCACGGCAGATATCCCCGTCCTGTTCCTGTCGGCACGCGTCAACATCGAAGAGCGGCTGCGCGGCTACCGCGTGGGCGGCACAGACTACCTCACCAAGCCTTTCGACGTCATCGAACTGACGGCCAAGATCGATCTAGCCGTTGAGCAACGCGCCCGTAACCAGTATCTCAACAGCCAGTTCGAAGAGGCCATGAACACGGTGCTGACCACCGCCAACATGTATGGCGAAGTGGGCGTCGTGCTCGACCTGCAACGGCAACTGAGCAACTGCTACAACTACACCGACATCGCCAGCGCCTTCTTCGGCGCCTTGAGCAAGATGGGTTTTGAGGGCTCCCTGCGCCTGATGGGGCGCCAGGGTGTCGCATCGCGTTCAGGTCAGGGAGAGTGCACCGCACTGGGCAACTCCATCCTGGATCACATCGAAAAGAGCAACGGTCCCAAGATCCAGGCCGTGGGCGACAACACCAGCTTCAACTACGGCAATGTGCTGATGCTGGTGCGCAACCTGCCCATGAACCCGCAGCCGGGCCAATACCCTCAGGACGAGATTGACCGCATGGCGCGGGTACGAGACAACGTGGCCTTGATGGCCGAAGGCATCGTCTCGCGCATGCGCGCCCTGGACGTCGAGCTTGAAAAGTCCAGCTTCGAGCACACGCAGAAGCTGGTGGCGGTCACCCGCGAGGCTCTGGTGGACATCTCGGCGCAACAACATGCCAACCGCATGCACATGGGCCAGGTGCTCCAGCGCATGCACACGGAGGTGGAGCATTCCTTCATCCACCTCGGGCTGTCGGAGTCACAGGAAGAGCATCTGTCCAACACGCTCAAGCGCTACATCAGCGAGGCCATGGGCGTCTTCGATCACAGCAACCAGATCGAAGCCCACCTCAACAAACTGATTGCACGACTCAATGGCTGACAAAGGCCGCCATGCACCAGCCAAGGTGGCCGAAGAGCCCCTGACGCTGGAGACCGTTCGCCAGCAGATTGACCAGTCGATCCTGCGCAACGTCAACATGACGATGCGCATTGGGGCGGCTGGCGGCGTGATGCTGGCCATCGGCCTGAGCCTGATGCCCAACCAGGATCCGCACATCCGCAATTTGCGCATGGCCAGCGGCGCCCTGTTTGCAGCCCTGGCGATCACCGCCATGTTGATCAACAAACGCTGGGGAGCCCGCGCCGCTGCCACGGCCTTTGCAGCCTTCACCCTGATCGTGAACTACGGCCTGGCCTTGTCGCTGGGTACGGGCATCTCGTCGTCGGCCGGCGCCGTACCCGCCGCGCTGATCGTGGTGATGGGCTTTGTGCACGGCCCACGCATGGGTGTGCTCATGACGCGCATATCGGTCGGGAGCGCGATCACCTTGCTCGCCGCGCAATGGTATGGCTTCATCCCCGGCATCGGCCCCACCAACACCCCTCCGGTGGCATCGTATGCGGTTGTGCTGATCATCGTGTTCATGGTGATTGGTTCGACCATCACGCATTTCAGCCGTCTGTTCTGGAATGCGATGGCCACGATCGACAAGGCCCGCCAGGATCTGCAGGACAAGGTCGAGATGCAGGAGAAGACACAGCGTGAGCTGGTGGACAGCAAGCAGCGTCTGGCAACCTTGCTGGACCATGCCCCCATGGCCGTGTTGATCTTCGACAAGGACAGTGGACGACTCCACTACGTGAACCACCATGCGCTGCAAGCCCACGGCGCCCGGCGCACCAAGGATGTCGGTCGCCACCACCTGTTCACCGAGGCGCCCTACGACGAAAAGACCTTCCTGGAATACGTGCACGCCACCAGAGACCATGGCGCGCTGGAACTGCAGTGGCGCACCGTCAAGAAAGACGGAGAGTTCATCTGGTGGTCCGTCAAGCTCGACACCATCACGATCGACGACATGGCCTACGTGGTGGCCTTCGGGCACGACATCACCAAACGCCTGGAAGCCGAGCAGGCGTTGATTGACCACCGTGCACACCTGGAAGAGCAGGTCAAGGCCCGTACCGCAGAAGTGCTGGTCCAGCAGCATCGGCTGGAAACCGTGATCGAAGCCTTGCCTGTGAGCCTGACCATCAAGGACAGGCAGGGTCGCTACCAGCTCAGCAACAAGGTTTTCGAGGAAGCCTCCGGGCTGAGCAAGGAGCTGCTGCTGGGCAACACGGCCGATGAGCTCTTCCCACCCGCCATGGCCGAGCAGATCCGCGAGCACGATCACAACCTGCTCAATGGCACGGACATGGTCCGCTACGAGAACTCCCGCATGCGCCGCGATGGCAGCCGCCGAGATCACCTCGTGACCAAGGTGCCCTTGCTCGATGCTTTCGGCCAGCCTGAGGCCATCCTCACCCTGGCCGTGGACATCACCGACCAGAAAACCATGCAGCGCGAACTGGTCGACGCCAAGACAGAGGCAGAGCGACTGGCCAGGGTCAAGACCGAGTTCCTGGCCAATATGAGCCATGAAATCCGCACCCCGCTGCACGGCGTACTGGGCCTGGCCCAGGTCGGCCAGAAGTGCCCACCCGGCGATCCGCAGGTGCAACAGATTCTGGAGCGCATCACCCGATCGGGCCGCCACCTGCTGGGCGTGATCAACGACATCCTCGATTTCTCGAAGATCGATGCGGGCAAGCTCACCATCGAGAAATGCGCGCTGGATCCGCGCCAGCTGGCCGAGGATGCCGTCGCCATGGTGGAAGAACGCGCCTCCGGCAAGAACCTGAGCCTCGACTTCCAGTGCGAGGGCGTGCCACCCGCCGTGATCGGCGACCCACTGCGCATTCGCCAGATCCTGATCAACCTGCTGAGCAACGGCATCAAGTTCACCGAAAAAGGCGGCGTGACGCTCACCCTGTCGGCCAGCCACGGCAAGCTCTACTTCGCCATCAAGGACTCCGGCATCGGCATGCACCACGAGGCACAGGAACGGGTGTTCTCACCTTTCGAGCAGGCGGACGGCTCCACATCGCGCCGCTTTGGTGGCACCGGCCTGGGCCTGAGCATCAGCCGCAAGCTCGCCTTGTTGATGGGCGGCGACATCACGCTCAACAGCGCACTGGGAGAAGGCTCGACCTTCACACTCGTGCTGCCCCTGGAAGAAGCCGATGCGACCAGCCTGCCCCACCCCGACGAGGGGCTCACCTCGCCGGTCAGCGCCGACATCGATACACCGCGCCTGACCGGCTTGCGCATCCTCGCCGCCGACGACGTCGACATCAACCGGGAGATCTTGCTGGGCTTGCTGACCCAGCAACAGGCGGAGGTTCACTGCGCCGAGAACGGCAAGCAGGCCCTGCAGATCCACAAGGAACAAGGCGCCGGCTATTTCGACATCGTGCTGATGGACGTACAGATGCCCGTGATGAACGGCCTGCAGGCCACCGAGCTGCTGCTGATGCGCGAGCCTGAATTGCCCATCGTGGCCTTGACGGCCCACGCCATGGCAGAAGAACGACAACGCTGCACGGACGCGGGCATGGTAGGCCACCTGGCCAAGCCCTTTGATGCCGACGACATGATCCGTCTGATCCTGCGACACAGCCGCAACGCGCCCAAAGCCCCTGCGGCTGAAATACCGCCCGAACTGGCGCCTGCGGAACTGGCGCTGGACACAACCACCAGCAGCGCCGCCACAACACACCAGGCCGACATGCCCCTCGAAGCGGACACCAGTGACGCGGCCCTCGACATGGCCGGCGCCCTGAAGCGCTGCGGTGGCAAAGACGCCCTGCTGCGCAAGCTGATCACGAGATTCAGCGAAGAACAGGCCGATTTTGTGAGCCGTTGCCAGCAATTACTCTCAGAAGACCCCGATCAGGCCCGGCGCGTGGCCCACATGCTCAAGGGCACCTCGGCCAACCTGGGCCTGGACGTGCTGTCGCGCCATGCCGGCGATCTGGAAAACGCGCTCATTGCGCAGGACATGCCCGTGGTCAGCCGCACGCTGATGACACTCAACACGGCTCTGCAACAGCACATCACCCTGCTGAAACGGTGGCTGGCCGAACAGGTCCCGGCCTGAAGCCACGCGACATCGCATACAATCGTGAGTGACGGGCCTCCCCGCATGGGGGTGCGGCCAACCGGGTCAGGTCGGGAACGAAGCAGCCCTAACCGATTACCTTCAGTGCCGGGGTTCAGGCTCGTCACCCCAATTCCTGTTTTGATGCCCCCTGCGTCGCGGCCGGGACCGAACTTCCGCGAAGTTCGGGGCGCGTTCATCGCTCCACTCTCGCCCGCAACCCTGGCTCATGGCATCGACTCCCCTCCCTCCCGCATCCGCCCCCACCTCCGGCAACACGCAGGTCCGCATCGACCTGGGTGACCGCAGTTACGACATCCTGATCGGCGGCGACCTGCTGGTGGCCGATACCTTCGCCGGCCTGCCCAAGTCTTCCAAGGCATTGATCGTCACCAACACCACGGTGGGCCCGCTGTACACGGCCAGACTGCGTGCCGCGCTGGCGCCGCATCACAAGACCGTGCTGGACGTGGAACTGCCGGATGGCGAGCAGTACAAGGACTGGCCAGCCCTCAACCAGATCTTCACCAAACTGCTGGAAGAAGCCGCTGACCGCAAGACCGTGCTGTACGCCCTGGGCGGCGGCGTGGTGGGCGACATGACCGGCTTTGCCGCCGCCTGCTACATGCGCGGCGTGCCCTTCGTGCAGGTGCCCACCACCTTGCTGGCTCAGGTCGATTCGAGCGTGGGCGGCAAGACGGCCATCAACCACCCGGCCGGCAAGAACATGATCGGGGCCTTCTACCAGCCCCAGCGCGTGATCTGCGATCTCGACACGCTCGACACCCTGCCCCAGCGCGAACTGCTCGCCGGCCTGGCGGAAGTCATCAAGTACGGGCCCATCGCTGACGCCGAGTTCCTGAGCTGGCTCGAAGCCAACATGGACAAACTGCTGGCCCGCGATCGCGCCGCGCTGATGCACGCGGTCAAGCGCTCGTGCGAGATCAAGGCCTGGGTGGTCGGCCAGGACGAAAAGGAATCCGGCCTGCGCGCCATCCTGAACTATGGCCACACCTTTGGCCATGCGATCGAAGCCGGCATGGGCTATGGCGAGTGGCTGCACGGCGAGGCCGTGGGTTGCGGCATGGTCATGGCCACGGATCTGTCGGCCCGCCTCGGCCTGATCGACGAACCCACCGCCCAACGCATCCGCGCCCTGATCGAGCGCACAGGCCTGCCCGTCAAGGGGCCGGATCTGGGGGCCGATCGCTACATCGAGCTGATGCAGGTCGACAAAAAGGCCGAAGGTGGCGAGATCAAGTTCGTGGTCGTGGGGCCACTGGGGCAGGCCTCCACGCGGTCCGCACCAGACGCCCTGGTTCGCGATGTGATCGCCGCGCACACCCGCTGATCTACTTCTGAACAGAACAAACCGATGTGGTTAGCCCCTTACGCCAGTCAGCCTGAGCAAACAAGGGGGCGCCGCTTCCCCGAACCGCCCGCCCCCACGCGCAGCGACTTCCAGCGTGACCGCGACCGCATCGTGCACAGCACGGCGTTTCGGCGCCTGGTCTACAAGACCCAGGTCTTCCTCAACCACGAGGGCGATCTGTTTCGCACCCGCCTGACGCACTCGCTGGAGGTGGCGCAACTGGGGCGGTCCATCTCCCGCTCGCTGGGTTTCAACGAAGACCTGGTCGAAGCCATCGCGCTGGCCCATGATCTGGGCCACACCCCCTTTGGCCACGCGGGCCAGGATGCGCTCAACGAGTGCATGAAGGGGCACGGCGGCTTCGAGCACAACCTGCAATCGCTGCGCGTGGTGGACAAGCTGGAAGAGCGCTACCCCGGCTTCGACGGGCTCAACCTGAGCTTTGAAACACGCGAAGGCATCCTCAAACACTGCTCCAAAGTCCATGCCGAATTGCTGGAAACGCAAGAGCCCAATGGCGTGGGCCGCCGCTTTCTGGATGGCACCCAGCCCAGCCTGGAAGCACAGTTGTGCAACCTCGCCGACGAGATCGCCTACAACGCGCATGACATCGACGATGGCGTGCGCTCCGGCCTGATCACCGTCGAGCAGCTGGAAGCCGTGCCCTTGTTCGTGCGCTTTCGTGACGAAACCCTGTCCGAGCACCCGCACGCCACCGGTCGTCGCCTGCTGTTTGACACCATCCGCCGCATGCTGTCGCAACAGGTGTACGACGTGATCGACGCCACGCGCGCCCGGTTGGCCGAACACATGCCGCTCACGGCCGATGAGGCCCGCAACTGCCCGCCGCTGGTGCGCTTCAGCCAGCCCATGCGCGAAGCCAGCACGCAACTCAAGCGCTTCCTGTTCAAGGAGCTTTATCGCCACCCGCAGGTCAACGAGACCACCGCACGGGCCAAGCTGGTGCTGATCGAACTTTTCAACGCCTATGTGGATCAACCTGAGGCCATGCCGGCTGATTTTGCTCGGCGCGACGACCTGCACCGCTCGGTCGCGGACTACATCGCCGGCATGACCGATCGTTTCGCAGTGCGGGAACACGAACGCCTGACTGGCCGCAAACTCTTCTGAAGCCCGGACAAACCATGATGGTCCCTACAATCAGCTGAATCGCGTCCGATACAACGATCAGTTTCCGAGAGCACCATGGCGTTCACGTTTTCCCATCCGCATGCAAGCAGACTGGCCCTGGCTGCCGGCCTGGCCGTCTGCGCCCCTTTCGCACAGGCCGCCGTGCTGGATTTTGAAGACAAGGTCTGCGCCAGGAGCCAACCCATCTGCAACGTGGGCGAGGTCTACCGCGCCAAAGGCTATGTCCTGAGCTATGCGCCGGCGCCGGATGACGAACACCCCATCGGGTTTCATGTGGTGGGCCGCCAGTGGGCGCCCAATGTCGGCGGCAGCATCGCCCTGCTGGCCAACAGCTGCAATGCCATCACCACGCTGGCGTCGCAAGCCGGCAAGCCTTTTTCCGTGCTGACCATGGATCTGGCGGAAGCGAATGCCGACAGCCCTTCCCGCGTGACCTTCACCGGGCTCAAGACGGACGGCACGACCGTGCGGCTGGCTGTCAATCTGGACGGCAAGCCCGGATGGCAGCGCATCGTGCTGCCCGGGACGTTCTACAACCTGATTTCACTGCAGTGGGTCCAGGGCGACTGTGTCGACAACAAGTCGCACATGTTCGACAACATCCTGGTCATGCCCGGCATCTCGACGCGCTGAGCCCTCCGCTCAGAACGTCAGCTCATAGCGCATGGTCACCCCATCGCGCTTGAAGCCCACACGATAGTTGTCAAAGCAGATCTCGGCGCGGCGGTTGAAGTGCAAGGCCCCCTGCTGCTGCATGGCGGCACCCTGATTCTGGCCGGCAACAGGCTCCCACTCGATGCGCACATCCTTGAGCTGCTCGGACAGCAACTTGCCCACCAGGCGCGCCAGCGTAGGCACCGCTGACGCGCGGCGCTCTGCCGGAGGCTCCGACGCCTTCAGATGCGCCTGTACCGTACTGAGCTGTTGCACCACCTCATTGTCGGCATCTTCCGCACGCGCAGTCACCATCATCGACATCAGGATCGACAACACCAGAATCAGTCGTACACGCATGGGGCTCTCCTGCATCGACTCGGATTGAGCTTAGTACCTGAGATTGATTCTGCAATGGTGTGATCACGGGGTAAGCCACCAGTAGAGGCTTGCCAAGGCCTCTATTTAGGTGTTGTCCCAGGCCCTGTTTCGGGGTTTGGCCCTCAAGTTCGACGCCACAATGCCGAGCACCTCACCCACTCGGACTGTCCATGCCCCGCATTGCCCTGGTGATGATTGCACGCGATGAAGCGCGCTGCATCGTGCGCTGTCTGCGCAGCGTGCGTCCCTGGGTCGACGACATGATCGTGCTGGACACAGGCTCCACCGACCAGACCATCGCGCTCGCCAAAGCCGAAGGCGCACAGGTCCACCACTTCACCTGGATCCACGACTTTGCGGCAGCGCGCAATGCCGCCCTGGCCTGCAGCGATGCAGACTGGAACCTGATCCTGGATGCCGACGAAACGCTGGACGAAGGCGGCCCGCTCATTGCCGCCTTGCGCACCAAGCAGCCCGACTTCATCGGCCGGATCGACGTACGCAGCAGCTACGCCACGGATGGCCAGCAGCCCGCCCACGCCGCATCCAGCTGGCTGCCCCGCGTGCTGCCCAAGGGGGTTCGTTATGAGGGGCGTGTGCACGAACAACCCGTGTCCCCCCTGCCACGCCACGATCTGGCGGTGACCGTCGGGCACGACGGCTACATGCCCGCGCAGATGCTGGCCAAAGGCAGCCGCAACCAGTCCCTGCTCAAGCTGGCGGTGGCGGAACAACCGCAGGATGCCTACCTGCACTATCAACTTGGCAAAGATGAAGAAGTGCACGACCGCTTCGACACGGCCTGGCAGGCCTACGCGCACAGCCTGCAATTGCTGGGACCACAAGCCAGGCGAGATCCCCCCTGGCGCCATGACCTGATCCTGCGCAGCCTGTACACGCTCAAGGCCAAAGGCCAGGCAGACGAGGCGATCCACCTGGCGCAGGCTGAAATGCCCAACTGGCCCGACTCGCCGGACTTCTTCTTCGTGCTGGGCGACGTGCTGCTGGACCTGGCCATGGCCCAGCCCGCCCAGGCCGGCGACATCCTGCCCATGGTGGAAAGTGCCTGGCGCCAGTGCCTGAGCATCGGCGAAAACCCCGCCCTGGAAGGCGCCGTGCACGGCCGGGGCAGCTACCTGGCTCGCCACAATCTGGACCTGCTGCTCGGCACGATGGCCGCAATCTGAAGGGTTCCCGCCTGCTCAGGCCGGGATTAATGCACTCTTCGCGCACCTGATTGGCGGATCGGCCCTGGGCGAAAAGCCCATCATGGCAGTATGAATGCACCTGCCACTTTCAATGCGCCCCCACCTGCCCTGATCGTGATCAGCGGTGGTGCGCCGGCCTCCAACAGCCACGAGCGCGCGGCCCGCGCGGCAGCGCCCGCCCTGCAAAAGCTGCTGGCGGCCCTGCCTCCCGCCGCCCGCGTGCTGGAGCTGGGCTGCGGCCTCGGCGAACTCGCCCAGGCCTACAAGGCGCGCCATGGCGAATGCCACTGGGTAGGCGTCAGCAGCCATCCAGTGCAGCCTGGCCAGGTGCATGCAGCCGTCAACCAGACACTGAGCGTGGATCTCCATGCCAACAGCATCCTGCACATTGGCGCCAGCTTCGACCTGATCATCGTCAACCGGCTGGAGCACCTGCCCAACGCGGCCCGGACGCTGGCCGAACTGGGCGAACTGCTGACGCCAGGCGGCAAACTGTTCGTGCTGGCCGAAAACCATGCCTGCCTGTCTGCCATGGCACATCTGGTCGAGGCGGACCCCTCCACCGGCATCGCCGCCTTGCCCGACGATCCGCTGGGCATGGACAAGGCCCATCCCCGCTTCCAGTCCCACTCCACCATTTTCAAGCTGCTCCTGGATGCAGGCTGGACGCCATCGCTGGCGGACCACGTGCCCGAACAAGCCGTGGACGACAAACTGGCTGCGGCCGTGCGCTACATGGGCGATGCACTGGGCGTCCCGCCTGGCTGCGCCGACCGCGTCCACCGCATGAAGCATTTCATCATCGGCTGTCAACGCCAGTTCGATGACGCCGTTGCGCCCTCCTCGCGTGCGTTGTTCGATGTGGTGGTGCCCACCACCAAGGAACAGCAACTGCGCGTCAACGTCGAACAATCGCCTGGCCTGCAAGAAGTGCAGGCGCGCATCATTTCCTACCGCCATGCGGCCACGCCAGCCGAAGCGCTCACCCAATCGCTGCAGCACGTTGGCAGCGACTGGGTGTTGCTGTGCCATCAGGACGTGTACTTTCCCAAGGGGTTTGGCCAGCGCCTCAACGCACTGCTGTCCGCCATCTCGGCCGAAGACCGCCCCAAGACACTGCTGGGCTTCATCGGCATGGGGATCAACCGCCAGACCGAGCAGCCTGAAGCGGCCGGCTTTGTGATCGACCGCGTGAACTGTGCCGACCACGCTGAATCAGATGCCGTTGTGTCCATCGACGAGCTGGCCCTGGTCATTGCCAAAGACTCGCTGCATCAGATAGACCCCCACATCGGCTGGCACTTGTGGGCCACCGATCTGTGCCTGACGTCGATCTGCACTCACCGCGTGTTTCCGCGCATCGTGCGCATGCCCCTGTTCCACAACACACACAGCGGCTGGCAACTGCCCGAATCCTTCTACGACTCGGCGGAATACATCCTGCAAAAGCATTCGTCCTTCAGCACCATCCATTCGCTGTGTGGCGTCATTGATCAGGGCTTCGTGGCCCGACACCGGAGCACCAAGCCATGACCCAGATCACCACCCTCATTCCGGCCTACAAGAAGGAATACCTGGGACCGCTGTTTCTGGCCCTGCGCCGCCAGAGCTTCAAGGACTTCAAGGTCATCATCTCGGATGACAGCCCGGGCGGCGTGATCACCGACATGATCCGCAACCGCCACTGGGGTGACCTGACCGCCGAGCTGAACATCACCGTGGTCCGTGGCCCGCAGAACGCGCGCCGCAACCACGAACAGTTGCTGGACCTGTGGGCAGGCCAGACGCCGCTGGTGCACTTCAACCTGGATGACGACCTCATCTACCCGGAGTTCTACCGCACTCACGTGGCCGCGCACATGGCGGCGCCCTGCTGTGCCTCCGTCAGCCAGCGATGGCTGAGCCATGACGACGGCGTGCCCGCCTGGACCCTGCCCCTGCCGGACTTCGTGCATGAGTGCAACGGCCACGTGCTGCAACCCACCACGTCCGAGCTGTTCGACAGCACCGTGGGCACCTGCCAGAACTGGCTGGGCGAGTTGAGCAACATGGTGTTCTCGGCCGAGGGCGCGGCGCTGTACCCACGCCCACCCGCCAATGACCTGAGCTACTACGGCCTGCTGGATGTGGGCGCCTTGCTCAACGCCAGCCAGCACCTGCCCGTGACATTCATCCGCGAGTACCTCGGCGTGTTCCGCCAGAACGATCAGCAAACCACCACGATCGGCACCCACAGCCACGGTGGCCGGGTGGGTTTCCTGGCCTGGGTGACCTACGCCCTGGCAGCATGGCGAGATGGCCACATCAGCCCCGAAACGGCCATTGGCGCCATCGGCAAGGCCACGCAACGCATCGTGCACCACTTCCATGACGACACGGTCATGGCGGAATACTTCCACATCCTGGATACCCAGGCAGGCTCGCTGGACCAGCTCTACCTGGCCTACCGGACCTTCTGGCTGAAGCTGCTGGCAGGCAACCCTGGCACCAGCGCCGCCATGCCTGCACCCGCTGCCGCGGCTGGCAGCCGCAGCAACCAAAGCGAGCTGGCCGACGCCACGATCTGAGCAGGACCCACGCGCATGAACACCAAGCCCCCCATCTATGTGACCCAGCCGGACTTGCCGCCGCTGGAGGAGTTCATGCCCTATCTCCAGCAGATCTGGGACAGCAAGATCCTCACCAATGGCGGGCCCTTCCACAAACAACTGGAAGCCGAACTCGCCGAGTACCTGGGCGTCAAATACATCTCGTTGTTCACCAATGCCACGATCGCCCTGGTCACCGCGCTGCAATCGCTGCGCATCAGCGGCGAAGTCATCACGACGCCGTATTCGTTTGTGGCCACGGCCCATTCGCTGCTGTGGAACGGCATCAAACCCGTGTTCGCCGACATCGACCCGGACACCATGAACCTGGATCCGGCCAGCATCGAGGCGGCCATCACGCCGCAGACCACGGCGATCATGCCGGTGCACTGCTATGGCCGCCCTTGCGACGTGGAAGCCATCCAGCGCATTGCCGACGACTACAACCTCAAGGTCATCTACGACGCGGCGCATGCCTTCGGCGTGAAGCAGCATGGCCAGAGCATCCTTCAGCATGGTGACCTGTCGGTATTGAGCTTCCACGCGACCAAGGCGTTCAACACCTTCGAAGGCGGCGCGATCATCAGCCCGGATGCCCGCACCAAGCAGCACATCGATCACCTCAAGAACTTCGGCTTCGTCAACGAAACGACCGTGGTGGCCACCGGCATCAACGGCAAGATGAGCGAGCTCAATGCCGCACTCGGCCTGCTGCAACTCAAGCACGTCGGCAAGGCCATTGCGCGCCGACAGGAAATCGATGCGCTTTATCGCCAGTTGCTGACGGGCGTCAAAGGCATTCGCGTGTTGGAGCCAGCTGCCGACACGCAAGCCAATTTCTCATACTTCCCGATTCTGGTCGAGCCGGACTATCCGCTCAGCCGCGACGTGATCTACCAGCAGATGAAGGATGCCGGCATCTATGGCCGACGCTACTTCTACCCGCTGATCTCGGATTTCCCGATGTACCGCGGCCTGCCCTCGGCCCACGCCAGCAACCTGCCTGTGGCCAAGGCCACCTCATCAAAGGTCATCTGCCTGCCCATCTACCCGGCGCTCAGCGACGAGGACGTGGCCAGCGTGGCGGCCCTCATTCGCCACCCCCAGTTGCCACCGATTGCGCCCGCACCTGCTCCCAGCAGCCTGGAAGCGCATCACGCCGGCACGCCGGTCTGACCCCGGACCGAACAGGAACACAACATGCCCTATTGCTGCGTATGCGACCAAACCGTCTCAGCCTGGCTGCCTTATCCTCATGCGCAGAGCCGCAGCCCGCTGATGCAGGTGCTCGACACAGTGGGCTCGGATCCCGATGTGTTCATGTGCCCGGTATGTGGCTGCCATGACCGCGACCGGCACCTGTGGCTGTACATGCGGGCTTCGGGTGTCAAGAGCCAGCTGAAAGGCGCGAGCATCCTGCACATGGCGCCGGAACCCCATCTGGAGGTCCTGATTGAAGCGACTCAACCAGCCCGCTACATACGTGGTGACCTGCATCCGCAACGCCCCCATCTGCAGCGCGTGGATCTGGAAGATCTGCCCTTCGAGGACAACAGCCTGGACCTCATCATCTGCAATCACATCCTGGAGCATGTGCACCATCCTGAGGTGGCACTCTCGGAGATCCATCGCGTGCTCAGGCCAGGTGGCATCGTGATCGCGCAGACGCCGTACGCGCCCGGCCTGAAACACACTCTGGAAATGAAGACCGTACCGGACTCGCAAACAGCCCACTTGCTGTATGGCCAGGCCGATCACGTTCGCCTGTTCGGAGATGACATCAGGGACTACTTCCACGCGGCGGGCCTGCAAGGCGACCTGCTGGACCATCAGGCCTTGTTGCCAGGCGTGACCAAGGCGGAGTTTGGCTGCAACGAGCGTGAACCTTTCTTTGTGTTCTGGAAGGCGCAGCAAGCTGTTGCCACGGATGAAACGGGCATGAGCCACGACACGGCAGCGTCACAGGTCGAGACGGCATAGCACCCTCCCTTTGCCATCACGCCGCCTCATGAACAAGGCCCGCACGCAGCGGGCCTTTTCATGGGTACACCAGGGTCGTCTTCACACCAGCACACGGCTGCGCATCTTGAACAAGGGGCGGTTCATGAACTCGCCGATCTGGTTGTTGCGCGGCAGGTTGTCCTCGCTGATGGGCTCGTAGACACGGCTGACGGGGTTGGGCACAGTGACCTCCTCGATGACCCAGCTGTCACCAACACCCTGGGCCACGAAGTCGATGAGTGCAGCTTTCTCGCCGCCTTCGAACAAGGGGCAGCGCACATCGCCCTTCCAGTTGAAGCCCAGTTGCAGCATGAGGACGCGCGTGAGGCCGGCCATGTGGCGCAGGCTCCTGATCATCTGTTCACGGGCCGCATCCACGCTCAAGCTCTGGTCGCCGAAGTCATCACCCAGGTGGTGCAGCACGTTGAGGCAATAGGTGACATCGAAGGTCTCGGTGATAGACGCCAGGAAGTCGAAATAGCTGGCGTTCATGCGCAGGCGATCGGCCAGGCCCGCCTGCTCTGCGCAATGGGCCACGAAAGCGGCATGCTCCTGGTTGCCTTCATAGCAGGTCACGTGCTGCGCACCGCTGTCGAGCGCGCCAAAGCTGAAGTAACCCGTATTGGCACCGATGTCCAGCACGCGCGCGCCCAGCAGTGGCAGCGCACGGTCGAAATAGGTCTGCCGCTCGACTTCCAGTTTGCCCGCAGGCAGATCGCTGGTGTCACCCAGCAGCCTGGCGACCAGCGGATGCACCAGCTGGTAATTCGCATGCTTGCTGCGTTGCAGGTAGAGGTCCTTGAGGGAAGGCGTCGAGGGCATGATGGTCTCGTCCGTTCAATAAATGGTTCAGTGGCAGGCCTGCAGCGCCCGGGTATCGTCTCGCGCGTAAACGTCATGGACCGACAACAGCCGTTCGCGCTCTTGAGGACTGATGGCCTGTCCTGCAGGATGCACGACCCCACCGGGCTGGTGAGCGCCATAAGCCCAGGCGTAACAGGCGTTTTCCGGCAGCTGTGCGGTGATCGTTGGCGTATCGAAGCCTTGATCGCGGGCAAACAGCCGCAGGATGTCCGGGCATACATCCAGGGCGAGTTGCAGCGGCCCCCAGAAACGTGGATTCACTTCGATGTAGTAGAGCCGCCGCTGGGAAGCGATGACTTCCAGCATGAAGGCCCCGTGGTAACCCCGGGCATGCAGCCGCTGGAACAGGTTCAATTCATCCAGACCGGGGTTGGCACAAGGCCGGGCCAGCACGATGGACTTGCCACCGCCTTGTTGCATCAGGTTGACTTGCCAGAAGGAAGCAAATTCGCCATCACGGGCCAGGTAGCCACACAGATAGTGGCTTTGTCCGGTGATGAAGTCCTGCGCAAAATAGGCCTGGCGATCGAGCCCGTGCAAGGCCTGCTGCAAATCAGCATCCGTGCGGCACAGCAAGGGATAGCGCACCCGCCCCTGGCTCACGTTCTCATGCGGCTTGAGCACACATGGCGCATGCCACTGGCCTTCAGGCTGCGTGCCAGGCAGTTGCAGATCGGCGCACAAGCTGGTCATCAAGGCCTGGCTGCTGTGCTTGCCCGTCAGTTGCTCGTAAATCGCCTGCTCGGGCAAGCCAATGTGCAGGCCACTGTCAGACAGGTCCGCGCGGTGGTTCAGAACAAAGTGATTGATGAACTCGGTGGTGGGGCAATAGACCAGTTCACCCCCCAGGCTGTCGGCCAGCATGCGCAGCCAGGATACGGTCACCAGTGGATCCAGGCGGTTGAACACCACCTGCTCCGCCCAACGCGTACGGTGGATGGCATCGGCAGCGCCGGCCGCCACGATGACAAAGGGCAGGCGCGCCTGCTCGAAGAACCGGCACAGCGCCACCACGGCGCGGTCGTTGTGGCCGGAAAAGAGCAGGAAGCGACGCTCATCAGCCATCAGGCACCTCAGGCAACCAGTCGGGCCGATGGCTCTGGCGCTGGCTGGGGCAAGTCATCCGGCATCGAGAAGTCCGCCTGCATGGTGCGCGCCAGCGTGCGTTCATGCGCGGAGGTCTCCACCTTGATCAGCAGCACGTTCATGGTCGCAGCCTGTTCACGCTCGCACACCTCGTTGCGCTCGTTCATGTACTCGAAGCGGTCTACATGGAAGCGGTGCTCGAACCACCCCACTTGCCAGAAGAGCTCGCTGAAGTACAGCCAGGTTTTCTCATTGAAGGCGCGGCGGTGGGTGGGGTCCTGCCAGGCGCGCATGGCCTGCTCATGGGATACCTGCACGATCAGCTTGCCGTGGGTCTTGAGCATGGCCAGGCAGTTGCTCATCAACATGGGCAGGTCGGTGGCCTGCTCCAGCGCCGTGCTGGCGTAGATCAGGTCCACGCTGGCAGGTTGCACATCGATGGGGCCTGTCTGGGGCGTCTCGCCCACAAAGGGCAAGCCGATGGGCAGCGACAGATCACCGATCACATCAGGCTGCACCAGCTCATGGACATCCACATTCAACCAGCCCGGCAGGTAGTCGTTACCAGAGCCCACGTGCACGCGCTTGGGCTGCCATGGTGTCGCCGGGCGACGAGCCTGGTGTTCACGGCCAAAGCCTGCGGCGAAGGCCAGCAGATCGGCATAGGCTTCAATCGGGTCAGCGGCCTCGAAGGCCTTGAGCGCGGCGCGTGCTTCTTCGAAAAACGCCGGGGTCGCAAAGTGTTCGCTGAAATACGCTTCCAGTTGGTCTTCGCTCAGCCAGAGCACACTGTCTTCGAACGCGGCATGCGGACGCGTCTGCTGACGACGCTCCGAAATGACGGGCGTGCCCAGTGACAGGCAGTGCGAGGCGCGCGCCTGCTCGAAACGACTGGTCTCGTAGAAGTGCGCATTGAACACCGCCTTGGCCTGCACGATGTAGGCGTCGCGTTCCGGGCCGTACAAGGCGCCATCGAACATGCTGACCTGTACGCCCGTTGACTCGATGCGCTGAATCATCGCGCGCCTGCGCTCGTTGAGGCTGCCAATGAACAGCAGATCGATGGGCCGGTCTTCCAGCGGGATGGCCTCATCCTGCTGCAGATAGGGGGCGTGCAGGAAGGGCACCACCATGACTTCTTCCGGGTGCCGTGAATAGGCCTGGATGTTGTCATGGTCATAGTCCACCACGGCCGAGGTCTGCAAAAGCGCGACGTAATCGCGCGAGACCGCAGCCCCGCCCTGCCCCAGTTGCTCCAGGTTGACGAACACGCAGCTGTAACGCTCGCGCAATTCAGCCTCGAACCCCAGATGGGCGCCGAAGATGAAGTTGACAGCATCATGGCGCAGGCGGTTCTTGCCCATGGAGACCTCTGCCCCCATGCGCCTGAACTGATGGCGGAAGTAGCGGGCCTGATCCAGGAAACCCAGGGAGTGCACGTAGCCCTTGGGCTGAACGATGCTCAGGTGGATGCGGGGCAGTTCATTCATGACGGCGCTCCGGTTTCCGCTGGAGGAGACGAGTGAGGGGCTCATGCTGTTTCTCCTTCAGCTCAGGTGATCGGGGGGCAGGCCCTGGGCCTGGCGCTCGGCCATGCGCCACAGCAGGTCGCCAAAGTCGCGGGCATAGGCGTCACTGTCAAACAGTGGGGCTTCATCGCGCGCGCGGTGCAGGCTGGCCCTGATGGCCTCTCGCTGCAGTTTGTCTGCAGCCAGTTCCTGCACCTTGGCCATGTAGCCATCCGTGTCGTGGCTGATTAGATCAGGCTGACCCACGTTGTGCAACAGGCTGGCGGCCACGCGTTGGGCGAAGCTGTGTCCGGCGTAAGTCACTACTGGCACGCCGGCCCACAAGGCATCGCTGACCGTAGTGTGGCCGTTACAGGGCCAGGCGTCCAGGTAGATGTCGGCCAGGGCAAAGCGGCTGATGTGTTCGCTGATATGGACCTTGGGGGCGAACACCAGCCTTTGCGGGTCGATGCCGCGTCTGGCGGCTTCGCCTCGCAAGACATCCCCGGCCGTGCCCAGCCAGTTCAGCAGCCACAACACTGAATTGGGAATGCGATGCAGCAACTCGCACCAGACATCGAACACTTCAGGCGAGATCTTGAAAGGCTGGTTGAAGCCGCACAGCACGATCGCATCGTCGGGCAAGCCGTGTGCGGCCCTGCTATCGGGCTGCGGCAGGGGGCGCTTGCGGTCATTGGGCTGATAGCAATGGGGCATCAGCGCCAGCTTCTCCGTGTAATACGGCGCTTCGCTCAGCGGGCTGACCAGGGCGTCGCCCACCATGTAGTCAATATAGGTCGCACCACTGGTGCCAGGAAAGCCCAGGTAGGTCACCTGCACAGGTGCGGGGCGATAGGCAAAGATGCCCAGTCGACCGTTCACCGTGTGACCCTTGAGGTCGATCAACACGTCGATCTGATCGGCCCTGATCTGCTCGGCCACCTGCTGATCGCTCCAGTCGCCCACCTCGACGAACTGGGTGGACACCGCCTTGATGCGACGACGCATGGGGCTGTCTTCATCAGGGCCATGCGAATAGAGATGCAATTCGAAGCGTCCGGCATCCAGCTTTTCCAGCACCTCGGCCAGCAGGATGGTGGTGGCGTGATGGTGGAAGTCGCAAGAGACCATGCCCACACGCAGCCGCTCCGGCATGGCACGCAACGGCAAGGGTGCCAGCGGTTTGACGCCATGCGCATAGTAGTTCGCACAGGCCTGTGCGGCCTTCAGCTGGCGGCCGACATCGCCATTGAGGGTGACGGCGGCAAACACCGATGACCAGCAGATCGAAGCAGGTGTCAGTTCATCCAGCAGCTGGTTGACCTCACCCATCTCACGCTCGGCGTCATCCCACTGGCACAACTCTCGCCGAATGAACAACATCAGGCTGCGTGCCGCCAGGTCGCCGCCAGAGAGATCCATGGCCAGCGCCGTGGTCAGGCACTCGATGGCTTCGGCCTTCATGCCCACGGCGTTGAAGCACAAGCCCAGTCGGTAGTGACTCATCGCGTGCGTCACGTCCATGGACAAGGCTTCGAACAGCACGTTGATGCCTTCTTTATAGCGCTGAGCACTGAACAGCGTGTTGCCCAGGATCTGCAGGTATTCCGCACTGGGGCGCAGGCCTTCCGGCATCTCCAGCATGAAGCTGGCGGCCTCGCTGTGGCGGCCAAGCTGGGTGAGGCACTCGCCCATGAACTGGCGAGCCAGCAAGTTGGCGGGCTCCTGCTCCAGGATGCGGCGTGTGTGCTCGATCGCGCGGTCCGCCTGGCGGGAGCGCAGCAAGGCACGTGCGAGATTCAAACGAAACAAGGTGTCAGCGGGGGCAGCCTTGCAGGCTTTGTCAAACTCCTTGACGGCGCCCTGCCACTCTCCCTTCTTGCTGAATGCCAGGCCGTGCTCCCAATGTTGATGAGCCTGCTTCAGAAGTCGTGCCTGCTGGCCGAAAACAGCTTGTGTCGAGGTTTGCATGGCGGATGACACCCATTTCATAAGGAAGAGGTGCCATCAGTCTAGACATCAGCGATTCCCATGGGGATCGGAGATGAACAGCAAAGCAATGTCATTTCTCTCGACACTATTTCACGAAAGCTGGTTTTGCAAATCACTCAAGTCCACACAAACGGGCGCCGATATGCAAAGCAACGGTCTTCAAGAATGGGTCCGTGGTCCGGTTAGCCGGCCGATGTTTCTGGTGGCAAGACGCCACTTCGGGCAATGCGGTTGACTAGCGACGGTCTGGCAGTGCGGTAGCTGTATCACCGCGTTTACATGCCGGCGCTATCTGCCGGGAGTTTTGCAACCATAGGAGAGCACCATGCCTTCAGTTATCAATACCAACCTGCTGTCGATGAACGCACAGCGCAACACCAGCGTTTCGCAAGCTTCGCTGACCACCTCGATGCAACGCCTGTCTTCTGGCTTGCGCGTCAACTCCGCCAAGGACGACGCCGCCGGTCTGGCCATTGCAGAACGCATGAACGCTCAGGTTCGCGGCATGAACGTGGCTGTGCGCAACGCCAACGACGGCATCTCGCTGGCTCAAACCGCAGAAGGCGCGCTGTCCAAGGTTGGCGACGCCCTGCAACGTATGCGTGAACTGGCTGTTCAAGCCCGTAACGCTTCGAACAGCTCGAGCGACAAGGACTCCCTGAACAAGGAATTCCAGCAGCTGTCGAAGGAAATCACCCGTGTGATCGGCGGCACCACCTTCAACGGACAGACCATCATCGGCTCCAACGCCGGTGGCAAGGACTTCCAGATCGGCGCCAACACCACATCCAACGACGTCATCACGGTCACCACGACCAACATGAACAACGATGGCAGCATCACGGCTGTCACGGGTGCCGCGTCCAAGATCGACAGCACGCAAGATGCTGCAGCCATCAAGACGGTGATCGACAACATCGACGGCGCCATCGACAAGGTCAACTCCGAACGCGCCATGTACGGCGCCACTCAGAGCCGCTTTGACTCGGTGATCTCGAACCTCCAGGTCTCCGTCGAGAACCAGACAGCTGCCCGCAGCCGCATCATGGATGCCGACTTCGCGACAGAAACGGCCAACCTGTCACGTGCCCAGATCCTGCAACAGGCTGGCAACGCGATGATTGCGCAGGCCAACCAGCTGCCACAGCAAGTACTGTCCCTGCTGCGCTGATATCTCGGCGCCACACGCCGGAAATACCGGCGTGTGCCCCGGCAAACGGTCATCAAGCCGCCTTCGGGCGGCTTTTCCTTTTACAGATTGGAATTGGGGCTTGATCGGGTCTTTATTCGCACTTTTGGTTCTCAAAAAAACTCCGAACATCCATACCACTGGCTGAAGGAATTTTTTTGGACTCCTTCGGCGACAAGCTGAAGGTCGGCGACATCGCCGGAAGTCTGACGAATTTTTAGGAGTGCGTTATGCCTCAGACGATCAATACGAACTTGAACTCGCTGAACGCTCAGCGCAATCTCAACACGTCGCAGATGTCACTGTCCGTGTCGATGCAACGGCTGTCATCGGGTTTGCGAGTCAACTCCGCCAAGGATGATGCTGCCGGCCTGGCCATCGCCGAACGGATGAATGCGCAAGTCAAGGGCATGAACGTCGCGGCACGCAATGCCAACGACGGCATCTCCCTGGCGCAGACCGCTGAAGGCGCCCTGGGCAAGGTCTCCGACGCCCTGCAGCGCATGCGTGAACTGACGGTTCAGTCCCGCAACGCCTCGAACAGCTCCAGCGACAAGGATTCCCTCAACAAGGAATTCAAGCAACTGTCGATGGAAATCGTTCGGGTGCTGGGTGCCACGACCTTCAACGGCAAGGACATCCTGGCCTCCGGTGCCGGCGCCCTGGACTTCCAGATCGGTGCCAACACCACGACGAACGACCTGATCACGATCTCGACGGCCAACATGCTGACCAACGCCAGCATCACAGCGGTCACCGGCAACACTGTTTCGATCGGCAGCGACGCCAACACCACCGCGCTGAAAGGCGTCATCGACTCCATCGACGGCGCGCTGGACAAGATCAACTCGGAACGCGCGGTCTACGGTGCAACGCAAAGCCGCTTTGACGCCATCATCTCCAACCTGCAGGTGGCGGCCGAGAACCAGACTGCCGCTCGCAGCCGGATCATGGATGCCGACTTCGCGGTGGAAACTGCCAACCTCTCGCGCGCTCAGATCCTGCAACAGGCTGGCAATGCGATGGTCGCGCAGGCCAACCAGTTGCCACAGAACGTGCTGAAGCTGCTGGGCGGTTGATCCCCCTCATGAACGCAGGGACAACAAGCCGGTTGCTCAAGTCCTGACGTTTCATGCCGAATTACACGATGTCCGGCCCTGACCGGACATCGGCATTTCATGCCCGATCCGGCATGAGCGGCGCAAAAGGAAGATCAACATGACCACCACTTCGGGATCAGCCTCCATCACCTCCCTGGGTGTGGGCAGCGGTCTGCAGGCAGAGTCCATCGTGACCAAGCTGGTTGCGCTGGAACGTCAACCCATTTCCCTTTTGCAGAAAACCGCCGACAAGATCCAGTCGAAAATTTCGGCGTTTGGTCAGGTGCAGTCTGCCATGTCCACCCTGAAGGATGCGGCGCAGAAGCTCGCCAACCCCGACATCTGGTACAGCACGACCTCTTCGTCTTCCGACACCAGCGTCGTGAACTTCACGACCTCCTCTGGCGCGGCCACAGGCAGCTACTCGGTATCGGTATCGGCACTGGCGTCCGGTCAGTCCGTCGTCACCAACACAGCGCTCACCGCGAGCACGTCCACATTGGGCAGCGGCACGCTCACCATCGACCTGGGCTCGCTGGACGGGACCACGCTCACGGCGAGCAAGACCACCACGGTCAGCATCGCCGCCACGGACACGCTCGAAACCATCCGCGACAAGATCAACGACGCGGGTGCCGGCGTGAGCGCCACCATCGTGAAGGATTCCAAAGGCGCGCGCCTGGCCATCAGCTCGAGCGCCACCGGCGCGGCCAATGCATTTCGCATTTCAGTGGATGACACCGGTGACGGCAATGCCACAGACAATGCCGGCCTCTCCGCTCTGGCCTACGATCCCGCCGCATCGCTGCCAGGAACGACCAGGACGCAGTCAGCCAAGGACGCCGCCGCGTCCATCAACGGCGTCGACGTCACATCCAGCACCAACAGTTTCGCCGACGTGCTGACCGGCATCAGCTTCACCGTGAGCAAGGTGACCAAGACGAGTACGGCAGACGTGCCGCCCGTGGTGACTGACAACCCAGCCACCGTCACGGTCAAGCAGGACAACGACACGATCACCAAGGCGATCAATGACTTCGCCACCTCGTATTCGTCCTTGATCACCCTGCTGCGCAACAACACCAAATATGACGACGCCACCAAGACCGCTGGCACCTTGCAGGGTGATGGCACGGCCGTGGGCATCCTCAATCAGTTGCGCGCCACGGTGGGCGGCACCGCCGGCAACTCCAGCGTGTTCACGACCTTGTCGTCCATCGGCGTGGAGGTGCAAAGCGGCGGTACCCTGACGGTCAACAGCACCAAGCTGACCAATGCCCTGGGCAAACTGACAGAAGTGAAAAAGCTGTTCGCCAACGCCAACCTGACCGACAGCAGCAAGGACGGCGTGGCCACCAAGCTGCGCACGCTGGCCAGCAACATGCTGGGCTTCGACGGCGCCTTGACCAGCCGAACAGCCGGCTTGAACAAGTCCATCCAGGACAACCAGAAGCGCCAGGACGAACTGGACTCGCGTGCCGCACTGTATGAAAAGCGGCTGCGTGCGCAATACACGGCGCTGGACCAGAACATGGCCGGCCTGACCAGCACAAGCAACTACGTGACACAGATGATCACAAACTGGAACAAGAGTTAGTGACATTTTCCCGGTAGCGGCCTCAAGAAGGCGCTGAACCAGCCGAAACCCAGGACAAGCGGTATGCCGCGAATGGCACGGTGCCATTCCCAACCGCATGTGACAGGTGAGATGAGGCGTTAGGACAGCACCATGGCTACCGTAGGCTCAGCATCAAGAGTTGACGGCGTTGACCTTCAGTTGATGGTCAACGCTTCGGCCTTTGCGCGCCCGCAAGCAGGTACAGCCGCCCCTCGCACCGCTGACGCCGAACCCGACACCCGCATTTCGCCTGCAGGCAAGCTGCGCAGCGCCACCTCCGCCGTGATGGACGCTGCGGCCCGCCTCAACAAGAGCCAGACCTGGCAGGCCACCAAGGCCACCTCTGACAACGAAGCCTTGGTCCAGGCTGTCAGCGACAAGGCTGCACCGGGCGACTATGCGATCAGCGTCGACGCCGTCGCCACCGCGCAGTCCACCACCTCGGCCAGTTTCTCGTCCTTGTCCACGGTCGTGGGCATCGGGACACTCAACCTGCAACTGGGCACCTGGAACACCTCCACCAGCACCTTTGCCACCAACCCGAACTGGCCCAAGGCCAGCGTCACCTTTGGCCCCAAGGACACCTCGCTCGAACACATCCGCGACAAGATCAACGCGGCCGGTGTGGGCGTGATTGCCACCGTCGTGAGCGACGCGACGGGATCCAGGCTGGTTCTGCGCTCGACTTCCACGGGCTCCGCCAATGGTTTCAAGGCGGAGGCCGAACCGGTCAACAAGGGTGACGACCAGGCTGCACAAACACTGGCTGCCATGGGTTTCAATCCGGCCCAGGTCAGCGGTGGTGCCGCGCTGACGCAAGCGGCACAGGACGCCAGGCTCAAGATCGACGGGCGCGAAGTCCAGTCTGCGCAGAACCTGATCGAGGACGAGCCCTCCGGCCTGACCTTGCGGCTCAATGGTCAGGCGCGCGGCTCCGCCACGATTCACGTCGAAACCGACACCCAGTCCATGGCCAAGGACATTCAGTCTTTTGCCCAGGCTTACAACAACATGGTGTCGCAGCTTGATCAATCGGATCAATCGCCTGGCGACAGCAGCGTGCTCGACGCCCGCGCCATCCAGCACAGCATGCAGGACGCGTTCAGCCCGAACAGCGCGGATGCCCCATCTTCCAGCTCGTCCTTGCGCGCCATCGGCCTGCAGCTCGAGGCGGACGGCCATCTGTCCGTCGACACGGCCAGGCTGAACCAGGCGCTCGAGCAGGATCCCCGCAAGGTGGAGCAGCTCTTTGATGCCACGGGTGGCAAAGAGCAGTCCTCCGGCATCGCCGCACGGCTGCTGGCCTTGCCGAGCGGGCAGACCACATCGACCGATGCGCCCTCGGCCAACGACACCAGCGCCCCGCAGCAGGCAGAGACCCCATCGTCTGCAGGAGCGCTGTACCGGCAGCGCCTGCTCGAGCAGTACGTCGCATCGTCCACGCACGAGGACGAAAACGCGATGACGGCAAACGAGGCCTGAAAACCGCCTATTTCCTGGGATCACATCACGCCCAGGAGTTCAAGCTGCCGGGGGTGATGCCGATAAAGCTCATAACGCTGAATTCAGCATTACCCAAGAGTTCCAGATGTACGCCACTGCTACAGGTTCTTCTGCCAGTATGTTCAGTTCCAAACAAATGAGCAGCGTCTACCGCCAGATTGACATCGAGACCGGTGTCAGCGGCGCCTCTGCTCATCAACTGATCACCCTGCTTTTCAATGGTGCACTCGACAGCATCGCCCAGGCCAAGGGCGCCATGCAAGCTCGCAACATCGAAGCCAAATGTGCCGCCGTCTCCAAGACCGTGCGCATCGTCGACGAAGGCCTCAAGGCCGGACTGGACATGCGCGCTGGCGGTGAACTGGCCCAGCACCTCAATGACCTGTATGGCTACATCGTCATGCGCCTGACGCAGGCCAACCTGCGCAATGACATCAATGCGCTGGATGAATGCGCCAGGCTGCTGACCCCGATTCGTGACGCGTGGGTGACCATTGCCCCCGCCGATGCCACTGTTGTCCGCGCAGCCATGGAGGTGCACGCATGAACGCCCCTGAATTGATCACTGCGCCCGACGAAGACCTGATGAACGGGAACCTGTTGAGCTACTACGAAGCCATCGAACACGCCAGCCTGGACATGCTCAATGCCGCCCGTGCCGGCGACTGGGACACCGTCGTCAAGCTGGAAGGCGCCTGCGCCGTGCTGATCGCCCAGCTCAAGCATGCCTCCGACGAGCTGCCTCTGGGGCCCGACGAGATCGCGCTCAAGAGCCGCATCATGCAGCGCATCCTGGTCAACGATGCCGAGATCCGCAACCTGGCGGAACCCTGGATCAACGACCTCAGCCGCATGATGGGCAACGCCACCGATCCCACCAAGATGCATTGAGCATCGAAGGGCCGCCATGCCGGGTTCACGCGCCGCCACTGCCGAACTGGACGACTACCGCATCACCTCGGAAGTCGAGGTGCAGGCCTACCTTCAGCAATTGCTGGATGCGCGCGCGCTGGTCACGCTCAGCGGCCCCAATGGCGACAGCTACACCACCCTGATGTGGGCGGCCGACAATGGGCGCAACACCCTGTGCTTCAGCGCAGAGGACGGCGATGCCCGCCTGGACGCCTTGCTGGAGTCCGGCGAAATCGTGGCTGTGGCCTATCTCGACAACATCAAGCTGCAGTTCGATCTGGAAGGCGTGGTGCACGTCAAAGGCGGGCATCACGCCGCGCTGAACGCACGTTACCCACGCGTGCTGTTTCGCTTTCAGCGCCGCTCGGCCTTCCGCGTCCAGCCACTCGCTGCCAAGAGCCCTGTGGCGCGGTTTCGCCACCCGGCCATGCCCGACATGCAGCTCGCCTTGCGCATCCTGGATGTCAGCCTCAGTGGGGTCGCGCTGTTCCTGCCCGACAACGTGCCGATGATCGCCGCTGGCGTCAAGATCGGCCAATGCCACCTGGATCTCGACGACGACACCAATATGGAAGTCTCGCTGCTGATCCACCACGTCACGGCCATCCACCCGGAATCCAAAGGC
>NZ_DASUIS010000081.1:0-10707 GCF_036279675.1 Aquabacterium sp. | reverse complement strand
AGGATGTCCACATCGCCCACACGCTCCAGGGTTTCGTCTGCCAGGCGCTGGATGTCGTCGGCCTTGCCGGCATCTGCGGCAATCCAGCGTGCATCGATGCCAGCTGCTTGCAGATCTTGCACGGCCAACTCCAGATCAGCTGACTTGCGCGAGCTGATCACGACCTTGGCACCAGCCTCGCCCAATGCATGGGCCATCTGCAGGCCCAGGCCGCGCGAGCCGCCGGTGATCAGGGCCTTCTTGCCCGTCAGGTCGAACAGTTGTTGTACCTTGCGTGCTTCCGTCATGCTGCCCTCGCTTCAGACGTTGTAATCCACCACGTGGCGGGTGGCCGCCATCTCGCGGATCTGTGCCACCACGCCCTGATGATGCGGATGAGGGATGTAGGCAGCCAGTGCATCCTTGCTCTCGAACGTGGACACCAGCACCACGTCGCAGTTGGCTTCGAGGCCTTCGGTCTTGATGCCGACGTCGAACTCATGCATGCCGGGCACCAGGCCCTTGCAGCTGTCCAGCAGGGCCTTGACCTTGGCGGCGTCTTCGGGGCGCTTGAGCGTCCACATCACGATGTGTCTCAACATGGTTTGTCTCTCTCGGTGTTGTTGGGTGATCCGATCAGATGATCAGGTGATGGGTTGATGATCAGAACCAGTCGGCCTGGGCTTGTGCGCAGGTCAGGTCTCGTTTGGCAACCACGCCCAGCCAGGCGTCGATCTTGGGCAGCTCGAAGTGGTAGAAGTAGTCTGCACAAGCGAGCTTGCCTTTGAGGAAGCCATCGCCCAGCGGGCTCTTGTCCCACTCGCCCTTGGCTTGTGCGGCCTTGGCGGCCAGCGCCAGCTCCAGCCAGATCCACGCGAGCACCGTGTGGCCAAAGGCTTGCAGATAAGGCGTGGCATTGGCCAATGCCTCTTCAGGCACACCGGTGGACCAGGCGGCCTTGGTCGTGGCCCCCACCTTCTGCAGTGCCTGCGCCAGGGCATTCGCGTGCACGGCCAGGCCGTCCACCTGCCCTGCCTTCTGAATCGTTTCGCTGATGCGCTCGGCCAGCACGCTCAAGGCCTTGCCGCCGTTCATCACCACCTTGCGGCCCAGCAGGTCCAGCCCCTGGATGCCGTGCGTGCCTTCGTGGATCATGTTGAGGCGGTTGTCGCGCCAGTACTGCTCCACCGGGAAGTCTCGCGTGTAGCCATAGCCGCCCAGGATCTGGATGGCCAGGCTGTTGGCCTCCTGCGCCCACTCGCTGGGCCAGCTCTTGGCAATCGGCGTGAGCAACTCCAGCAGCAGGCCGGCTTTCTCGGCCTCGGCGCCGGTGCCCGTGTGTTGATCGTCCACCAGTTGCGCGCACAGCAGGCCCAGGGCCAGACCACCTTCGGCGATGGCTTTTTGCATCATCAGCATGCGCTTGACATCGGTATGCTCGATGATGGGGATCTGCGGCGCGCTGTGGTTCTTGCCTCCCGCGCTCATGTGGCGGCCTTGCGGGCGTTGCTTCGCGTATTCCAGCGAAGCCTCATAGCCTGCATATCCCAGCATCGTGGCGCCCAGGCCAACGCTGATGCGGGCTTCATTCATCAAGGTGAACATGCACTTGAGGCCCTCACCCTGCTTGCCGATCAGGTAGCCCACGGCACCCGCCTGGCCATTGACCGGGAACTTGCCTTCGCCAAAGTTCAGCAGCGTGTTGACCGTGCCACGGTAGCCGCACTTGTGGTTCAAGCCGGCCAACGCCACGTCGTTGCGCTGAGCGGTGATGCTGCCATCTTGTTTGACCAGCTTGCGCGGCACGATGAACAACGAGATGCCCTTCACGCCCGGTACGGGCTTGCCATCTTCGCCGGGGATCTTGGCCAGCACCAGGTGCACGATGTTCTCGCCCATCTCGTGCTCGCCACCCGAGATCCACATCTTGTTGCCGGTGAGGCGATAGCGTGGGCCCAGGGTGTCCTGCGTCCAGTCGATGCCGGTACCATCGCCGTTCACATCGGGCACGGCCTTGGTGGCGATGTCCGACAGGCTCGATCCCGCCTGGGGTTCGCTCAGGCACATGGTGCCGAAGGTGCGGCCTTCAAAGCCACCACGCGCAAACACATCGATCTGCTTGGGCGTGCCGTGCGCCAGGATGGTGTTGGCATTGCCGCGCGTGAGCATCGGGTACGCGGCCAGCGACACGCTGGATTTGTAGAAGAAGCTCATCGACGCGATCTCGACCACCGTGGGCAACTGCATGCCACCGATGTCGGCGTCCTTGCTGCCCGCCATCAGGCCCGAATCGTTGAAGGCCTGCATGGCCACGGGCGTTTCCTTGGGCAGCGTCACCGTCACACCATCAAACTCCGGCTCGTGGATGTCGGTCAGGCGGTTGATGGGGGCGAACTGTTCGGTGGCGATCTTCTCGCTCAGATCCAGCACAGCGGTGAAGGTTTCGCGGTTGTGCTCGGTGTGGCGTTCGCGCTGGCACAGGCCTTCGGCGTTCAGCCAGTCGTACAGCAGGAAGTCAACGGTGGCGCGGTGGGTCATGGTCTCGACTCAGGTGATGCGGTGATATCGGGGCACGCTGTCAACAGCGCGTCAGTGTGAATGGTCAAAGGCACGAAGCAAGGTCAGCGGCCCTTGAACACGGCCTCACGACGCTCCAGGAAGGATTGGATGCCCTCCAGGGCGTCCATGCTTTGCATGACAGGCAGCAGATTGGGGAACAGCGCCTTGGCAGCAGCAGCTTCACCTTCGTTCCATGCCAGGCGGGTGGACTTGAGCACGTTCTGCACACCCATGGGTGCAGCCTTGGCGATCTGCTCGGCTATCTCGCGAGCCTTCGCCAGTTGCTGGCCCGCTGGCACCACTTCCTGCACCAGGCCGGTACGCAAGGCTTCTTGCGCATACCAGTATTCACCTGTCAGCAAATAGCGGTGTGCCGCACCCCACCCCATCTGTCTGGGCAGACGCAGGGTGGCGCCAGCGCAAGGGAAGATGCCGCGCTTGACTTCCAGCATCGCAAAGCGCGTGTTGTCTGCCGCCACACGCACCTCGGTGTTGAGCATGATCTCCACACCCCAGGTGAAGCAGTTGCCCTGCACCGCCATCACCACAGGCTTGCTGTGCCGCTCACCCGTCAGGCCGAAGGGATCGATCTCACCTTCACCGATCTCGAAGCCTTTGCCATTGCCAAAGATGGGCGCCCACTTGTCCAGCTCCACACCGGACGTCATGTGCTGGCCTTCGCCGTACAGCAGCGCCACGCGCAGATCAGGGTTGCGGCTCAGCTCCCCATAGGCCTTGGCGATGTCGCGGTACATCTCGGGCGACAAGGCGTTGTGCTTCTCGGGCCGGTTGACCTTGATCTCCAGGATGTGTCCGACCTGGCGGGTTTCGATGTAGGACATGCGCGTGTCTCGCTGTGAATTCAGGCACAAAAAAAGGCCCGCATGGCAAGCGCCATGCAGACCTCGGGTTCAGATCGTCTGATCCATCATGTTGTCGTGCAATCGGCGACCGATCGACTGACGAGGGCCTCAGCCCGCGATCAGGCCTTGCCGCCCGTCACGCGCTGACCTTCTGCGGCCAGCTTGACGAGCAAGGGGGCCGGCGTCCAGAAAGCAGGATCGCTGCTGGCCGTGGCCGCAAAGCCCTTCATCAGCTCGATCACCTTGGGCAGTCCCAGCATGTCGGCGTAGAGCATGGGGCCGCCGCGGTAAGCCGGGAAGCCATAGCCCGTGAGGTAGACCATGTCGATGTCGGAGGCCTTGGAGGCAATGCCCTCTTCCAGGATCAGCGCGCCTTCGTTGACCAGGGCCAGCATCAGGCGCTGCACGATCTCTTCATCACTGATGGCGCGGGGCGAGATGCCCTTGTCTGCACGGACCTTGTCGATGCAGGCCTGCACTTCAGCCGAAGGCACGGGCTCGCGCTTGCCCACTTCGTAGTCATACCAGCCCTTGCCGGTCTTCTGACCAAAGCGGCCCAGCTCACAGATGGCATCGCCCACCGGGCTGTAGATCACGTCGGGCTTTTCAATCTTGCGACGCTTGCGGATGGCAAAGCCGATGTCGTTGCCGGCCAGATCGCCCACACGGAAGGGGCCCATGGCCCAGCCAAAGGCCTCGGCGGCCTTGTCCACCTGCTGCACCGTGGCGCCTTCTTCGATCAGGAAGAAGCTCTGGCGCACGTACTGCTCGAACATGCGGTTGCCGATGAAGCCATCGCACACGCCTGACACCACCGCCACCTTCTTGATCTTCTTGGCCACCTGCATGACCGTGGCCATCACGTCCTTGGCTGTGTGCTTGCTGCGCACCACTTCCAGCAGGCGCATCACGTTGGCGGGGCTGAAGAAGTGCAGGCCCACCACATCGCCCGGGCGCTTGGTCACTTCGGCGATCTTGTCCACGTCCAGCGTGGAGGTGTTCGATGCCAGGATGGCACCGGGCTTCATGATGCTGTCGAGCTTGGTGAAGACCTGCGACTTCACGCCCATGTCTTCGAACACGGCCTCGATGACCATGTCGGCCTGCGCGATGTCGTCGTAGCTCAGCGTGGTGGTCAGCAGGCTCATGCGCTGTTCGTACTTCTCTTGAGCCAGCTTGCCCTTGGCCACCTGCGCTTCGTAGTTCTTGCGGATGATGCCCACGCCACGGTCGATGGCCTCCTGCTTCATCTCCAGCAAGGTGACCGGGATGCCGGCGTTGAGGAAGCACATGGTGATACCGCCACCCATGGTGCCGGCGCCGATCACGGCCAGGCGCTTGATGTCACGCACGGGCGTGTTGTCAGGCACATCGGGGATCTTGCTGGCGGCGCGCTCGCCGAAGAAAGCGTGGCGCAGGGCTTGAGCCTGGTCGCTGGTCACCAGCTTGGCGAACACGTCCTGCTCATAAGCCAGGCCTGCGTCCAGATCCAGCCTGGTCGAGGCTTCCACGCAATCCACGCAGCGTTGGGGTGCCTCCAGGTTCTTGCGGGTCCTGGCCAGATCAGCGCGAGCCTTGGCAAAGGCCTCGGCATCAGCGGGCGCGGCCACACTCAACTGGCGCACGGAAGGCAGTGGGCGCACGGCCGCCACGTCCTTGGCAAAGGCGATGGCGGCGGGCAGCAGTTCCCCGTCCACCACCTTGTCGAACAGCTTCTGGCCCGGGGCCTTGGCCAGCCTCTCGGCGGGCACGGAGGCGCCGCTCGTGATCATCTGCAAAGCGGTCTCGACACCCAGCACGCGGGGCAGGCGCTGCGTGCCACCTGCACCCGGCACGATGCCGATGTTCACTTCCGGCAAGGCGATCTGTGTGCCCGGCACCACCAGGCGATAGTGGCAGCCCAGGGCCAGCTCCAGCCCACCGCCCATGGCCACGCCGTGAATGGCCGCCACAACCGGCTTACCCGATTGCTCGACCGCCGTGATGGCCGTGTGGAAGGAAGGCTCGGCCGCCATCTTGGCCGTGCCGAACTCGCGGATGTCCGCCCCGCCACAGAACACCTTGCCTGCACCCGTGATCACGATCGACGACACGGCGCTGTCTGCATTCGCCTTGGCAATGCCATCGACGACACCAGCTCGCGTGCTTTGCCCGAAACCGTTGACGGGGGGGTTGTCCAGGGTGATGACGGCCACGCCGTCGGTGACTTGGTAGGAGGTGCTCATGGCGATCTCGGGCTCGATGAAAGACAAGGGAACACCGCGGCACAAAAAGCCCGACAAGGCACATGCACCGCGCTCAATGATCCTCAGCCATCAATTCTGACAAGAATCATTGTACGAATTGGTGAACATTGTGCACCGACTCTGCAAAGGCGCGCGACCACCCCGTGAAAACACCTAGACGCACGTGCACTTTGCGTCAATCTGCGCCCCGGTGGCTCAGACCTCCAGCCACTCCTTGCGGGTGTATTGATCCGCCCGCAGCTCATCCGGTGTGCCGTGGAAAACCACCTCGCCGTGGCCCATCACGTAGCAGCGCTGCGAGATGTCCAGCGCGATGGTGAGCTTCTGCTCCACCAGCAGCACGGCCAGGCCGCGCTTTTGCAGCTCCTTCAGATACTGCCCGACCAGCTCCACGATCTTGGGCGCCAGACCTTCGGTGGGTTCATCGATCATGATCAGGTCCGGGTCGCCCATCAGCGTGCGGCACAGCGTCAGCATCTGCTGCTCGCCGCCAGACATCACACCGGCTTCGGTGTGCTGGCGTTCCTTGAGGCGCGGGAACATCTGGTACATGTCGTCCAGGCTCCAGCGGCCCTTTTTCGAGCCGGCCTTCATGCCCAGTCTCAGATTCTGCTCCACCGTGAGCTTGGGAAACACATCGCGGCTCTCGGGCACATAGCCCAGGCCACGTCGCGCGATGTCATAGGTCTTGTGACCCAGCAGTTCCTGCTCGTTCCACTTGACCGAACCCTGCCCTTCCACCAGGCCCATGATGGCCTTGATGGTGGTGGAGCGCCCCGAGCCATTGCGGCCCAGAAGGCTCACGATCTCACCAGGCTTGACCTCCATGTCCACCCCGTGAAGGATGTGGCTCTTGCCGTAGAAGGCGTGCAGATTCTGGATGCTCAGCATGGTGTTCAGACTCCGGCTTCAGCTTCGGCCGCCTGGCTCTGCGCCAGCACCGAACCCAGGTAAGCCTCTTTGACGCGTTCATTGGCCCGCACGTTCTCCGGCGTGTCAAAGGCGATCACCTCGCCATACACCAGCACCGCGATGCGATCGGCCAGACCAAACACCACGCCCATGTCATGCTCGACCGTGAGCAGGGTCTTGCCCACCGTCACGTCACGGATCAGCTTCACGAAGTTGGCCGTCTCGGACTTGCTCATGCCGGCAGTGGGCTCATCCAGCAGAATCACGTCACCGCCGCCTGCAATGGTCACGCCCACCTCCAGTGCCCGTTGCTCGGCATAGGTCAGCGCCGACACATGCACATCACGCTTGCGACGCAGGTGGATCATGTCGAGCACCTCTTCGGCGCGCGCATTGACCTTGTCCATCTTCGACAGAAAGCGCCAGAAGGTATAGCGCTCCCCCATCGACCACAGCACCGCACAACGGATGTTCTCGAACACCGTCAAGCGCGGAAACAGGTTGGACACCTGAAAGCTGCGGGCCAGGCCGCGTCGGTTGATGTCGTAAGGCGTGCGGCCATGAATGGGCTCGCCATTGAGCAGGATCTCGCCACTCGTGGGGGCCATGCGCCCGCTGATCAGGTTGAACAAGGTGGACTTGCCCGCGCCATTGGGCCCGATCAGGGCCACACGCTCACCGGCCTTTACCGCCAGCTCGGCGCCCCGGATGATCTCGGTCTTGCCGAAAGACTTGCGCACCTGGCGCAGCTCCAGGGCCATCCTCGATGCCGACGTGTTTGCTTGCATTGACATACTCATGCTCAACCCCGATCAATGCGCTTGCTGGCGCACCATCTGCGCCTCGATGTCTTCCTGGATCTGGTTCCACTGACGCGAGAAGCGTCGGCGCACCAACTCGAACAAGCCCACACCCACGGCCAGCGCCAACACGGTCATGCCCCAGGTGGCGCCAAGCTGCGTATTGAGCTCGACACCCGCAAAGCGCATGACAGGGCCCAGCGCCTCGTTGAGCTTGACGTGGTAGACCATCTCCACAATGGCAGCGAAGGGCACCACCACCAGCACGGCTGCGCCGGCCAGTGCCGCATACGTGCCCCACAGGCGACGCAACATGCCGTATGCGGCCAGGCGCACGTTCATCATCAGCAGGCTGGCTATGCCGCCGGGGGCGAACATCACCATGAACAGGAAGACCAGCCCCAGATACAGCAACCAGGCTTTGGTCAGCTCCGACAGCATCACCATCGCGAACACCATCAGCACTGCGCCGATGATCGGGCCGAAGAAGAACAGCGAACCACCCAGGAAGGTAAACAGCAGATAGGCCCCGGAGCGCTGCGCGCCGACCACTTCAGCGGTCACGATCTCGAAGTTGATGGCGTACAGGCCACCTGCGATACCGGCAAAGAAGCCCGCGATCATGAAGGCGATGTAACGCACACGTTGCGTGTCATAACCTATGAACTCGACACGCTCCGGGTTGTCGCGCACCGCATTGAGCATGCGCCCCAAGGGGGTCTGCGTGAAGGCAAACATCAGCACCGTGCAGATGAAGCAGTACACGGCGATGAGGTAGTACACCTGAATCTGCGGCCCGAAGGTGATGCCCATGAAGGGCTGTCCCACCACGCGATTGCTGCTGATGCCGCCCTCGCCGCCAAAGAACTCCGGCAGCATCAGCGACATGTTCCACACCAGCTCACCCACGCCCAGCGTGATCATGGCAAAGGTGTTGCCCGACTTCTTGGTGGTAACGGCGCCCAACAGGGCCGCCACGAACAGCCCTGCAAAGCCGCCAATGATCGGGATCAGGCTGACCGGAACGGACCAATCGCCTGCGCCCACCTTGTTGAGCGTGTGTATGGCCGCAAACGCGCCCAGGCCGGAATACACGGCATGCCCGAAGCTCAACATGCCACCTTGCCCCAGCAGCATGTTGTACGACAGGCAGACGATGATGGCTGTGCCCATCTGCGTGAGCATGGTCATGGCCAGGCTGCTCTTGAAGAACATCGGAGCCACGAACAGCACCAGGGCATAGACCGACCACAGCACCCAGCGGCCGACGTTCAGAGGGCGAAATCGATAGACATTGCTGGACATGCTCATTACTCCTCACGTGTGCCCAGCAGGCCCTTGGGTCTGAAGATCAGGATCAACACCAGCAGGAGATACGGCAGGATCGGTGCCATCTGCGACACCGTGATTTTCAGCAGCGGGTAAGACCAGTGCTCGTAGTTCACCGTCTGGCCATGGCTTTGCATGAAGGTGGCCACTGACACATCGGCCACCACCGCAAAGGTCTGCAGCAAGCCGATCAGCAAAGACGCCAGGAAGGCCCCCGCAAGGGAGCCCATGCCACCCACAACCACCACCACGAAGATGATGGCACCCACCGAGGCCGCCATATTGGGTTCAGTCACAAAGGCATTGCCACCGATCACGCCAGCCAGGCCAGCCAGTGCGCAGCCGCCACCGAACACGCCCATCATCACGCGCGGCACGTTGTGCCCCAGCGCCTGCGCCATGTCAGGATGGGTCAGCGCGGCCTGAATGATCAAGCCGATGCGCGTGCGTGTGAGCAGCAACCACAAGGCGCCGAGCATGAACAAGGCCACCAGGGCCATGAAGCCACGGTAAATGGGGAACTGCGTACAGGAATTGCCGGCAGCGAGGCCGCAGATCGCCTGATCGCCAGCGCCAAGCATGAACTGCAGGCCTTGCGCCTTGACGTTGGCCACCGTGAACAAAGGCCCGCTGAGCGACTCGGGGATGCGGTAGTCCACGTTGGCCGGGCCCCAGATCAACCGCACGCATTCATACACGACGTAGGACAAGCCGAAGGTGATCAACAACTCCGGCACATGCCCATATACATGCACCTTGCGCAGGCTGTATCGCTCGAACATGGCACCCAGCACCCCCACCAGCAAAGGCGCGAGGATCAAGGCCGGGAAGTACCCCACCATGCCAGCGATCATGTACGCGAAATAGGCACCCAGCATGTAGAAGCTGGTGTGTGCAAAGTTCAGCACACCCATCATGCTGAAGATCAGCGTCAGCCCGGAGCTGAGCATGAACAGCAACAGCCCGTAGCTGATGCCATTCAGAAAGAAGACGACGAAGGTTTCCATCAGGCGCGGCGCACGAGTGAAACCGGGGCAGGCGCTGCGCCACCTTGCCTGCCCACATTCATCGGCCCGGGCAACTCATTGAAGATGCCACAGGCCGCTCGTATCACGACGGACGCTTCATCTGGCAGGACGTCGGGGTGCTCGACACGTACGAGTCGAACGATTTCACAGGCACAAAGGTCATGCCCGTCTTTTCGACGTCGTAGCTGTTCTTGGCATCCACCGGCGCCCACTTGGCGATGAACAGGGGTTGCTGCAACTGGTGGTCCGTCTTGCGCATTTCGACTTCACCGTTGAAGCTCTTGAACTTCAAGCCCTCCATCGCGGCAGCCACCTTCACCGGATCGGTGGACTTCGCCTTGGCCATGCCTTCTGCCAGCATCGTCAGCCCCGAATAAGTGGCGGCCGAGTAGTAGTCGTCATTGAAGCGCTTCTTGAACTCGCTGACCAGGGTCGCGTTCAGGCCGGGCATGTTGTAGTGACCATAGCCCACCTGGTAGACGCGACCATCGGCAGCCTTGCCCAGCGCGGTGGGCGTGCCGCCGAAGTTGGCGTAGTAGGTGTAGAACTTGACGTTCAGACCCGCTTCGTTCGCGGCCTTGACCAGCAACGCAAGGTCGGACCCCCAGTTGCCCGTGATCACGGTATCGGCGCCAGATGACTTGATCTTGGCCACATACGGGGCGAAGTCGCGGACTTGCGCCAGGGGATGCAGGTCATCACCCACGATCTGGATGTCAGCGCGCTTGCGCGCCAGCATGGACTTGGCAAACTTCGAGACCTGCTGGCCGTGCGCATAGTTCTGGTTGATCAGATAGACCTTCTGCACGTCCTTCTGATCCTTGATGAAGGTGGTCAGCGCCTCCATCTTCATGGAGGTGTCGGCATCCAGACGGAAGTGCCAATAGCTGCACTTGCTGTTGGTCAGATCAGGGTCCACCGCAGCATAGTTCAGGTAGACGATTTCCTTGCCGGGGTTGCGCTCGTTGTACTTGTTGACGCCATCCACCAG
>NZ_DASUIS010000080.1:0-5249 GCF_036279675.1 Aquabacterium sp. | reverse complement strand
GATCAGAACTTGCGGGCACTGGTGCGTGCGCACTACTTCGACCTCATCGACCGCTACCAGCCTGATCTGCTGTGGAACGACCTGGCCTTCATCGGCAACCCGTATGAAGTGCAGGCCTACTACTTCAATCGTCGGCCCGATGGCGTCGTCAATGACCGCTGGAAGAGCCCGGTGCGCTTCTACGACTCGGCTTTCGAGAAGCAGGGGCCCAATCTGGTTTACGAAGGCTTGATGGCCGGGCTGCAGTCCGCCATCAATGTGGCCAGCCTGAACGAACCTGTGACGCCTTCCGTGAGCAAGGTCTTCAGCGACTTCGATACGCACGAGTACATCGACTTCCCGCAAGCGGCCTATCCCAACACGCGCTACTTCGAGGGCACACGCGGTGTGGGCCGCAGCTTTGCGTACACGGCCAATGACACGGCCTTCTCAAGCGGTGATGCCTTGATTCACCTGCTGGTGGATGTGGTCAGCAAGAACGGCAACCTGCTGCTCAACATCGGGCCCAGGCCGGACGGCAGTGTGCCGGATCAGCAGGCGCTGCCCTTGCGTGAGTTGGGTCGCTGGTTGAGCGTGCACGGCCCGGCCATCTATGGCACACGCCCGTGGCGCCATGACCGTGCCTTGTCCCGCGAGGGTGACAAGCTGCAGTTCACCACCGATCAACAGGGCCATCTGTATGTGTTCGTGGACCAGGCCTGGGCCAAAGACAGGACGCTGACCTTGCCAGACGTGTTGGTGGACACGAGCGTGCCCGCATCGCAGGCGGTGACCGTGCTGGGGCGCAGCAGTGCGCCGCTGTGGTCACAGCAAGGCGGCGATCTCCAGCTCACCTTGCCGTATCAAGCGACTAACGGAACCAGCTCATCCCTGGTGGCCATCAAGGTCCGCCTCCACCGCAGCGTGTGGGCGGCGTACCTGGCTTCCAGCGGCAGCTACTGGCGTTGAAGCTGATGGCGCCATTGCAGTGGTGAGACGCCTTTCCAGCGCTTGAAGGCCCGCGTGAAGGCGCTTTGTTCGGAATAGCCCAGCAGGCCGCTGACTTCTGCCAGCGTGAGCCGCTCGTCGCGCAGGTGCAGGTCGGCGAGTTGCTGCAAGGCGGCTTCTCGCAAGTCCCTGAAGTTCAGGCCCTGATCGGCCAGGCGCCGGTAGAACACACGCGGTGAGAGCCGCAGTTCGTGGGCCACCTGCTCCAGTTCGGGCATGCCATGCGGGGCCAGGTGCGCCACCACACGTTGGGTCATGTCACCGAGGTTGCCTGTCTGGGGCAACTGGGCCATGGCGGCGTCCACCTGCGCTTCCATCAGCTTGAGCAGGGTCGGATCCGGTTGACGCAGTGGGGCCGCCAGCGTCTCCAGCGGGATCACCAGCCGCGTGATGGCCTGGCCAAAGCGCACCGGGCAGCCGAAGTAGCGCGTGTAGGGCCGAGCATCGGGGGGCGGTGGGTTCACGAAATCCACGGCGGTCAGTGGCAGGTCCTGGCCGCACAGGTCGCGACCGAACTGCACGATGCTGGTGATGCCGGCCTCGTCGAACAAGGCGCCGGGCTTGCCGTGTGCCGTGCCCCAGCGCAACTCCAGTTGCCCGTCGACCACCGCATGCTCGATCGGGTTGATGTCGTGCACCAGCCGGTGGTAGCGCTGGATGCGCATCAGCGCAGCCCCCAGGTTTTCGCAGGCCAGCAACACATAGCCCAGTGCGCCCAGTTGCGCGGGCTGCATGGCCTGGCCCAGGTGCAGGCCCAGCAGCGGGTCATGGAGGCGCTCGGCTGCCTGGATCAGCAGCAGGCAGTAATCCTGGGCGGGCATGCGGCCGAGGTGCTGCGTGCCGTCAAGCTTGTAGCGCCTGGGGATCAGCTCGTGAGGTGCCACGCCACGCGCCTGCAGATAGCCGGCCAGCACCCTGAGAAAGGTCAGCGGGACCATGCCTTGCACCGCATCTCGTGCATACAGCCGGGCGGGTAACGGGCTGGTCGGGCTGGCGTGAGGGGTGGTTGGCATGGATGAAATTGTTAAAAAACATGGCCGATGGCGTCAAGACCTGTCAACCCTGTGGCCGTTATGCTGCGCATCAGATCAGGAGCGTCCATGAGCCAGACCACGAGCACGACCAGCACCAAGAGCGTCTTCATCACGGGAGCGGCCGCGGGCATCGGCCGGGCGATTGCCGAGCGGTTTGCCAAGGCGGGCTGGTTCATCGGGGCGTATGACGTGGACGAGGCCGGCGTGATGGCCTTGCGCGAGCAACTGGGAGCACACCGCTGCCACGCGGGGCGACTGGATGTGAGCCATCCCGATGACTGGGCACGTCAGCTGGAAGCCTTCTTCAAGGCCGCCGACGGGCGTCTGGATGTGCTGGTCAACAACGCAGGCGTGTCGGTCACGAACTACTTCGAAGAGGCCGAGTTGATCCGCCACCATCGCCTCATCGACATCAACCTCAAGGGGGTGGTCAACGGCTGCCACACGGCGCTGCCTTATCTGCGTCGTACGCCGCAGTCTCGTGTGGTCAATCTGTGCTCTGCCTCGGCCCTGTACGGGCAGCCCATGCTGTCGACCTACTCGGCCACCAAGGCGGCCGTACGCAGCTTCACCGAGGCGCTGGACATCGAATGGCAACGTTTCGATATCCGCGTGGTGGATGTGCTGCCGCTGTTCGTCAACACGGCCATGGTGGCCAACGACGTGAGCAAGATGAAGACGGTGCAGACACTGGGTGTGCGCCTGTCCGCCGATGACATCGCCGCCAGCATCTGGCGACTGGCCCAGGGCGCGCCGGGCAGTCTGCCCGTGCACACGCCCGTGGGCATGCAGACCAGGCTGTTCTATCTCTTGTCCAAGCTGTCGCCGGACTGGATGAACCGTCTGGTCACCGCTCGCATGGCCGGCCACTGACAACGCTTTTCGTTCCCATCCTTTAGCGAGTTTTCATGACCACGATCACGACGCCCATGCCGGCAGGCATGCAGGCGCTGGCCGACTTCGACCATGCGCGTGTCTCAACCAGTCCGCAAGTGCGCCTGCAGGCCGTGCGGCAGTGCGCGCAGGCCTTGCACGACCGCATGATGGCCGAGCCCGAGGTGCTGTTCTACCGCAGCTTCAACCTGATCCGCGCGCCTTATCCGACCTATTACGCCTTCTCTGGCGTGTTCGCGCACCGTGGCTTCAAGTTCCCTTTGATCCACCTGTTCAACAAGCTGTTCGTGGTGCAGTACCTGGATCACGACAAGGTGTTGCGCACTTTGATGCTGTCACCCACCGACCATGAGGCCAACCGCGAAACGCCTTTCTTCAAGCGACTGGCGCAAGGCATGCCGCGCAGCCTGATCAATGTGGTGGCACCGCAGTACAACACGGTGGAAGGTGCGCTGGCCGAATGCGGCATCACGCCGGATCAGGTGGACTACATCAGCTACGACCATCTGCACACCCATGATGTGCGCAAGTGGCTGGGCACGCATGGCCAGCCCGGCTACTTCCCCAAGGCCAGGCTGCTGGTGCATCGCCAGGAATGGGCTTCCACGCAAGCCTTGCTGCCCATTCAGGCTGACTGGTACTGCCCGAAGGGCATCGATGGCATCGCCCCTGAGCGCGTCATCACCTTCGAGGGCAGCCTCAGCCTGGGCCCCGGCCTCGCCTTGATCCACACGCCAGGTCACACCGAAGGCAACCACTCGATGGCAGCCCGTGTGCCCGACGGCATCCGTGTGACCAGCGAGAACGGCGTGGGGGTAGACGCCTATGAGCCCATGAACTCGCGCATCAATGCGGTCCGGCAGTATGCGCAGCGCACCGGTGTCGAGGTCATCCTCAATGGCAACACGCTGGAGGGCAGCAACGACCAGTACATCTCCATGGTGCTGGAAAAGACGCTGGCAGGCCGTTCGGCCAACCCCGCTTATCCGAATTGCGCGACCTCCAGCGAGCGCACACCTTTCTGGGCCTTCCCGGGTGACGTGGCCAGCCACCTGTTTGGTGAGGCCCACTTTGGCCAGGTGAGGAGGCAGACCACATGAGCGCCAACATGAACGAGCGTGATCTGACCGTGCTGGTGACCGGCGGTTGTGGCTTTCTCGGCCAGGCGCTGGTTCGCCAGATCCTGACCCGCACGACATGGGCTGTACGGGTGCTGGCCTTGCCTCACGAACAGGCGCCGCTGGAGTGGGGCGCACGTGTGCAGATCCTGCGGGGCGACATCACCAGGGCCGGTGACGTCGAGCGGGCGGTTCGGGGCTGCTCGCATGTCTTTCATCTGGCGGCGCTGGTCGGTGATGCGGGCAGCTATGAAGCACATGATCGCGTGACGGTGGGCGGCACCGCCCATGTGTTCGAGGCGGCCTTGCGCAGCCATGCCATCGTGGTGCTGACCACCAGCATCTGCGCCTATGGCGACGCGATCCAGCACGGCGTGTGTGCGGAAGATGCGCCACCCGGCAAGCCTCAAGGACCTTACGGCAAGGCCAAACAAGGCCAGGAGAAACTGGCCTGGCGCTTCAAGGCTCAGGGCGGTCGGGTGTGCGTGGTGCGGCCGGCCAATATCGTCGGGCCTGGATCAGGTCCGTGGTTGCTGGATGCGGCCCACGCTTTGCGCCAGGGCTTGCCGGCGCTCATCGGCGGCGGGCAGGGCCATGCCGCGCTGACGGTGGTCGACAACGTGGCCGACTTCATGCTGCTGGCAGCGCAGACGCCCGCTGCTTATGGCCAGGCTTTCAACATCGAGGATGACCTGCCGGTGACTTGGCAGCGCTACTTCAACGATCTGGCCTTGTTGATGAAGGCGCCGTTGCCCCGCTCGATACCGCGCTGGGCGGCCTATCTGGGCGCCAGCGTGGTGGAGCCGATTTTCAGGCGCTTCTTTCAGCGCCAGCGCCCGCCCGTCACGCGCGAGGCACTCAACCTCATCGCCTGGGACAGCCACTTTCCCACCGCCAAGGCGCGTGCCTTGGGCTGGGCGCCGAAGGTGTCTTACGAGCAGATGCTGCAGGCGCTGGGCGAGGACATCCAGGCGCGCGGCCTGTAGCGAGCCTGTCGCGTGTCAAGGCCGGATCAGGCCTCATCGCGCGGCATCAGGCAATGGCCGCGGGCTTGTGCCACGGGGCGCTGCGGGTCGTCCTGCCAGATCGAGACCTGCACCAGCGCCACGCGGTTGCCCTGGCGCACGGTCGTGCCTTGCACGAAGGTGTCCACCGGCTTGGCCGAGCGCATGTAGGCGATCGCGAAGTCGATGCCACGCGGCACACCCTTGATGGC
>NZ_DASUIS010000079.1:0-8718 GCF_036279675.1 Aquabacterium sp. | reverse complement strand
TGGCGCACTCCTCCAGCACGGCTTGCGCCGTCTCCAGACCGGCGTCTTCGAAGCCAGGCAACTGCGCCACCTGGGCGATGTTGGCCAGGTGCTCGATGTCAAAAAGCATGTCCTTCAGGGGTGCGATGTAGCTCATGGGGGTACCCAAATAAAGAAGAATCAAACGGCCAAAAGACCAACAAAAAGGGCTGCCAGAAACACCGTCTCCAGCACCATCAGCGCGACCGGCTTCCAACCCACCGTGAGAATGTCCTTGAGGTGGGTTTTCATGCCGATGGCAGCCATGGAGGCGATCAGGCACCACTGGGAAGCGCTTTTGCCAGCGTTGACCAGAGCAACCGGCAGCCACCCCGTGCTGTTGATGGCCACCAGCACCGCAAATGCGACCGCGAACCAGGGCAGCAAGGGCGGACGCGTGCCCGTGCGGCCGTCGCCGTTGGCCACTTCATGTCGGCGCGCCAACCAGGCTGCCAGCGCAATCACGGGCAACAACATGGCCACGCGCATGAGTTTGATCAGCGTGGCCACATCACCCGCCTCATGCGAGATGCTGTAGCCCGCACCGACCACCTGCGCCACGTCGTGGATGGTGCCGCCGATGAAGGCTCCGGCCTGTACTGGCCCCATCCCCAGCCACTGCGTGAGCAGGGGATAGAGCACCATCGCCATCGTTGACAGGGTGCTCACACCAATGACGGTGAAGAGCGTGGCCTGTTCCTTGCGCGGGTGTGCTGGCATGGCGGCTGAGAGCGCCAGCGCCGCCGAGGCACCACAAATGGCCACCGCCCCGCCGGTGAGAAGACCAAAGAACATTCGAAAACCCAGCAAGCGGGCCAACACCACACCCACGCCGATGGTCAACGCCACCGCCAACACCACCATCAGCATCGGCGGCCAGCCCAGGGCCATCACCTGGTCAACGGTGATGCGCAGGCCCAGAAGCGCCACGCCCAGGCGCAGCACCGCTTTGGCGGTGAACTCGATGCCCGCAGCGCTGCGGCTCTTCTGCCCGCCCTCCTCCTGCGTCAGGAAGTTCAGCGCCATGCCCAGCAAGAGGGCAAAGAGCATGACCGGTGCACCGTAGTGCTCCGAGAGGAACATGGCCGCCACCGCCACCACGGCGCTGATGGCCAGGCCGGGCAGCAGGGGCGTGAGACGGGCGCGGAGATCGGGCATACGAAGGCTCGGCGCTCAGGCGGGGGACAGCAGGTGGTCCTGGAACTGCTCGCGCAGCCGGTTCTTGAGCATCTTGCCGGTGGCGCCCAAGGGAATGGCGTCCACAAACACCACGTCGTCCGGGGTCCACCACTTGGCGATCTTGCCCTCGAAGAAGGCCAGCAGGTCTTCCTTGCTCACCTCGGCGTTGGGCTTCTTGACCACCACCAGCAGCGGGCGCTCGTCCCACTTGGGGTGTTTGGCCGCAATACACGCGGCCATCGCTACTGCCGGGTGGGCCATGGCGATGTTCTCGATGTCGATGGAGCCGATCCACTCGCCCCCGCTCTTGATCACGTCCTTGGCACGGTCGGTGATGTTCATGAACCCGTCCGCATCGATCGTGGCCACGTCTCCGGTGGGGAACCAGCCGTGGCCTGCGCTGTCGGACACCAGCGGGCTCTTCTCTCCCTTGATGTACTGCTGCACCACCCAGTGCCCGCGCACCAGCAGCTCGCCCGAAGACTTGCCGTCCCACGGCAGCTCCGCCCCGTCTTCGCCGACGATCTTCATGTCGATGCCAAACACGCCCCGGCCTTGCTTGGCCTGGATGGTGCGGCGCTGCTCTGTGGGCAGATCGAGTTGATGGCCTTTGAGGATGCCCACGGTGCCGATGGGATACAGTTCGGTCATGCCCCAGGCGTGGATGACCTCCACGCCGTAGGTGTCTTCAAACGTACTCATCATGGCCGGCGGGCAGGCCGAGCCGCCAATGATGGTGCGGCGCATGGTGCTGAAGCTCAAGCCGTTGACGCTGACATGGGCCAGCAAACCCTGCCAGACCGTGGGCACACCGGCCGAGACCGTGACACCTTCCGCTTCGAACAGCTCGTGCAGGCTCTTGCCGTCCAGGCCCGGGCCGGGAAACACCAGCTTGGCCCCCACCATACAGGCCGAATACGGAAGGCCCCAGGCGTTGACATGGAACATGGGCACCACGGGCAGGATGGCGTCGCGGGCGGAGAGGTTCAGGGCATCGGGCAGGCTGGAGGCGAAGGTGTGCAGCACCGTGGAGCGGTGCGAATACAACACGCCCTTGGGGTTGCCGGTGGTGCCGCTGGTGTAGCACAGGCTCGATGCGGTCAGTTCGTCGAACTCGGGCCACTCAAAGTGGTCGTTGGGCTCGCCAGCGATCAGATCCTCGTAGCAGATCAGGCCCGGAATCTTGGGCACAGCGGGCATGTGGTCCTTGTCCACCATGAGCACGAACTTGCGCACGGTCTTGAGGCGATCGGCCACCTGTTCGACCAGCGGCAGGAAGGTCTTGTCGAAACACAGCACCTCGTCCTCGGCGTGGTCGGCAATCCACACCAGCTGGTCGGGGTGCAGGCGCGGGTTCAGGGTTTGCAGCACGGCGCCACTGCCCGAGACGGCGTAGTACAGCTCCAGGTGGCGGTAGGTGTTCCAGGCGATGGTGCCCACGCGCACGCCCGGGGCCATGCCCAGGTTGGCCAGGGCCTTGGCCAGCTTGCGCGAACGCGACGCGAGATCGGCGTAGGTGTAGCGGTGGATGTCGCCTTCGACGCGGCGTGAGACGATCTGCTGGCCAGCATGGTGGCGCTCGGCGTGACGCAGCAGGGATGAGATCAGCAGCGGCTGCTGCATCATTTGGCCTTGCATGGGAGTGCTCCTGAAAAAATGGGGCCGGAGCGGAAGAGGCTCCCGTCCGGCCCTGGGGCGGCACACTGACGGCGCCGCGTGATGAAGAGGATTTATTCGGGCTTGAAACCGATGGCCTGCAGGGCAGCCGCCTGTTTGTCGGAGGCGGTCTTGAGCGACGCCATCAACTCATCAGGGGTGGCGTTGCCACCAACCGCCCAGCCCATCTTGCCGTACGCCTCGCGCAGTTTGGGGTCCTGCAAGGCCTTGAGCGTGGCCTCGCGCATCTTCTGCTGGATCGGCGCCGGCATGTCGGGCGTGGTCCACAGGCCAATCCAGATGACCTCGGTGAGGTCCTTGTAGCCCAGCTCGGCGAAGGTTGGCACGTCGGGGAACATGGGCAGGCGCTGCGGTGCGGTGGTGGCCAGGACCTTGAGACGGCCCGACTTCACGTGAGGCTCCACGTTGCCGGCCCCATCAAACGACACCTGTACCTGTCCACCCATGAGATCTTGCAGCGCGGGCGGCGAACCTTTGTAGGCGATGTGCACCATGTCCAGGCCTGCGAGCTTGTTCAGCTCGATCCCCAGCGTGTGCGACAGCGTGCCGGCACTGTACGAGGCGAAGTTGATCTTGCCCTTGTTGGCCTTGGCGTAGTTCACGAACTCCGGCAGCGTGTTGGCCGGTACCTGGTTGTTGGCGGCCATCACCAGCCCGAACCGGCTGAGTTCAGCAATCGGACGCAACACCTTCATCGGATCGAAGGGCACTTTGACCGCATGGGGAATTTCAGACGCGATGGCGTTGAGCTGGACCATGAAGGTCGAGCCGTCGCGCGGCGACTTGAGCAGGTCACCGGCACCAATGAGGCCTGCCGCGCCGGGCTTGTTGTCCACAATGACCTGCTGCCCCAGCAGTGGCGTGAGGCGCTCGGCCAGCACGCGGGCCGCGAGGTCGACCCCGCCGCCAGCCGGGCCACCGACCACCAGGCGAACGGGTTTGTCAGGCCACGCCTGGGCCAGTGCTGTTGGCACCACGCCACCCAGCGTGGCGAGGACGGCCGCACCTGCGATGGCACGGCGTGTGAGTAAATTTTTCATGCTTTGTCTCCTCGTCTTGGTCGGGACGGTCAGTCAGCGTCAGGCGCTGAAGCTGGACACGTCGATGGGCGTGATGCCCTGCTGCTTGCAGTAGCTCACGTAGCGTTCCATCATGGTCTTCCAGTTTTCGATGGCCAGCACCGCGCCTTCGGGCGTCACGATGTTCCAGTCGCCCTGCACGATGTTGAGCGTGATGACCTCTTCGTCGCCCACGTTCACCGGCGTGTGACGGGACGCTGCGGTTTCGAACACGAAGCTGCCGGGGGTGCCGGTCCAATCGTGTTCCAGGTATTTCCACTTGCCGGCAATGGTCCACACCATCACGGTGCCCGCATGGTGGTGCATGGGCAGCTCCATGCGACCGGGGATCTTCAGCAGCGTCACCCATTCGCCACGGATCGGGTCCACCTTGATCAGCTTGAGCAGGATCTCGTTGCTGTAAGGCGTGAACGGGATCCAGGGCATGGATTCGACGTCGATCAGGGCGGTGTCAATGGTTTCGTAAAACATGGAAGAGCCTTTCTGGGCTGGAGGAGTGGAAACGAGGGGGCGGGCGTTGCGGCGGGCGGCTTCTTCCTTGGCCACGGTGGCAAAGAAGTCTTGCAGCCGCTCAACCACCCAGGCGGGTTTTTCTTCGGGAATCCAGTGGCCACAGCCTTCGGCCACGCCACCGCGCACGTCATCGGCCATGTGCTGCCAGGAGTCCATGGCGAACAGACCACGGCCCACGTTGGCGGCACCGCCGCCGTATACGAGGATGGGCATCTGCAACTTGCCCTGCTTGAGGAACGCCATGTTGTCCTTGGCGTCCTGCGACATGGCGCGGTAGTAGTTGAAGCCAGCGCGCATCGCACCGGGCTGGGTGTAGGTGCGCAGGTACTCGCGTTGGGCCTCTTCGGCCACCGCGTCCGGGCGTGCACCGCCCTTGCGGAACATGTAGCGCAGGTAGAGGTCTTCACGGCCAGCCACCAGGGCTTCGGGCAAGTCGGCCTCGCCATGAAAACCGAAGTGCCAGCGGCCCAGCGCGGTGAGGATGGTGCCATCGCCCGGCACCGGCGCATCGAAGATGGCCATGCCACGCACGGCGTCGCGGTGTTGGGCGGCCAAGGCATAGGCCACCGGGCCACCCCAGTCATGCGCCGCGACGAAGAACTGCTTCTCCCCCAGCACGTCGTGCATCAGGCGCCAGATGTCCTGGGCCACGGTCTTGGTGTCGTAGCCACCGGCGGGGCGGGACGAGTCGCCCAGACCGCGCATGTCCACCGCGATCACGCGGTGGTTCTGCATCATGCCGGGCAGCACATCGCGCCACATGTACCAGGTCTGGGGCCAACCATGAAGGAACACGATGGCCGGGCCTTCGCCGCCGGTGACGTAGTGCAGCCGCACGTCGCCGAGGTCGGCGTATTCGTGGTGCAGGCCGAGTTGGAGGGGGCGGTCCATGGTCGGCTCCTCAGAACGGGCGGTCGCCCATGATGGTGGCGCGGTTCATGCGGCGGTTGCAGGGCGGGTAGTCCATCACCGCGTAGTGCTGCGTGCAGCGGTTGTCCCAGATGGCAATGGAGCCCGGGGTCCAGCGCCAGCGCATCTGGTACTCGGGGATGAAGGACTGGGCGACCAGGTACTCCAGCAGGTTGGACATGCCGGGGTGGAAGTCCTGCCCAAAGCGCACGTTCTTGGCGGTGTGGAAGTTGGTGAAGTGGGTGATGAAGCCGCCCGTCATCAGGCTCTTCTTGCCGGTTTCGGGATGGGTGCGCACCACCGGATGCTCGGGATCGGGGAAACGCGCCTTCATCGCCAGACGCTCCTCTGCGGGTTTGGCGGCCATGAAGGAGGCTTCCATGCTGTGGCGGGCACGCAGGCCAGCGATGGTCTCTTTGACGTGGTCGGGCAGGCGCTCGTAGGCCAGCTCCATGTTGGCCCACATGGTGTCGCCGCCCACCGGCGGGCATTCCAAGCAGCGCAGCACCGCGCCCATGGGTGGGTTTTCGCGCCAGGTGGCGTCGTGATGCCAACTGTTCTCGTAGCGCTCGGGTGGGCTGTCGGGCGTCTTCCAGATCTGGATGATGCCGGGCTCGCCGCTGGTGCTGGGGGCCAACGGGTGGTCCTCCAGGTCGCCAAAGATGCGGGCGAAAGCTGCATGCTCCGCGTTGGTCATTTCCTGGTCGCGGGCGAACAGCACCTTGTGCTTGAGCAGCGCAGCCTTGACCTCGCCAGCCATGTCGGCATTGCGTCCGGCTTCGGCCAGGTTGACGCCCTGGATTTCGGCGCCAATAGCGCAGGTGAGCGGTACAACTTTCATTTCTGTCTCCTCTTGTGCTGCGCCACGGCAGCGGTGTGGGTGGATGGAATTCTGTGCGTGGTCGGTCGACTTGACTTGACCAAACGGGAACTTAGATTGACATTTTGGGAATACTGGTGAAAACCCTCAGATCGCCATCGGGTAGGCCAAGGCGGCCTCTTCTTCCAGTGATTGCAGGCGGGTGCGCCACGACTCCAGGTAGGTTCGCCGCGCGTCCTGGGTGATGTAGGGGATGTGCCAGCCGATGAAGGGCGGCAACACGTCCATGCCGGTGTAGGCCAGCGTGCCCTGCAACAGGTGCTTGAGCATGTCCTTCATGGGACCGTGGACCCCATCAGCAGCGAACATGTGTTCCTGCCCGCCCAGCGTCAGGCTGACCAGCGCACGTTTGCCCTTCAAGCCGCCTTGGCTGTAGAACCGCTTGCCACCATAGACCTTGCCAGACACCAGGACACGGTCAATCCAGCCCTTCATGATGGCGGGCGTGGAGCACCAGAACAGCGGGAAATTGAGGATCAACAGATCGCACCAGAGCAACTTGTCCAGCTCGGCTTGGATATCGGCGGCAAGGGTGCCGGTGTCCACCCCGTGGCGCTGCTCCAGGGCATAGACGCAGTAGTCGGGGTTGGCGCGCTGGTTGAAGTCGGCACTCGAAGCCACGGGATTGAATCCCATAGCGTACAGATCCGATACCTGTACCTCGTGGCCCTGATGACGCAGCTCCTCCACCGCAGTCGACATCAAGGCCGTGCTGAACGACCGGGGCTCGGGGTGCGCGTGAACTATGAGTGCCTTCATGTCTGTCTCCGTCTGTGGCCACTCAAATCAAGTGGCCCCACGGTGCAGATTCTGTGCATCACCGACCCATTTGACTTGACAATTTGGGAATTGCAGTTGACATTTTGGGCATGCAGGTGAAAACAACATGACCGCCCTGTTGCGCGCTGCCGCGCTGACCCATTTCGAACAGGTGGCGAGCGAATGTGGACTGGACGCCAGACAGCTGGTGGCCGAAGTTGGACTGCCCGAACGTTGCCTGCGCGAACCGGACCTGACCATCTCGGCCTTGCAGACCTGCACCTTGCTGGAACTGGCTGCCGAACGCGCACGCGAACCTGCATTTGGTCTTCGCATGGCGGCCACGCGCCGGCTGTCGAACCTGGGGCCGCTGGGTTTGCTGCTGCGAGATCAGCCCACGCTGCGGCATGCGCTGGAAGAGTTGGTTGCCCACATTCACCTGCATAACGAAGCGTTTTCGCTGTCCTTGGTGCAAGACGGGGACTGGGTCTGTCTGCGCGAGGAAACGGTGCTCGAAGGTGGGCAATCCGTGCGTCAGGCGGTGGAAATGGCCATGGGCACCACCTTCCGGCTGTTGCGTATCTTTCTGGGTGACAGCTGGCAACCCCGGCACGTGAGCTTTCGGCACGCCGCGCCGACGAATACCGGTTGGCACCGCAAGGTGTTTGGTGGTTCGGTTGTGTTCGGCCGTGAGTTCAACGACATCATCTGCAATGCGCGCGACTTGCAGGCGCCCAACCCGGGTGCCGATCCGGTCATGGCGCGCTACTCGCTGCGATTGCTCGAAGCGGAACATGGCCAGCACACCAGCATGACCGACCGCGTACGCCGGCTGGTCGTGTTGCTACTGCCTCGAGGGCATTGCCGTGCCGACGTGATCGCCCAGCATTTGGGGGTTGATCGCAGAACAGTGACCAACCGACTGAACGCTGAAGGCACCGGATTCAAGGCGCTGGTGGATGCCATGCGTTGCGATCTTTTGGCCAGTTATATGCAAGACGGCTCCCGCCCACTGTCGGACGTCGCGAGTCTGCTGGGATTCTCAGAACTCAGTGCCTTCTCTCGGTGGCATCGCCAGCAGTTTGGGACAACGGCGTCACATCGGTCCAGACAACGCTGAGTTGTTCTGTCGAGTACGAAGCACTTTGCTACCAAAGGGGATCTGCTCGCGAGGGCCACGCGGCCCGATAAAACAACAAAAAGAATTGCCGAGCTTCCAGTCGAGTGTGGCGATGCCCCGGAAATTCAAGACTTTGGGTCGGCGGATTTGCATGCACTCCCTTTCGATGATTGCCGGGTGTGGACTTCTGGATTCCGCCTTGATCGTCGTAAGTCACCTGTGTTGCTGTCAGTATGACCGTCTCGGGCGGGCGCACCACAGCGCCGAATGTCCGCATGCTGAACTGTCAAACGGCTCGATGTGACCTAAATCCGGTGTGCCGTACCAGAATGACGCCGAACGTCTGGCGTTGATCTAGCGGTCTGGGGCACTCAATGTCTGCCTTGACTCGACCACTGGCGGTCGATCGGTTCGCCCTGCAGGGCTGACCCCAGCTTGGTGCGGGTTCCTTCGCAGGAGCACCTACAGGCGGCGATCCAACCCAACAAGCCCATACTTGGCTTCGCCCCCAGCGCGCCCCTGAAACGAAACAAGGACCCGAAGATCCTTGTTTTGACTGGCATTTTTTGGGGTGGCTGATGGGA
>NZ_DASUIS010000078.1:0-27122 GCF_036279675.1 Aquabacterium sp. | reverse complement strand
CATGAACCTGATCTCGGCCAATACGCTGCTGAAAACGCTGGAAGAGCCTCCCGGGCAGGTGAGATTCGTCCTCAGCGGCGCGACGCTGGATGAGCTGCTGCCCACGGTCCGCAGCCGTTGTCAGGCCTGGCGTTTGCCGCTACCTTCGCCGGATGTGGCCGCCACCTGGTTGCAGACGCAGCTCCAGGGCGCATCGCCGGATGATGCCAGGATCCTGCTTGACGCGGCCGGCGGTCAGCCTTTGACGGCCCGCGATCGCCACCAATTGGGGTTGGATGCTCGCTATTGGCCACAGATACCCAAAGATCTGCTCAATGGCGTGGCCACAGCCTTGACACAATGGCCGCTGACGCTGGTGGTGGAAACGCTCCAGAAGGTCTGCCATGACCTGGCCTGTGTCGCGGCAGGGGCTGCCCCCCGCTACTTCCCGGCCAACAGCCTGCCCGCCGTGACGGACCTCCACCTGCTGACCACATGGGGGCAGGAGTTGCGCAAGACGGCGCGCCACGCGGAACACCCCTGGAACCAGAACCTGAAGGTGGAGGCCTTGCTGCTGCAGGCCCGTGCCGTGATGCGACCACGACCTGTCAGGGCCAGACCTACCGCCTGATTGAGGGGGTGAAAGCCCTGTTTCTGGCGCAGGGTGTTTCCAGAAGTAAAGCCAGCCCAAGGTGAGGGCAATTTCACAGTCTTTCTCGAAGCCGTGGCGGTACACTTCGTCCACGATGAGTGAGTTCCAGACTACAGCCCTGCCTTCTGCCTTCGCCCCGTCCGGGCCCGGTCGGATGGGTGCCCCACTTGGTGCGCCAGGGGCCGCTGCGGCATCAACGCGTCCCAGCGTCATCCAGCTCGTGTTCCGCGAGAAGGGCGCGCTGTACGCCGCTTACATCCCCGCCTTCACCGAGGGCGGCCTGTTTGTGCCGACCACGCGTGAATACACCCTGGGCGACGACATTTACCTGCTGCTCTCGCTCCCTGAGGACAACCAGCGCTACCCCGTGGCCGGCAAGATCGCCTGGATCACGCCCGCCAATGCCTCGGGTGGCCGCACTCAAGGTGTGGGCGTGCGCTTCCCTGGTGACGACAAGACCCGTCTGCTGCGCGTGAAGATCGAGCAGATTCTGGGCACCAATATTTCCTCGAGCAAGCCAACTCAGACCCTGTAATGCAGAGTTGAGCTCTTTGCGGCAACAATAGCGGGTTGACACCAGTCAAACCCGCTTTTTTGTTTGCCCGACGCTGCCGCCATGTTTGTCGATACGCACTGCCACCTCAATTTCCCGCAATACGCCGAGACCATCGATCAAGTCAGGGCGGACATGCACGCCAGCGGCGTGGACCGTGCGCTGTGCATCAGCACCACCCTGGAAGAGTTTCCGCAAGTGCATGCACTCGCGATGCGCTATGACAACTTCTGGGCCACGGTTGGTGTGCACCCGGACAACGAAGGCATCCAGGAGCCCACGCTGCAGGACTTGCTGGACCGCGCTGCCTTGCCACGTGTGGTGGGTATCGGTGAAACAGGCCTCGACTATTACCGACTGGGTGACCGCAGCGTGGCCGACATGGCATGGCAGCGCGATCGCTTCCGGGTGCACATCCAGGCAGCGATCAAGACCGACCTGCCGCTGGTGATCCACACCCGCGAAGCCAGTGCCGACACCCTGGCCATCCTCAAGGAAGAAGGACAGGGCAAGGTGCGCGGTGTCTTCCACTGCTTCACCGAAAACGAGATGGTCGCCCGCGCCGCGCTGGACATGGGCTTTCACATTTCCTTCTCCGGCATCCTCACCTTCAAGAACGCGGCAGACATCCGCGATGTGGCCCGCATGGTGCCCATCGACCGCTGCCTGATCGAAACCGACAGCCCCTATCTGGCACCCGCGCCGCACCGCGGCAAGCTCAACTCGCCCGCCTATGTCTCGCTCGTGGCAAGGCAGCTGGCCGAGCTCAAAGGCATGGACGTCGACGAGTTGGGGCGCATTACTTCTGACAACTTCGAGCAATTGTTCTCGCTCGTTCAATCGCACTGAGGGTTAGCCCACACCACGAAGAAAACCCTTGTCAGACAATTTCTGACAGGCGGTTTGGTTGTTCGGCGACTACCGCCTCCAGCCCGAGATGCCTACAGTGAACACATCACGACGACATCTCTCACACCCGGAGGCCCTTATGCAAAAGCAAAGTCTGTATGCCAACCCGTTTGCCCTGATGATGGACCCGCAAGCTGTGCTGGAAGCGATGGAGCGCTCGGAGCGCCTCAACCGCCTGCAAAGCCGCGTCTGCCGTCCTCTGGACAAGCCGCTGATCCCGCTGGTTGCCAGCGACGAACAGGCATACGACCGTGAAGTGGATGCCTCGCCCGATATCGAACTGGAAGAAAGCGCTGAAGACCAGGTCTGAAGCGGCTACTCCCTAGCCCCTTTTCTTGCGGCGCTTAGCAGCGTGTGATGGCCCGTCCTCGTGATGGGCCATTTTTATTGGTCGAGCTCAATCAGTGCGAGCCTTTGACCCAGCTCCGCTCCAGCGAGCGCCCCATGCGAGACAAGCCCTGGCACATGGCGGCGTACACCATCCCCACAGCGAGATACGCCTCGAAGTAGTAGGGGCGCCACAAAGGGTCGCCGCCCAGGCTCAACGAGAGGCCGCCGGTGAATTCGTGCAGGCCGATCACCATCACCAGCGAGCTGTCCTTGAGCAAGCCGATGCCGTGCCCGACCAGGGCAGGCAGCACCGACCGCAAGGCCTGAGGCAACACCACCATCCATTGCGTCTGCCACCAGGTCAGACCGAGGATGGCAGCGGCCTCGCTTTGATCCTGCGTCACGGTCTGCAGACCGCCGCGTACCACCTCGGCCATGTAGACCGCGGAGAACAAGGTCAGGGCCAGCGTGGCGCGCCAGACCAGCGGGACGGGATGCTCCTGCGGAATCAACACGGGCAACATGAAGGCGGCCATGAAAAGCAAGGTCACCAAGGGCACGCCCCGAACCAGCTCGATCACGGCAGTGGCCTGCCACTTCAACCAGATGCGCTTCGAGCGGCGGGCCAGGGCCAGCGCAATGGCCAGCGGCACGGACACCAGCCAGCTCACGGCGAACAGCCACAAGGTCAAAGGCAGGCCACCCCAGGCATCGAAAGGCACCACAGGCAGCCCGGCGATGCCACCATGCATCAGCACGGTTGCAGCCAGCACGGCCCCCACCAGCGTCATCAAGCCTTTGGCTGACGCCACGCCACGCCAACCGGCCAGCCACGCCAGCACACACAAGAGCAGATCACCCACCAGCACCGCTATCGGTCGCCACTGTTGTTCAAACGGATAGTGGCCGAGCAAGATGGGACGCAGCTTCTCGGGCACCACGCCCCAGCAGGCCCCATGGTGTTGCAGCGCCTGACATGCCTGGGCATCGGGGCGAAACACTGCGCGGATCACGGCCCAGTCCAGCAAGTGCCACACCAGCCAGGCACCCAGCAGCATCGCTGCCGCCGACAACACACGTGCAGGCCAGCTCATGGCCGCGGTGCGAACCACGGTGCTCATGCGGGCCCCTTGACGGCATGCCGCGCATTGAACCAGTTCATGAACGCAGCCGTGCACAGTGACATGAAGAGGTAGACCGACATCATGACCAGCACGCATTCGGTCACCCGGCCAGTCTGATTCAAGGCGGTATTGCCCACGGACACCAGATCCGGGTAACCCACGGCCACAGCCAGGGACGAGTTCTTGATCAGGTTGAGAAACTGGTTGGTGGCGGCAGGCACGATGGTGCGCAAGGCCTGGGGCAGCAGGACTTGCGTGATCTGTTGCCAGCGCGTGGCGCCCAAGGTCTCGGCGGCCTCCATCAGGCTGGCGGGTACCGCCTCGATGCCGCCTCGGATGACTTCGGCCAGAAAGGCGCCGGTGTACAGGCTCAGGGCCAGCGCCAAGGCCAGGTACTCGGGTGTCACGGCCGCGCCACCCACGATGTTGAAGGTGTCTTGCTGAGGCCAGCTCCAGGCCCAGGCGCCACCGTCATCTGCGGGCGCCAGCCAGGGAAAGGCCAGCCCGCCCTTGCTCAGCCAGATGCCAGGCAGCACGGCCAGCGCTTGCGTTGAATCGGGCAGCCACTCGATCAGCAGGAAGTACCACATCAGAAGCTGCAACAGCAGCGGCGTGTTGCGGATGGTGTCCACATAGACGCCGGCCATGACGCGCCAGCCGGCAACACGGGAGGTGCGGCCCAATGCCACGGTCAGGCCGATGGCTACCGCCATGACAAGCGCAGGCAAGGACACACGCAGCGTGTTGCCGAGCCCGACCAGCATGGCCCGCCACAAAGGCTGCGCGGCGTCATACAGCAGCAGCCCCGTCTCGCCGATGTCAAAGCCGGCCGGTTGGGTCAGGAAATCCAGCATCGCAGCTAATCTTGCAGGTCAGTGCCCGTTCGCCAGCAGGTCAGCGAATGGGGGGCGGATAGATCAGCCCGCCATGGTTCCACAAACGGTTGGCCCCGCGCGGCAGCTTGAGTTGAGACTGCCCACCCACATTGCGTTCGAAGATCTCGCCGTAGTTGCCGACGGCTTTCACCGCCTTGTAGACCCAGGCCTTGTCCAGTCCCAGCAACTTGCCCGTGTCTTCACCCGTGCCCATCAGCCGCTGGATGGCCGGGTCCGCGGAAGCCTTCATCTGGTCCGCATTGGCTTGCGTGATGCCCAGTTCCTCGGCTTCCTGCAGCGCAAAGATGGTCCACTTCACGATGGCAAACCAGTCGTCGTCACCTCGGCGTACCGCAGGGCCGAGCGGCTCCTTGGAGATCAGGTCGGGCAGCAGCACATAGTCGTCCGGATTGGGTGCTTCCTTGTTGCGGATGCTGGCCAGTGCCGACGAGTCGGCCGTGTAAGCCTGGCACCGGCCGGCAAACAGGGCCTTGAAGCCCGCCTCATAGGTGTCGAACACCACAGGCTTGATGCCCAGCTTGTTGGCGCGGGAATAGTCAGCCAGGTTCTTCTCGGTGGTGGTGCCGGCCTGCACGCAGACCTGCGCATTCTTCAACTGCTTCGCGCTGTTGACCTTGAGCTTCCTGGGCACCAGAAAGCCCTGGCCGTCGATGTAGGTGATGGCCGTGAAGTTCAGGCCCAGTGAGGCGTCGCGGGTCAGCGTCCAGGAGGTGTTGCGCGACAGGATGTCGATCTGGCCTGACTGCAAGGCGGTGAAGCGTTGCTGGGCGTTGAGCGAGGTGTAGGCCACCTTGTCCGGGTCGCCCAGCACGGCGGCGGCCACAGCGCGGCAGAAGTCCACGTCGAAACCGAACCATTTGCCCTTGGCATCCGGTGCAGAAAAGCCGGCGACGCCGGTGCTCACCCCGCATTGCACCTGACCGCGCTGTTTGACGGCATCCAGGGTCTTGCCTGCGTGGGCTTGTGGCGCCAGAACGGCGCAGGCGAGGGCGATCAAGGGCGCCAGGTAGGAACGTGCTTGCATGTGACCTCTGATCTCGATCTGAGAAGACATGAGCCAAGCATACGTGAGGATGCGCGCTCAAGCCCGGCGTGCGAGCTTTCTGTGCAAAAACCCACCAAGCAACATGGCGGGCACAAACAGGTAAACCTCGTCGTTGCCGGACAGCAGGGTGGCCAGGGCGGGCCCCGGGCAGTAGCCGGTCAGTCCCCAGCCGATCCCGAACAAGGCCGAGCCCAGCACCAGCTGGCGATCCACATGCACCAGCGTGGGCAGATGAAACCGCTCACCCAGCAACGGGGCCTGGCGCCTGAGAACGACACGAAAGCCGACCAGGGTGATCATCACCGCAGCGCCCATCACGAAGGCCAGACTGGGATCCCAGTGCCCGGCCACATCCAGAAAGTTCTGGACCTTCAAGGGGTTGGTCATCTGCGCAATGGCCAGGCCCAGGCCGAAGAGGGCGCCTGAGAGCAGGCAGGTCAACAGTCTGATCATGTCGGCCTCCTCAAGCCTGCACCAGATGGCGCATCACGAACACCGTGAGGCCGCCTGTGGCCATGAAGCACAAGGTGGCCACCAGCGAGCGCACGGACATGCGCCCCAGCCCGCAGACGCCGTGCCCACTGGTGCAGCCGTTCCCCATGGAGGTACCGTAGCCCACCAGCAAGCCGCCCAGTACAAGCAGGCCGGCAGGGAAATGCTGACGCGGGTTCACCACCTCGCCCGACCATTTGAAATACGCCCAGGTGCTCAGGATCATGCCCAGCAGGAAGGTCAATCGCCAGCCGGACGCCATCCATTTGCCTTGCCGCAAGCCATCCACCACACTGTGGGCGATGTTGCTGATGCCGGCCAACCGGCCGGAACAAGCCAGCAAGATCACGGCCGAGGTGCCGATCAATGCCCCGCCGATCAGACCGGCGACGGGGGTGAAATCGCTCATCGAGGTACTCCAGAACTGTCGAGGGCGGGAGCTTACCAAGGGATTGGGTACCTGGGGGTGTATCAGCAGGCTTTCTGGAGGCTGGGGGCAATCAGGAGCCTGGACATCTTCCAGGCTGGCCAGACGGTGGCCGCCAGCGCAATCAGCACGATGATGCTGATCTGGGAGCCCAAAGTGCCCATGGAGATGTTGAAGCCGTTGACCAGGCTGCCCACGGACGACACGAATCCCGCAGAGGCAGGGTAAGTCAAGCCCATGCCCACGGCGCCGCCGAGCACGGAGATGGTCAGGCTCTCGCCCAGCAGCAGCCAGGCGATGAACGATGGCGGGAAACCCAGCGCCTTGAGCGTGGCGTACTCGTTGCGGCGCTCCTCGCTGGACAGCATCATGGTGTTGGCCAGCACGGCCACCACGATGAGGATGAGTCCCAGGCTGACCAGACGGATGGCGTAGAGCACCTTGTTGCTCATGGCCACGATGGACAGTTGGTAGCTCTTTTCAGTTTCGGTCCGTGTCTGGGCATGTGAGTCGCGAAACAGTGCGTCAATGCGCCGGGACACCACCGCGGCGTCGCCCGCCTGGCGAATCCCGACCACGTAGACGCCAGCTTGTTCGGCCAAGTCGTTGCCGAAGCGCTTTCTCAATTCTTCCGACAGCAGCTTCCAGTGCACCAGCATCAAGGTGTCATCGGTCTTGCTGTCGGCGGTGGCGTAGATGCCTCGCACGGTGAAGGTCCAGTTGCCAGGGTAGATGTCACCACGGATGGGGATGACATCACCGACCTTCAAGCCGAAGGACCTGGCCAGCCTGGGCCCGATGATGGCGCCTTGCCGGTCGTTTTGAAACGCCTTGATGTCGGCCTGACCGAGTTTGTATTCCGGGAACAGGTCGAAGTAGGAGTCGGCATCGATGGCGAACTTGGCAAACGGGTCGCGCTTGTCCTTGTAGACACCGCCAAACCAGGTCACCCAGGTGAGGCTGCTCACGCCTTCAACCGTGCGAATCTGGCCCGCATGGCTGATAGGCAGGGGGTGGGCCATGGAGATGGCCGAACGGGTGATCAGGCGTGTGTTGGACGCTGCATTGGCGCCGGCATACCAGGTCTCGATGACGGTATCCATCAGGCCATAGGCCACGATGGCGACCACCACGCCCACCATCGTCAGGGACGTGCGCAGCGGGTGGCGAAATGCATTGCGGAAAAGCAGGCGCAGCACGAACATGAGATTCAGGTGACGCTGGGCTTGCGCCTGCTGCGGTTGGCCGAGGCGGTCTTGGCGGGCGCCTTCAAGCTGGCAACCTTGCCATTGGGCGGCGGGCCGTCGATCCAGCTCTCCAGACCACGCCACGCGTACAGGTTGTAATCCAGAATCTTGTCGAGCGGCTGCTTGAAGCCGGAGGCCGCCCACATCGTGCCCACCTGGATGCACATGCCGATCAGGCCCCAGGCCACCATCTCGATATCGAAATTGGCCGGCATGTTGGGGTACAACCTCCGGGACAACTGGTCGATGATGACGACGTACTCCTTGACGGCGTCCCTGGACTTGTCGAGCGTCTTTCTGTTGGCATAGAAGGCGTCGATCAGCATGATCTGTGCGCGCCGCGGGTCTTCCTTGATGAAGTTGTAAAACGCGGCCAGACCGTCTCTGGCCAACTGGGGAATGTTCAAGGGCGCCCGGGCCAGCGCCGTGCTGACGCGCTCGACCAGCTCCTGCTTGAGCATGGCATAGACGGCGTCAAAGGCATCTTCGGTGTTGCGGAACGACTCGTAGAAGTAGCGCTCCGTCAGGCGTGCTTGCGCACAGATGTCACGCATGGTCGTCTTCTCGATGCCATGCTGGCTGAACGCTTCAAGGCTGGCCTCCATCAGGCGCTCCCGCCTCTGGAGGCGGCGCTCTTCCGGTGACTCCCCCCGCCAGTTACGGGCGACAACAGGGTGTTCATTCGGATGCTTCATGGGGGGAAACCTCGGCTGCTTGATGTGACGGCGGTGGCATGCAACCCGGCGTGCCATGACCCAAGGCCCGGGCGACCACATCGATGTGCGGCCGCGCAAGCAAGGTCATGTGGTTACCAGGTACCTCCAGAGCGGATCTTATCGGAGCCCATTCGCGCCACGCCGAGGCGTCACGCGGGTGGGCATCAGAAGATCCTTTTTCGTGAGCCCGAGCGACCAGGACGGGCACGTCCACGCCTGAAGCAGGTTGATAGGCCGTGTTGAGGTTCTCGGCGAAAACCCGGAACAGCCCCGCGATGTTCTGCACCGGCGTGTTCAGACTGATGAGCCCGACCTCCGCCATGGCCTGGTGCAAGTGCCTCATCTGATCGTCCTCGGTCATGTGGGGCAGGGCCGCAGCGGGCAGGTTCAAGGGGCGCTCGGCTTGTTGTGCCAGCAGATCGGCCAGTTCGCTCAGCGCCCCGACGCGGTCCATGTGGCGGTGCCGGGGGCCCCGTGCCGATGGCGCAGTGCTGTCCAGCAGGATGAGCTCCGACACGGGCGCCTTGCGGGCCTGTAGCTGGCGCGCCATCTCGAAAGCGATCCAGCCACCGAAGGAGTGCCCAAGCAGCTTGAATGGCCCTTGTTCGCACAGGGCGCTTAGTGCCCGGACATGTGAGGCTGCCGCCGCCTCGACGGAAGGGTGAGGCGCGAGCACGCCGTCCAGCCCCCTGGGTTGAAGACCATACACCGGCACATGGGCCCCCAGCGCCAGCGCGAGGGGGACGAAGCAGGTGACGTTCGCGCCGGCACCAGGCACACAAACCACCGGTGTCACGCCGGCCTGGCCCGCTTGAATGACCACCAGAGAAGACACCTCCTGAGCGGAGGGTGCCGGTGACACCGATGACGCGCTCAAGGCCTGACGGATGGCCAGGCTCATGGCCACGGCCAGTTCGGGTAGCGCCTGGCTGCGCATGATCGACCAGTGGTCGCCGTTCACGTTGTGAACCTGCACCTTCTGATCGGCCAGCCGCTGCCAGCCTCGGAGATGGCAGGGCTCGGTGTCGACCGTATGGGACGCCGCGAAGTAGTGGAAGGCCAGAGGCACCGGCTCAGGGACATGGGCCTCCACCGCGGCGATCAAGGCCTGGGCTGGCTTGAGCAGGGCCTGGACGTCATCGATGCGCAGGTCGGATGGCAGCCCATGGTCTGCCTGAGAGGGGCTTTCGCTGTCTGCTTGCCAGCCGGCCTCGCCAGGGTAGGGTGCATCGATCAGCCCCAGGAAGGCCACATCCTGGCCAGATCGCACCAGATGGGCCGCCATGGCATGGGCCAGCACGCCGCCTGCGGACCAGCCGGCCAGGTAATAGGGACCTTGCGCCTGCTTCTCCCGGATGGTGTCGACGTGATACCCGGCCAGTTCCGTCACGCTGATGGCCGAACCTTGCATCAATGTGGCCGGCGGCAAGAGGCCGTAGATCGGGCGGTCCACGTCCAGCGCCGAGCTCAGGGCCACATAGGGGAGCGCGGTCCCGCTGATGTCGTGGACGATAAACAGTGGGGCCTGCTCACCTTGTCTGCGCAAGACGGACAGGCGAGCCTGCGCTTCGTCGCCCGAACGAACACGCTGCCCGGAAAGTGCCGCCTCGGCCAGGGCGGCAGGCGTGGGATGGGCAAAGATGGTGGACAAAGGCAGGGCCAGGCCCAACGCCTGCACGCGGCTCATCAACCTGGCGGCAGCCAGGGAGTGCCCGCCCATGTCAAAGAAGTTGTCATGCCGCCCGACGGGGGCTGGCGCATTCAGCACCTCTTGCCACAGGGCACACAGCGCGCGTTCGAGGTCGCCCACCGGCGCCGCGTATTCGTGCTGCCGGGCAGGTGCGATGGCCTTGCCTTGCTCGGCCAGGGCCTGGCGATCCACCTTGCCATTGGGCGTCAGCGGCAACTGGGGCAACACCACGAATGCACCCGGCACCATGTAGGCCGGCAAGCGGGCGCGCAGCCGCATCCGGCAGTCTTCGATCAAGGCCTGTTGCCCAGGGGCATCCAGATCAGGCGCATGTAGCGCCAGGTAGGCCGTCAGGCTCTGCTCTTCACCGGCTGCGCCTTGCGTCAAGACCACGGCGTCTCGTACCTGGTGCTGCGACAGCAGCATGGACTCGATTTCGCCCAGTTCGATGCGCAGACCATGCACCTTGACCTGATGGTCGCATCGGCCCAGGAAGACCAGCGTGCCATCCGCCTGCCAGCGGCCGAGGTCGCCCGTTCGGTACATGCGTGCACCCGCATCTCCAGCGCAGAACGGATCGGCCAGGAAACGACTGGCACTCAAGTCCGCCTTGTTGAGGTAGCCCCGGGCCACACCGGCGCCACCGATGTAGATTTCACCGGGCACACCAGTCGGCGTGGGGTGGCCATGCGCGTCCAGCACATAGACACGTGCGTTCGCCATGGGTCGCCCGATAGGAGGCGCACTGGCCTGGCCGGGGTCACACAGATGCGCCGTGGCGCACACGGTGATTTCTGTCGGGCCGTATGCGTTGAAGAACTTGCGCCCCTTGGCCCATTGCGCAACCAGTTGCACGGAACAGGCTTCTCCTGCCACCACCAGGGTGTGCAGATCCGGCAAGGACGCGTCGCCCAGCATGCCGGACATGGCGCTCAAGGCGACTGGTGGCAGCGTGGCATGGGTGATGCGCAGTTGATGCAGGGTGCGCCACAGCGCAGGCCCCGGCATCAGATCCGATCGGTGGGCCATGCACAGGGTCGCGCCATGACAGAGCGCCATGCTCCATTCCCAGGTGCAGGCGTCGAAACTGAAGGATGAGAACTGCAGCACCTGGCTGCCAGGCCCCGCGCCAAACGTTGGCTGTTGCCAGTGCGCCAGGTTCACGAGCCCGCCGTGCGTGAGCATCACGCCCTTGGGTTCGCCGGTCGAGCCGGATGTGTAGATGACATAGGCCAGATGCCCTGGGTTCAAGTCGGTGGGGCGCGCCCAGGTGTGGGATGAATCGATGGACGCGATGTCCAACACAGCGCTGGTGCCACCAATCTCCCGCCCCAGTTGCTGGAGCCGTGCATCCGTCAGGATCACACCGGGCCTGGCGTCCGTCACCATGTAACGCAAGCGTGCTTCCGGATAGCCGGGATCCAGGGGCAGATAGGCTCCACCGGCTTTGAGGCAAGCCAGTACCGCGACCACCATGTCGATGCCGCGATCCAGCAGCACGCCAACGATCTGGTCTGGCCCGATGCCTTGCGCTTGCAGCATCCCGGCCACTTGCCGGGCTCTGGCGTCCAGCTCGGCGTAAGTGATGCTGAGGCCATCAAAGCGCAGCGCAATCGCCTCAGGCCGCAACCGCACCTGCTCCTCGAACAGTTCGTGGGCCAGTTCGTCGCATGAGCCGCCATGCAACTCGTCCAGTTGCGTCTGGTTGAAAGCGTGCAGAACCTGATGGCGATCCGCGGCCAGCATCCAGGGCAGGGCCGACACAGGCGTTTGTGCGCTCGCGTCTGCCAGGCCTTGCAACAGGACGGTCCAATGGCTCATCCAGCGTTCGACCGTAGCCTGATCGAACAGGTCCACGGCATAGTCGACGGCACCCAGGATGGCCGATTTGCTTTCCTGCAAGGCCAGAGCCAGATCGAACTGCGTGCTTTGAGCGGGGATGTCCAGCGCACTGACCTGCAAGCCAGGCAGACTGGCGCCATCGGCCGGCGCATTGTTCAGACTGAACAGCACCTGGAAAACCGGCGCATGACTCAGGCTGCGCGGTGGCGCAACCGCCTCGACGATCTGGTCAAACGGCAGATCCTGATGCGCGTAGGCCGCCAGCGTGTTGGCGCGCACGGCCTCGAGCATGGCTTGCACAGAAGCATCCGCATCGACATGAACGCGCAGAGGCAGCGTGTTGACGAAGAAGCCGATCAAGCCTTCCAGCTCGGTGTGAGGCCGGTTGGCCACGGGCGTGCCGATCACCGCCTCATCCTGACCGCTCAAACGGCTCAGCAAGATGGCCCATGCGCTCAACAGCAACATGTGCAGCGTGACGCCGTGTCGATCGGCACAATCACGCAAGGCTGCCGTCAGCTCGTGATCCAGCGCCACAGCCACGCGTGCGCCCGAACCGGTCTGCACCAGTGGGCGGGGGTGATCCAGAGGCAGAGTCAGCAAGGCCGGGGCATGGCGCAGTACGCCCTGCCAATAGGCCGCCTGATTGGCCAGATGTGCGCCCTTCAAGGCCTGGCGTTGCCAGATGGCGTAGTCGGCATACTGGATGGGCAATGGCGGCAGCGGCGAGGCATGCCCCTCGCTGAAGGCAGCATAGAGTGCGACGACCTCCTGCACCAGCACGTTCATGGACCAGCCATCGGAGACGATGTGGTGCATGGCCATGAACAGTTCGTGCACCTGCGGGGCCTGCCTGATCAGCATGCCGCGTAGCAGCGGGCCACGAGCGAGGTCAAAGGGCGCCGTCAGCAGGGTGCGGCATTGCTGCGTCACATCTGCTGGCTGATCGCCTGCCAGGTCCGACTCCTGATCGATGACCAGCAACTCGAAACCCGAGGCCGGGTGCACGTGCTGGCTGGGCACGCCATCGACATGGGGGAAGCTGGTACGAAGGATCTCGTGTCGTTCGATCACGGCATCAAAGGCCGAACGCAAGGCGTCGATGTCCAGTGCGCCATCCAGCTTGAGCGCCAGCGGGATCACATAAGCCTCCGCTGCGTCCCCCATTTGATCAAGAAACCAGAGACGCTGTTGTGCCAGCGAAAGCGGAACGAGCCCTTCGCGGGAGGCCTTGGCTGGCCTTGCAAGCTGCTGTGTTAACGGACAGGCGCTCGCATCTGGCGGCAAGGCCACAGGGGTGAGCGTGCCCAGCAAGGCCGCCTGCGCAGACAGCACCGGGGCATCGAACACCTGCTTGAGCGTCATGGAGAGGTGCAACTGCTCGCGAATGCGCGACACCAGTTGCACCGCCAGCAGAGAGTGCCCGCCGATGTGGAAGAAGTGGGCATCTCGCCTGCTCACGGTGTGATGCAGCAGTGCCGACCAGATGGCGGCCAGGCTTTGTTCCAGCCCTGGCCGTGGCGCTTCATGGGTTGCACCGGCCTCATCCGGCCAATGCGGGGCGGGCAAGGCCTTGCGGTCTACCTTGCCGTTGGGCGTGAGTGGCAGGGCGGGCAGTTGCACGAGCGCACTGGGGATCATGTAGTCCGGCAGGATGCCCGCCAGCGTGTCGCGCAAGGCGGCCGTGTCCAGGGTGAGGCCTTCCACGGTGCTCGTGATGTAGGCGACCAGGCGCTTGTCTCCCGGATGATCTTCGCGCGCCAGCACCACGGCATCCTTGACCTCGTCCAGTCCGGCCAGCTGCGCTTCGATCTCGCCGGGCTCGATCCGGAACCCGCGAATCTTGATCTGCTGGTCATTGCGGCCGACGTATTCCAGCACGCCAGGTGCACGCCAGCAACCAAGGTCGCCCGTGCGATACAGCATGCCGGCGCCATGAGCCTTGAACGGATCGGCCACGAAGCTGGCTTGCGTCAGCTCAGGCTGATTCAGGTAGCCCAGGGCTACCCCTGCGCCGCCGATGTAGATTTCGCCCGTGACGCCTGTTGGCGCCAGCTGCATGGCGCCATCCAGCACGTAGACCTGCGTGGCGGCGATGGCGTGACCAATGGGAATGCTGCGGGCCTGTTCATCGATCGCTTTGATCTCGTAGGCCGTCGCGAACGTGGTGGTCTCCGTCGGGCCATAGACGTGCAGCAGGTGCGTGGGCGCGCTGTGCCTCAGGACACGACGTGCCGCGCCGGGATCGAGTGACTCACCACCAAACAACAGATGGCGCAGGTTCTTGAACACCGCGCTCAACGCGTCAGCGTACAGGCAGAACAAGGCCGTGGTCATGAACATGACGCTCACACGGTGCGCCGTCAAGGTTCGCGCGAACGCGTCCGGTTGCAGCACGGTGTCACTGTCCACGACGGCCAGACAGGCACCATTGAGCAAGGCGCCCCAGATTTCGAACGTGGAGGCATCGAAGGCGGGGTTGCTGCAATGGGCGACGACATCACAGGCATCGATCTCGGCATAGCCATTGTCAACTGCCACACGAGTCACGCCTCGGTGGGGCACGATCACACCCTTGGGCCGGCCTGTGGAGCCTGATGTGTACATCGCATAGGCGATGTCGTCTGCCGACGATGGGATCTCCATATCGTCGTCGATGTGAGACAGGATGGCGGCCGCATCCCGCTGGGCATCGACGATGGTCAGTGCGCCGGCATCGGTGCCCAATGTCACCTGCTTGTCGACGATGACGATGCGCGCACCACAGTCCTGCAGGATGAAGGCCTGACGTTCGGCCGGTGCATCGGCATCAATGGGCACATACCAGCCACCGGCCTTCAGAACGGCCAGTTCACCGGCCACCATCTGGATGCTGCGCGCCATGATGATGGCCACGGCTTGGCCCTTCTCCAGGCCAAGTGCCTGCAGGTGTCGTGCGAGCTGGCTGGACCTTCGATCCAGCTCGGCGTACGTGCAGGTATCCGAGTGGTGGACGATGGCCAGGCCGTCGGGATGGGCGGTGCACTGCGCCTTGAACAGCGCCACGATGCTCATGCGGTGGCGAGGGCTGTCCGGCTGCGTTGCGGGCGGCGCGGTCAGTGCCTGGCGCTCGGCAGGCGGCAGAACCGGCAAGGTTTCGGCCAGACGGTCTGGCGCCTGTTCCAGGGCCCGCACCAGCGATTCAAGCGCCTGCGCCATGTAGGCGACCACGCGTTCGGGTGCCACGGTCGGCTCATCCATGGGTCCGTGCATGGTTTGAGCCGTGAGCGCAAAGCCAGCGCCCAGGTCATCTACCGACAAGGCAAGCGGGAAGTTGGTGCGCTCGCGGCTGGTGAGCAGCTCGATGCCTGGCCAGGCTGGCGAGCCATCTGGCGAGGCGCTGTGTCGGTAGTTCAATACCGAGGTGAACAGGGGCAGGCCACCTGGCACGCCGCTGCAGCCTTGAGCCAGTGTCAAGGGGGTCTGTTCATGGGGCAGCAAGGCCATGAGTTCTGCCTGAACGTGCCGCACGAGTTGCTCGGCACCCAGGCCCTGGAGTCGGATGCGTACCGGCAGGGTGTTGATGAACATGCCGATCACGCGATCCGCGCCCGCCAGACCTTGCATGCGCCCTGAGACGATGCTGCCGAGCACCACGTCGTGCTGGCCTGTGGCGCGAGACACCACCAGGCTCCACGCGGCGTGTACCAGCGCCGCAGGGCTGACACCCAGCCTGCGACCTTGCGTTCTCAGCCGAAGCGCCAGTGTGGCCGTGAGCGTGTCGCGATGTTCGAGCGGGTGGCCCATGTCGCCGCGCACGTCCTGGAGGCCAAATGGCGCCGTGGTGTCGTCCACATCGCTCAAGCGCCCGGTAAAGAAGGCCCGGGCGTCATGATCGCGCTGCTGGCTCAAGGCATGAGCCACAAAGTGCCGATAGGGAACGGGTGCGGGCAGTTGGGCTTCGAGCCCGCCAATCAGGGCCTGCAACTCCTCCAGCATGATGGCCTGCGAGACGTGGTCGCTGACGAGGTGGTGCACCAGGATGGCCATGAAGCAGTGCCCTTCCTCCGTGGGCGACACGGCCACGCGCAAGAGCGGCGCCTGCTGCATGTCCATGTGCAAGGGCGCGTCGATCAGGTCATGAACCCGACGCAAGGCCTTATCGGAGCTGAGCGCCACACCAAGGTGTTGAACGGGCAGGCTGGCCTGCCGCCACACGACCTGCACGGCGCGGGCGCTGTCTGAGCCTTCCTGCACAACCGCCGTGCGCAGGATGTCGTGCCGCTGGATGAGCTTGTGCATGGCTGCCAGCAACTCATCCACGCGCGAAGGGGTGTCAAGGCGCAGGACCGTCGGCAGGATGTAGCCGTCGCCACTGTCACCGGCGTAGAGGTGGTGGAAGTAGATGCCTTCCTGCAGGGGGGCCAGTGGGTAGATGTCCTGAATGTGGCCGGCGCCACCTGGCACCGTCAGCGCGATGCGCTCGATCTGCGCCGGTGTCAGCGCGACGAGATCCAGCATCTCCGGCATGATCTCTGTGGCGTCGGCCGGGATGCGGCAAGGTGGCGGTGTGAAGGCGGACTGGCTGGCCTGCTCCTGCAGGTGGGCCGCCAGATCGCACAGCCTGGGGCTGTCAAACACGCGTCGCAAGGGCACGTGCCAGCCCGCTTGGCGCAAGCGCTCGATCATCTGCATGACCAGCAGTGAGTGCCCGCCCAGTTCGAAGAAGTGATCCTGACGGCCAATGCGGGCCCTGTTCAGCAGCGCGGACCAGATCTCGGCCAGGCTCAACTCCCGAGCCGTGATGGGCGCTTCATACGCGGCGTGGGCAAAGGCGTCCTGGTCCGGCGCGGGCAGTGCCCGACGATGGACCTTGCCATTGGGCGACAAAGGCAGGGCGGGCAGGGCGACGATGGCCTTGGGCACCATGTAGTCCGGCAATCTGGCGGACAGTTCAGCGCGCAGAGCGTCAAGCAGATCTGGTGCAGGCGCTTCTTCATGCAACACCACGTAGGCCACAAGAAGGCCTTCGCCACGTGCGTCGGCACGCATCACCACGGCAACGTCCCGCACGCCCTGGAGTTGGGCCATGCGCGATTCAACCTCACCGAGTTCAACGCGGAATCCCCTGAGCTTGACCTGATCGTCGTTGCGCCCGAGGTGTTGCAGTTGCCCATCGGGCAGCCAGCGGCCGATGTCCCCTGTGCGATAGAGGCGCTCGCCGACATGGAAAGGGTCGGCCACGAAGCGGTCTGCCGTGAGTTCGGTCTGATTCAGGTAACCGCGGCCGACCTGGGCGCCACCAATGTAGATCTCACCTTGGGCACCCATGGGCGCGGGCCTCATATCTGGCCCCAGGATGAGGACATGCGTCCCTGACAGGGGCGTGCCAATGCTGACCGACACCGTGCCGGAAGCCGTGTCACCAAGGCGTGCCGGCACCTCCGCCACGGTCGCTACCACGGTGGTTTCTGTGGGGCCATAGCTGTTGAACAGGCGAGCGTGTGAGGCAAAGCGGTCTTGCCAGCGTTGCAGGGCATGGGCAGACGCCGCTTCGCCGCCAATCACCAGCAGGCGCCATGGCGGCACGGGGTGCGCGTGCAAATCCAGTTCCTCGTCGGTCGCGCTGGCCAACACGCGCCAATAGGCCGTGGGCAAACCCAGCACGGTGATGCGCAGGCGCGCGCACGCCGCCATGAAGTGACGCGGTGAGGCCAACATCTCCTCGTCTCGCAAGACCACGGTTGCGCCCAGGCTCAGTGGGACGAAGATCTCCTCCACCGCGGCATCAAAGCTGACGGAAGAGAACTGCAGCACGCGGTCGTCTTCATGCAAGCCATATCGAGCTGCTGCGGCGCGCACGTAGGCGGCCAGGTTGCGGTGCTCGATCATCACGCCCTTGGGTACCCCTGTGGAGCCGGAGGTGAAGATGACGTAGGCGAGGTTGGAAGGCCCGCAGGTCGGCATCACAAGCGGCTCCGGCCGGGTGCCAGGCTGATCGTCGGGCAAGGCGTCCCACAGCAAGATCTGCCACGATGGGGTGCCACGCTCTTCGGTGACGCTTGTGTGCCCTGTGAAGAGCTCAGCCGTGCTGGCCATCACATCCGTGTTGGTGACGATCTGACCAGGGTAGGCCTGGGTCAGCATCTGGCTCAAGCGGTCAACAGGATAGGTGGGATCCAGAGGCAGGAATGCGCCGCCCGCCCTGAGCACAGCCAGCAGCGTGATCACCTGATCAAGGCCGCGCGGCAGGCACACAGCCACCAGCTGATCTGGCGCCACACCGCGCTGACGAAGCAGGGCGGCCAACCGGGCGACGCGCTCATCAAGTTCCCGATAGCTGATCTGTTGATCCTGGAAGGCCAGCGCCACGGCATGCGGCCGACGTAGCGCGTGTGCGGCGATCTGTTCGTGGACCAGCACGAGCCCATCCTGACCGATCGCGGCGTTGGCATTGAACTGGCTGAACTCATGCAAGAGCAGGCTGCGTTCATCGTCTGGCAGGATGTTCAGCTCAGCCAGGCTTGGACCTGCCTTGGCATTGTCCTTCTTCGAATGGGCCTCCAGGGACTGCACCAGGGATGCCACGGCGGCCAGCATATAGGCGTTGAGACGCCTGGCGCTGTGTGGATGGGCCACCTCGGCAGACAGCATGAAGCCTTGCCCCGTGTCGTCCACCGACAGTGAGACAGGGAAGTTGCTGCGCTCCTGGCTGGCCACCAGCTCGATGCCGTGCCACGACATGCCGCCAGCCTCGCCCTCGTTTGGCAAGGCGCTGTGGCGATAATTCAGCATGGCGGTGAACAGTGGTGCACCGGCGGGTACGCCGCTGCAACGCTGCGCCTGGGTCAGCGGTGTTTGTTCAAATTCGACAAGATCCAGCAGTTCCTGGTGCATGCGCACCAGCGCCTGTGGCAGGCTGCCTGAATCGACATCCTCTGCGTCCATCCGAACCCGCACCGGCAGGGTGTTGACAAACATGCCCAGGATTTGCTGCATGCCCTTGATGCCCTGCGTGGCATGCAAACGCCCGGACATCACGGTGCCGAAGACCACATCGCTGCGGCCACTGCAGCGCGCCAGCACCAGGGCCCATGCCAGATGGAAGACAGCAGCCGGGCTGACACCGTGTTTCTGGGCCTGTGCCCGAATCTGCCGAGACAAGCTTGCGTCAAGGGCACATTGGGATTCGTCGAACTGGCCGCCGTCACCGTGGACATCCATCAAGCCAAATGGGGCGGTGCAGTCATCCACATCGCTGAACCGGGCTTTGAAGAAGGCTTCAGCCTCCTTTTCGTGGCTGTTGGCCAGCGTGTAGGCGACGAAGTCCCGGTATGGCACCGGTGGCGCCAGTGTGCCGGCCGCACCTTGCATCAGCGCGGCCACCTCGGCCAGCACCAGCTCCAGCGAGATGTGGTCGCACACGATGTGATGCAGTTGCAGCAAGACATAGGGCGTGCCATCTGCCGCGCCAGCGCCGGCACGCCGAACCAGTTGCACGCGCAGCAAGGGGGCCGTTTGCAGGCTCATGTTCAGATGCTCGGGCGCCATCAAGGCCCTGAGTTGCGCCTCCTCGCTGTACCCACACTCGGTCGGGTCACTCAGGGTGAGCGTGTCAACCGTCAAGGGCGCCTGGCGCCAGACGATCTGCACGGGCTGAGGCAAGTCGTGCCACGCCATGGCGGTGCGCAGCGCGTCGTGGCGGTCCACCACGGCCTGCAGAGCGCGCAGGAAGCGGTCACGCGTGGCGTCATCTTTCATGCGCAAGGCGACCGGCAACACATAGGCATCACCGCCGTGTACGCTGAGCTCGTGGTGAAACAGGATGCCTTCCTGCAAAGGCGTGAGCGGGTAGATGTCCTGAATGTTGGCGGCCCCACCAGTTACCTCGCCAGCGAGCCGGTCGATCTGCGCCTGGGTCAGGGTCAGCAGCGGCAACATGTCGGGCGTGATGTGCGTCGTGCCCACGGGTATCGCGCCAGTTGCCCCGCGCACATGGTCGCCTTCACGGCGATCGGTATGTTGATCGGCCTGTTGTTCGATGGCCAGCGCCAGATCTGCCAGCACGGCAGAGCGGAACACGGCACTCACACCCAAGGTCATGCCTCGCTCGCTCAAGCGATCGATCATCTGCATGATCAGCAGGGAGTGCCCACCCAGGTCAAAGAAGCTGTCCTGACGGCTGATGCGGGAGATGCCCAGCAGCTCAGCCCAGATGTCTGCCAGGGCCAGTTCGGCAGGGGTGCGAGGCGCATCGAATGGCGCGGTCACCGTGTCCAGGCCTGTGTGGCCTTCCGGTTCCGGCAGGGCATCCCGATCGACCTTGCCATTGGGTGTCTGAGGCAGCTCCGCCATCACGACGATGGCACCTGGCACCATGTAATCCGGCAAGTCGGCCTTGAGGGCGGCACGCAGCATCGATGCAGATGGCGTAGCCTGGTCCTCACCTGAAGCGGTGGCGACGTATGCCACCAGTCGGGCAGGCGAACCCGCATCCTGACGGGCCAGCACCACGGCCTGCCTGACGCCAGCGCAGGCCATCAGCCTGGCCTCGATCTCGCCCAGCTCGATGCGGAAGCCGCGCACTTTGACCTGGTGGTCATTGCGCCCCTTGTAGTCAATGCTGCCGTCTTCGCGCCAGCGGCCCAGATCGCCGGTCTTGTACAGGCGCTGGTTGGCCGCGACGGGATCCGGGATGAAGCGTGCAGCGCTCAGGTCGGGTCGGCCCAGATAGCCTCGCGCCAGGCCGGTGCCACCGATGTAGAGCTCACCCGTGACGCCGATGGGCACGGGCCGGAGTTCGGTGTCCAGAATATGCACGGCGGTGTTGGGCAGGGGCTTGCCGATCGGCAAGGAGCCGGATTGATCCGCGTTCGATCCGCCTGCGCCTTCCGTTGGGGGGGCCTTGTGAATGTGATGGTGCAGCGTGACGCACACCGATGCCTCCGTGGGGCCGTAAGCATTGATCACCCGGCAGTGCATCGCATAGGGGGCCACCACGGCCTCCTGGCAGGCTTCGCCGCCCACAATCAGCGTCTCCAGCGTATGGGCCGCATCCCCAAGAGGGCTGGCTGCCAGCGCTGATGGCGACAGCAGCACGTGGGTGATACCGTGTTCGACCAAGGTGGACCTCAGGGCCGGCCCTGGCAACAAGGCTTCCCGGCTGGCCAGGTGGAGGCTGGCGCCGGATGTCAGCGCCATGATCCACTCCCACGCACTGGCGTCAAAGCTGAACGAGGCAAATTGCAGCACGCGGCTTGACCTGTTCAAGCCCAGTGCCACGGTGGAGGCTTGGGCCAGGTTGTGCAGGCCGCGATGCGCCACCATGACACCTTTGGGCTCACCGGTGGAGCCCGAGGTGTAGATGAGGTAGGCGAGGTCATCGGTGCTGCGGGGCGTGTCGTCCAGCGGCAGGCCGGACAGGCGCAGCGGGTTGACATGGCTGGTCTGCTCCGGCATGTCCACCAGCAGCACCGGTGTACCTTGGGGTGGCGCAATGCGTGTGAGCACGCTCAGCAGGCCAGCCTGCGTCACCACGGACCGTGGGGCGGCGTCGTTCACCATGTAGGCCAGGCGGGCCACCGGATAGGACGGGTCCAGCGGCAGGTAAGCGGCGCCCGCCTTCAGAACACCCAGCACCGATACGATCAGATCGGGGCCTCGGTCGCAGAGGATGGCCACGATGTCGTTGCGGCCCACGCCCAGATCGTGCAAGCCATGCGCCAGGTGGTTGGCGCGGGCGTCCAGTTCTGCGTAGCTGATGTGCTGGCCTTCAAAGACCAGCGCTGTGGCATGCGGTGCGCGGTCCACTTGCTGTTCAAACAGGATGTCCAGGCAAACGGCTGGCAGATCGTCGGGTGTCGGGTTGAAGCGGGCCAGCTGTTGAAGCTGGGCCTGAGGAATCCAGGGCAGGTGCCGCCACGTGGTGTGGGCGCCATCGGCAGCTGAATGGCTTTCTGGCGACGACAGAGCCTGCAGCAGCACTTCGAAGCTGCCCATCCACCGCTGAATGGTGCGGCGTTCGAACAGGTCGCTGGCGTACTCGACGGCACCAACGAGCGTGTCGCCGGATTCGCTGAGGGTCAGATTCAACTCGAACGGCGAGCCCAGTCGGTCAACCCGCATGGGGCTGAGCGTGATGCCGGGAAGTCTCACTTCAGCGGCTGGCGCGTTTTGCAGGGTCAAGGTAGCCTGGAAAACAGGGCTGTGGCTGAGACTGCGCACGGGCGACACGGCGTCCACAACGCGCTCGAATGGCGCGTCCTGATGCGCAAAGGCGCCCAGCGAAACCTCGCGCACATGGGCGATCACATCCTTGGCAGACATGCCCGGTTCAAGGCGGACCCGCATGGCCAGCGTGTTCACGAAGAAGCCAACGATGTCTTCCAGATCCGGGTGCTGACGGTTGGCCACGGGCGAGCCAATCACCACCTCATCCTGACCACCAAGCCGGCTCAGCAACATCGCCCAGGCAGACAGGAGGACCATGTACAAGGTCGCATCGCAGTGCTGTGCCAGGGCACGCAGGCCAGCTGTCGTGGCGGCGTTGATGGTCAGCGCGCAGGTCTCACCGGTATGGCTGGCTGTCGAGGTCCTTGGGCGGTCTGTCGGCAAGTCGAGCAGGTCAGGCGCGCCTGCCAGCGTCGAGCGCCAGTACGCCAATTGAGGCGCCAGCGCCTCGTCCGTGAGCGTGGCGCGTTGCCACTGGGCAAAGTCGGCGTACTGAACGGTGAGTGCGGGCAGCACGGTCGCGGCAGACAGCACACTCGGGTCCTGCACCCGCGCCGCATAGCTCGCACACAGGTCTCTCGTGAGCACGCCCAATGACCAGCCATCCGCCACGATGTGATGCAGCGTGACCAGCAGGATGTGGGCATCAGCGCGTTGGCGCAGGACACGTGCGCGCAACAGAGGCCCCGAGGCCAGATCGAAGGGCGATTGCATGTCCGCCGTCAGGGGCAGCAAGGCTTGCGCCAGTTCGGCGTCAGGCAGGGCAGTCACCTCCGGGCCCAGCTCTTCAACCTCCAGGCGCAAGGGCGCCACGGTGTCGATCACCTGACAAGGTTGGCCATTGACGGTGGGGAAACGAGTCCGCAAGGCTTCATGCCTGAGCACCAACTCCCGCAGGCTGGCCTCCAGGGCCGGCAAGTCCAGGGCACCCTGCAGATGCAAGGCCATCGGCAGGACATAAGCGGCTGCGGCACCAGGGAAGCGATCCAGGAACCACATGCGATGCTGGGCCCAGGACAAGGCCAGGGCGCCGCTTCTGTCCGCCTGAGGGATGCCGCCCTCGTGGCGCAGGGCCAGTTGATCCAGGCGCGCAGCCATGTCCGACAGAACGGGCGCATCGAAGATGTCTCGCAAAGGCAAGGTCCTGCCCAGTTGCGAACGCATGCGGGTAGCGAGTTGAACCGCACGCAGGGAGTGACCACCCAGGTGGAAGAAGTGCGCGTCGCGAGAAGGTGCCTCGACACCCAACACCTCGGCCCAGATGGCGGCCAGAGCAGCCTCGGTGCCATGCCTTGGCGGCTCGTGGCGGGGTGCCTCGCCAGAATCGGACGTCACGGTCAGCGCTGCCAGCGCCTTGCGATCGATCTTGCCATTGGGGCTCAAAGGCAAAGCGCCCAGGATATGCAGTGCCGCGGGCACCATGTAGTCCGGCAAGAGGCGCTGCAGGTACGCGCGCAACTGGGTTTGGCCCACGCCCGTCACGCCGGCACGCAAGGTGACGAAGCCGCACAACTGAGACTCACCCAGGCGATCCTTGCCAAGCACGACGGCGCTGTCCTGCACGCCCGGGAACGAGACCAGTTGTGCTTCGACTTCGCCCAATTCGATGCGATAGCCGCGCAGCTTGATCTGCTGATCCACACGGCCGAGGTAGGCCAGCACGCCGTCAGGGCGCCAGCGTCCCAGATCACCCGATCGATACAGTCGCGCTTGGCGGTCGGACTGGAAAGGATCCGCAACGAAGCGCTCGTCGGTCAGCGCCGCACGATGCAGGTAGCCGCGCGCCAGGCCGGCGCCGCCGATGTAGATCTCGCCCGCCACACCAATGGGCGCGGGCCGCATGGCCGCATCCAGTACCCAGATCTGCGTGTTGGCAATAGGCCGACCAATCGGCACCAGGGCCTGCGAGCCATCATCAGCCTGCCCAGGCACGGGCATCATTTGCCCGTCAGCACCCACCAGGGCCGCGCATTCGTGCATCGTGGCGCACACACTGGCTTCGCTGGGGCCATAAGCATTGAAAAAGCGCCGCCCCTTTGCCCATTGGCGCATCAGTGGGGGAGGGCACACCTCTCCGGCTACCACCAGGGTGCGCAGTTGTTCGAGGCCATCCTGGTCATCCAAGGCTGCGAGCGCTACGGGTGGCAGCGTCACATGGGTGATGCCTTCGCGTTTCAGCACCTGCTGCAAAGGCGCGCCAGGCATGACGTCATCGCGACGAGCCAGATGCAAGGTGGCCCCGCTGGTCAGGGCCATGAGCCATTCCCATGCGCAGGCATCGAATCCATAGGAGGCGAACTGCAGCACACGGCTACCCGGGCCCGCACGCAACACATGCCGCTGCACCTCAGCCAGGTTGCACAAGCCACCGTGCGTCACCATCACGCCCTTGGGTTGCCCGGTCGATCCCGATGTGTAGACCACGTAGGCCAGGTCGTCTCCACCACAAAGTGGCAGGTCGATCTGGGTGTGTAGAACCTCGTCTGGCGCAGCGGAGGCCGAGGGCGGCCCAAATCGCTCGTCAAGCAACAAGACACCATCACGCCACGGCGCATCCGCATCGGCGCCAGCTCCCAGCAGATGCGCCAGGGCCCGCTCGCTCAGCACTTTGGCAGGCTGCGCATCACCCAACATGTACAGGATGCGCGCCGGCGGATAGTGCGGGTCAATGGCCAGATAAGCCGCTCCTGCCTTCAAGGCGGCCAGCTTGGCCACAATGGCATCCGGGCCGCGCTCCAGCAACAAGGCCAGAATCTGTCCCTTCCTGACGCCCTGCGCCACCAGGACCCTGGCCATCCAGTCGGCGCGTGCGTCGAGTTGCGCGTACGTGAGTTGTGTGCCTTCGAATTGAAGGGCCACACCCTCAGGCGTTCTGGCGACTTGCGCCTCAAACAGCCTGTGCACCCCATCAACAGAGGGCAACTCTGCATGGCTGTCGTTGAAGCGACGCAGTTGTGCCCACTCTGCTTCCGGCAGGATCGACAACGCAGTCAGCGGTCGATCTGCCACCAGCAAGCGCAAGGCCGTCTGCAGATAAGCCACGATGCGTTCAGGGGAAGCGGCCGTCTGCATGCTCAGCATGAAGCCCTCACCGAGGTCATCGACGCACAGCGCGAAGGGGTAGTTGCTGCGTTCCTGGCTGTACAGCAACTCGACGCCAGCCAGTTGCGGCGCCAGCATGGCACTGCTCGTGTGACGGTAGTTCAGCACCGCGCTGAACATGGGCGTTCCAAAGGGAAGCGAACTGCAGCGCTGGGCATCCGCCAGAGGCGCGTGTTCGTGCTGCACCAGCGCCATCAATTCGCGTTGTGCACAGCGAACCAGGTCGACCGTTGTCTCGTGCTCGTGCAAGCGCATGCGCAGCGGCAGGGTGTTGATGAACAAGCCCAGCGCACGGTCTGCGCCCCGCGTACCTTCCGAACCCTGAAGTCGGCCAGACAGCACGCTGCCAAACACCACGTCGTCTCGGCCGCTGCACTGCCCCACCACCAAGGCCCAGGCGGCATGGAAGACCGCCGCCACACTGACGCCGTGCTCTCGCGCAAAGTGCCTCACGCTCGAGGCCAGTTCAGACGACAGTGAAGCACGGTGCTCGGCCACATCGCGCCCATCGCCCAGCACATCGACCAGGCCCAAAGGCAAGGTCGGCTCGTCGACATCGCCCAGGCGGCTGCGGAAGTACTCCTGTGCCGAGGCCTGCTCGCGTTGTTGCAAGGCGTGCCTGACGAAGCCTCGGTAAGGAACAGGCGCTGGCAGCGCCTCCAGATGCCCCTCCAGGATGGCTTTGATTTCGCCCAGGATGATGTCCTGCGACACGTGATCACACACGAGGTGATGCATCTCGACGGCCACACACCATGGCGCAAACGCGTCGGTGGCGTCGGGCTGCAACACGGTGACTCGCCCCAAGGGCGCCTGGTCGAGCGGCAGGGGGCCAAGGCCTTGCACATGCCGTTTCAGCACCTCGACCGGTGGCAAGGCATAGTCGTGCGCAAGCTTGCCAACAAAGGCCAAAGGCAAGCTGGCCCGGCGCCAGACCACCTGCATCGGGCGGCCCAAGCCCTCCCAGACAAACGCGGTGCGCAGGATGTCGTGGCGGTCGATCACGCCTTGAAGCGCGCGCAAGAAGGCATCCAGTTGCGCCCTGGTTGCCACAGAGAAGATCATGGGCAGCACATAGGCATCGTCTTGCGCTGCGGCCTCGTCGGGATGCCCCTGGCCCATCAGGCGATGGAACAGCAAGCCTTCCTGCAAGGGCGCAAGCGGATAGATGTCCTGCACATTGGCGGCACCGCCCGCCACACCTGACACGATCGCATCCAACTCGCCCTGCGTGAGCGCCGCCAGGGGCACCATGTCCGGCGTGACATGCGTACAACCCGCAGGTACCCGGCTGCATTCATGGCTGTCTGCGGATTCGGCCTTGCTGTGGGCCGACACAGACAACGCGAGTTCTGCCAGCGAGCCGCTGTTCAACACGTCCCGCACCGAGACCGTGTACCCATGGGCGCGCAGCCGCTCCACCATCTGTACGATCAGCAGCGAGTGCCCACCCAGATCAAAGAAGCTAGATTGCCGATTGACGCAGGGCACATTCAGCAGCTCGGACCATACCGCGGCCAAGGCTTCTTCAACCGCGCCCTGCGGTGCGGCCCACGCCCCATCAACAGCAGGCGCCAGATGGGCAGGAGGCGCTTCTGGCAAGGCCTTGCGATCAACCTTGCCGCTGGCATTCAAGGGCAGGGCGTCCAGCACCAGAATCTGCGCGGGCACCATGTAATCCGGCAACTCACGCTGCAGCGCCCCTCGCAGGGCCTCGGGCAACAAGGCTGTGTCGCGCCCGGCCACATAGGCCACCAGGCGTTGATCACTACCAGCCTTGACGGCCAGCACGGCCGCCTCCTGCACACCAGGCTGAGCCAGCAACCGGGCTTCGATTTCGCCTGGCTCGATGCGGAAGCCCCGCACCTTGATCTGGTGATCCTGCCGCCCCAGATAGTCGATGCGACCG
>NZ_DASUIS010000077.1:0-15070 GCF_036279675.1 Aquabacterium sp. | reverse complement strand
CGCGTTGATGTCCAGCAGGTTGGGCTTGGGACCAACGAAGGACACCAGCGACATCACCACGGCTTCGCGGATGGGGTCGATCGGCGGGTTGGTCACCTGGGCGAACAACTGCTTGAAGTAGTTGTACAGCGGCTTGTTCTTTTCGGACAGCACGGCCAGGGGCGAGTCATTGCCCATGGAGCCGGTGGCCTCTTCGCCGTTGGTGGCCATCGGGGCCATCAGGAACTTGAGGTCTTCCTGTGTGAAGCCGAAAGCCTGTTGACGGTCCAGCAGCGACTCGCTGAACTCGCCAGCGCTGCCCTTGGCATCAATGGTGTCGAGCTTGATGCGGACGTTCTCGATCCACTGGCGATAAGGCTTGGCCGAAGCGTACTGAGCCTTCAGCTCTTCGTCTTCGATGATGCGGCCCTGTTCGAAGTCGATCAGGAACATCTTGCCCGGCTGCAGACGCCACTTCTTGACGATCTTGTTCTCGGGGATGGGCAGCACGCCGGACTCGGAGGCGAGCACGACCAGGTCGTCATCGGTGATGATGAAACGGGCGGGACGCAGGCCGTTGCGGTCCAGCGTGGCGCCGATCTGGCGGCCGTCGGTGAAGACCATGGCGGCGGGGCCGTCCCAAGGTTCCATCATGGCTGCGTGGTACTCGTAGAAGGCGCGGCGGCGCTCGTCCATGGTGGTGTGCTGTTCCCAGGCTTCCGGGATCATCATCATGGCGGCCTGGGCCAGCGGGTAGCCGGACATGGTCAGCAGTTCGAGCGCGTTGTCGAACGTGGCCGTGTCGGACTGGCCGTCCAGGCTGATGGGGTACAGCTTCTTCAGGTCATCGCCCAGCACGGGCGACTTCATCACGCCTTCGCGGGCGCGCATCCAGTTGAAGTTGCCCTTGACCGTGTTGATTTCGCCGTTGTGGGCGACCATGCGGTAAGGGTGAGCCAGCGGCCATTCAGGGAAGGTGTTGGTCGAGAAGCGTTGGTGCACCAGGGCCAGGGCCGAGGTCACGCGCTCATCCTTCAGGTCGTTGTAGTACTTGCCGACCTGATCAGCCAGCAACAGGCCCTTGTAGATGATGGTGCGGCACGACATGCTGGGCACGTAGTACTCGGAACCATGGGTCAGGTTCAGGCTCTGGATCTTGGTGGACGCCGTCTTGCGGATGACGTAGAGCTTGCGCTCCAGGGCATCGGGCACCAGGATGTCGGGACCACGGCCCACGAAGACCTGGCGGATGACGGGTTCTTTTTCGCGCACGGTGGGCGACATGGGCATGTCGCGGTCAACCGGCACATCACGCCAGCCCAGCAGGATCTGGCCTTCCGCCTTGATGGCGCGCTCGAGCTCTTGCTCGCAAGCCTGGCGGGAAGCGCTTTCCTTGGGCAGGAAGATCATGCCGACGCCGTACTCGCCAGGGGGAGGCAGCTCCACGCCCTGCTTGGCCATTTCGGCACGGTAGAACTCGTCGGGGATCTGAATCAGCAGGCCCGCGCCGTCACCCATCAGGGGGTCGGCACCCACGGCACCGCGGTGGTCGATGTTTTCCAGGATCTTCAGACCCTGTTGCACGATGCTGTGCGCCTTCTGGCCCTTGATGTGAGCCACGAAGCCGACGCCGCAAGCGTCGTGCTCGGCGTTGGCGTACATGCCCAGCTCGGCTGCGGCCTTGATTTCCTGAGCAGTGGCCACGGAAGTGGTTGCAGCGTCAGACACGGGTTTGATGGGGAACGTCGTTCCCGAAGTCGCCTGGCTCATGAGGGCGCTCCAGAAGTTAGTGTGGAAAAACAACACGGGGGACCGGCAAGGATACGCCCGAATCCGAGGGTTTTCAAGAATTAATAATTGGGGTCAGATCACATTAATTCATGCAGGAACGATTTCACGGCAAATAAATAGGGACACATCATCAATCTGTGGTGCTTTCAGGCGAAACGGGCGGCTTGCGTGGTCGTCCTCGCGGCCGCGGCGCCAACCGCCGCCCGGCAGAGGCCTCCAGCTTGCCGGCGGCATCTACCGGCATCAACGCCCACCCCTTGTGCATGGCCTGGGCCATGCCCTCGATCTGCAACGCAGACAAACCCGTCTCCAGCCGGCGGCGCCAGGCCGCGTCACGCTCGAAAGGGGTGTTGCCCAAGCCCCAGAACAGGGCGTGATCCGAGACCAAAGGGTCGGTCTTGATGCCCAGGTGGTGACGCACGCTGCTCCACACATCGTCTTCCACCCTGCTCACCTGCCCGGCACGCCAGGCGTGTGACTCCACAAAGACCATGCCATCAAGCAAGTACTGCGCCGGGTCCAGCACGGTGGACCGGTAGCGGCCCGCCCAGAGCCCGCCTTGACGTCCGTGGCGCCGGTTGTAGGCCGCCACGTAGCGACGACCCAGGGCCTGCATGACCAGGCTGAGCGCATCGTCGGTGGACGGCGTGGCCAGCAGATGCAGATGGTCCGGCGCGAGGCAGTAGGCATGGATGGACAGCCCGTATTGCCGACTGGCCTCTCTCAGCGCCTCCAGGATGGCCAGGCCATCCTGCTCGTCACGCGCCAGCAACTGGCCATCATGCACGCGCTGAACCACCAGATGCGGCCAACCGGCCACACCCAGACGCGGAAGTCGTGCCATTGAATCCCCCCTTCCACCATGATGTGTCCCCAATTATTGCAGGCTTGGCTGAACAGGATCCGTGCGGCGTGAGAGGCGCCTCGCACACGCCGGATGACGTCAGCACGACACAAGGTCCGCGCCCTGACCGAAAACATGTTGACGCACATCACTCGCCCGCCCTTCAACGCCCCTCATTCAAGGGGATGGCAGGCCGTTTCAAGGAGTTCCCCCGTTGTGAGCACACGCCAAGCCTCGGTACGCTTCAGCCTGGAGATACCGATTTGCATTACATAGGCTTCATACAAAAAGAAGGCCATGTCAGATGTGCAGTACTGGAGAGAGAAACAAACATGGCTGAGTCTTCCACCGTCCCCCTGCCTACGGCAGCGGCGGCCCGCCTGTCGGGTTGGCTGTCCCACCTGGGCATCAGCCCCCTGGCTTTTGACGACACCCTCAGCCTGATCAACCCCTTGCTGACCGTGCACCGCCTGAACGCGCGCATTGTGGCGCGCCAGGTTGAAACGGGCACGGCCACCACCCTGGTCCTGCAAGCCGGCCCCGCCTTCAAAGGCTTTCAGCCCGGTCAGTTCGTGATGATCGGCGTGACCATCAATGGGGTTCGCCACCGCCGCGCTTATTCGCCTCGCATGGTCGAAGGGCATGCCAACCGCTTTGCCATCACCGTGCAACGCCAGCCGGGCGGCCTGGTGTCCAACCATCTCAACGACAAGGCCCGCGTGGGCCAGTTCATCGAGATCGAACAGGCCGGCGGCAGCTTCACCCTGCCTTCACCCCTGCCTGCCGAAGTGCTGCTGATTGCCGGCGGCAGCGGGATCACGCCCAGCATGGCCATGCTGGAGCACCTGCAACGCCACTTCCCCAAGACCAAGGCGACGCTGATCTACTTCGCGCGCAGTCGCGATGACCGCATCTTCGCCAAGGCCCTGGACAAGCTCGCCACATCCTGGTCCGGCTTTCAGTACGTGGCCATCGACAGTGTGGCCAATACGCCATCGGACAACACGGGGCGCCCCTCCACCGCGCAAGCACCTGCTACCGCTCAACAGGTGCTGGATGCCGAATTGCTGGGGCGCGTGGTACCCAACTGGACCAAGGTGCCCGCCTATTGCTGTGGCCCCGCACCGCTGATGGATACCGCTCGTGCCTTGTGGAAGGAGGCTGGCGTGTCCACCCGCCTGACACTGGAGGCCTTTGCGCCGGCTCGCCCAAGTGGTGATCCACACGCACGCCACGAAGTACGCATCGTGCGGGATGCCGTGGCCCAATCATTTCAGGCGCCTGGCGACCAGACGCTGCTGATCGCAGGTGAAACCGCCGGCCTGTCCATCAAGCACGGTTGCCGCCAGGGCATCTGCCATGAGTGCACCTGCCGCCTCAATCACGGCTCGGTGCGTGACCTGACATCGGGCGAACGCATCGACGGCGAAGGCCAGCCCATTCGCCTGTGCGTGAGCAGCGCCATGAGCGACCTTGATCTTGAATCTCTGAATTGATCTCGCCATGAATACCAAGACCATGCAAATTGGCCCCAAGACCCTCGAAGAGTTGCAAGCCTTCGAGCGTGAACTCGACGCCATCGGTGCGGAACATCGCCAGACGCTGGGCGATCGCGACGCCCGCTACATCAAGGGCATTCTGCTGACGGTGCGCACCTGCGAAATCCTGGGCCGCGGCCTGTTGATGTTCGGCTGGTTCCCACCCACATGGCTGCTGGGCGCCTTCATCCTGGGCATCGCCAAGATCATCGACAACATGGAGCTGGGCCACAACGTGATGCACGGCCAGTTCAACTTCATGAACGACCCGCGCTTCCACGGCGACACCTTCGAGTGGGACAACACCTGCCCGCGCGAAGAATGGCGCCACGCCCACAACTTCGTGCACCACACCTACACCAACGTCATCGGCAAGGACCGCGACTTCGGCTACGGCATGCTGCGCCTGTCATCCGACCTGCGCTGGAGCTGGCTGCACCCCTTCCAGCTGGCCTTGACCGCCTTGCTGGCGCTGTTCTTCGAATGGTTCGTGGCCATCCATGACATGCAGATGGACAAGGTCGTGATCGGTCGCAAGAAGTGGTCGGAAGTGCGCCCGCAATGGCTGCTGGTGCGCGCCAAGATCTGGAAGGTGATTCGCCGCGACTACATCGGCTGGCCACTGGTCGGTCTGGCCGTGGGCGCATGCTTTGGTCATGCTGTTGACACCGCACTGGCCGTGCTGATGGGCCATGTGGTGGGCAACCTGATCCGCAATGTGTGGGCCTGGGCCATCATCTTCTGCGGCCACTTCACGGAAGACATCTACACCTTCAGCCGCGAGTCGATCGAAGGCGAAACCAAGGGTCAGTGGTACCTGCGTCAGATCCTGGGTTCGAGCAACATCTCGGGCGGCAAGCTGATGCACCTGCTGAGCGGCAACCTGTCGCACCAGGTCGAGCACCACCTCTATCCGGACATCCCTGCCAACCGCTACATCGAGATGGCACCCAAGGTTCGTGCCGTGTGCGCCAAGTACGGCATCCCCTACAACACGGGCAACTTCGCCTGGCAACTGGCCACGGTGTTCAAGCGCATCGCGCGCTACAGCCTGCCTGGTGGCCCGCAGAAGGCCGTGCACATCGAGGTGGAGTCCATCCTGCCGGAACGCGCCTGATCGTCCACGGGGCTGCCGCAAGGCAGCCTTTTTTCATCGCAAGCCAGACCAACGCTGATCGATCGGGATCTCATGACAAGTACAAGCGGTCAGCCCTGTCCTGGCCCGCAAACACCGCAGGCGCTGGACGCCTTCGCCCGTGAGCTTGACGACATCCGACGCGAGACCATGGCCAAGGTAGGCCCGGAAGATGCGCGCTACATCACGCGCCTGCTGTGGGTGATACGTGGGTTCGAGACGGCGGGCCGTGCCTTGCTGCTGACCACACCCTGGTTGCCCACCTTCTGGATTGGTACTGCCCTGTTGGGCTTGAGCAAGTGCCTGCAGAACATGGAGTTCGGGCACAACGTCATGCATGGCCAGTACGACTGGATGCATGACCCGCGCTTCGATGGCAAATCGCACGAGTGGGACAGCACATGCAGCAAGGAAGACTGGCGGCACTTCCACAACTACATGCACCACCACTACACGAATGTGCAGGAGCTGGACCGGGACTTCGGCTATGGCATGTTGCGGCTGTCTGCCGAAACGCCATGGGAGCCACGGTTCCTGACGCAGGCGCCGTATGCGATCCTGGTGGCCTTGATGTTCGAATGGGCCATTGCCATCCACAACATGGAGTTCGAGCGGCTGCGCACGAACCGGGAGGCCACACAGGCACGTATCCGCGCACTGTGGCCCAACGTGAAGGCCAAGATGTGGCTGCAGACCAAGAAGGACTATGTGTTGTGGCCCTTGGTGGGCGGGCTGGTGTCACTGGTTCTGGGAGCAGGCCTGATCAAGGGGCTGCTGGCCGTGTTGCTGGGCAATGTGGTGGCCAACGTGATCCGCAATGTGTGGACATTTGTGGTGATCTTCTGCGGCCACTTCACGGCAGGTGTGCACACCTTTGACCCGGCACTGGTGCAAGGCGAGCACAAGGGCCATTGGTATCTGCGTCAGATCCTGGGGTCGAGCAACATCAGCGGTGGCAAGCTGTTCCACATCATGACGGGCAATCTGAGCCATCAGATCGAGCACCACCTGTACCCGGACATGCCCGCTCGCCGCTATGCCGATGTGGCGCCGCGTGTTCGCGAGGTGTGCAAGCGCCATGGGGTGCCTTACAACACGGGCAGTTTGCCGGGGCAGTTGGCGACGGTGGCGGCGCGGATTGTTCGTCACAGCTTCCCGGGAGGGGAGCGGACGTTGACTTCTCTGAAGACGTCGGGTTAATCGCGTTCGTTTGTTCGTTTGTTGATTGACAGGCTGTTTGCGCAGCTAGATGGGTTCGGGCTGGTGCTGGTGCGGTTTGGCGGGGCAACGCAAGGCGGGGTCTGAGCCGGTATCTGGCTGGGCTTCATTGTTGGCGGCCCGCCAGATACCGGCTCAGCCCTTTTCCGCCTCGCTGTCCGCATGCTCAGGCTGCGACCTTGGCAGGCCACCAGCGGGGCGAAGAAAGGCTGAGGGGGCGTGCGGCCGGGCGCCTTGTTGGCGTCGAAGGCGCGCAGGGAAGTTCAGGTTTGCCCCTTGTCGCAGACAAGGGGATGGCGAGCATGTTTGAGGCCGCAGGCCGAGTTGCGCAGCCACCTGAACTGGACGAGCACCGTAGAGCAGTCCCGCAAAGCGGGACCGCCAACAATGAAGCCCGGACGCATGCCGCCTCGGCCGCGCCCCGCGCTCTCCCGAGAAAACGCACGGACGACGGCCAGCCCCAGCCCCGAAGACAAGCATTTCACCAGGCGAGAGTTCAATCGCTCGATATGCGGGGTCGCCCTTGTCAGGCTTTTTCTGACAAGACACTCAGCACCCATCCGACGAGCCTTACAGCACCCTGCCTATTCAGAAATCGAGGGGTGAAGCACAGAATTTGATCCATGCCGACGAGATACAAAACCGGCACAAACAAAAGCTTCAGCAAAACGACCTTCCAAACTGATTCATCAAAGGACACCGACATGAACGCCGACCAAATCCTGACGGAAATCCGCGAAGCAAACCTGTCCTACCTGATGCTGGCTCAGAGCCTGATCCGCGCAGACCGCGAACAAGCCCTGTTCCGCCTGGGTATCTCGGAAGACACCGCCACCATGCTGGCCACCCTGACCCCGGCCCAGATCATGAAGATTGCGTCTGGCAACAACCTGCTGTGCCGCATGCGCGTCGACGACGACCTGGTGTGGGGCCTGCTGACCAACCACGGCAAGAACAGCAACGACAGCGTGACCCGCCTGCACGCCAACATCCTGATGGCCGGCCGCCACCAGGAAGCTGCCTGAATTCACCGAACCTGAGCCACATCGTCGTAGGAGCCCGCATCATGCGCACCAAGAGCCTGTTGACCGAAGCCAAGCAAATCGACCGCGCCGTCACCCTGATCAACCTGGGTGCCCGCCTGCAAGTGCTGGAGTCCGAAACGGATCTGTCGTATGAGCGCCTGCTGCGCCTGTACAAGGAAGTGGCCGGCAAGTCGCCCTCCAAAGGCCAGCTGCCCTTCTCGACCGACTGGTTCATGACCTGGCAGCCCAACATTCATGCCAGCCTGTTCCTCAACATCCACGAGTACCTGAACAAGGCCGCCGAGATCGACGAAATTGACACCGTGATCAAGGCCTATCAGCTGTATCTGGAGCAAACCGAATCCCAAGGCCTGGAGCCCCTGCTGTCCGTCACCCGCGCCTGGCGCCTGGTGAAGTTCATCGACAACGGCATGCTCACCCTGACCCCCTGTTCCAAGTGCGGTGGCCACTTCGTGACCCACCCGCATGAAATCGCGCGTCACTTTGTTTGTGGCCTTTGCAACCCACCCGCTCGTGCCGGCAAAGGCAAGGCAGCCGGTGGCCTGCACATGCACTGAACCCCGTCTTCGTGAACTACGCACGCTTTCTGATCCAGGTGGCCAATCAGGCCCTCAAGACCCTATCAGAAGCGTCGTAAGAACAGACGGACGGTTTGGAAGCGAAACGTCCTTGCTTGTCTCCTCCTAGCACTGAACTTGTGCTTTCACGCGGACCCCTGATCGGGTCCGCCTTTTTTTGACAAGCAGGCCTGCGCTTTCACAAGGTGGTACCTGAGCGTGAAAAACGCCCGAGCCGTGGCGTTGTTCACATCATCAAATCGGCAGCAACTGCCGATGATGCATACATGATTCGACCGGAACGCGACCAACCATGTTCGTCCTCATTGGCTACGTTGTCTGCTTAGGCTGCATCTTCGGCGCCTACATCATTCACGGCGGGAACATGAGCGTGATCATTCACGCCATGCCCACTGAAATGATGGCCATTGGCGGTGGCGCCATCGGAGCGTTCCTCGTGAACAACCAGCCCAAGACCGTGAAGGCGGTGCTGGCACAGTTCGGCCCCCTCTTCAAGGGCTCCAAGTACACCAAAGACCGCTACATGGAACTCATGGCCATGCTCTATGAGATCCTGCAGAAGGTACGCAAGGAAGGCCTGATGTCCATCGAAAAGGACGTCGAAGAGCCTCACAACTCCGCCCTGTTCAAGAAGTACCCGAACCTGGGCCATGACCACCACGTGGTCGAGTTCGTGACCGATTACCTGCGCATGATGGTCTCCGGCAACCTCAATGCCCATGAGATCGAAGCGCTCATGGACAACGAAATCGACACCCACCACCACGAACTGCATGGCGCCGTGGCTGCCGTGGCCCGACTGGCCGGCGCCCTGCCTGCTTTCGGTATCGTGGCCGCCGTGCTCGGCGTGGTGAACACCATGGGCTCGGTGGGGCAACCACCGGCGGTGCTGGGCGGCATGATCGGCTCCGCGCTGGTGGGTACCTTTCTGGGCATCTTGCTGGCTTACGGCGTGGTGGAACCGCTCGGCGGCCTGATGGAGCAAAAGCTCGATGAAGGCACGAAGGAATTCCAGGTCGTCAAGACCGTGCTGCTGGCCAGCATGCAAGGCTATGCCCCGCAAGTTGCCATCGAATTCGGCCGCAAGGTGCTGTACTCCACCGAGCGCCCGACCTTCGCCGAACTCGAAGCTCACGTGAAGAAGAAGTAAGCCATGGCAGGAGATTCGAAGAAGGTCCAGCCGATCATCATCAAGCGCATCAAGAAGGGTGGCCATGCCGCTCACGGTGGTGCGTGGAAGATCGCTTACGCCGACTTCGTGACCGCCATGATGGCCTTCTTCCTGCTGATGTGGCTGCTCGGTTCCACCACGGAAGGTGACAAGAAGGGCATTGCAGACTATTTCAACTCGCCGCTCAAGGTCGCGTTCTTTGGCGGTTCGGGCGCCGGTGATGCCAGCTCCGTCATCAAGGGCGGGGGCAACAACCTCACAGAAACCGTCGGCCAGATGAAGAAAGGCAAGTCTTCCGAGACCGCTGCCGAGAAAGCCCGCAAGAAGGCCATCCGCCAGGAACAGGCTCGCGCCGAAACCGAACGCTTGCGCGCACTCAAGGCCAAGGTCGAAGAAGTGATCGCCAACGACGATCGTCTCTCCAAATACAAGACGCAGATCAGGCTGGACATCACGGCCGAGGGCCTGCGCATCCAGATCGTCGACGACCTGAACCGTCCCATGTTCGACAGTGGTGCGGCGGACGTGAACTACTACATGCAGGACATCCTGAGATCGATCGGGCATGTGCTGCAAGGGGTGCCCAACAAGCTCACGATCGAGGGGCACACGGACGCCAAGGCTTTCAGCGCCGGCGAGCGGGGCTACAGCAACTGGGAGCTGTCGGCCGATCGCGCCAATGCGTCACGACGAGAGCTGATCGCTGGTGGACTGCCCGGCAGCAAGGTGCTGCGCGTGCAAGGTCTGGCCTCGAGCGTGCCCTATGAAAAGGACGATCCCGAAAGCCCCATGAACCGGCGCATCAGCATCATCGTGATGAACCGGGAAGCCGAAGACCGCTTCTTTGACTCCGCCCGTGCGGAATCTGTCCCACCTGAGGGCGTCGACAACGGTGACGAAGAAGACACAAAACCCTCAAGGCCGGCCGGCAGCGGTCGATAAGCCTCTAGCGAGTGCGGCACAACACTGTGGACGCCGCCGATTGAAACAAGGATGAGCCATGAGCAACCCCGCAGACATGAAATTTCTCATCGTGGATGACTTCTCCACCATGCGCCGGATCGTCCGGGGCCTGCTCAAGGAGATCGGCTACAACAATGCTGAAGAGGCCGAAGACGGTGCAGCGGCATTGAACATCCTGAAAAATTCGAAGTTTGATTTCGTGGTCAGCGACATCAACATGCCCAACATGAACGGCTTCGAGCTGCTCAAGGCCATCAAGGCCGACGACAGCCTCAAGCATCTGCCGGTGTTGATGGTGACCGCCGAAGCCCGCAAGGAAGACATCGTGCTGGCCGCCCAGTCCGGCGCAGCAGGCTATATCGTCAAACCTTTCACCAAGGCCACCTTGGAAGAGAAGGTCCAGAAGATCATGCAGAAACTGGCCGCCACGGCCTGAACGGAGGTTCATCATGAAAATGGACCTTCCGGACAACATGCAGATGCCTGCAGCGTCACCCGAGATCTTTCAACAGCTCGGCACCCTGACGCGGCAACTGCACGACACCCTCAACATGCTGGGTGTGCTGCCTGATCTGAAGTACACGGTGGAAGACCTGCCGGATGCACGCAGCCGCCTGACCTACATTGCCACCAAGACAGCCGATGCGGCCGAAAAGGTGCTCGATCTGGTCGACAAAGCCAAGGCTGACCAGGAGCACATTGCCTCGGAAACGCGTCGCCTGGCCCAATTGATTGTGGCCGACCCGGTCAAGGCCGTGGCCAGCGGTGCCGTGATGAATTTCGTTCAGGACGTGGAAACAACCACGCACCGCGTGGATGGCCACCTGACCGACATCATGATGGCGCAGGACTTCCATGACCTGACAGGCCAGGTGGTGGCCAAGGTCGTGAAGCTGGCCAATGATCTGGAATCCCAACTGGTCAAGCTGCTGGTTCAGGCTGCCCCACCCGAGCAGGCGCAAAAGGTGGAAGCCACGCTGACAGCACATGGTCATGGCCACACGACCGGTACCCCAACCGTCGATGGCGTGATCCTGGAAGGCCCTGTTGTCGACGCTGCAGGCCGCTCCGACGTCGTCACCAATCAGGGCGAAGTCGACGATCTGCTGGCCAGCCTGGGTTTCTGACCCGACTGACCTGACGCGAGGCTCAGCCCTGAGCGGCCATGGCCTCGCGCACCGCTGTCACCTGACGGCGAGACACCGACAACCACTCCATCGTCGGCACCACCTGCACCGCCCACGTTTCGCCACCTTCGGCATCGTCGGCGCGCCGCTCCAGCGCCTTCATCGCATGCCTTGACACCAGCGCATTGCGGTGCACACGGATGAAGCGATCCCCCACCTTGTTTTCCAGCTCGGTCAGTGAATCGGCCAGCACATGGCTTTGATCGGCCGTGCGCAAGGTGACGTACTTCTGTTCAGCCTTGAAATACAGGATCTGTGTCAGAGGAATGCGTTCCAGACGCCCTCTGTCCTGCACCACGAAAACGTCGTCATCACCCAGCCCATCCTGCGCGGGCGGCTCGGTCTGCCTGGCCGACACCAGCTTCTGAACACGGTCCAGCGTGGCATTCAAGCGCTCCAGGCGCACGGGCTTGGTGAGGTAATCCGCCGCAGCCAGATCAAAGGCACGCAAGGCATGTTCGGCATGGGCGGTCACGAACACCACCGCGGGCGGCTGTTTGAGATCACGCAAACGGGCTGCCAGCACCATGCCATCGAGGCCGGGCATCTGGATGTCCAGCAGCAGCATGTCGGGCGAACGACCGGCCTGATCCTCCTCCTGCAGCCAGAGCAGCCCCGTCACGGACTCCCCGAACTCCGCCACCAGTTCATTGGCCACGCTCGCTTGCGACAGCAGCGACTTGATGCGCATGCGCGCCAGAGGTTCATCGTCAATGATGGCGATCTTCAATGAACTCATTGAGCGGTCTCCTTGCGCGGCAGGGGCACCACCATGCGCACCACATAAACAGGCGGCTGACGCGTGTCACCGCCGCCTTGCAAGCCAGCGTCAAATTCAGCTTCGACATCGTGCATCAGCTTGAGCCGCTGACGCACATTGCGCAAGGCGATACCGTGACCGGCAGACGACACCACGGGCGCTTCAGCCGGCACCGAGTTGCTCACGGTCAGCACCACCCTGCCCGACTGCGCCTTGGTGCGCACCACGATCCAGCCGCCTTGCGACGACACCTCGATGCCATGGCGCACGGCGTTCTCGACCAGCGGCTGAAGGATCAGGGCCGGCACCTCGGCGCGCCCGGCCTCCTCATCGAGCTCCCAGCGCACGGTCACGCGCTCGCCAAAGCGCAACTGCTCGATGCTCAGGTAGCGCTGCGCCAGGTCGATCTCGGACCGCAAGGTGGTCCGCATGGTCGGCGAAGACAGCGCCTGACGGAACAACTCGGCCAGATCCTCCAGCACGGCCTCAGCGCGTTGCGGATCGATCTGCACCAGCGCAATTGCTGTGTTGAGCGTGTTGAACAGAAAGTGGGGCCTGATGCGGGCCTGCAGCTCTGCCAGGCGGGCCGAGGCATGGGCCGGCAACTCGCTGCGCGCGCGTTGCTTCAGCCAGGCCAGGCCAACCGCAGCAATGGCACCGCCAGTCAACATCGGCGGCACCTGCGGCCAGCCCCACACAAAAGGCAGCCCGCTCAAGGCCAGGTCCAGCCAGGAGGACTGCATCTGCCCCAGGCCGCCACAAACCGCGCCGAGCAAGACCGCCACCGTCCATTGAATCGGTTCACGGGCACGCGTCAGCGGCTTGCGCAGCGCACAGGCCACCACCAGCCACAGCAGGCTGGCGGGCAAGGTCAGCACGGTAGACTGCGCCCATCGATGCGGCCAATCCACGAGCGACGACGACGCAAAGGCCACGCCCAGCGCCACCACCAGTTGCACGCCGAGCACCACGCGCAGCACCACGCCCACGTGGCAGACGTCAAACGGCGAAGGCGGCGCCTGACGGCCATCCGCCCCCGGCCCGAACTGGGTGGGCGAAAACTGGGTGGACAGCTCCCAGGCAGCAGCTTGTTGGGCCTGGCTGGCGCCGGAGGCCTTGAGCTCAGTAGAATCCATGGTTTGCACATTTTGCGCGAAGAGCGCGATGCTGGACCATTATTTGCGGACCACATCCAGGACCCTACCCCATGAGCACCAACCAACTCGACAAGAAGTCCCAGGCCTGGTCGGCCCTGTTTTCAGAGCCGATGAGCGAGCTGGTCAAGCGCTACACCGCCAGCGTCTTCTTCGACAAGCGCCTGTGGAAGGCCGACATCCAGGGCTCGCTGGCTCACGCCGAGATGCTCAACGCGCAGGGCCTGCTGTCCGCCGATGACTGGGCGTCCATCCAGAAGGGCATGGCCCAGATCACATCCGAGATCGAATCCGGCGCCTTCGAGTGGAAGCTCGATCTGGAAGACGTGCACCTCAACATCGAAGCCCGCCTGACCCAGCTGGTGGGCGACGCCGGCAAGCGCCTGCACACCGGCCGATCGCGCAATGACCAGGTCGCCACCGACGTGCGCCTGTGGCTGCGCGGTGAAATCGACGAAATCGGCGTGCTGCTGACCGAGCTGCAAAAAGCCCTGGTGGACGTGGCAGAGCAGAACGCCGAAACCATCCTGCCTGGCTTCACCCACCTGCAAGTGGCCCAGCCCGTGGCGTTTGGCCACCACCTGCTGGCCTATGTGGAGATGTTCTTCCGCGATGCCGAGCGCATGATCGACCTGCGCAAACGCGTGAACCGCCTGCCGCTGGGCTCAGCCGCCCTGGCTGGCACCAGCTACCCGCTGGACCGCGAACGCGTCGCCCGCACCCTGGGCATGGTGGATGAAGCCGGCCTGCCCGCCGTCTGCCAGAACAGCCTGGACGGCGTGAGTGACCGTGACTTCGCCATCGAGTTCACCTCGGCCGCTTCGCTGCTGATGGTGCATGTCTCGCGCCTGAGCGAGGAGCTGATCCTGTGGATGAGCCAGTCCTTCGGTTTCATCGACCTGGCTGACCGCTTCTGCACCGGCTCGTCGATCATGCCGCAGAAGAAGAACCCCGACGTGCCCGAGCTGGCGCGCGGCAAGACCGGCCGCGTGGTCGGCCACCTGATGGGCCTGATCACCCTGATGAAGGGCCAGCCACTGGCCTACAACAAGGACAACCAGGAAGACAAAGAACCCTTGTTCGACACGGTCGACACGCTCAAGGACACGCTGCGCATCTTCGCCGAGATGGCCGCCGGCATCACCGTCAAGCCCGAAGCGATGGAGCGCGCTGCCAAGAAGGGCTATGCCACCGCCACCGACCTGGCCGACTACCTGGTCAAGAAGGGCCTGCCCTTCCGCGATGCGCACGAAGTGGTCGCCCACGCGGTGAAGGACGCGATTGCCGCTGGCGTGGACCTGTCGGAGCTGCCGCTGGACAAGCTGAAGGCCTACAACCCTGCGATCGAACAGGACGTGTACGAGGTGCTGAGCCTGCGTGGCTCGCTGAACGCCCGCAACATCCTGGGCGGCACGGCGCCCACCCAGGTGCGCGCCCAGGTGGCCCGCCACCGCGCACGGCTGGCCTGATTGGCAGAAAGTCACGGGCGGTGCCGACCCCGCATACGGGGAGTGGGTATCGCCCGATTTTATTGAGCCAGCTCAAACTTACCCCTGAACGGCCCGGCTACCCTCGCCCCCGTGATGGATGTTGGCCTGAGGGCCATACGAGGGAGTACCCATGTCAAGTTTCACCTGGTCCCCGGAAATGTCGCTGGACATGCCCGCCCTGGACACGCTGCACACCGAGTGCACCGACCTGATCGC
>NZ_DASUIS010000076.1:0-101956 GCF_036279675.1 Aquabacterium sp. | reverse complement strand
TCTGGCGCGTTGCACCTCTGCGGCACGCACCTGCGGCAGGAACAGGCGAATGCGGAAGGTGGTGCCCAGGCCCAGCTTGCTTTGCACGCTCATTTCACCGCCCATCAGGTCGGTGAGCATCTTGCTGATGGTCAGGCCCAGTCCGGTCCCGGCAGCGGAGTTGCCTGCTGCAGATGAGCCTCGCGCAAAGGGCTCGAAGATCTTGTCCAGTTCGGCCTGCGCAATGCCTGGCCCCGTGTCCGTGATGTCAATCTGGGCGATCTCACGGGCATAGCGCACCTTGAAGGTCACCTGTCCTGTGCTGGTGAACTTCACGGCATTGCCCAGCACGTTGATGAGGATCTGGCGCACGCGTCGCTCGTCGGCACGCACGGCCTCCGGCAGCGCAGGGTCAATGTCGGCCTCGAAACGCAGGTGTTTGGCGCGTGCCTCGTTTTCGATCAAGCCCGTGATCTGCTGCAGCAATTCGCCCAGGCGAACGGGCTTGACGTCCAGCGTCAGCTTGCCGCTTTCGATGCGGGCGATGTCCAGCGTGCCTTCGATCAGCGACAACAGGTGATCGCCACCGCGCTTGATCACCCCCACCCCGTGCTTGACATGCTCGGGCAGTTGCTGATCTTCATCCAGCAGTTGCGCATAGCCCAGGATGCCATTCAAAGGCGTGCGCAACTCGTGGCTGATGGTGGTGATGTAGCGGCTCTTGGCCTGGTTGGCCTGCTCCGCCGTTTGCTTGGCCTGCTGCAGCTTCTCATCGGTGATGCGATGGGACTCGATCTCACGCACCAGCAGATGGGTCTGGCGGTTGGACTCCTCCTGCGCCACCTGACGGCTCTTGTGCGTGAGCACCACCCACCAGGCCACCACGCCAGCCACCAGCAGCAAGGCCGCAAACACCTTGATGAAGGCGGCTTGCAGCATGTCGGCCGCCGCACCGGTGTTGGTGAGATCCAGCACATCCAGATCCCGCAATTGCTGCTGATAGACCAGGCCGAACACACCAGCCAGCAGGGGCGCCAGGACCAGCATGATCAGCATGAACTGCCCCAACTCCGTGTCCATGCGGCGCCAGATGAACGCCGGCATCAGCTTGCGCCCCAGGCCACGCCACTGCTCAGCCCAGCGCGCTTCAGGCTTGCAGAGGTCCTGACAACGGGCATCGAGCGAGCAGCACAAGGAGCAGATGAAGCCCTGGTAGGCAGGGCAATGGGCCACATCGTCGGCCTCGTACTCCCGCTCGCAAACCGTGCAGCGATGCAGCGCACGCAAGCGGATCACCTTGCTCAAGGGTGTGCCGGCCTCTTCGGCGGGGGCGTCATGCACGAAGGGTGGGCGCCCCACGTGCGGCTGCTTCAAAGGCGAACGCGCCAGGTAGTAGCGCCCCTTGGTCGCCCAGGCAATCAAAGGCGCCGTCACGAAGGCCACAATCATGGCGATCACGGCCGAAAACGCCTGCGCCAACTCACCCAGCCAGCCCACATAGGCCAGCACGGAGATCAGCGAGGCCAGGCCCATCGCCCCCACGCCAACCGGGTTCACGTCATACAGGTAGGCGCGCTTGAACTCGATCCCCTTGGGCGACCAACCCATTGGCTTGCTGATCACGAGGTCAGCCACGACCGCCATGATCCAGGCGATCGCGATGTTGGAGTACAGCCCCAGCACCTTGCCCAGCGCCTGGAACAGATTGAGCTCCATCAGCAGCAAGGCGATCACGGCGTTGAACACCACCCAGACCACACGGCCGGGGTGGCTGTGCGTGACCCGCGCAAAGAAGTTCGACCAGGCGAGCGAGCCGGCGTAGGCGTTGGTCACGTTGATCTTGAGCTGCGAGATCACCACGAACAAGGCCACCGCGGCAATCGCCCAGGACTGATGGGGAAAGATCTTTTCCCAGGCCACCAGGTACATCTGATTGGGATCCAGGGCGCGGTCCACCGGCACGGAAAAGCTGATGGCCAGATAGGCCAGCAAGGCCCCCCCCAGCATCTTCAACACGCCCGGGATCACCCAACCCGGGCCGCCCACGAACACGGCCGTCAACCATCGCGCTCGGTGCCCGGCGCGGTACTCCGGCATGAAACGCAGGTAATCAGCCTGCTCGCCCATCTGCGTGATCAGCGCGATCCCCACGGTCATGGCTGAGCCAAAAGAGAGCAAATCAAAGCCCTTGTGTTCACCTGATTCGCCGGGGTAGGCCGCCAGGTCATGCAAGATGCCAGGGTGCTCCTTGAACACATAGATGAAGGGCAGCACCAGCATCACCAGCCACAAGGGCTGCGTGATCAACTGCAGGCGGCTGATGATGGTCACGCCATGCGTCACCAGCGGCACGACCACCAGGGCGCAGATCAGGTAGCCCCAGGCAGGCGGGATGTCGAAAGCCAGCTCCAGCGCGTAGGCCATGATGGCGGCCTCCAGCGCAAAGAAGATGAAGGTGAAGGACGCGTAAATCAGCGAGGTGATGGTCGAGCCGATGTAGCCAAACCCCGCACCGCGCGTGAGCAGATCCATGTCCAGGCCATGGCGAGCGGCATACACGCTGATGGGCCAACCGGCCAGCAGGATGATCAGACCGGTTGCCAGAATGGCCCAGAACGCATTGATGAAGCCGTAATCCACCAGCAGGGTGGCCCCCACCGCCTCCAGCACCAGAAACGCAGCTGCCCCGAAAGCGGTATTGGCCACTCGCCAGTCGCTCCAGCGCCGGGCCGAACGCGGCGTGAAGCGCAAGGCATAGTCTTCCAGGGTCTCCGAGGCCACCCAGGTGTTGTAGTCACGACGCACTTTGACCACCCGCTGCAGGGCTTCCCCTGCGGGTTCGTCATGCGCATACGTCGAACGGCTTATCAGCTCTGGACGATTTTGGTCTGGCTCTTGCATAGTGTGGATTCGTCTGCCCTTGTCATCGCAATTTCGATGCCGATGGCGCCTGCCCAGCCCAAGCCGCTGCCCCACATACCCAAAGGCCCCGGTCCACACCGAGACACACGATGGAACTGACGCCACGCGAAAAAGACAAGCTCCTGATTTTCACGGCTGCATTGCTGGCCGAACGCCGCATGGCGCGAGGGCTCAAGCTCAATTACCCGGAAGCCGTTGCCCTGATCACCGCTTTCATCATGGAAGGCGCCCGTGACGGCAAGAGCGTCGCTGCGCTCATGAGCGAAGGCAAAACGGTGCTCACACGCGAACAGGTCATGGAAGGCGTGCCGGACATGATCCCTGACATCCAGGTCGAAGCCACCTTCCCGGATGGCACCAAGTTGGTGACAGTGCACCAACCAATTGCATGAGCCTCTGGGTGCCGGCAGTTACGCACCATATAAGTGCAATCAAAGCATCACTCTCGTCAGCCTATTTATCGTCCTCTCACCAGATTGGAACAATGACCATGTTCAGCACTCAGACTCGTCGCACCATCATGGCCACCGCGGGCGCCGCCATCGCCCTCGCATCCCCAATGGCCATGGCGCACCTCGGCGCAGATGGCGCGCCCCATATTCATGATGATCAGATCCTCGGCAGCCTGATCGATGGCGCACTGCACCCGCTGACCGGCCTGGACCACCTGGCCGCCATGGTGAGCGTGGGGGCCTGGAGTGCCCTGAGTCTGGCGCCAGCAGGTCGCAAGCCTGACATCAAGACCATCGCCCGCGCACCCGCCGCTTTTGCAGGCACCTTGCTCGTGGGCGCCCTGGCTGGCCTGGCCGGCATCACCCTGCCAGGTGTCGAACCCATGATCGCGGCCTCCTTGCTGGTGCTGGGTCTGCTGTTGGCCACCCGCCTGCAATTGGGTCAGTCAGCAGGCAGCGCCCTGGTGGCCATGTTCGCCTTGTTCCATGGCCTCGCCCACGGGGCCGAACTTGGTGGCCACGCCGCTGCGGCCCTGACCGGCATGGTCGCCAGCACGGCCTTGCTGCATGGCATTGGCATGGCAGCAGGCCTGGTTTTGCGTGATGAGGGCCATCGCAGCAAGCGCTGGGCGTCCCGCCTTGCTGGTGGCGCTGTCACCATGCTGGGTCTGAGCATGCTCACACCAGCCATCGCCGCAGCCATCTGAAGCCTGCAGACGCCTACAGAAGCCCGCACCAACAGGAAAGACCCCGCCATGATCCCAGGCGAACTCCTCACCGATGGCCCTGACCTGAACATCAATCCAGGCCGCCGCACCTTGACCATGGTGGTCGAGAACGCGGGCAATCGCCCCATTCAGGTGGGCTCGCACTACCACTTTGCCGAGACCAACGCCGCTTTGCGCTTTGATCGGGAGGCCGCCAAAGGCATGCGCCTGAACATCGCGTCAGGCACGGCTGTGCGCTTCGAGCCCGGCCAGCAGCGCACCGTCGAACTGGTCGACTACGCAGGCGAACGTGTGGTGTATGGCTTCCGTGGACTGACCCAGGGCAAGCTCTGAAGCGCCCATCCCGAACAAGAAGGACAAAGCAAGATGGCAAGCATTCCCCGACGCGCCTATGCCGAGATGTTCGGCCCCACCGTGGGCGACCGACTGCGCCTGGCTGACACCAATCTGGTCATCGAGGTCGAGCAGGATCTGACCCTGCGCGCTGGCGGCTACGGTGAAGAAGTCAAGTTTGGAGGCGGCAAGACCATCCGTGACGGCATGGGCCAAAGCCAGGTGCCCAACGGCCCCGGCCCCATGGACGCGTGCGACTGCGTGCTCACCAATGCCGTGATCGTCGACCACTGGGGGATCGTCAAGGCCGACATCGGCATCAAGGCCGGCCGCATCGTGAAGATCGGCAAGGCAGGCAACCCCGACGTGCAGCACGGCGTGGACATCGTCATCGGCCCGGGCACCGAGATCGTCGCCGCTGAAGGCATGATCGTCACCGCTGGCGGCATCGACACGCACATCCACTTCATCTGCCCGCAGCAGATCGAAGAGGCGCTCATGAGCGGTGTCACCACCATGATGGGCGGTGGCACGGGCCCGGCCACCGGTACGTTTGCCACCACTTGCACGCCCGGCCCTGACAACATCGCACTGATGCTGAAAGCCGCCGAGGCCTTCCCGATGAACGTCGGCTTCCTGGGCAAGGGCAACGCCAGCCAGCCGCAGGCACTGCGCCAGCAAATCGATGCCGGGGTTGTCGGCCTGAAGCTGCACGAGGACTGGGGCACCACGCCCTCGGCCATCGACTGCTGCCTGAGCGTGGCCGAAGAGACCGACACCCAGGTCTCCATCCACTCCGACACGCTCAACGAATCAGGCTTCGTCGAAGACACCATGGCCGCGACCAAGGGCCGCACGCTGTGCGCCTTCCACACTGAAGGCGCTGGCGGTGGCCACGCGCCGGACATCATGCGCGTGGTGGGTGAAGCCAACTTCCTGCCCTCGTCCACCAACCCGACCATGCCCTTCACGGTCAACACGGTGGACGAGCACCTCGACATGCTCATGGTGTGCCATCACCTTGATGCATCCATTGCCGAGGACCTGGCCTTCGCGGAAAGCCGCATCCGCCGCGAAACCATCGCCGCCGAAGACGTGCTGCACGACCTGGGCGCCATCAGCATGTTCAGCTCCGACTCGCAGGCCATGGGCCGCGTGGGTGAGGTCATCATCCGCACCTGGCAGACGGCGCACAAGATGAAGGCCCAGCGCGGCAGCCTGCCGGGCGACACCGCTCGCTCGGACAACAACCGCGTCAAGCGCTACATCGCCAAGTACACGATCAACCCGGCGCTCTCGCACGGCATCTCGCATGAAGTGGGCAGCGTCGAAGTGGGCAAGTGGGCTGATCTGGTCATCTGGCGCCCAGCCTTCTTCGGCATCAAGCCCAGCATCATCATGAAGGGCGGCTTCATCGCCGCCGCCGCCATGGGCGACCCGAACGCCTCCATCCCGACGCCGCAGCCGGTGCACTACCGCCCGATGTTCGGCAGCTTCGGCGGCGCGCTATCGCGCTCGTCAATCACCTTCATGAGCCAGGCGGCCATCGCCACGGGCAAGCACCAGGAATACGGTCTGAAGAAGCAGGTAGTGGGGGTCAAGGGCAACCGCAGCGTCACCAAGCGCGACATGGTGCTCAACAACTACATGCCGAAGATGGAGATCGACGCCCAGACCTACCAAGTGCGCGCCGACGGCCAGTTGCTGGTGTGCGAGCCTGCCGCGTCGCTGCCCATGACGCAACGCTACTTCCTGTTTTGAGCAGCCTTCTACATGCCCCGACAACTCAAGATCGGGGCATCCAACTCAAGCGACGCGGTGCCCAGCCCAGCGACGACCTGAGCCAATCATCATCAATCCACCAAGCAGCCACAGACTCCAGGTACCAGGCTCAGGCACGGACAAGACACCAGCCTTGAGATCCTGTTCCGTCACCGTTGCGATGAAATGATTGTTGAAACTGACGAAGACGGAGTGCGTGCTGGGGTCCACCGCCATGGCAAGTGGGTGATAGTCATATACAGATGGATCGAACTCCATGCCGTGCAGCAACTTGCCTTCACTGTCAAACTCCAGCAGTCTGGAAACGTAGCTGTTATCGTCTTCGGTAGTACGCCCCTCATTGATCACGAAGAAACCGCCGTTCCAGGATGGCGCAACACTGTTGATACAAATGCTGAGCGCCCCATCCCACTCCCTGCATCCAGCGACCGCCCCTTTGTAAGCAGACAGGTCAACAGCTCTGACCGTCCCGGTCGCACGCGACATCATGAAGACCCCTGTGCCAGTGCCACCCCAATGATCATGTGCGTAAAAATCGGAATCCGTCATGCCGGTGATCATGTAAGGCGTTTGGGGATAAGTGCTTTGCAGCAGTTCCGGGACGCCGCTGGCGGTCATGGATTTCAAGTCGGCCGAGAGCTTGTAGACCTTGTGGGAAAAAGTGTCTGTCGATTGCTGGTACGAGCTCGCAGAGACATAGAAGCCGTCCATGGAGGCGTTGTTAAGCAACACGGATGCGCCGGCAACGCCAGGCACCAGCGTTCCCAAATTGACAGTTTGGAGCAGACGCCCCGAACGATCGAGTTCATACACCAAACCTTTTGGCGGCCAGGTACTTGAATCAAGTGCTTCCTGAGTCACAAAGAAATGACCATCCGATTGACGATATGCCAGCCCCAGCATGTTGCCTTCCTCTAGCTGAGGCAAAGCGATCGACTCGTAAGCTCGAGCTGATGTGCCGAGCGCACCCAGCAGCAACGTTGCGCAAATCAGAATCCGTCGATGTGACGACATAAGATGCCCCTTCCTGAATTTATTTGTGAATAGTCCGTCGGGCCACCAGTTTGGCTGGACCAACTCTGAAGATAGCATGTCACCCTGCCCTACATACTCGTAGTAACCAGTACCCCATCCATCGCGCCACATCCGCCACCATGCTGACCGTCAACAAGCTCCTTCCCCAAGGCCAAGGTCTGGCCACCGTGCTGCTCAAGCGCGCCTCGTCTGTCGAGCTCGACTGGGACGTACGCCAGAAGAGCCGCTTCGACGCCACTGACAGCGTGGGCCGCTCGCTGGGTGTCTTTCTGCCTCGCGGCACGCTGGTGCGCGGCGGTGACGTGCTGGTAGCCGAAGACGGCTCGATGATTCGCGTGCTGGCAGCACCTCAACCTGTGCTGGTGATCACGCCTTGCGCCGAGCATGGCACGCCTTTCGACCTGGTGCGCGCGGCCTACCACCTGGGCAACCGCCACGTGCAGATCGAGCTGCAACCCGATCACCTCAAGATCGAGCCCGATCATGTGCTGGCCGACATGCTGCGCGCCATGCACCTGACGGTCAAGGAGACGTCGGCGGCGTTCGAGCCGGAAGGCGGTGCTTATTCTGGCGGAGGCCATGCCCACGGCCATGACCACGATCACTCGAACCCCGCTCATGGCGAGCCAGGCCATGTACACGGCCCAGGCTGCAGCCACGGGCATGCGCATGAGGCCCCGGCCCAGGCCACCACCCAAACGGCTGAAGCGACTCAAGCGCCTGTACGCGGCAAGCCCATCGGCATTGCCATCAAGTCGGCACCAGCGGCCCCCCATGTTCATGGCCCTGGCTGCAACCATGGCCACGACGACGACCACGGTCACCACCACTGACCCCATCCATGCCCCGCGTTGTTCCCCGCAGTGAACCTTTGAGCCCAGCCGCCCGCTTGCAACTGATGTGGCTGGCCTCCCCTGCCTTGCCGGTAGGTGGATTCAGCTACTCGGAAGGGTTGGAGGCCGCCGTCGAGTCAGGTCGCGTCACCAACGAGCATCACGCCGCCGCCTGGCTGGTTGACCAGCTCCATCTGAGCGTGGCCCGCGCCGATCTGGCCGTGGTGGCCCGCGCCATCCCGGCCTGGCAACGTGGCGACCTGCCCCGCCTCAACGAGCTCAACAACTGGGTCACGCAAACGCGCGAGACCACTGAACTGCGCCTGCAGACCGAGCAGATGGGCCGCTCGCTGGTGGAGTGGCTGCGCAACCGCACGGGCGCGGCCACCTTGCAAGTCAGCGACGAGCGACTGACCCAGTGTGCCGCCCTCACGCCCACCCCCACCTGGCCCATCGCCTTCGCACTCGCTGTGGCGCACTGCCTGCCCACACCCGGCCCGCGCGGCAACGCCGAGGCCATCCGCGAGGCGCTGCTGAGCTTCGCCTTTGGCTGGGCCGAAAACATGGCCCAGGCCGCCATCAAGGTGGTCCCCCTGGGCCAAAGTGCCGGCCAACGCATCCTGCAAAGCCTGATCGACCAGATCCCGGCTGCCATCGACCACGCCATGAGCCTGCCCGATACGCAGCGCCAGGCTTTCACCCCCATGCTGGCCATCCTCAGCGCCCAGCATGAAACCCAATACTCACGTCTGTTCCGATCATGAGCAACCTGCACAACATCCCCGGCCGCACCAAGAAACTTCCTCCCCTGCGCGTGGGCGTCGGTGGCCCCGTGGGCTCCGGCAAGACCACCTTGCTGGAAATGCTGTGCAAGACCATGCGCGAGCAGTACGACCTGGTCGTCATCACCAATGACATCTATACCAAGGAAGACCAGCGCCTGCTGACCGTGGCCGGCGCCCTGGATCCGGACCGCATCATGGGTGTCGAAACCGGCGGCTGCCCGCACACCGCCATCCGCGAAGACGCCTCCATCAACCTGGAAGCCGTGGACCGCATGCTGACCAAGTACCCCAATGCGGACATCGTCTTCATCGAATCCGGCGGCGACAACCTGGCGGCCACCTTCAGCCCCGAGCTCAGCGACCTCACCATCTACGTGATCGACGTCGCGGCCGGTGAAAAGATTCCGCGCAAAGGCGGCCCCGGCATCACCAAGAGCGACCTGTTCGTCATCAACAAGACAGATCTGGCCCCCTACGTCGGCGCCAATCTGGAGATCATGGAAGCCGACACGAAGCGCATGCGCCCCACCCGCCCCTTCGTGATGACCAACCTGAAGACACAACAGGGCCTGGCCGACGTCATCGCCTTCATCGAAACCAAGGGCATGCTCAAGGCATAATGCCGCCTTCACGCACGTCTCTCCGTAGTTCAATGGATAGAACGGCCGCCTCCTAAGCGGCAAATACAGGTTCGATTCCTGTCGGAGGGACCACTGCATCACCCGGTGCGGGCGGCGAGATCACTTGAGGCGCTCAGAAATGAGCACCTGCACCTCAAGTTCGGACACCATCATCCGAAAACGGCTCAGACGTCAGGCCTTTCGGATGTGGCCTGGCGCGTTTCGAGCCAAGGTCCATATGGTTGCCCACACCACACACACATCCGACGATACCGATGCCTTGCATGCCGGTACGCACGTGCCACTGTCCTTCCAGAAGCAATGTGTTCTGGATGCCGCCCAGCGCATGCGCAAGGGCGTGCTGCTCTATTCGGCCATCTGGGCCGTGCTGATGCAGGCAGACAACTTCGTCACCCGCCACCCCTACTTCGCCCTGATCAATGGCCTGGTGCTGCTGGCGGGTGCTGCCCTGAGGCTGGGCTACAACCAGGGCTTGAAGGAAAGGCTGGAGCGCAACTTCCGGCGCACCCAACTGGTCTTTCGGGCGCAGTCGCTGGCCTACAACGCCTATTGGGGAACACTCTGCGCCATCGTGCTGGTGGCACCCGATGCCGAAAACCTGCGCTGGCTGATGCTCATGAGCACCGTCGGCATCACGGCGGGCGGCACCGTGATCGTGGCCATCGAATCCGTGTTGCCCTTGCTCTACCCGTTTTGCACGCTGGGGCCCACCGTGCTGGCCGTTCTGCCTCGCGGTGGGTCGGTGAACCTGGCCCTGGCCGCGCTGATCGGCGTGTTCTTTCTGTACTCGCTGAGCATTTCCCGGCTGGTCGGGCGCGAGTATTGGGCTCGGCAACGCTCCCAGGCGCTGCTTGAACAACGTGCGCGCGAGCTCGAAGCCTTGAGCCGCACGGATGCTCTCACCCAGATTCCCAACCGCCTGAAGTTTCAGGAGTCACTCAGCGTGGCCTGGCGCGATGCCCGCCGCCGTCGCGAGCCGCTGGCGATCGCCATGGTCGATCTGGACTACTTCAAGCACATCAATGACAACCACGGCCACCCCTTCGGCGACGTCTGCCTGCAGGCGGCGGCCAAAGGTCTGTCGTCCGTGCTGCGTCGCCCGGTCGACATGGTGGCGCGCTTTGGTGGCGAAGAGTTCGTGGTCCTGCTGCCCAACACCGACGAAGCGGGCGCGCTCAAGGTGGCCCAGGCCATGCTCGACAAGATCAAGCAAACCTTCATCAGCCAGGATGGTCATTCGGTGTTGCTGAGTTGCAGCATCGGGGTGTCAGCCCAGGTACCCGGCATGGAAGACCCATCGGACATGCTGGTCAAGCAGGCCGACGCGGCGCTTTATGTAGCCAAGCAATCCGGCCGGGGTCGAGTCACGCCTTACAGGGATCCACAAACCACCGAGCCAGCCCAGGACGAGCAAACCCCGGGCGCCCAGGCACCATTCACGGCCGCCGCCTGACAGAATCAGGCCTGTTCGGCCGGGCTGGCGCCTTGAGGAAGGCGCAATTCCTCGACGGTATACCCCTGGCGAGTCAGGGCATCGCGCAGCCAGTCAGGCTGAGAGCCCTCACCGTCCCAGGTTTCTCCGCTACGGGGATGCCTGTATTTGGGCCCGGCAGGCGGCTTCACCTCTTCCACCACCTTTTCAGGTTCGGGAATACCGGAAAGTTCATCGGCTGTGATTTGCCAGAATGCGACGAGCTTGCGCACCGAGCGCAGCACGGCTTCTTGTTCTGCTGATCTCATGGTGTCTCTTCGGTATCGAACCCGGGAATCCGGGCATGCCGTTGCGCACAATGGTATCAAACACCGGCGCCCATCGCGCCAATTCGCATTTTCGAGAAAACTGCAAAAGAAATGAAAATGCACAAGTCCTGATACTCCCGGTAGAGGCGTGCGGGCAGCCAGGCCTAAACTGGCTTATTCCAGAAGTCCTCCCGTCATGAAACTCGCCGTTCTCTCCGATCTGCACGCCAACCGCCAGGCCACCGAAGCCGTCTGGGAGCACGCCAGGCAACAGGCCTGTGATCAGACCGTGCTGCTGGGTGACTATGTCGACTACGGCGCCGATCCGGTCTGGGTCCTGGATTTCGTGCAGGCACGTGTCAAGGAAGGCGCCATTGCCATCAAGGGCAACCACGACGACGCCGTTCGACACGAGGGCGCGCACAACATGGCCGGGCACGTCCAGGAATCACTGGCCTGGACGCGCCAGCAACTGAGCTCGGCCCACGTGGCCTTCATCGAATCCCTGCCACTGGTCGCCGAGCTGGAGGAATGCCAGTTCGCCCATGCGAATCTGCACGCGCCCTCCCAGTGGGGCTACCTCGATGGCCGCATGGAAGCCGTGCGCAGCATGCAGGTCAGCCAGCACCCCTTCGTGTTTTGCGGGCACATGCATCAGCCGTGTCTGTATCACCTGTCCGGGGCGGGCAAGGCAGGCGAGTTCTCTCCGGTGGACGGCACGCCGATCATCCTGTCGCCCATGCGACGCTGGCTGGCCATTCCCGGCTCGGTCGGGCAACCCCGCGATGGCAACCCGGCGGCCTGCTACCTGGTGTTCGACACCGTCAGCCACCACATCACCTTTCACCGGGTGCCGTACAACCATGAAGGTGCCGCGCAACGCATCATCGACGCGGGTCTGCCCCGCCACCTGGCCGATCGCCTGCGCGACGGCCGCTAGCTACCGCACCACGCTCAACAGGAGCCGCGCATGATGACCCCGCCAGGAAAACTGCAAGCCGGCGATGTGATTGACCAGTTTCGCCTCAAGGAAAAGCTGCACCAGGGTGGCATGGCCACCTTGTGGGACGTGGAACCGCTGGACGGAGACGTCGGCCACGCGCTGATCATGAAGATCCCGCGCATCAAAGGCGGCGAGGATCCGGCCACGATCGTGGGCTTCGAGGTCGAGCAGATGGTGATGCCCATGCTCAAGGGGCCTCACGTGCCGCGCTTTCTCACCAAGGGTGACTTCATCAAACAGCCCTACATCGTGATGGAGCACATCCAGGGCGAATCCCTGCGCCCCAGGCTGGACAAGGCCCCCTTGCCGTTTGACGAGGTGGCCGAGATTGGCCAGCGTGTCGCCTTTGCGCTGCATGAACTGCACAAGCAGCACCTGGTGCACCTGGACGTCAAGCCCAGCAACATCATGTTCCGGCCTGGCGGGGAGGCCGTGCTGATCGATTTCGGTCTGTCACGGCACGCGCAACTGCCTGATCTGCTGGAAGAGGAGTTTTCGCTGCCCATGGGCACGGGGCCCTATATGTCGCCCGAGCAGGTGCAGTTCATCCGCAACGACCCACGCAGCGACCTGTTCGCCCTGGGCGTGATGCTCTATCACCTCACCACGGGCGAGCGCCCCTTCGGCAGCCCCAGCACCGTATCCGGCCTGCGCAAGCGGCTATATACCGACCCGATTCCGCCTCGTGCCCACAGAGCCGATACCCCGCCATGGCTGCAGGAGGTGATCCTGCGCTGCCTGGAAGTGGACCCGGCCAAGCGCTACCAGACCGGGGCGCAGCTCGCGCTGGACTTGCAACACCCCGATCAGATTCCCCTGACCAAACGGGCTGACCACATGGCGCCTCGCGGCAGCATCAGCAGCATCCGGCGCTGGTTCAAGGCCATGGGCGCGGAGCCGGAGGCAGAGGCCAATGCGACGCAGCACGTCGAGCACAGCCCGATCATCATGGTGGCGATCGCCACCAAGGGCAGCACGCCCGAACTGGACAAGAAACTGCTGGCCACCGTGCGGCGCATCCTGCAGATCGAGCCGGGCGCGCGTCTGGCATGCGTCAGCATCATGAAGATCAACCGCGTCGGCATGGACAAGCTGACCGACGAAGAAGGCAACAGTCTGCATGTGCAACAACTGGTGGCGATCAAGCACTGGGCCCGGCCCTTGCAGCAGCAACTGGAGCTCGACGAGCACCGCCTGACTTTCCATGTACTGGAAGCGCCGGATACGGCCCACGCCCTGGTCGAGTTTGCCAACAAGAACCAGGTGGATCACATCGTGATGGGCGCGCGCGGCAACTCGGCCTTGCGGCGCTACCTGGGAAGCGTGAGCGCACAGGTGGTGGCCGAGGCCGACTGCTCGGTGACCGTGGTGAGGGTCTGATGCGCCCTCAGCGCAAGGGGCACTCAGACTTCAGGTGAACCCAGACGCCCGCCATGGGCAATGGTCACGCTGCCGTCAGTCAGGTTGAAGCTCAGCTTGCGCAAGACGCGGCCACCCACGTCCTGCTGCACAGGCTCGATGTCCTGGTCGGTGGCCCATGTCTGAGCCCACCTGACATTGCGCTCGCCGGCGCAACCATCCTGCTGTTGAGCCCCGCCGGCCAGCGAGAGCTCCACATCCGACCAGTCGCAAGACGTCCTTTGCAGGCGTTCGTCGAGCCAGCGCACCGCGTCTTCACCATACATGCCTGTGGCCCCCTCCAGACCGTAGACGCCGCCAGGGCGCTGGGGATGGGCAAAACAGCACACGGCCCCCAGCCGAAACCTGGGGACCCACATGACCAATGCCAGGCTGGAGCCCAGCATGGCCGTCACACGCAGGCTGCCTCGTCCGAACAGCCAGTCTCCCGGACGAAGCATCACGCTGCGTCCACCCAGAGGGTCGGTACTCACCACACCGCTGCTCTCCAGGAAACCGGGCAGATCGGCGTGCGGTGTTTGATGACCGCCAGACAGGGGCATGGGCGCCCTGATGCCCACATCCGCCGACAGGAGATCAGTGATGAACGAGGTCATCGTGCAACTCCCCCAGGCAGGCCAGCTCCGTCAACTCCTCGCTGAAGAGCAACTGCTCCACGTGCATCACCATGGCGTAATGCCCCGGCCGCTTGGCCATGACATCGACGAAATGGCTGTTGAGATTGGCACCACAGATGGGTGGGGCTTCCAGGCCCGGCTCACTGAGGTTCAACACCTCGTGAACCGCATCAACCTCCACACCGATGTGAATCACCTGCTCGGCCAGATGAGCCTCTACCAGCACCACACAGCTGCGGCGTCCCGGCCTGGCGGCAGGAAAGCCCAGACGGCTGGCCAGGTCGATCACAGGGATCACCTGGCCATCCAGGTGCAGCGCGCCCTTCACGAATTCCGGCATGCGGGGATCGGATGCGATCAGGGGTGAATCGACGATGGCTGTCGTCGACGCGATGTAAAGCGCATAAGTCGTGTGACCGGCGCTGAACGTCAGATAGGGAATGCCGCCGCTGTAGACCATCACTTCTGCTGCGGCGGCGTCGGCTCTGCTGGCCTTGGCGCTGTCCTTGCGGGACCTGGTGATGATCATGCTTGCTCTCCAGTGCGATTCGATGGCTCCCATTGTGGAGAGCGGCACGCAGGGTGCCCATCGGCGCCTCACCTTGGGGTCGCCCCGGGTCTGGACCCGGGAAACGCGGCACGTTCAGCCTTGCAGATGCTGATCGATGGCCAGGAGCAAGGCCGCACAGGTGTCGGAAGTCACGCTTTGGCCAGCCAGGATGGCCTCTTCGATGGCGCGAGCCTGGGCGACCAGGCTGGGCAAGCCCAATACGGCCAGAGAACCACGCAGCGCATGGACGGCCTGGCGCAAGGCGGCCGTATCTGGCGCGTGCTCGATACCCTGCTTGAGAGATGGCCACTGGCTGGCAAACAGGCGTACCAGCTGCGGCTTGCCTGCCTGCCGGGCTGGCTCGCTCACAGGCTTGGCCGGCTGAAATGCGCGCCGTGCCACACCGGCCTTGACGGCCACGTCGCGGAGCAAGGCATGCAACCGTGCCGCGTCGAAAGGTTTGGTCAGACAGGCCAGGGCCCCCAGCGCGGCCGCGGCCAGTTGGTCCGACGCATCAATGTGCGCGCTCAGGAACACGATGGGCAGATCCTTGCCATTGGGCAAGGATCTGATGGCCCGCGCGATCTCCCATCCGCTCAGATCAGGTAGCTGGATGTCCAGCAGAATCAAGTCGAAGTGACGCTGCCCGATGAGCTCGGCCACCGATCGCCCCTCCCCCAACATCGCGACGTCCACACCGAGGCGGTGCAGAAACTCGCGCAACACGTGCTGGTTGAGCGCGTTGTCCTCGACGGCCAACACCTTGAGCCCCTGCAAGGCAGGATCGACCTTGAGGGTATCGTCTCGACGCGTCCTGAACACTGCTTCTGCCAGCAAGGGCAAGGGTTGTACATCGCTGCCCGGCAGCATCTGGCCCGCACTCACCCAGTACACCGTGCAGCCGGCTTGCGCGGCCTGCGCCATCGCAGCCTGCGCGGTGGCGCAGTCGGTATCGATCACCACACGATCGGCCAGCACCAGCTGGCCTGCAGGCAGAAGCGCTCGCCCCTGCGCGGCCCACTGCGTGGCCACCGTCTGCACAAGGCGCTCGTCATCGCTGATCACCACGGTGTCGGCCACTGGCGCAGACGGGGCTTCGTCCACGTCGAACGGCAGTTCGATGTCGAACCAGAAGATGGAGCCACCACCGGGCACCGAGGCCACGCGCAAGGCGGTGCCATGCAATTCGAGCAAGCGATTGACCACCGCCAGGCCCAGGCCCGTGCCACCCACCCGCGGCAAGGACAGGTCCGTCGCACGCTCGAACGGCTGGCCGATGCGCTCGATCTGATCGAGCGTGATGCCTGCGCCGGTGTCTGACACCGACATGCGCAACACCACGCTGTGCTCGCGCAAGGCCCGTCGCTTGACGTCGATCACCACCCGCCCTCGGTCGGTGAACTTCAGGGCGTTGGCCACCAGGTTGAGCAGGATCTGCTCGATGCGCCCGACATCGCCCCGAAGCTTGCGCGGGCAGGCTGGGTCCACAGTGGCATAGAGCCGCACAGCCTTGTCCTGCCTGAGGCTGGCGGCCACCGCCCCCACCCGCGACACAACCGCCGCCATGAACAGCGGCTGGTCTGGCTCGATGTCCAGCTTGCCTGACTCCAGCCGTGTCAGGTCCAGCAGATCGTTGACCACCCGGAGCATCAGACCCGAGGCTTGTTCGATGTGGTCCAGATGCAGGCTGTCTGCGCCGTCCGGCCAATCGGCACGGGCCAGCCGGGCAAAGCCCAGAATCGCGTTCAGCGGCGTGCGCAGTTCATGACTGATCGACGCCACGAACTGATCCCGAGCATCCACGGCGGGTCGTGACGCGGCGACTTCAGCAGGCATGTCCGGCAAGGCCAGGGGCACGATCATCCCCTCCAGACGACCGGGCGCTCGCAGGCTGCCGCGCATCAACAGGATCTGCCCCGGCTTGTTCAGCTCAAAGGCGAAAGTCGGGGCACCCGCATCGCTGGCCAGGGCATCGTCTCGCTCTTGCTCTTTCGCCAGCAACTGCCGCATCTGCGCCGCAGCCGGCTCAGGCAAGGTCGAGAGCCACGCATCGGCAGGCACCGTGCAGGCCTCCAGCAACAGCAGGTGCTGCGCTGCGGCATCCACGCACAAGGTCTGTTTGCTCAGCGCAAAGCAGCCCGCCCCCGCAGCCTGAACACAGGCGTTCGGCGACGGACTCCGAATAGATGAGCGATCGCGACGGGACAAAGTCACAAATTCCAGCCGAAGGCTTGAGGCGAGGATGCCGACAATGCATCATGCAAGCAATGCGGGTCATCGTAGCTGACGATCAGATACTGGTTCGGGCCGGAATTGTCGCCATTCTGGAAGATCTGGGCGGCTTTGAATGCATTGCCGCCGTCGACGACGGTCCCCGGTGCCTGAAGGCGTGTGCCGCCACCCCACCGGACATCCTGTTGCTGGACCTGAACATGCCCGGCGCGAACGGCCTGGACGTGGCCAGGGTGCTGCGGCAGACCCAGCCGGACATCCGCATCATCATCCTCACGAGCAGCACGGACGCCGAGATCGCCAAACGCGCGATCGACATGGGCGTCTCAGGCTTCGTGTCCAAGGATTTCGTGCTGGCCGAACTGGCGATGGCGCTGCACTGCCTGCGTGAAGGCCGCGTTTACCTGAGTCCGGACATCGCCCTGGCGTCCGTCAAGGAAAAGGACGCCAGCGACAAGCTCACCCCGCGGCAGAAGGATGTGCTGCGCTGCATCGCCAAAGGCCAGTCCAACAAGGAAATCGCCCGCGATCTGGCCGTGAGCATCAAGACGGTCGAATACCACCGCGCCGAGCTGATCCAGCGACTGGATCTGCACGACGTGGCCAGCCTGACGCGATTCGCGGTGTCACACGGGCTGGTGGACTGAAACTCGCTGCTCACTCATCCACGTAGAGATCCAGCATGGGTGTCGAGCCCGGCGTCACCAGGTAGCGGTCGAAATCGGTCACGCCTGCGTCCCGCAGCACCTGCTCGTCGATGAAGAATTGCCCCGTCACGTCGCGGCTGGCACGCGTCAGGATCCGGTAGGCTGCGTCCGCCATGATGTCCGGCGTGCGCCCCAGGGTGCCAAGCTGTGAGCCGGCCACATTCAAGGCGGATGTGGCAATCAGCGTGCGTGGCCACAAGGCATTCACGGCAATGCCCTTGCTGCGCAACTCGGCCGCCAGCCCGAAGGCGACCATGCTCATGCTGTACTTGGACACGGTGTAGGCCGCGTGCGACTCGAACCACTTTTCCTGCAGATTGATGGGTGGTGACAGCACCAGGATGTGCGGGTTGGCCGCCTTCTCCAGGTGCGGCAGGCAGGCCTGGGAGCACATGAAGGTGCCGCGCACGTTGATGTCCATCATCAGGTCGTAGCGCTTGGCGGCGACCTCGGGGGTCTTCGTGAGGTTGATGGCGCTGGCGTTGTTGACGAGGATGTCGATGCCGCCAAAGTGCGCGGCGGCCTTGGCCACCACATCCCGCACCTGATCCTCGTCGCGCACATCCAGCACCAGCGGCAAGGCACGCCCGCCAGCGGCTTCGATCTCCGCCGCAGCCGAGTGAATGGTGCCAGGCAGACGCGGGTCGGGCTCGGATGTCTTGGCCGCCACGACGATGTTGGCACCGTCACGCGCAGCCCTCAGTGCAATGGCCTTGCCAATGCCGCGACTGGCACCGGTGATGAAAAGTGTTTTGCCGGCGAGGGACGTCATGTGGGCTCCTGAAAGACGCGTCAACGATGTCAGGAAGACTAACCCAGGCTGCGCGTGAGGCTGTGCTGGCGTTTTCCTGCTTGCCAGCGCCAACACCCCCATGCCCTTCAATGACGCTTACGTCAAGCAATGACACAACCCGAGCTGACGCGGCAAATGCGCAGCAGGTTTGAGGTCGATCAATCCCGGCGCTGACCGGGCAACAAACCGGCAACACAAACCCCACACACTGAACACGTCACCAACAACGAGGTTCCGCATTCAGCAGGAACAAGATCATGCAGATTTCACGCGACTGGGCCACCCCACTCACCATCGGCGCCTTCGTGCTGATGGCTTGTACCGGCATCCTGATGTTCTTCCATGCCGATCTGGGCCTCCACAAGGAAGTGCACGAATGGCTGGGCTGGGCCCTGGTGGCGGGCGTGATCGCACACGCACTGGCCAACTTCGCTTCGTTCAAACGCTATTTCGCCAAGCCAGCGGCGCTGGCCATCATCGGCGTGTTCATGGTGATCCTGCTGGGCTCTGCCCTCATCCAGGAAGAGGAAAATGGCAAGGGCGGCAACCCAGGACGGCGCGCCACGATGGCGGTGTTGAACGCGCCAATCAGCGACATCGCGCCCCTGGCCGGGCAGTCAGCCCAGGCCCTGCTCGCCGACCTGCAAAAAGCCGGCTTCAAGGTCGAATCGCCCAGCCAGACGCTCATCAGCGTGACCGGGCCAGAGCAGCCGAATCAGTTCAAAGCCCTGGCCGTGATCTTTCACTGAACGCAGCCGCCAAGTCCATCAGGTCCATCAGGCCAGCGGCAGCACGCGCATCACCTTCTGGAAGGCGTCGACCGCCTTGCCCTTGCGGGCACGCTTGCCGATGTGGGCCAGGTAGGCGGAGTTGCGCACATCATCTTCCTTGGCCTTGCCACCGCGACCCGCACCAATGACCTTCACGCCGCCGGCCACCGTGGCCACCGAGATCAGCGGATCCTTCTTGGCATCCACTTCCATCAGGGTCAGGCCTCGGCCACCGTTGGATTGCAGCTTGAGCTCATCGAGCCCGAAGACCAGCATGCGCCCACCCTGGGCCAGGCAGGCCACATGGGTATGCGCTGCCTGTACCAGCACGGGCGGCAGCACCAGGTCACCTTCGTCCAGCGTCAGGAAACCCTTGCCACCCTTCTGACGTGTGATCAGGTCACCGAGCTTGGCCAAAAGGCCGAAACCACCCGTATTGGCAAACAGCAAGGTCTGATCGACGCTGCCAGCGAGGTAGTGCACAGGCTGCGTGCCCGATTCCAGTTCGATCATGGTGGTGATCGGAGCCCCGTCGCCTCGGGCGCCTGGCAAGGCCGCCACCGGCACGCTGTACACGCGCCCATTGCTGCCCACCACGATCAGCGGATCAACCGTACGACACTCGAACGTGCCATACAGACCATCACCGGCCTTGAAGGCAAAGCCAGCAGGGTCATGGCCATGGCCGGTACGTGCGCGCACCCAGCCCTTGAGGCTGATCACGACCGTCACCGGCTCGTCGATCACCTTGACTTCGGCCACGGCGCGCTTTTCAGCCTGGATCAGGGTGCGGCGCTCGTCACCGAACTGCTTGGCGTCGGCTTCGATTTCCTTGACCACCGTGCGCTTGAGCACGCTGGGGTTGTTCAGGATGTCTTCCAGCTTGGCCTGTTCGGCGCGCAGCTCGGAGAGTTCCTGCTCGATCTTGATGGCTTCCAGCCGCGCCAGTTGACGCAGGCGGATTTCGAGGATGTCCTCGGCCTGCCGGTCACTGAGCTTGAAGCGCTCGATCAGCGCGGCCTTGGGCTCGTCGCTGTTGCGGATGATGTGGATGACCTCGTCGATGTTGAGCAAGACGAGCTGGCGGCCTTCCAGAATGTGGATGCGGTCCAGCACCTTGCCCAGGCGGTGGCGCGTACGCCGCGTGACCGTCTCCATGCGGAAACCGATCCACTCCGTGAGCATCTGACGCAGGCTCTTCTGCGTGGGGCGGCCATCCGAGCCCACCATGGTCAGGTTGATGGAGGCGGACGTCTCCAGGCTGGTGTGCGCCAGCAAGGTCGTGATCAGCTCCTGCTGCTCGACCGTGCGGGTCTTGGGCTCGAACACCAGGCGCACGGCAGCGTCCTTGCTGGATTCGTCGCGCACGGCATCCAGCACGGACAGCACCGTGGTCTTGAGTTGGGTCTGCTCGGCGGTCAGCGCCTTCTTGCCGGCCTTGACCTTGGGATTGGTCAGCTCTTCGATTTCTTCCAGCACCTTGGCCGCGCTCGTGCCGTGAGGCAGCTCGGTCACCACCAGTTGCCACTGGCCACGCGCCAGATCTTCGATCTTCCAGCGGGCGCGCACCTTCAGGCTGCCACGGCCGGTGCCGTAAGCATCCTGAATCTCCTTCTGGGTGGAGATGATCTGGCCGCCACCAGGGAAGTCCGGGCCCTGGATCAGCTCGAACAGTTCTTCATCGGGCAACTTTTCGTTCTTGATCAGTGCCACCGTGGCCGCAGCCACTTCACGCAGGTTGTGGCTGGGGATCTCGGTAGCCAGGCCCACGGCAATGCCGCTGGCGCCGTTGAGCAGCACGAAAGGCAGGCGGGCCGGCAACTGCCTGGGCTCTTCGGTCGAGCCGTCGTAGTTGGGGATGAAATCCACCGTACCCATGTCGATTTCGTCGAGCAGCAGGCGGGCAATCGGTGCCAGACGCGCTTCGGTGTAACGCATCGCGGCTGCGCCGTCTCCATCGCGCGAGCCGAAGTTGCCCTGGCCGTCGATCAGCGGGTAGCGCAGCGCAAAGTCCTGCGCCATGCGCACCATGGCCTCGTATGCAGCGGAGTCACCATGCGGGTGGTAGCGACCCAGCACATCCCCCACCACGCGGGCGCTCTTGACCGGCTTGGCGCCACTGTTGCCCGAAAAACTCAGGCCCATGCGGTCCATCGCGTACAGGATGCGGCGCTGCACAGGCTTCTGGCCGTCGCACACATCGGGCAAGGCACGGCCCTTGACCACGCTCAGGGCGTATTCCAGGTAGGCGCGCTCGGCGTAATGGGCCAGGGTCAGGGATTCGCCGCCGTCACTGGGTGGCGGAGGGTTGAAATCGATGGTTTGTTGGGTCATCGGGAAAAAACAGGATCAGAAACGGAAATCTGCGGTGCCGAGTGTAGTGGGTGCCGGCGCCCCTCCCGCCCGCCCTGAGGCGAAGAGTTGGCGTCCTGGGCACATCCTGGCGACCAGCCTTTGACGCCGAATTCTCGCCTTCCTGGCCGTCAGACCGCGTCAATACTGGGTCATGCCCGCAGCCGCCGACCCCACACTCCGCCTCATTCTGGGCGACCAGCTCAACTCGCTGCACAGCTGGTTTGACGAGGTCCGCGACGATGTGGTCTACGTGCTCATGGAGGTGCGCCAGGAAACCGACTACGTACGCCACCACGCCCAGAAGATCCTGGCCATCCTTGCAGCCATGCGGGATTTCAGTCGGCAATTGCGCGAAACGGGCCATCGGGTTCGATATGTGCCCATCGATTCGCCCAGCAACCGCCAGTCGATCACCGACAACCTCGATGCCTTGATCACCCACTACGGCGCCAAGATCGTGCAATACCAGGCACCAGACGAATGGCGCCTGGATGCCCAACTCGCTGCCTGGCGCCAGGCATGCATGGAACGCGGCGTGCACTGCGAAATGGTCTGCAGCCAGCACTTCTACACGCAACGCGATGAAGCAGCTCGGCTCTTCGGTGATCGGCGTGGCTGGTTGATGGAGCACTTCTACCGCCATATGCGCCGGCTGCACGGCGTGCTCATGGCCACTCCTCAAAAGCCAGCCGGCGGCCAGTGGAACTTCGACCACGACAACCGGCAAGCCTGGCATGGCACCCCGCCTGCACCACTCGACTGGCGCCGTCAACACGATCACAGCGCGCTGTGGCACACCATCGTGGCCTGCGGCGTTCCCAGCTTTGGCAACCCTCAAGCCAGCCAACTGGCCTGGCCCCTGAACCGGGCAGAGGCCTTGCAGCATCTGGATGCCTTCATCCAGCGCGCCTTGCCTCACTTCGGGCAGTTTCAGGACGCCATCAGCCAGCACAACTGGCGGCTCTTCCACTCCCTGCTGTCATTTGCGCTGAACGTGAAGATGCTCGGCCCTCGCGAGGTTGTGATGCGCGCGCAAGAGGCCTGGCAGGCGGGGCACGCACCACTGGCCGCCGCCGAAGGTTTCATACGGCAGATTCTGGGGTGGCGAGAGTACGTTCGTGGCGTGTACTGGCACCACATGCCAGGCTACGTGCAGCACAACAAACTGGCCCACGAGCTGCCCCTGCCTGAGTGGTTCTGGACGGGCGACACCCGCATGGCCTGCATGGCGCAGGCCATCGGTCAATCGCTGGAGCAGGCCTATGCCCACCACATCCAGCGCCTGATGGTGATCGGCAACTTCGCCCTGCTGGCTGGCCTGGATCCGCAAGCCGTGCACCGTTGGTACCTGGGCGTGTACATCGACGCCTTCGAGTGGGTCGAGCTGCCCAATACACTGGGCATGAGCCAGTTTGCCGATGGCGGCCTGATGGCCACCAAGCCCTATGTGTCCAGCGCCGCCTACCTGGACCGCATGGGGGATCACTGCGCGGGCTGTCACTACCGGAAGAAGGATCGACTCGGCGAACGCGCCTGCCCGTACAACGCGCTGTATTGGGACTTCCACATCCGCCATGCGGACAGGCTGCGACGCAACCCACGTATTGGCATGGTCTACAAACAGATCGACAGGATGCCTCCGGCAGACATCGACGCCATTCAATCTCGGTCGCAAGACATCAAGGCGCGGCTGGACCGTTTGTGAGCATCACACCCGTGGCCTGATCGCGGGAAAAGGGTGCAGGAACCATGTCGACTGCGCACATGGCGAGGTTGAGCATCGGGCTATCTTGCAGTCTCCTGAACTCTGTTCGCGGCGTGTCTGGCCGTACTACAAGCATGTCTCGTCTGTTCATCCCCCTGATGACCGGCCTGCTGTGGGCTGTGTCACCCCTCACCCAGGCCCGCGAACTGTCTCAACGCGATCCGGTTCGCGCCACGCTGGTCGATCTGGCCCGCAACACACCCGCCTCAGGCCTGCCAGACGATTCCCGCATCACGCTGAGTCGTGCCTGGGTGGACGGCACACAAGCGAAGGTCTGCGCGGTCGCGCGCCAGGCAAACGGTGATTTGCTGATCCAGGACGGCCGCCTGCAAATGAAGCGCGTGCAACTGAGCAAGCGCGGTACCAGATGGGGCGTCGATCGCGCCGAGCGGCTCGTGTTGGGCCCGAAGATGACGATCGATACCGCCTGCCAGCAACGGTCACCCGACGCCATCATGGCCGATGCGATCAAGGTGCTGGAAGATCACCCGCCAACGGCCGGCATCAAGACCGGGCAACCGTCGGCCACCCCCGCCTGCCACGACACGTCCACGGGCTCAGGCGACAGCAAGCCCCCTGGCCCTGGCGTGGTGGCCATGCCAGGCAGAAGCCTGCTCCACACGGCACCTGATCAGGGCTGTCTCATGGGCAAGCACATTGTGGAGGGCGACAAGGTGGCCATCCTGGCGCAGCTACCCGGATGGACTCAGGTGCGCTACACCCATCCCCTCACAGGCGTCATCACCACGGGCTGGCTCAAGAGCGAGCGCGTGAAGGCCGGGATCGCTGCCGACCCAGGCCGCACCCACACGGCACTGACGCACTGATCACATCAGACGTCGACTTCGACCGCGTCCCCGTGAAGCTCCATCAGCTCGCGGCGCGACGCGGCTTCACCCTTGCCCATCAGCTTGTTGAACGAGCCTTCGGTGGCGGCAAAGCCGGGTTCGCCATAAGCCACAGGCAGCAGACGACGGGTGTCCGGGTTCAGTGTGGTGTCCCACAGCTGCTCGGCGTTCATTTCACCCAGACCCTTGAAGCGGCTGATGGCCCAGGCACCTTCGCGGCAGCCCTCCTTGCGCAGCTTGTCGAGGATGGCGGTCAGCTCACCTTCGTCGAGCGCGTAGAACTTGGCCGCCGGCTTTTTGCCGCGTGCGGGCGCGTCCACACGGAACAGCGGCGGGCGGGCGATGTAGATGTTGCCGGCTTCGATGAGCTTGGGGAAATGGCGGAAGAACAGCGTCAGCAGCAGCACCTGGATGTGCGAGCCGTCCACGTCCGCATCGGAGAGGATGCAGATCTTGCCGTAGCGCAGGCCGCTCAGGTCAGGTGAATCGTTGGGGCCGTGGGGGTCCACCCCGATGGCCACCGAGATGTCGTGGATTTCGTTGTTCTTGAACAAAAGATCGCGCTCGACCTCCCAGGCATTGAGCACCTTGCCGCGCAGGGGCAGGATGGCCTGGGTTTCCTTGTTGCGGCCCATCTTGGCGCTGCCGCCAGCAGAGTCCCCTTCGACCAGGAAGACTTCATTGAGGCTGAGGTCGCGGCTTTCGCAGTCGGTCAGCTTGCCGGGCAGCACGGCCACGCCGGAGCCCTTCTTCTTCTCGACCTTCTGGCCGGCACGCTGGCGGGCCTGCGCCTGCTTGATCACCAGCTCGGCCAGCTTCTTGCCGTACTCGACATGCTGGTTGAGCCACAGCTCCATGGCTGGCTTCACAAAGGTGCCCACCAGGCGCAAGGCGTCGCGGCTGTTGAGGCGCTCCTTGGTCTGGCCCTGGAACTGCGGGTCCAGCACCTTGGCGCTGAGCACGAAGCTGGCGCGGCTGAACACGTCATCGGGCATGAGCTTGACGCCCTTGGGCAGCAAGGAGTGCATCTCGATGAAGCCCTTGATGGCATTGAACAGGCCATCCTTCAAACCGGCCTCGTGCGTGCCACCCGCCACCGTGGGGATCAGGTTCACGTAGCTCTCGCGCATGGGCGAGCCTTCTTCCGTGAAGGCCACACACCAGGCGGCGCCCTCACCTTCGGCGAAGTTGTCGTCCGCATTGGCTGCGTACTGCTCACCTTCGAACAGCGGGATGATCGGATCGGTGTTGAGCGACTGCGTCAGGTAGTCGCGCAGGCCGCCCTTGTACAACCAGGTTTGCACCTCGCCGGACTTCTCGTTCGTCAGCGTGATGGTCACGCCCGGCATCAGCACGGCCTTGCTGCGCAGCATGTGCACCAGCTCGGCCTTGGGCAGTTCGGCGCTTTCAAAATACTTGGCGTCCGGCCAGGCGCGCACGGTCGTGCCGTTCTTGCGGTCGCCCGAAGCCGCGGGGCGCACCGTCACGGGCTCGATCACGTCGCCGCCGCTGAAGGCGAGCTGCGCCACCTGCTTGTCGCGGGATACCGTTACCTGCAGGCGGGTCGACAGCGCATTGGTCACGCTCACGCCCACACCGTGCAAACCACCGGAGAAGCTGTAGGCGCCGCCCGACCCCTTGTCGAACTTGCCACCGGCGTGCAGCCGCGTGAACACGATCTCGACCACCGGCACCTGCTCCTCCGGGTGCAGCCCGAAAGGAATGCCGCGCCCGTCGTCTTCCACGCTGACGGAGCCGTCGGTGTGTTGCGTCACGGCAATGCGTTTGCCGAAGCCGGCCAGCGCTTCGTCGGCGGCATTGTCGATCACCTCCTGGATGATGTGCAGGGGGTTGTCCGTCCGGGTGTACATGCCCGGCCGTTGTTTGACGGGTTCCAGGCCCTTGAGGACCCGGATCGAGCCTTCGCCGTAGGCGGCGCTGGGCTGGGTGGACGTGCTGGAGGCTTTGGAGGGGGGCTTCGATGACATGGGCGCCGATTCTACGAACTTCGTCAGGCGATTTGAGGGCGGTTGGCTTTCGGGCGACTATCTCGCGGGCTTGTCCAGCGATTTCGCCTGCGTGCGCTCGAACACAGTCGTGATCGGCACCAGATTGAGCCATTCTTTCTCCGCTTCGGAGCCAGACCCGTCTTCCACCTTGTGAAATTGACGAAAATCGGCCCGGAAACGGTCCAGCGCCCCATTGAGCCACAGAACCGTGGCCAGCACGTTGAGATGATCGATGCGCTGCTCGACAAGGCCTTGTTTCACGCCCGCGCCATAGAAAAACGTGGGGATCCGGTGTGTACCGGTCATGTAGGCGTCACCCTGACTGGCATCGGTGCTGCCGTCTTCGTCAAATGTGACGATCAGCAGGCTGTTGTTCTTCTGCGCCCACTCGGCGTAAGGCCCAATGTGCTGGCGCAGCCAGTCGTCTGCCACCTTTGCCGAATTGCTGTGCGCATCGTGCTGCTCGTTGGGCACCACGATCGAGACTTTGGGCAGGCTGTCAAAGGGCAAGGCCTTGCCGTTGGCGTCTTTGGCAAATCCGCGAAAGCTCTGCTTGAGCACAGGGTCCTTGGTGGGCTCGAAAGCGAGGTTGACGCTCACCGGCATCACATGGTTGGCCAGATCACCCTTGAGCCCGCGCGGGCTGGTGGGGTTGATCTGGTCCGTCCAGTTCACCGCGGGATTGTGCTTGCGGCGGTAATCGTCCGTGAAGGCGAAGTTGGCACTGCAAGGCGCCACGCTGGAGTCCGTGCCGCAGTTCCAGCTCGGGTACGGCAGGGATTCGGAAAAGCTCAGGAAGGTGCCGCCGCTTTGCAGGATGGCCGCCCCCAGGTTGGGCGAGGTAAACGGCAGCCATGAGAGGGGCACATTGCTGTTGGCCACGCCTACATTGGTCTCGTTGCTGGAGGGCAGCAACTGGCCGCGGCGATCACGCAGGGCCACACCTTTGTAGGGCGAACGTTCGTCTTCGAACCACGCCGGCAGCACGCCCTGGTGGTGGCCGGAAAACAGAAACAGGTAGTTGGGCTGGCTGGAGCGCGTTGGCAGGTTCGAGTTGTAAGGGGTGCGGCCGAAATGGGCATTCGTGAAACGCACACCCTTGTCTGCCAGCTCATTGAAGAACTTCCAGTCAGACGCCACTGGGTCGAAAACCGGTGCCTTGCGCTCCCTGCGCTGCCCCGAGGTGGCATCAAAGGCGGACAGATTCTCCAGGATCACGATGACTGTGTGATCCGGTTTCCAGACGGGCTCAACAGGTTTGCTCTTGTCTGCCTGATCGCCCTTGCCGGCCCAGGCTGGCAACCCCACCGCCCCGGCCACACCGGCCCCCACGAGCCCCTCCAGGATTTGGCGGCGCGTCGGGCCTTCAATCTGAGTGGCAACATGGGATGACGCCCGCTTGGCCACAGGCGTAGGGCGAATCGATGGACGGCGTGATGGCAGTTTCATGGGCGCCAAGGTTAGCGCCAAAAAAGCCTCAGCTCACTGGAAGTAACCCATCATCCGCTCCAGCGCCATCGTCAGCGGCGCCTGCATCATGGGCAGCGTCAGCCACAGGCCGGTGAAGCCCACGGCCAGGGTGATCGGAAAGCCGATGGAGAAGATGTTCATCTGCGGCGCCACGCGGGCCACAAGCCCCATCACCAGGTTGACCAGAATCAGCATGGACACCACCGGCAGTGACACCCACAGACCCAGCTTGAACACCTCGGCACCCCAGACCTGAGGCTGGACGATGTTGAGAAAGCCCAACGGCTCCGGCGACACCGGAAAAGCGTGAAAGCTGCCCAACACGGCACCCGTCAACATCAGGTGCCCGTTCATGACCACGAACAGCCAGGCGGCTGTGGTGCCGTAGAAGCGGCTGACCGCCGTCACCTGCGTGCCGCTCAAGGGGTCGAAGAAGCTGGCGAAGTTCAGGCCCATCTGCAGGCCCACCAGTTCACCCGCAAATTCGATGGCGGCAAACACCACACGGGCGGCAAAGCCCATGGTCAGGCCGATCAGCACCTCGTGCGCGATCACCATCAGCGAGCCAGCCGAGTTGAGCTCGATGGGCGGCATCTCAGGCAGGCTGGGTTGTGCGCAGATCACGATCAGGATGGCCAGGCTCAGGCGAACCCGGCGGGGAATCACCCGCATCGACAGCACGGGCGCCGACGTGAACAGGCCCAGCACGCGGAAAAAGGGCCAGAGCCAGGGCGTGATCCAGGCCAGGACCTGGGCTTCCGAAAAACTGACCATGTGCCTGGCTCAGGTGTGGCGGCAGGCTTTCAGCCCACCACGGACGGGATCGACTGCAGCACCTGCTGGATGTAGTCCACCAGTTTGCTCATCATCCAGGGGCCGGCCACGGCCAGCGTGGCAAAAGCCGCCAGCAGCTTGGGCACGAAGGAAAGGGTCTGCTCATGAATCTGCGTGGCAGCCTGGAAGATCGAGACGATCAGGCCCACGGCCAGCACCACCAGCACGATGGGGCCACAGACGGTCAACAGGGTCAACAGGCCATCGCGGCTGAAGGTCAATACTTGTTGCGGATCCATGATCTACCTTCTTCCTTACTGCACGAAGCTGGCGGCCAGAGAGCCCAGCAACAGGTTCCAGCCATCGGCCAGCACGAACAGCATCAGCTTGAACGGCAGAGCCACCATCACTGGCGACAACATCATCATCCCCAGGCTCATGAGCACGCTGGCCACGATCATGTCGATCACCAGGAAGGGGATGAAGATCAGAAAGCCGATCTGAAAAGCCGACTTCAGCTCGCTGGTGACAAAGGCTGGCACCAGCACGCGAAACGGCACGGTCTCGGGTTTGACATCGCCTTCCAGCCTGGCGAGCTTGACGAACAGCCCCAGGTCGGACTGGCGGGTCTGTTTGAGCATGAAGCTGCGCATGGGGCCCTGTCCACGCTCCAGTGCTTCGTTGAAGCTGATCTGGTTGGTGGCAAAGGGCTCGTAGGCATCCTTGTAGACCTTGTCCAGCGTGGGGCCCATCACAAACAGGGTCAGAAAAAGCGACAGGCCGATCACCACCTGGTTGGGCGGTGCCGCCTGGGTGCCAATGGCCTGGCGCATCAGGCTCAGCACGATCGCAATGCGGGTGAAACCCGTCATCATCAGCAACACGGCGGGCAGGAAGCTCAGGGCCGTGAAGAACAGCAAGGTCTGCACGGGCACGGAGTAGCTGTTGCCCCCCGCGCCCTGCCCCACGAGCAGCGGCAAGGTGCTGCTGCCACCTGCACTTTGCGCCATGGCGGCCGAGCTGCCCAGCATCATGGCCAGCAGAGCCACACGGCCCAGCCAGGCAAGGCGTTTCACGGTGATGCGCATCAAGCCTGCCCCTTGTCTTGCTGGCCCAATGAGCGGCGCAGCAGGTTGGTGAAGGACGGGGTGGCCTGTTCGGCCAAGGGTGCGTTTTGCGGCGCCATCGTGTGCAGGGTGTTGATGTGCTGTGCGGTCACGCCCAGTACCAGCCAGGTGCGACTGTCGCCGGTGCCCACTTCCACGGTCACCAGGCGTTGGCCCGGCCCGATGTTGAGCTGCCCGACAGGCTTGATCATCGCTGTCGCGCCACCAACCGTGCCGGTGGCCAGGCCGGAGCGTTTGAGAACCCAGAGTGTCAAGGGGATCAGGGCCACGACGCCCAGAAACCAGACCACGGTCAAACCGGTAGAAGGCATCTCTGATCGATCCTGTTCAGTTGCCCTTGCTGAGGCGGCGCATGCGTTCGGACGGCGTCACAATGTCGGTCAGACGGATACCGAACTTGTCGTTGACCACCACCACTTCGCCTTGCGCGATCAGGAAGCCGTTGACCAGCACGTCCATGGGCTCGCCGGCCATGGCGTCGAGCTCCACCACGGAGCCTTGCGCCAGTTGCAGGATGTTCTTGATGGGAATGCGGGTGCGGCCCAGTTCCACCGTCAGCTGAACCGGGATGTCCAGGATCATGCTGATGTCGTTGCCGGCCGAGCTGGCTTGCGAGGGCGCGAAGTTGGCAAAGGCCGCAGGCGTCATCTGGGCCTGGGCATTGGTCACTTCGCTGGCCGCGGCGCTGGCGAACTCATCCATGTCTGGCTGAGGTGTCGAGGCCTGCTGAGCCAGCGCGGCCTCCCATTCGGCCGCCATGGCGTCCTGCTCGGCATTCGCGCCGCCTTCAGGTGGAAATTCTTCAGACATTTTGGTCTCCAAGCCAACTCATGTTGCCGGCGGTCAGAAGCTTGTCGATACGCAAGGAGTACTTGTTGTTCGATGTGCCGTAGTAGCAATCGAAGACGGGCACGCCGTCCACCTTGGCCTTGATGATTTTTTCGAGGTCCAGCTCGATGAAGTCGCCCGGCTTGAAGGCCAGCAACTGCTCGACCGTGGCCGGGGCGTGAGCCAGCTCGGCCACCAGGTCCACTTCGGCGGACTGGATTTGTTGGGTCAGCAGCTTCACCCAGCGGCGATCAGGCTCGGCCGAGTCGCCCTGAATGGACGAGAACAGGATGTCGCGGATGGGTTCCAGCGTGGCGTAGGGAATGCAGATGTGGATCGTGCCGCTGGTGTCGCCGATTTCCAGCGTGAACGAGCAGCACACCACGATTTCGCTGGGCGTGGCCACGGTGGCGAACTGAGGCTGCATTTCCGAGCGCTGGTAGTCCAGCTCGACGGGGTAGATGCCGTGCCAGGACTTCTTGTACTCGGCGGTGATGACCTCGACCAGGCGATGGATCACGCGCTGCTCGGTGGCCGAGAAATCACGGCCTTCGATGCGGGTGTGGAACTTGCCAACGCCGCCGAACAGCGCATCGATCACGCCGAACACCAGGGTCGGGTCGCACACGATCAGGCCGGAACCGCGCAGAGGGCGCACGGCCATGATGTTGAAGTTGGTGGGCACCACGATCTCGCGCAGGAAGGCGCTGTACTTCTGCACCTTGATGCCGCCCACGGACACTTCCGGGGACTTGCGAATCAGGTTGAACAAGCCGATGCGGATATTGCGCGCAAAACGCTCGTTGATGATTTCCATCGTGGGCATGCGCCCACGAACGATGCGTTCCTGCTGAGCCAGGTTGTAGTCGCGAATGCCTTCCTTGGGCGCTTCTTCCTGCTCCAGCTTCTGGCTCTCGCCCGTGATGCCTTGCAAGAGGGCATCAACTTCGTCTTGAGAAAGGATCTGCTGGTTCATGGCCTGAGGACTTCCGGGACCGTTGAATAAAGGGTCAGCAAGACATCACTGGATGATGAAGTTCGCGTAGTGCACTTGCACAATCGGGTTGTAGGACTCGACCTTCTTCTTTTTCTTCTTCTTTTTCTTGGGCGTGTCTTCTGCGGCGGCATCCTCTTCTTCAGGATCCTCGATCTCGTAGCCCATGGCGCGCGCAGCGTCACGGCGGATTTCCTCAGCCAGCTTCTGCTTGCCTTCCTGACTCAGCAGTTCCTCGGAGGACTTGTGCGAGAGGATCAGCAAGATGGCGTTGCGGATGGCGGGCATGTAAGCCTTCATCTCTTCGCTCATCTTGGCATCGTCTACCTGCAGCGTGATGCCCACTTGCGCGAAGCGCTCCGAATCGCGGTCAGCCAGGTTGACGACAAAAGGTTCCAGCGGAACAAAAGCCGGCGGAGCGGCGTGGTCACCCTTGCCGTGTTCGGGCTTCTTGGCTTCCTTGGCAGGCTTGGCGTGGCCACCACCATCCTCTTCTTCGGCTGCCGCAGCAGCTTCAGCCTCGGCGGCCTTCTTCTTCATCATGAAGAAGGCACCGCCTCCGCCCAGAACGAGAAGCAGGACGACGGCCGCAATGATGATGATGAGCTTCTTGGGACCCTTTTTAGGGGCTTCGCCTTCAGCCGGGGCGGCGGCGGGGGCTGCTGACATTCGCGTATCTCCTGGTGTTCATGACACAGCGCCAGAAAGGCGCAAGGTCATGAGTGGATTATTCGAAGTCAGCGCCGTCGCAATGGATCAATAAACGATGTGAAACACGCTTGATTCCCAGCGGCGGCCTCGGATGCCCTCAAGCGTAGAGGTCCAGACCGCCCAGGCGGCCGGGACGAGGTGCGTTGACAGGGCGCATGCCGGCGGGATCCACACCCGTGTCGGCGTCGCCGCTGCCTGCGGCACCATTTGCGCGGCCTGCACCGCCTTGCGCCTGTGCCGATCCCTGGCTGAACTGTTGCTGGGCCGTCTGCGAGGAGACGTCACCACCGGTCATGTTCAACCCGACATCATTCAGGGCGCTCGACAGCATGGGCAGGCTGGCTTCGATGGCCTTTCTCGTTTCTAACGCCGCGGCAGCGAAATCCACCTGCGCCGTTTGGCCATCCAGTGAAATTTTCACGTTGATCGGGCCCATTTCTGCCGGGTTGAGGTGCAACTCGGCCGTCATCGAGCCATCCGCCTTGGTCGCGCCCACCCACATGCTGACTTTTTCAGCCAGGGCTTGGGCAAAATCCGGCGAATTCACGGGTGTGGGCAGCGTGGCAGATTCATGCCTCACGCCAGCCTTGGCCTCCAGCGGGTTGCCCAGGGCGGCACCTGGCAGACCACCGCTCGGCAGCAGCCCGGCCAGAGGGTCGCCATCGCCACGCCCTTCCAGGCCCTTGCCGGACTGGTTCATCATGGCCTCCACCTGGGTGGCGGCGCTGGCGCTCACGTTTTGCCACAAGGCATTGTCCAGGGCCACGGCGCCCGGGGCGCCTCCGCCCTTGGCGTCCAGCAAGGCGGCATCAGCGGCCTGGCCATCTCCGGCTTTGAGCACGCTGCCCGCCTGAGCGCCGGTATCGGTGCTGCCGCTGGCCGTGTCGGCAGCCTTGCCGTGGGCGAGGTCACCGTGCGTCAGGCTGGCCAGCCAGGCCATCATCCCGGCGGAGTCACCCGGTTGAATGGAAGGCGGCGGCGTCAGTTCACGCACCACAGCCGTACCATCGCCCAGCGCCGTCGTGAAGTTGACGCTGTCATCAGCATCCTTGTTGTTCTCGGCCTTGTCACTGCCTTCGGCCTTGCCCGACCTGGCGGTCTTGTCCGAGGCTTTCGTGTTCTTGTTGGCCAGCGTCGAGGCCGACTTGGGCGGCGTCCCGCTGGCGCGTGCGCCCTCATCGTCCGGCTTGTTGACACGGGCCTGCGACGTCGGCTGAGCCGGTGTCTGTACCGGGCGTGTGGCCATGGCGGCCTGCTGCCGTGCTCTCAGCATGGCCTGCTCTGCCGCAGAAGCGGACAAACCGTTGTGCGCCGCCGCCGGGGATCTGGTGGTATTGCCTGCACCAGAGGCGGTCGCACCCGGCGACACGATGGCGTGCTTCTCCATCCACTGGGAGAACGCCGCCTGTTGATTCTGACCGTCGCCCTGTGCGCCAAAGCGCGCCAGCAAATCACTGATGGCAGGAGACACGCCGTTCACGCCGGGCGCATTGGCAGAGGCGTTCGTCGATTTGATCGGTGTAGCCATGATGCGATCCTTGTCTGAAAAGCCGGTCCAACCCGCTGTCAGCCGATCGAACCGGACGCCAGCGGCGATCCGCCTGCACCCAGCCCGAGACCTGATCGACCGGCGCGCGAAGCGATTTCGTCGGTGGCTTTCTGATCCTGCCGGTTCTGCTTCGCCTGAAGCTCGACCAGCCTTCTGTCCATCAATTGAGCCACCGCGGCCACCTTGCGCTCGCGCTCAATCAGCAGAGCCTTGCAACGCTCCATATACAGACGTGCCTGCTCCACCCTCTTATCCTGATCGGAAATGGCCTCGGCCAATCGCTGCATGAAGTCCTGATAACACCGCATGATCTCCATTCCACCCACCTGGCGAAATTGAGACTGCCAGCGTTTCTGGTACTCGCTGCGCCAGTCAAAAAGCGATTGCGCCTGCTGACGCGCGGCCTCATAGGCCCGTTTGCCGCCTTCGAGCTCGGCCACGGCTTCGTCTCTCGCCTTCTCCGCAGACTCCAGTACTACAAGCAGCGATGAATTGGCACTCATGAACCTTGTCCCCTGCCCTGGTGGGCTACTTCACTGGTTGGGTTTGACTGCACAGACCAACATCAAGCGGTCACGATCTGGTGGAGTTCGTCCACGCTGTCGTGCATGTGAGCCGGCGTGCTCATGTCCTGCTGCAACATGTTGACCATGTGCGGGTGCAGGCGCACAGCCAGGTCCAGATCGTGGTCGCCACCAGGCGTGTAGGCGCCCAGTTGAATCAGATCGCGGGCCTTGCTGTAGCGCGACCACAGCTGCCGGAAGCGCCGCGCGTCGTCGATGTGCTGGCTCTCGGCCACGTTGTGCATCACGCGCGAGGCGGAGCGCTCGATGTCGATGGCCGGGAAATGGCCGGATTCGGCCAGCTCGCGTGACAGCACGATGTGGCCGTCCAGGATGGCGCGCGCGGCATCCGCAATGGGATCCTGCTGGTCATCACCTTCGGACAGCACGGTGTAAAACGCCGTGATCGAGCCGTGGCCGTTGAGGCCATTGCCGCTGCGCTCCACCAGCTGAGGCAGCTTGGCAAAGCACGAGGGCGGATAGCCCTTGGTGGCAGGGGGCTCGCCAATGGCCAGGGCGATTTCGCGCTGGGCCATGGCATAGCGGGTGAGCGAATCCATCAGCAACAGCACATGCAGGCCCTGGTCACGGAAGTGCTCGGCCACGGCGGTAGCGTAGCTGGCGCCCTGCATGCGGGTCAGCGGCGGTGCGTCAGCGGGTGCAGCCACCACCACCGAGCGCGCCAGGCCTTCCTCGCCCAGGATGTCTTCGATGAATTCCTTGACTTCGCGGCCCCGTTCACCGATGAGGCCCACCACGATGACGTCGGCCTGGGTGTAGCGGGCCATCATGCCCAGCAGCACCGACTTGCCAACGCCAGAGCCGGCGAACAAACCGATACGCTGGCCACGGCCGACCGTGAGCATCGCGTTGATGGCGCGCACGCCGGTATCGAGCGGCTGGCGAACCGGGTCACGCTCCATCGCATTGATGGGGCGACGGGCCAGTGGCTCGCTGCGCACATGGTGCAGAGGGCCTTTGCGGTCCAGAGGCTCGCCTTGGGCGTTCACAACCCGGCCCAGCAGGCCACTGCCTACCGGCAGATGGCGGGTGCGGTCTTCGCTGCGGCGCCAGGGGTGATTGGGGCGGCCCAGGATGGGCGGGTTGATCGGGATGGTGCGGGGCACCACACGGGCACCGCTGGACAGGCCATGCACTTCGGCCGTGGGCATCAGATAGGCGCGGTCACCGGCGAAGCCGACCACTTCCGCCAGCACGGGGGTGGACTCCAGGCGGGTCTCGGAGTGGATCTCACAGACCGCCCCCACAGGCAGACGCAAACCAGCGGCCTCCAGCACCAGACCGGCCACACGCACCAGCTTGCCCTGGTTTTCCAGCGGCAAGCGCGCACCGGCACAGGCATCCAGGTCGTCCAGAAAACGGTTCCAGCGGTCCATCGCCACATCGTTGTGGACGCGAATGGGCATGTTCATACTTCACCCTCCTCACGTTGCGCCACCGTTGCTTCGGTTTCGCTCTCCGGCCATTCATCCAGTTCGTCTTCGCCTTCGGGCAGGCGCACCTCGGTCGAGCCATGGGCTTCGACGCCGTTGTTCCACGGTGCGTTGTGCCCCATCGAGGCCGCTGCACGCTCCCAGCGGGCCTCGACCGAGGCATCCACCACCGCGATGTCGGATTCCACGATGCAGCCACCGCGGGTGATGCTTGCGTCAGGCACCATGCGGGCGCCCCGTGCAGCCAGGACTTCCGTCAGTTGTGCCTGAGCCAGGCCATGGTCGTCGGGGTTCAGCCGCAGCACGATCTGACGGGCCGAAGCCAGCAGCGTGGTCAGCGCCTGCTCGGCCACATCCACCACCACTTCGGGGTTCTGTTGCAGCTCGCTGCGCACCACCTGGCGCGCCAGTTCCAGCGCCACACCAGCGATGCGGCCCGCGAGCTGCTGCTCCAGCGATTCCAGGCGATGGTGGAAATCCGAGGCCAGCGCGCCAACCTGGTCGCTCATGTAGGCGGCCATTTGCGCCGCCTGAGTCTGCTTGTAGCTTTCCAGCGCGGCCAGGCCATTGCGGTAACCGTCCTGGTAGCCCGTCTGGCGTGCTTCGCGAACCAGCTCGTCCACATTGGGTGGCGGGGGTGGTGGCGGTGCTTCGGCGGCCTTGGCTTCGGCCTCTGCCTGGCCTGGCACGCCGCCCACGATGGGGCGCTTGACAGCCGCAGGCTTGCTGGCCATCGCGGCCGGCTTGGCGGCAGGTGCCGGTTGGGCTCCGGTCGCCTGTGGCGCATGCCGGGCAGGATTGGGCTTCATGGCCGGGCGCATCTCAGCGGCGGCCCGCTCGGCCAGCGTGGGTTTGCGCACCCCGCCTTCCTCCGGGTTGGCCGCCCTGCTCGGCTGCTCGAATGTTTCGGGTGCCCAGGCTGAAAAAGAGCCCAGCTCTTCGCGCGGGATGAAGCGCGTGTAGGGATTGGGCGTCGATCCGCCTGCCGCACTGCCTGCAGCCTGTGGCGCTGCCCCACCGGGCGGCGTCGTCGGCTTAGACGTACTCATCGTCGCCTCCGCTGGCCAGCGTGATCTGGCCTTCGTCGGCCAGGCGTCTCACGATCTTGAGCATTTCCTTTTGCTCGCCTTCGACTTCGGACAGCTTGACCGGGCCGCGCGACTCCAGATCTTCGCGCAGCGTTTCCGCCGCACGGCTGGACATGTTCTTGAACACCTTCTCGCGGATTTCGGGCGACGCCCCCTTGAGCGCGATGATGAGCGACTCGGTCTGCACTTCCTTGAGCAAGGCCTGGAAGCCCTTGTCGTCGAGCTTCATCAGGTCGTCGAAGGTGAACATGTTGTCCATGATCTTCTGCGCCAGATCGCCATCGGCCTCGCGGATGTAATCCAGCACCGAGGTTTCCAGGCTGGAGCCCATCAGGTTGATGATTTCCGCTGCGGGCTTGGCGCCACCCAGAGAGGCCTTTCGCAATTGGGTGCCACCAGCCAGCACGCGTGACAGCACCTCGTTGAGGTCCTTCAGGGCGGTAGGCTGGATGCCGTCCAGCGTGGCGATGCGCACCATCACCTCGTTGCGGTGACGGTCGGTGAAACACTTGAGCACCGAGGAAGACTGGTCCGGATCCAGGTGAACCAGGATGGCCGCCACGATCTGAGGATGCTCGTTGCGCAGCAATTCAGCCACGGAACCGGGGTCCATCCACTTGAGGCTCTCGATGCCGGTGACATCGCTGCCCTGGATGATGCGGTCGATCAGCAGATTGGCCTTTTCATCGCCCAGCGCCTTGCGCAGCACGGACTTGATGTACTCGTCGGTGTCGGGCACCAGCATGCCCATTTCGGTCGATTCCTTGGAGAAGCGATCCAGCACCGAACCGACCCGGTCCTTGTTGACCGTCTTGAGCTTGGCAATGGTCTCCCCCAGGCATTGAACTTCCTTGGGCTCCAGATGCTTGAACACCTCGGATGCCTCTTCCTCACCCAAAGACATCAACAGGATGGCAGCGTCTTCAACACCTTGCTCGTCCATGGCTCGGGGTCCTTCTCGATCAGTTGTTCATCCAGCCGCGCATCACGTTGGCCATGGCCATCGGGTTATCGCGGGCAAAGGCACGGGCTGCTTCCAGGCGCTCGTCGGTAGCGGGGCCTTCCAGTTGCGGCATGTGACCGGGCTCATGCGCTACTGGCAACTCTTCCGCGTCGTCGACCACGGCGTTGAGGCCTTGCTTCTGAGCTTCTTCCTCGGTCAGCGGCACGGGTTGCGCTGCCTTGATGGCCGGGCGGATGGCGCCAAACACCACGATCAGGGCAGCCAGGGTCAGGGCGCCGGGTACCGCCAGGGTGCGGATCAGGTCCACCGTCTCGGGCTGCTTCCAGAAGGGCGTGTTGTCAGGCTCTTCCTTGGTGACCTGGAAGGGGGTGTTGATCAGCTTGATCGAGTCGCCGCGTTTCTCGTCAAAGCCGATGGTTTCTCGGACCAGGGCGGTGAGCTGATCCAGTTCTTCCTGAGGGATAGGCTGGGTGGTGGTCTTGCCCTTGGCATCGGTCACCGTTCGATGGTTCAGCACCACGGCGGCGTTCAGTCGCTTGACCGAACCGGTGGCATTGCGCACCACGCGCACGGTCTTGTCGACCTCGTAATTGGTCACCGCTTCACGACGGCTGCTGCCACCGGTACTGCCACCTTGAGCGGCCTGCAGGGGCTGGGAGGCACCATTGACAGGTGCCGTCGCGGGCACCGGCGGCTGGTTGCTGGCGGCACCAGGCACGCCAGAAGGCGTTGCACTGCCCTGCCCGACCTGCTCGGTGGTCTGCTGGCTGCGAATCGAGGCGCTGGCCTGCTGGCCCTGGTTGGGCTTGTACTCCTCGGCGGTGGATTCCACCTGGGAAAAATCCAGCTCGGCCGTCACCTGGGCGCGCAGATTGTCCTTGCCGACCACGGGCTCCAGGATGTCGCGGATGCGCTGGGTGTAATTGGTCTCCAGCTGGCGCACGTACTGCAGTTGCTGGGCGTCCAGGCCGGACTGATCCGCGCCCTCTTGCGACCCGGACAGCAGCGCCCCGCTCTGGTCGACGATGCTCACGGCCTTGGGCGACATTTCCGGCACGCTGGACGACACCAGGTGCACGATGCCAGCGATCTGGCCACGGTCGAGCGTACGACCGGGGTACAGCGTGAGCACCACGGAAGCCGAAGCCTTCTGCTGTTCGCGGAAGAAACCATTCTGATTGGGCAACGCCAGGTGCACACGGGCGCTTTGCACGCTGGCCAGTGCCTGGATGGAACGAATCAGCTCGCCTTCCAGGCCGCGTTGGAAGTTCAGTCGTTCCTGGAACTGGGTCACGCCGAACTTCTGGTTTTCCATCAGCTCGAAACCGACCACCGAGCCCTTGGGCAGGCCGGCAGAAGCCAGCTTCAGACGCACGTCGTGCACCTTGTCGGCCGGCACCAGGATAGCCGCACCGCCATCGGCATGCTTGTAGGGGACCTGCATCTGCTGCAGCTGGGCCAGAATCGCGCCACCGTCCTTGTCGGACAGATTCGTGTAGAGCACACGGTAATCACCGTCACGCCCCCACATCATCATCGCCACAAAGATGGCAAAGATCGCAGCGATGCCCCCGGCCAACATCAGCTTGCGCTGCATCGGCAGGGCCATGACCCGCTGAACGAATCCAGGGGGTTGAGCGTTGTCGATCACCATGCCAGGTGAGGCGACAGCAACAGAGGTGGGTTGAGCGACAGTGACTTCCATGGGCGGTCGAAGCGTTGGGCCGCGCATCGAAACCATACGATGCAACAAACCCGCCGTAACAGCCCCATTATTCGGAGTCAGGAGAGGTAAAAGTGCCGGAAACAGCCAGTCAAATGCCGCCCTCTTCCGAGCATGGCACCGCCCAGGGATGCGTACATTCCAGAACGTGGTGAACTGAATCAACCCTTGTCGGGACTTATCGGCATCATGGATCTGAAACTCAAACCCTTCGATTTCGCGCAAGCCGCCGCCAGGGCAGGCATGGCCGACGTCGCTCGGCGCGTTGAGGCCAAGACCCGCGCCGAGGCGGCTGGCCAAAGTTCGGCCGTCGACAAGCCCAGCTTCCAGACCAGTTTCAGCAGCGCGCTGAACTCGATCAGCAAGTCGCAAGCCACGGCGGCGACCATGCAGCGCGAGGTCCAGTTCGATAACCCTACTGTCAGTCTGGAAGAAACCATGGTGGCCATGCAGAAGGCCCAACTCGGCTTCCAATCGGCTGTTCAAGTACGCAACAAACTTGTTCAGGCGTACACCGACATCATGAATATGCAGGTCTAGCCACGCCTCGCGCTGGTTTGGAGTAGCCTCATACGGGCGGTGGCGCACTGGCCACCATGGAACACCGAGATGCATCACCCTGATCGCCCCATCCCGATGGGGCAATTGCTTTTGTGCGGCGCCCTGATCGTCACCATGTCCATGGGCATCCGGCACAGCTTCGGCCTGTGGCTGCAGCCCATCACCATGGCGCATGGCTGGACGCGCGAAGACTATTCACTGGCCATGGCCGTCCAGAACCTGGTGTGGGGGGCGGCCGGCCCTGTGGTGGGCTGGTGGGCGGATCGCAGCGGGGCCTTCAAGGTGCTGTGGTCTGGCGCCCTGCTCTACGCGCTGGGCCTGGTGGGGATGGCCACCACCAGCCAGCACCTCGGCTTCGTGTTGACCACCGGTGTGCTGATTGGCCTTGGGCAGGCCTGTTCCACCTACACGGTGATCTTCGGTGTGGTGGGCCGCAACGTCACGCTGGAACAGCGCTCCATGGCCATGGGCATCACGGCCGCCGCCGGCTCTTTCGGGCAGTTCCTCATGGTGCCCGTGGCCAGCCTGCTGCTTCACAACACGGACTGGTCATCTGCCTTGCTGATACTGGCCGCCACGGCGCTGATCATCGGCCCCCTGGCTTTCGGATTGCGGGAAAAGCGCTTTGCACCCGGCAACAAGGCCGCGCTGGCCATGGGCCCCACCGGTGGACAGGCGAACACGCAGACCGCCGGGCAGGCCCTGCTGGAAGCCTTCGGCCACCGCGATTACCTCCTGCTGACGGCCGGCTACTTCGTGTGTGGCTTCCAGTTGGCTTTCATCGGGGTGCACCTGCCCAGCTACCTCAAGGATCACCAACTGGCGCCCCAGGTCGCAACCACCGCCCTGGCCTTGATCGGGCTGTTCAATGTCCTGGGCAGCTACGCCGCCGGGGCCCTGGGCGCACGCCTGCGCAAGAACTGGATCCTGTCGAGCATCTATGGCCTGAGGGCACTGGCCATGCTGCTGTTCATCATGGTGCCGCTGTCGGCCTGGAGCGTGGGCATCTTTGCGGCGGCCATGGGCACCTTGTGGCTGTCTACCGTGCCACCTACCAATGCCATCGTGGCCCAGATGCATGGTGTGCGGCACCTGTCCATGCTGGGTGGCATCGTGTTCTTCTCCCACCAGATCGGCTCCTTCCTGGGCGTCTGGCTGGCTGGCCGCCTGTATGACTTCACCGGCAGCTACCAGGTGGTATGGTGGCTGGCCATCGCGCTGGGCGTGCTGGCGGCACTCGTCAATCTGCCCATCCAGGAGCAGCGTCAGCCCGGCGCCAGGCTGCAAGCAGCATGAAAACCCGTGACCGTTGGCGGCAAATCGGCCTGTTCGTTCTGGCGCTGGCCGCACTGGCCGCCGTCTTCTGCCTATATTGGCAACCCGACATGGCCTTCGACCTGGCCACCCGCATCTGGAGTTGCATCTGACATGTCAACAAGAGTGGTGATCATCACGGGGGCCTCGGAGGGCATTGGCGCCGAACTGGCGCGTCAGCTGGCGCAAGAAAGCGGCAGCAAGGTCAGTCTGGTGCTGGCCGCCCGCAGCAAGGACAAGCTCGAACACGTGGCCCAGCAATGCCGCACGCACGGCAGCAAGGTCCTCGTGCGCCCCACCGATGTAGGCAAGGAAGCAGATTGCCGCGCGCTGATCGCCGAATCGATCGCCCAATACGGCCGCATCGACACCCTGGTCAACAACGCCGGCATGTCGGCACACGCCCTGTTGAGTGAAGTCAGCGACATGGCCTGGTACGAACAACTCATGCGCATCAACCTGTGGGGCAGTGCCTGGTGCACGCATGCGGCCTTGCCTTACCTGAAGGTCACACGAGGCCGGATCGTGGCCGTGTCCAGTCTGGCTGGTCTGGTGGGCGTACCCGGACGCACGGCTTACAGCGCCACCAAATTCGCCATGACCGGTTTTTTCGAGGCCCTGCGTGTGGAACTGGCGCCGCAAGGTGTCTCGGTGACGATCGCCTATCCCGGCGTTGTGGCCACGGACATCCGCTACCGGGGTTTCAACGCCCATGGTCAGACGGCGGGCAAGAGCGGGCTGGACGAATCCGGGGCCATGAGCGTCGAAGCATGTGCTCGGCTGATCCGTGTCGGGATGGCCAGACGCCAGCGCGACGTCGTCATGACCTTCCAGGGCAAGATGGGCCGCTGGATGAAGCTGCTGGCCCCGCGTCTGGTCGACAAACTGGCCCTGGCGGCACTCAAGCGCGAAGTACGGCCCGAATAGGGGGTGAATGCCAGGCGCAACACGCGTCAGGGCCTGCGCCGTTGCGCGGGAGAGCATTCAGGGGCTTTTCCCGTACCCGGCCAGGCCGGCAATACCCGAGTCGGCCAGTAGAATCGCAGGATTGAAGGAATCAGCATGAAACCCATTTTTGGCAGCATCGTTGCACTGGTTACCCCCATGCACGCAGACGGCAGCGTCGATTACGACGGCCTGCGCAAACTGATCGACTGGCACATCGCCGAAGGCACCAACTGCATCGGCGTGGTCGGCACCACGGGCGAATCGCCCACCGTGAACGTTGAAGAGCACTGCGAAATCATCCGCGTCTCGGTCGAACAGGCTGCGGGCCGCGTACCCATCATGGCCGGCGCGGGTGCCAACTCGACGCAGGAAGCCATCGAGCTGAGCCAGTTTGCCAAGAAGGTGGGCGCGGATTGCACCCTCCAGGTCGTGCCCTACTACAACAAGCCGACGCAAGAAGGCATGTACCAGCACTTCAAGGCCATCGTGGAAGCCGTGGACATCCCCGTGGTGCTCTACAACGTGCCCGGTCGTACCGTGGCGGACATGCTGCCCGAAACCACCCTGCGCCTGGCCCAGTTGCCTGGCGTGATCGGCGTGAAGGAAGCCACCGGCAACCTGGAACGCGCCGCCTGGCTGATCAAGCAGGCCCCCAAGGGCTTCTCGATCTATTCAGGAGACGACCCGACTGCCGCCTTGCTCATGCTGCTGGGCGGCCACGGCAACATCAGCGTGACGGCCAACGTGGCGCCTCGCGATATGGCTGAACTGTGCAAGGCGGCCATGGCGCAGGACACGAAGCGCGCCATCGAACTGCACATGAAGTTGCTGCCGCTGCACAAACATCTGTTCGTCGAGCCCAACCCGATTCCCGTGAAGTGGGCCATGGCCAGAATGGGCAAAGTTGGTGGTACGCTGCGCCTGCCCCTGACACCGCTGGGCGAGTCCTCGCAAGCAGTGGTTGAAGCGGCCATGCGTGAAGTTGGCGTGCTCTGAGCACTCCCGGCTATTGACACCAACCCCGGTTAGCGCCGGGGCCAGAACCTGATTACCCCATGTCGATCAAACAACGTCACCAGACCACCGTCGTTCTGAGTGCTGCGCTGGCCTCTGCGCTCGTCACCTCCGGCTGCTCCTCCATCAGTGAAACCCTGTCGGGCGACAAGATCGATTACCGCACCAGCGGTACGCAAAGCGTCCGCCTGGATGTGCCGCCCGATCTGAGCCAGTTGCCTGGCCAGACCCGCTTCGGCCAGGCCCCCGCCTCGACAGTGACGGCCAGCAGCCTGGTGCGCACGGACAAGGCCGAAGCACCTCAAAGCGCCATCGCCCCCAACAAGGGCCAAGGCATCAAGCTGGAACGCCAGGGCCAGATGCGCTGGCTGTCGGTCAACCAGCCTCCCGAGCAAATCTGGAGCCAGGTCCGCACGTTCTGGAGCGAAGTGGGTTTCGAGTTGACCACCGACCAACCAGAAGCAGGTGTGATGGAAACCAACTGGTCTGAAAACAAGGCCAAGGTTCCGCAGGACGGCGCCGTCCGCAAGGCACTGGGCCGCGTCTTCGACCTGCTGTACGACACGGGCGAACGCGACCTGTACCGCACGCGCATCGAGCGCACGGCAACCGGCAGCGAAATCTACATCAGCCACAAGGGCCTGGTGGAAGAATACGAAGACAGCAAGAAAGAACGGACGCAATGGCGCGCCCGCCCCAGCGATCCGAACCTCGAAGCTGAAATGCTGTCTCGACTGATGGTGAAACTGGGCGCCAGCAAGGAAACGGCCGAAGCGGTCAAGACGGCCGACAAGCCCGCTCAGGCTGCGGCCACAGCCCCCAGCATCGCGCGCATGAACGCCGACGGCCTGTCCATCACCGTGGATGCCGACTTCGACACGGCCTGGCGCCGCGTGGGCCTGGCCCTGGATCGCAGCGGCTTCACCGTTGAGAACCGTGACCGCAAGCAAGGTGCGTTTGAAGTTCGCCTCTCGGACAACGATCCTGATGCGAGCAAGCCAGGCTTCTTCGCGCGCCTGTTTGGTGCCAAGGCAGAAAATCAGGATGGCCTGAGCCGTTACAAGGTGCTGGTGCAAGGCCAGAGTCGCACCAGCGCACTGGTGAGCGTTCTCAAGGAAAACGGTCAGCCCACAACCTCCAACACGGCCAAGCGTATCGCCAAGCAACTGGTCGACGAACTGAACTGATCTACCGTTCAGGGGCGCGATGTCCCAATAAAAATCCCGGCATGAGCCGGGATTTTTTTCATCCGCGCTACACCAACCTCATCGCAGACGACCAGGAAACGATCGGTCCAGACGCAATGTGTGCAATGCGGACGAAAAAAAGCCGCTCCGGAGAGCGGCTTTTTGTAGCATCGAACTGGAATTAGTTCGAAGCAGCGCTGGCAGCAGCCGAAGCGGCTTCAGGAGCGGCCGAAGCAGCGTCCGAAGCAGCGGAAGCAGCAGGAGCAGCTTCAGAAGCGGCCGAAGCAGCTTCGGAAGCAGCGGATGCGGCTTCAGGAGCAGCAGGAGCTTCTTCTTTCTTGCCGCAAGCGGTCAGAGCCATAGCAGCGATCAGCGAAGCCAGCAGGAGCGACTTTTTCATGCTTGTGTCCTCAAAAGGAGTGTCAATAAAAACTGTGGTCTTGGAACTATGTGCAGAGCCCATAGTCCCATAGCAATACGAGACAAGGGCAAAGGATGCATCGCAACTGGCGTTGCTCCACATTCAGCCAATGATTATACGTCGCATAAGGCTATTCCCTATAGCCCCAGGGTCGTGGGAGGCAGAGCCTCATGCGAGCGTTGCAAATTTACGTCAATTTCACTGAGCCATGTCCGCAAAACCCCTGTTTCACGGGTCCAGATGCCGGTTCCGTGCAAAGGTTCATTCAGACGCAGGCCAATGACGCCATGAACGATGAACACCGGCATCAATGAAGAGGCCACTTCATCGGGCGCCAACCAGCACTTCACGCGGTGGGACCACGTTCCGCGCCAGCTCACCCAGCGAGGGTGTGCGTTGGCAAACACATCATAGCTGGCCGCCAGCATCTGACAGTGCGTGCCGCGCACGAGCAATCCCCATTGATGGAAGGCCTCCATCACACTGCGCTCGCCCAATGGCCAGTGCGCAAAGTCATGATCGACCAGGGTCAGGTCTGCTGCCTGGGTCGCAGCCATGGCCATCGCCGCCCGAAAGCGGTCCTGGAAATCACGCCAGCTGCTGATCTGACCGGACTGGTCGGACTCGGCTGGCGTCACAGGCATCTGTTCCATGGCGTCGATCTCCTGCAAATATGGTGTCAAGGCACACTCAGGGCGCTGGATGCGCCCAACCGTCTTCGGTCCACTGGTCCAGCAGCTCTCTGAGCACCGGACTGACCTTGGCCACCTCGGACGCAGGCAGCGCACGCCGATCCGCAAGCTGGCGCAACTGACGGGCGTCCTTGCCCGCAGCCAGCCATGACTCGCCGTTGGCAAACACGCGTTTTTCATCGTAAACCATGCGCGTACGCGGGTCGAGACGCACGCCGACGCCATCCGGCAATGGCTCGCCAGCCTGGAACCAGACGCGCGGCTTGGGCTCCGACAACACCTCGCCCAGTGCAGAGTGCAAGGCGGACGGATCCTTCAAGGCCTTCATCACGGCCGCCAAGGCAAATTCCTGCAGGGCGGCAGGGATCTGGCCGGGCGTGGCCGTGGCAGGCTGCCTGGGGTCCTTGTACAGGTCCGGCACATCCGGGCACTCCAGGCCTTCCACCAGGCGCATCAGCACCTCACGCGCCAGATCGGTCTTCTCGGGCACGCGGAAGCCCACCGAGCAAGTCATGCACTCGCCCTGCGCGATGCCATCGTGGGCCCAGCGCGGGGGCAGGTACAGCATGTCACCAGGCTCGAGCACCAGATCCTGCTCGGGCTCGAAACGAGTCAGGATCTTCAAGGGCACATCCGCCTGCAGGCTGGCATCCTTCAAGGGCCCGATGCGCCAGCGACGTTGACCATGCACCTGCAGCAGGAAGACGTCATAGGAGTCGTAATGCGGGCCGACGCCACCGCCATCCGTCGCGTACGAGATCATCAGATCGTCCAGGCGGGCATCCGGTACGAACCGGAATTGCTGCAACAGCTCATAGGCCGCCGGAACGTGCAGATCCAGCCCTTGCACGAGCAAGGTCCAGCCAGCTTGCGACATGGCCGGGAGGCTGCGTCGGCTCATCGGGCCATGGCTCAGGCGCCAGCCGGCGTCGGCAGTGGCCGCCTTGCGAGACCTCTTCGCCTGCCCCTCTGTCTTGACAATCAAGCGCGATTCGACGTCTTCACTCTCGGCCAGCGCAAACAGCTTGCTGCGCTCGATGGGCGGCTTCACGCCGGGAATGGCCTGGCGAATCAGCAAGGGCTTCTTCTGCCAGTAGTCGCGCATGAACCTGGCTGGCGACATGCCGCCCAGCAAAGGCGTGGGCTGATCAATGGCCAGAGCGGCCGACTTGGTATTGGTCTTGGAGGCTTTCATGCCGCCATTGTGCGACGCCCGCGCCCCTGTCACCCCTGATCAGGCTCAACGAGCCTGGTGACGCGTCAAAGCGCCGGGGCGGCACGGCATGAGATGATCGGGGGCATGATCATTTCCTCCCCCTGCGTAGTGAGCCTGGTGTGGCGTCTGGAAGACGCCCAGGGCCAACTGATTGATGAACTGGCCGAACCGATGGAGTTTCTCCTGGGCGGCGAAGACCTGCTGCCCAAGGTAGAGCAAACATTGCTTGGCCAGTCCGCCGGTTTCGAGGCCAATTTGCACCTCGAACCCGAAGACGCCTTTGGCGACTACAACGCCGAGCTGGTGTTCTTCGAAACCCGGGACATCTTCCCGCCAGAGGTCTCGGAGGGCATGCAGTTCGAAGGCCCGCCGGAAGGTTCGACCACCCCTGATCTGCCCAAGGACGTGATCTACACCGTGACCGAGGTGTACGACACGCACGTGGTGCTCGACGGCAACCACCCGCTGGCCGGCCTGGCGCTGCGCCTGGCCCTCAAGGTGATGGACGTGCGCACGGCCACCGAAGAGGAAACGGAACAAGGCTCCGTCTCGGATTCACCGTTCAGCCTGTTGCAGGCTGCACCGGCCGACGAGACCCTTCACTGAGCGCGACGGGTTCAGCCGCGACCGGTTGAACCGAAGCCGCCCTCACCCCGGTGCGAGGCATCTTCAAAGCTGTCCACCAGCCGGAAGCTGGCCTGCACCACCGGCACGATCACCAGTTGCGCGATGCGCTCCATGGGCTGAATCGTGAAGGCCGCGCTGCCGCGGTTCCAGCAACTCACCATCAGGGGGCCCTGGTAGTCTGAATCAATCAGGCCGACCAGGTTGCCCAGTACGATGCCGTGCTTGTGGCCCAGGCCCGAGCGCGGCAGGATCATGGCTGCCAGCCCCGGATCACCCAGGTGCATGGACAAGCCCGTGGGGATCAGATGCGCTTGCCCGGGCTCCAGCACGACGGGCTCGTCCAGACAGGCACGCAGGTCCAGGCCGGCGCTGCCAGGTGTGGCGTAGGCCGGCAGGCTGTCGCTCATGCGGGGATCGAGAACGCGGATGTCAACGGTGGTCATGCTTGAACTGCTTGAAGACGTTGGGCCAGCTCCTGCATCAGGGCGCGGGCCAGGGTGAGTTTGTCGGTAGGCTGCCCATCGGCAGGCAGCGCGTGGTGCGCCTGGGCATCGACCACCAGCAAGGCATTGTCGTCACGGCCGAAAGTGGCCGGCCCCAGGTTGCCGATGATCAGCGGAATGCGCTTGCGGATCAGCTTGGCACGGGCGTGCTCCAGCAGGTTTTCGCTCTCGGCGGCAAAACCGACGCAATACGGTGGGTTAGGCAAGGCGGCCACGGCTGCCAGGATGTCCGGGTTCTCGGTCAGCTCGAAAGTCGGGGCGACCTTCTTGCCCTCTTTCTTGATCTTGTGCTCGCTCAGGCTGGCCGGGCGCCAGTCGGCCACAGCCGCGGTGGCGATGAACACCTCATGCGCTGCGGCGTCTGGCACCACGGCGTCGTACATCTGCTGGGCGGTCATCACATTGACGCGCCTGACGCCGCGAGGCGTGGGCAGGTGTACCGGCCCGGCCACCAGCGTGACATCGGCACCCGCTTCTGCCGCAGCTCGCGCGAGCGCAAACCCCATCTTGCCGCTGGAATGGTTGGTGATGCCGCGCACCGGGTCGATGGGCTCGAACGTCGGCCCCGCCGTGATCAGCAAGCGCCGTCCGGCCAGCAGCTTGGGCTGGAAGAAGGCGATCAATTCATCGAGCAGTTCAGTTGGCTCCAGCATGCGGCCGTCACCCACCTCGCCACAAGCCTGGTCGCCGCAACCGGGCCCCAGGATGCGGGTGTCATCGGCACGCAGGGTGGCGACATTGCGTTGTGTGGCCGGATGCGACCACATCTCGCGGTTCATGGCCGGCGCCACCAGCAAGGGGCAACGCTCACGGGGCCGCGCCAGGCACAACAGGCTGAGCAATTCGTCTGCCCTGCCCTGTGCGAGCTTGGCGATGAAATCCGCGCTGGCGGGGGCCACGATCACGGCGTCGGCCTCTCGGCCCAGGTTGATGTGCGCCATGTTGTTGGGCTCGCGCGCATCCCACTGGCTGGTCACCACGGAACGCCCCGAGAGGGCCTGCATGGTCACCGGCGTGATGAAAGCCTCGGCTGCCTCCGTCATGACCACCTGAACCGTGGCGCCAGCCTTGGTCAACAGGCGAACGAGTTCGGCCGATTTGTAGCAGGCGATGCCGCCCGTCAGGCCCAGCACGATGTGCCGGCCCAGGAGATCTGAACGTTCTGACATGAGCGGCACTCTATCAGAGCCCCAGGCTGTCCGGCGCCTGCGGCCTGAGGTTCAGGGCTTGCTCACCGGGGGCTCAGGCCCAACTGATCACGGTAGGCGCTGGGCGACAGGCCCGTCCAGCGCTTGAAGGCAAAGGTGAAGGCGCGACGGTCCGAGAACCCCAGCTCCACGCTGATGGACTCCATGCTGATGGCGCGACGCTTGAGCATGGTCTGCGCGCGCTGGCATTTCGCCTGGGACTGAACATCCACATACTTGAAGCCCTCGGCCTGCAAGCGCCGCTGCAGGGTGCGCGGATGCAAGGACAAGGCCGCCGCCGTGGCCTCCAGGCCATCGCGCAACAGCTCGGGGCGGCGCTCCAGTGCCCAACGCACTTCATCGACCAGGCGGCGTTCACCCACCTCGCGGTTCAGGCGGCGTTCGATCATCTGGCGGGCCTGGCTGTGCACCTCCGGCACAAAGGTGTTGAGCGGCATGTCCAGCCAGCGGCGGTCCATCACCAGCGCATCGGCCGCCTCGCCGAAGAAGACCGGCACGCCAAAGTGGTCGACAAACTGCTGCTGATGGCTGGGCGGCATGCTGGCCACACGCACCGACAACAGCCAGCGCGACCCCTTGGTGGCCCGACGGATGAGCTGGTTGATGGCCGACAGTGCCACCTCGCGCACATGGCACAGTGCATGTGGGTCAGGGTCCGGCACCTTCATCTCGACGCGCAAGTGCGCTTCCGCACCGAATTCATCCAGGTGGACCACCAGCCAGGGCGCCAGCAGATCACGGGCCCAACTGGCCAGCTCCAGCATCTCGCGCAGGGTGGCGCAAGAGGCGATGAAGGCCTCGAACTCCGCAAAGTGCTCGAAGACAAAGGAGTCGCCCAGGGCAAACGGGAAATGGTGCCCCTTGGCACGTTCCACACACATCGAGAAGGCCTTGAACAGGTGCGTGGGCGCCACTCTGAGGGGCGTCTGCATGTCAAACGTGGCGATCCCGGCGTCGCGCAAGACTGGCTCGATCGTGAAGCCGCACACGTTGGCGGCCTGACGCCAGCTGCCCAAGGCAGGAAGTGGCACGGAAGAGATTGGCGACGGGTGATGCATCAGTGAGTCCAGCACAAGGAACGGTTCTGACAACACACCAAACCAAAAAACGATCTCGTGCGTTGCGCGAATTCAAACGGTCGTCTGAATCACTTCAATCTATGTGCAAGTGCGTGGCCTCGCAATCACCGCGTGCAGCCAAAAGGATCATTTCGCGACTATATTGAAATTGCTGCGCCGCATCTAACCCGGTCCGGGGAGGCAATAACCCCGAAGCACCGGATGGCGGCGCCAATCGTCGAGGCCATGAAGCCAGGCAATGGTCTATCTGACTTTTCAAAAGGTCAGATAAACCGTTACAGATCACTCAGCCCTGCTGCTCGCGCCAGGCACTCGGCGTGGTGCCTTCCCAGCGTTTGAAGGCGGCCGTGAAAGCGCGGCGATCCGAAAATCCCAGACGTGCACTGATGTCATCGATCGAGACATCACCCTGGCGCAACCACTGGCATGCCAGTCGATGGCGCATGCGTGCCTGCACGTTGAGGTAGCTGTCACCCTCGTCCTTGAGGCGACGCTGCAAGGTGCGCGGATGCAGGTTGAGCCGATCGGCCATGTCCTCCACACCCAGCGCCAGGAGGCTGGGATCGCGGGTGATGAACTCTTCGATCTCGGCGGCCACACCCTGGCGGCGCGCTTCCTTGCCAAGGCGCTGCTCGGCCAGGAAATGAGCCTGTTCGTGCAAGGCCGGGAAGGCCCCTTCCAGCGGCAGATCCAGGATGCGACGTTCGAACACCAGCGCATCCTGCGGGGCATTGAAGGTCACGGGCACGCCAAAGAAGGGCTCGAACTGTGCGGCGTATGGCGGAGGTGGCCCCTGCATGGTCACACCGACAAAGCCGGTTTCAGAGCCCTGCAGCGTGCGACCGAACTTGCGGATGCAAGCCAGGATGGCTTGAGACACCAGTTGCAGTGGCAAACCATAGGCCGCCACATTGGGAATAGGCACGTCCAGGCCCACGATGACCTTGGCCAGGTCGCCCTCTTCCCTCACCTCCAGGGTCAGCCACGGCAGCACCATGCGGCGCGCCAGATCGGCCACGCGCAAGGCTTCGCGCAGGGTCGGGCTGGTGGTCAGCAGGGTTTCGAACTCGGGCAGAGACTCGAAGGCAAAGGTATCACCCAGCACGAGCGGGAAATGCTTGTCTGGTGGCGACAGGGCGACGCATTGCTCCAGCAGGGAGATCAACTGTATCGGCGAGACGCGGGCGTCCTCCAGCCGAATCAGGTCGATCTTGATGCCAGCCTCCTTGAACAGGGGCTGAACGTTGAATCCGCATTTGGTAGCCGCCTTGATCCAGGCAGACAACATGAACAAGGGAATGGGCTTGATACCCATTGCCTCTAGAACGGCTTGTGGTGGCAGTGGAATACGCATAAACGAAATCGGCACACCCCCATGAGGTGTGCCGAAGTCTAACCAACTACTGAGCTGTCAACGCAATAAAAAATCACAGAGCCATCGTGGCGCGCATCAATTCGCTGGCCTCCACCGGGTCGCGGTGCAGGTTGAATGCTTGCAACCACTCTTCATAGCCGGGCTGTTCGGTTTCATCCCAAGGGTGATAACCAGGCTTGTAGTACAGGAAGTAGTGGCTGTAGAGGGGGCCCACGAAGCCACCCGGCTTGAGCAACCACCAGATGCCCTTGGCATTGAGCTTGACGCGCTGCCACCAGCTGAAACCATCATGCTTGAGCATGAAGTTCAGGAACTTGAAGATCACCAGAGGGAAGATCAAGGTGGTGTGCAACAGCGTCCAGATGCGCAGGGCGTAACCGACCTTGGCGTAGTCGATCATGACGTCATACGCGACGCCCTTGTGCTCGACTTCCTCGATGGCGTGCCAGGCGTACATGGCGCGCACCTTTGGATGGGCTTCCTTCAGCACATCACGCTTGTCGAACATGGCGTGTGCGCCCAGTGCCGTGAAGTGCTCCAGGGCCGAGGTAATGCCCAGGGTGTATTCGCGGCTGTAGCGGCTGCGGTAGGTATCAAACAGCAGCTTGTTGAGCCACTTGAGCAGGTAGTCCACATCGACGCCCTGCGTCTTCAGGTGATCGTTGAACTGGTTGTGCACCAGCGTGTGCTGGGCTTCCTGGCGGTTGAAATCCTTGATGTCCTGCAACAGTTTCGGATCGTTGACACGGTCGCGGAAGTCGCGCACGGCCGTCATGAAGAACTTCTCGCCCGGCGGGAAGATCACCGACAGCGCGTCGAAGAAGCGGCTCTTGAAGGCGTCTCCACCGAACCAGTACTTGGGGATGCTGCTGTCAAAACCGAAATCCAGCTTTTCACGCGGGATGATGGGGTGCAGGGCTTGTGGATGCTTTGCCATGTTATGAGTCTCTCCTCGTTCTCCGGGATGCCTCAACTGTAAAAAGTAGTCAGGCAAAGCAACAGGATGAGGGGTGACACCAGGGATTCCTGTGCGACACAGCCAACTTGGTGTTTCTACCAGGTTTTTTGACCCTGCGGCCCCAAAAGCGAAAGGCCTCCGAAGAGGCCTCGCATAACCTTTTCTGGTTATACCCTTACGCACTCAGTGCGAGATCGTGGCGCATCTGCTCGCTCGCCTTCAACGGATCCTTGGAACTGTTGAAAGCAGCCAGCCACTCGTCGTAGCCAACCTGATCTGCTTCCTGCCAGGGGTGGTAGCCGGGCTTGTAATACGTCCAGTAGTGCCTGGCCATGGGCTGCAGCAGGCCACCTGGCTTGAACAACCACCACAGGCCGCCAGCCATCATCTTTGCACGCTGCCAGGCGTTGAAGCCGTCATGGATCATCAACTGGCGCTGGATCACGAAGATGGTCTTGGGGAACATCACCGAGGCGTGCACCAGCGCGCCCACGCGCTTGAAGTAACCCACTTTGGCGTAGTCCTCCATCACGTCGTAAGCGACGCCTTTGTGCTCGACTTCCTCGATGGCGTGCCACGCGTACATGGCGCGAACGCGGTAGTCGGCCTCTTTCATCACATCACGCTTGTCGAACAGGCTGTGGGCGATGATGGAGGTGAAGTGCTCCAGCGCAGACGTGATGGCCAGGGTGTACTCGCGGCTGTACTGGTTGCGATAGTCGACATTGAGCATCTTGTCGACGTACCTGGTCAGCTTGTCGACATCAACCCCCTGGCGACGCAGGCGGTCATTGTCCTGACGGTGCACCAGCGTGTGCTGGGCTTCCTGACGGTTGAAGCCCTGGATGTCTTCCAGCAGCTTGGGATCCTGGATCTGGTCACGGAAATCCCGCACACAGGTCATGAAGAACTTCTCGCCAGGCGGGAAGATGATGGACAGGGCATCCCAGAAACGGCTCTTGAAGGGATCGCCCCCGAACCAGTACTTGGGTACGTCGCCGCTCAGACCAAAGTCCAGCTTCTCGCGCGGGATGATCGGATGCACGGCATCGTGTTTGATGTTGTTGGCGCTCATGTTCATCACCTGTAGATCGGTTCCTCGGTGTCTTTAATTTAGCCCGATGACCATGCCCGTGCACAGGATCACGCGTGACAGTGAGGGTGCAGCTGCGACAAACTCACAGATATTCCACGCGGCTCAAACGACACGTCGTGCCAAATGTCACACCCCTGGTGACTCAAGTGCGGCTTCCGGTATTCCGATATCTACGCATCCACCAAGCGAGGAGTGTCGGCGTGGCCATTTCTTCCCCATCCGCTTCCGATTCCGCCTCGGTCCTGCCTCAGCCTGCCACGCCTGTGTCCAACGAGGCGGATCAACAAGCCTGGCACGTGGGCACGGAAGCCACGCAGCCGGAGGCCTTTCGCGCCTTGCTGCAAGGCATTGGCGTCATCGCCGGGCTCACCCACGTGGCCTTTTGCGCGCTGTTCTTCTGGGCGCACGTGACGTCGCTGGCCTATGTGAACATCGGCAGCATCCTGAGCTATGTGTGGGTGTTTGCGCTGGCGCGACGCGGCCAGGTCGAACAGGCCTGGGCCGTGACCGTGCTGGAAGTGCTGGGCCACGCCATCCTGGCCGTATCGGTGATTGGCTGGGACACCGGTTTCCACTACTACATCCTTCTGGTGATCCCGGTGGCGGTGATCAGCTCGATTCGCCCGGTGGCGCTCAAAGCCGCCACGGTGCTGGGCGTGATGATGACCTACCTCGTGCTGGACATCGTGCTGCGACACCGCACCCCGCCCAACGAGCTGCCCATGGTGGTGATCGACGGCCTGCACTACTTCAACGTGGTGGGCGTGATGATCATCCTGATCTTCCTGGCCGGCTATTACTACTACCTGATCGACAAGGCCGCCGCCACATTGCGTGAGATGGCTTCCACGGATCCGCTGACCCAATTGAGGAACCGTCGCGCCATCACCGAAGTGATCCGCCGAGAAGAAAGCCGCGTGCGCCGCGGTCAGCCCTACCTGTCCTTCATCTTGTGCGATCTGGACCACTTCAAATCGATCAACGACAGCAAAGGGCATGACGCCGGGGACGCTGTGCTCCGATCAGTCAGCAAGACACTGCAAAGCTGCATGCGCGATGTGGACTTTGTCGCGCGCTGGGGTGGCGAGGAGTTCCTGGCGGTGCTGCCCGACACCGACGAAGAAGGTGCCAAACTGGTCGCGGAACGCATTCGAGGCAAGATCGAGGGTGCCTTGATCGAGGCGCCGGGCCATGAGCCATTCAAGGTCACGATGACCCTGGGTGTGGCCGTCATCCAGAAGGGTGAGAACGCCGAGCAGACCATCGCCCGCGCCGATACGGCGCTGTACGAGGGCAAAAGAAACGGCCGCAACCGGGTAGTGGTTGCGGCCGCTTCCTGAAGCCTGCGACGAGCAGGCTCATGACCGGGCTCAGTCAGTAGTCAGGCTTAGAGCTTGTCGCTCACCCAGCCCTGCACGCCCGCCAGGGCCTTGGGCAAGCCAGCGGTATCGGTGCCACCGGCCATGGCCATGTCCGGCTTGCCGCCACCCTTGCCGCCCACTTGCTGGGCCACAAAATTGACCAGCTCGCCGGCCTTGACCTTGGATGTGGTGTCGGCCGTCACGCCCGCGGCGATCTGGACCTTGCCGCCTTCGACTGCGGCCAACACGATGGCGGCGGTCTTGAGCTTGTCCTTGAGCTTGTCCATGGTGTTGCGCAGCGTGGCCGCATCGGCGCCTTCCAGCACCGCAGCCAGCACCTTGACGCCCTTGACGTCCACGGCTTGCGCCATCAGCTCGTCACCCTGGCTGGAGGCCAGCTTGCCCTTGAGAGCGGCGATTTCCTTTTCCAGCGCGCGGATCTGATCCATGGCGGCGGCCACGCGGGCTGGCACTTCCTGCGGGGTGGCCTTGATCAGGGCGGCCACGCCGTTGAGCGTGGTCTCCAGGTTCTGGGTATAGGCCAGAGCGGCTGCGCCGGTGATGGCTTCCACGCGGCGCACGCCAGCGGCCACACCGCCTTCAGCCACGATCTTGAACAGGCCGATGTCACCCGTGCGCTTGACGTGGGTACCACCACACAGCTCCTTGGAGGAGCCGATGGTCTGCACGCGCACGGTCTCACCGTACTTCTCGCCAAACAGCATCATCGCGCCGGACTTCTGCGCGTCATCCAGGGCCATGACCTGAGCGATCGCATCGGCATTGGCCAGGATCTCGGCGTTGACCAGCTCTTCGACTTCACGGATCTCTTCGTCCGTCATCGGGGCGTTGTGGGCGAAGTCGAAACGGGTGCGGTCTGCGGTGACCTGCGAGCCCTTTTGCTGGACGTGATCGCCCAGCACTTCGCGCAAGGCCTTGTGCATCAGGTGGGTGGCGCTGTGGTTGCGCACGGTCTTCGCGCGCACGTCGGCGTCCACGCGGGCGTTGATCTTGTCGCCCACCTTGATGCTGCCTTCGACCACGCGGCCGTGGTGGCCAAACACCTCGGCCTGGATCTTCAGGGTGTCTTCCACCACGAAACGGCTGGAGCCATTGCGCAGATCGCCACTGTCACCAGCCTGGCCGCCGGACTCGGCATAGAAGGGGGTGTGATCCAGCACGATGACGGCGTCATCACCGGCATGGGCTTCGGTCACCGCCGCACCGTCCACGTAGATGGCCGTCACGTTGGCAGCATCCACCGTGAGGTGTTCGTAGCCGTGAAAGCCCGTGGCCACGCCGTTGTATTCCAGGCCGGCAGCCATCTTGAACTTGCCGGCGGCACGGGCTTGCTGACGCTGGTGCGCCATGGCGGCGTCAAAGCCGGCCTGGTCCACCGTCACGTCGCGCTCGCGGCAGACGTCAGCGGTCAGGTCAACCGGGAAACCATAGGTGTCGTGCAGCTTGAACGCGGTTTCACCGTCGATCTGCCGGGCACCGGTGGCCAGCGCGCCTTCCAGGATTTCCATCCCATGGGCGATGGTCTGGAAGAAGCGCTCTTCTTCGGTCTTGAGCACATCGGTGATGCGCTTTTCGTTCTGGCGCAATTCGGGATAGGCATCGCCCATCTGCTCGACCAGCGCTGCCACCAGCTTGTGGAAGAACGGGGTGCGGGCACCCAGCTTGTAGCCGTGGCGGATGGCGCGACGGGTGATGCGGCGCAGCACGTAGCCACGGCCCTCGTTGCTGGGGATCACGCCATCGGCCACCGTGAACGAGCAGGCGCGGATGTGGTCGGCAATGACTTTGAGGCTGGGGCTCTCGGGATCGACATCGCTGCCACCGCCCGCTTCGACAGCAGCCTTGGCTGCGGCCAGCAGGGCCACGAACAGATCGATTTCGTAGTTGGCGTGCACGTGTTGCAGCACAGCGGCGATGCGCTCCAGGCCCATGCCGGTGTCCACCGAGGGCTTGGGCAGCGGATGCATCACACCGGCTTCATCGCGGTTGAACTGCATGAACACGTTGTTCCAGATCTCGATGAAGCGGTCGCCGTCTTCATCGGGGCTGCCTGGAGGGCCCCCAGCAATCTCGGGACCGTGGTCGTAGAAGATCTCGGTGCAAGGGCCGCAAGGGCCGGTGTCACCCATCATCCAGAAGTTGTCGGAGGCGTAGCGGGCCCCCTTGTTGTCGCCAATGCGGATCACGCGCTCGGCGGGCACGCCCACTTCCTTGGTCCAGATGTCATAGGCCTCGTCGTCTTCGGCGTAGACCGTGACGGTGAGCTTCTCGGCCGGCAGCTTGAACTCCTTGGTCAGCAGCTCCCAGGCGTAGTTGATGGCGTCACGCTTGAAGTAATCCCCGAAGCTGAAGTTGCCCAGCATTTCGAAGAAAGTGTGGTGACGCGCGGTGTAGCCCACGTTGTCCAGGTCGTTGTGCTTGCCGCCGGCGCGGATGCACTTTTGCGAGGTGGTGGCGCGGGTGTAGGGGCGCTTGTCAAAGCCCAGGAACACGTCCTTGAACTGGTTCATACCCGCATTGGTGAACAGCAGGGTCGGGTCGTCGCCCGGCACAACGGGGCTGGACGCCACGATGGTGTGGCCCTTGGACTGGAAGAATTCCAGGAAGGTCTTGCGGATATCAGCGGCTTTCATGAGGGCTTTCTGCTTTTGTCGCTCGTATCGGAATGCTGCCCGCCCGACAGGGGTCAAGGGCGGAACCTGAGATTATAGGTTTGAGGCGCCCTATCATGGCGGATTGCACCCGACCCGTTTCTGGCGGGCGAGCCGCACGCAAAACCGAGGACAGACAAGAGGACCGACAAGATGAACGAGCGCACTTCTCCCCTGGCGTTGCTTCAAGACCCCACCATGCTGAAAACCCAGGCCCTGATCGATGGCCAATGGGTGGACGGCCCTGGCCACTTTGCCGTGACGGATCCCGCCACGGGCGCCACGCTGGCCGAAGTCGCCAACCTGGGTGCCGAGCAGACGCACGCCGCCATCGCCGCAGCCAACCGCGCCTGGCCCGCCTGGCGTGCGCTCACAGCCAAGGCACGGGCCGCGATCATGATGAAGTGGTTCCACCTGCTGAATCAGCACGCCGACGACCTCGCCAGCATCATGACCGCCGAGCAAGGCAAGCCCCTGGCAGAAGCCAAGGGTGAAGTGGGCTACGGCGCCAGTTTCATCGAGTGGTTTGCGGAAGAGGCCCGCCGCGTGTACGGCGAAACCGTGCCCAGCACGGACCCGAGCAAGCGCTTTCTGGTCATCCGCCAGCCGATTGGCGTGTGCGCGGCCATCACGCCCTGGAACTTCCCCATCGCCATGATCACCCGCAAGGTGGCCCCTGCCCTGGCGGCCGGCTGCCCCGTGGTCATCAAGCCTGCCGAAGCCACGCCCTTGTCGGCCCTGGCCGTGGCCGAACTGGCCCAACGCGCGGGCATGCCAGCTGGCGTGCTCAACATCATCACGGCGGATGCGAGCCAGTCCATTGAAGTGGGCAAGGCGCTTTGCGAAAGCGACACGGTGCGCCACCTCTCATTCACCGGCTCGACCGAAGTGGGCCGCATTCTGATGAAGCAATGCGCGCCCACCGTGAAGAAGCTGGGGCTGGAACTGGGCGGCAACGCCCCCTTCATCGTGTTCAATGACGCCGATCTGGATGCCGCCGTGGAAGGCGCCATGATCAGCAAATACCGCAATGCGGGACAAACCTGCGTGTGCGCCAACCGTTTGTATGCGCAATCAGGCATCTACGATGCGTTTGTGGCCAAACTGGCCGAGCGCGTGGCGCAGATGAAGGTGGGCAACGGCTTTGAAGCCGGCGTGACCCAGGGCCCCTTGATCGAGGCTGACGCCTTGGCCAAGGTGGAAACACTGGTGGCCGATGCCCTGGCCAAAGGCGCCAATGTGGTGACCGGCGGCGCGCGTGCCGACATCGCGGGTGGGCACTTCTACCAACCGACCGTGCTCTCCAACGTGACGGCCGACATGCGCATGGCCCGCGAAGAAATCTTCGGGCCTGTGGCACCGGTGTTCAAGTTCGAAACTGAAGCCGAAGCGATCGAACTGGCCAACAACACCGAATTCGGTCTGGCGAGCTATTTCTTCAGCCGCGATGTGGGCCGCATCTTCCGTGTCAGTGAAGGGCTGGAGTACGGCATGGTGGGCGTCAACACAGGCCTGATCTCGACCTGTGAGGTGCCGTTTGGCGGCGTCAAGCAATCCGGGCTGGGTCGTGAAGGCGCGCGCCAGGGCATGGATGACTACGTGGAAGCCAAGTACATCTGCCTGGGCGGGCTGGACAAGTAAGCCCGAATCCGGGCATCGGCCTGGCACCGATGCCCGCAACTCAGTCAGGCTGGAGGCTTCAGTCGTCCTGGCTGAAGCGCAGGCCGCCCAAGGCCGGGTCGCTGATGCTGTGACGGCCGTTTTCGACGTGGCCCGCCAATTGGCAGGCGTAAGTGCTGTCGCCATCGACCGTCACGAGCAGGTCATACCAGCCGCGTGTGCGCTCCAGTGGCACGCGCATCATGGCCGTCTCACCCACCGACAGGCGGCGTTTCTCGCTGCGGTGGCCGATGTACTGATCAGCCACACGCACCGTGGCGGCATGCTCGCACTGGTTGGTGATGCTCAGAACGACGTCGGCACGGCGCTCGTCGTAGGCGGCACGCACCAGCAGGCGGGTACTCAACTGCGACACACCGCCCTTGAAGGCACGGTAGAACCCGTTGGGGCCATGCACTTCCAGCTGATAGGTCGACAAGCCCAGCGCCTTCACGGGCCACACCCCCGCCAGCGACTTGCCTGGCTCGACCGTGTAAGAACGCGGTGCGTGCATGCCCCTGGCAGAGCGAACCTGATAGACCACGCTGGCCCGCCCCGTGTTGACGAAGTCGATACCAAAAGCGCCATCCAGCACCTTCACGCGACCATGTGCATGCGGCGCGTACGGCAGGGCACGCGCGGGGCGCACACCCTTTTCCTGCTTCGGCAACTGCTGCGTGTCAGGCACCACCAGCGCGTAGTTGGGCTGGCGAGTCAGGTCCGTTGGCAGGTAGGCATCGGTATCCGGCAGCGTCACCGGGGCACGGCTTGGCGACGCAAAATCAAAGGCCGACGTCAGATCGCCCACCACGGCACGGCGCCAAGGCGTGATGTTGCTTTCGCGCAGTTCAGGGTGAGACTTGGCAAAGCGTGCTTCGATGAAACGGATCAGGGAGGTGTGATCGAACACCTCGGAATTGACCCAGCCGCCCTTGCTCCAGGGCGAAATCACCAGCAGTGGCACACGCATGCCCAAGCCATAGGGTGCCTTGGGGTGGCTGCTGTCACCAGGGTAGATTTCATTGACGATGTCAACGGTCGAGCCACCTTGCTCAGGCGTGGCCGCGGGCGTGGGTGGCACCACGTGGTCAAAGAAGCCGCCCTCTTCGTCGTAGTTGATGAAGAACACGGTCTTGCTGAAGACCTCGGGGTAATCGGCCAGCACGTCGATGAACTGCGAGATATACCAGGCGCCAAAATCGGCCGGGAAATTGGGGTGCTCGGTGTAGGCCTCGGGCGCGGCAATCCATGACACCGCAGGCAGCTTGCCCTGGCTCACGTCATTGCGGAAGTCGTCGATCAGACGCAGCGGATCACGGCCTTGCTGGCTGATGTTGGTACCAACCTTGGCGCGGTCGGCCAGGGGATTGCCCGGCTGGGCATGCTGGTACTGGTGCAGGTACAACAAGGCGTTGTCGCCATAGTTGCCGATGTAGGGATCGGACGTCCAGCCCCAGTAGCCATCGGCGTTGAGACCCACGCCCACGTCCTGGTAGACCTTCCAGCTGATGCCCGACTTCTCCAGCTTCTCGGGGAAGGTGGACCAGTCATAGCCCGCTTCAGCGTTGGTGATCACCGGGCCGCCACCCTGGCCATCGTTGCCGCACCAACCCGACCACAGGTGATAGCGGTTGGGGTCGGTGGGGCCCATCAGAGAGCAGTGATACGCATCACACACCGTGAAGGCATCGGCCAGCGCGAAGTGATACGGGATGTCCTGACGCGTGTGGTAGGTCATCGCCACGATGCCCTTGTTGGGCACCCACTGGTCATGGTTGCCCAGGTTCCACGCTGCATGCGTGTCATTCCAGCCGTGAGGTGGGTCCTGCAGGAAGGTCAGACCGACGTTTTCAACGGGCGGGCGGAAAGGCAGCAGTTCCTTGTCGCCATGAGGCTGGTGCCACACCGATTTGCCTGATGGCAGCTTGACGGCGCGAGGGTCAGCAAAGCCGCGCACACCGCGCATGGTGCCGAAGTAGTGATCGAACGAGCGGTTTTCCTGGGTCAGGATGATGATGTGCTCGACATCTTCGATGGTGCCCGTGCGGCGATGCGCAGGAATGGCCAGGGCCCTGGCGATGCTGTTGGGCAGTGCGCCGGCTGCGGCGCCCGCGGCGATCAGTTGAAGGAGTTGGCGACGGCTTTGATCTTGCATGACAGTCCTCGTGAAAAAACTGACCTCAAGGTAATCAGGGGACGTGACGCTCGCATGAAGGCCATGCCGCATTCAGACCAAAGAGCCATAGGGACCACACCCGGCTCATGACCTTGTCACCCAGGCAGCGGATGCTGGTGGGATCAACACCCACATCCCGGAAGTACCCGATGAAGTCCACCACCTTCAAGCTGGCCGCGAAGGCCATGGCTGCCGCAGTGGCCAGCGTTCTGGTGCAAACAGCCCAGGCCGCCATCGTCATCACCGAAGTCGATGCGGCTGGCAGCAGCGCCGCCAACAACGCAGACTGGTTCGAGCTGACCAATACCGGCTCCACCGCTGTCAACATCAGCGGCTGGAAGATGGATGACAACTCCAATGCATTCGTCTCCGCCGTGGCCTTGCGTGGCGTGACCAGCATTGCTGCCGGGCAATCCGTCGTGTTCGTCGAAGGCAACTCGACCGGCTCCACCGATGCTGCCATCAACGCTGCTTTCGTCCAGGCCTGGTTTGGCGGCAATGCCCCCGGCAATCTGCTCATCGGGAACTATGGTGGCTCTGGTGTGGGACTCGGCACATCGGGTGATGCGGTCAACATCTTCACATCGACAGGCTCGCTCGTCACCCGCGTGGACCTTGCCGCTTCCACGCTGGGCCGCTCGTTCGACAACGCTGCAGGTTTGAACAACACGACCCTCTCGACTTTCAGTACGGCTGGCGTCAATGGTGCGCGCTTGTCCGCCAACGGGATTGAAACTGGATCGCCCGGCACCATCGCAGCCGTGCCTGAACCGGAAAGCGTGGTGCTGATGTTGACCAGCCTGGGCATGTGGGGCCTGGCCCGCGCACGGCGCCGTCAAGCTTGACACATGATCCGTTCAGCTCATTGCGTGATCCAGGCCCAGGATCGACAATACGACGCGCGCATTCAAGGCTTGGAAGTACATGAGCATTGACCTGGATTCATCTGATAGCTCGGTCTATCAGCGCACCCACAAAGGACAGATCGTTGCAGCCGGCCAGGCATCATCGATAGACCATGAGCTCATCCTGTGGTTGCGCATGGTCAATGGCCTGACACCCACTCACGCGCTGATGACGTTGGCCGGCATGTCAGCTCAAGACACGCGCATCGTCATCGATCGACTGCTTGCCCTGGGTCTCATTCAGCGCTGTTGAGTTTCGCCAGTCGCGCCAGGAGTTCGACTGGCTCCTCGACCACGGTCTTGGCCGCCCCTTGATAGACGGCGCCCTCATTGCCATCCAGGGTGATCACATCGCCTTCGTGGAAGGTCAGCTCACCGAATGACAAGGTACGAGCCGCTTCATCCAGCGACATGGCGCCACAGCCCACCAGACACACCTTGCCCAGCTGTCGCGCCACCACCGCGGCATGAGAGGTACGCGCCCCTCGTTGCGTCAACAAACCCACCGCGGACGCCAGCGCGGCCATGTCACTGGTCTCGGCATCGCGCCGCACCAGAATGACGGCAGCGCCGCTCGCCTGACGCGAGCGAGCCCGGGCCTCATCAAAGGCGATTTCGCCGATGGCCACGCCATTGCAGGCCGTTGCCGCATGCGCCAGCGGCACCAGGGGCTGCCCATTGTCTGACACCACACGTGTGCTCATCAGTCCCTGGGGCGTCAAACTGGCGGTACGTGCCTGAGCCACGTCTCGTGAGATCAGGCCTTCGTCCAGCAGATCCAGTGCAATGCGTGCTGCAGCCTGTGGCGTGCGCTTGCCTGTTCGGGTCTGCAGCATGTAGAGCCGCCCGTCCTGCACGGTGAATTCGAAATCCTGCATGTCGCCAAAGTGGTGCTCCAGCTGGCTGGCTGCGTCTTGCAGCGAGCGCCAGGCATGTGCGAGCACCGAGGCCATCTCATCATGACCGTGTGCACTGCGACGGCCAGACACCACGTCTTCACCTTGCGCATTGAACAGGAAGTCCACCCAGAGATGAGGCTCACCCGTGGCGGGGTCTCGCGTGAAACCCACTCCAGCGCCGGATTGGCCACCCGCGTTGCCGAACACCATGGCCTGCACGGTCACGGCGGTTCCCAGGTCATCAGGCAACTGGTTGACACGCCGGTATTCACAAGCCTTGGCTGATTGCCAGGACTTGAGCACGGCCGAAATCGCTGCGGTCAATTGAGCCTGTGGATGTTGGGGAAAAGCGTGTCCGGCCTCTCGGGCATACGTGGCCAGACATGCACGTGTGATGGCTCGCAACTCGGCAAAATCCAGATCCCGCTCGTCGCGGCCGCCAGCTACTGCGGCTGTCTCGGCGTCGAACAAGGCGAGATCCAGCCCCGCTACGACTTCGCCGTAAGTCACCACCAGTCTGCGGTAAGCATCCCAGACCAGCCTAGGGTTGCCGGTCTGACGAATCATCCCGGGCACGGTGGCATCACACAAGCCAATGTTGAGCAGCGTCTCCATCATGCCGGGCATGGACACAGGCGCACCCGATCGAACCGACAGGAGCAAGGGCCGACGAGCATCACCCAACCATAGCCCGCACGCATCCTGGAGGGCTGTCAAGCCTGGCACCCAGGTCTTGGGCGTCGAAGCTTCAGCGCGGGTGGCGTCGTCCTGGCAGTAGGCTGTCCCCAGTACAAAGGCGGGGGGCACTGGCAGGTTGATCTGAGCCATGCGCAGCAGGTTGTACGCCTTGAAGCCCATGGTCTGAGCAGTGGCACGCCCCTGTTGCTCATGCCGTTGCTCAGGGCTGCCGCACCCGATCAGATACAGCGCGTTGGCCATGCTCATGACTGCGCTCCCGCCTTGTCGAAGGCCAGTTCCCTGAGCCCGTAGCCTGCAGCCAATAATCGGTCGGATGCCAGTTCCAGCGTCATGGCCAGGTCGTTGGCCAGCATCAGGGAGGGCGCATCGTCAATGGCGTGGAGGATCACACGCCTGGCCTGGCGCAGCAACTCGTCGCACTGACGCTCGGCGCGCAGCACGTTCCAGGTCGCGGCCAGGAAGGCATCGCTGTCGGATGCATCACTCTGGCTGCCCAGGGTGCGCGCAATGGCCAGGGCCTTGATGTGATCCTGCGTGGCCTGCAAGACAGTCTGAGCCAACCTGGACAAGGCCTGCCTCACATCGAGGTTCCAGCCCTTCTGATGATGGTCGGCGATCAGGCTCATCATGAAGGCCGCTTCTTCAAGCGCGTCAGCCACGTCGTCGGACAGCGCCATCAGCCGTGCCACAGGCTGCCAGCGCGGTTGACGCTCCGCCTCCTGTCTGGCTTGCATCACCAGGTGATCGGCGCGACGCTCCCAGGCCTTGGCACGCGCAGCCAGGTCCTGCGCCTCCTCGCGCAAGCTGTCGTGGCCGTGCGCGAGGCCATCACTGACGGCCTGCGCCAGGGCCTGGCAATAGGCAGCGTGATCATCCAGCAGGTCAAACTCCGTCGTGCGCTTCTGCACCTGCCGAGACAACAACAGGCGCGTTTCATCGGCGATCAGCGCAAGAGGCTGACCATGCAACAAGGCCTCGCTGGCCAGGCGCATCACATCCAGCAGGAAGTTCTGCGCCTGAACATCGCCCAACACATCATCCAGTCGATCACCAATGCGGAAGGCCCCGGCACCAGCGGTCTGCATGGCATTGAACACCAGGCGCTCCCCGCCCGCCTTCAACCAGGCCATGTGCCCGACTTCAGCGTGTGCCGCCGCCGTCAACACCGCAATGGCGCCTTCCTTGCTCACGAAATGGAGCAAACGTTTGCGAGCCCGGTTCCAGTCGATCAGGAAAACGATGCTCGCGCCCAGGCCCTCCAGCGTCTGGGCCAACTGCGCCTCGTCCTGGCAAGCAAAGCGTGCCGTACCGACTGAATAGGCGGCCCCTTGGTTGAGGTCTGCCGTCACACGAGACTCGGTCGCGGACCAGGATGCCCCCAGTGGCGCCAGCAAACTCTGGAAGAAGGCAAAGCGGCTGCTGTGCAGATCGGAGTAAGTCAGGCTGATGTCCAGCCCCTTGATGCGCATGACCAGCACGTGGGCATCGTTGGTTCCAATGTCGTTTTGCAGCAGCAACAGTTCACCGTCGCGCGTGGCCGCCGTGTCCAGGCCTGGGTGATCCAGCTTCAATGGCGCCGTGCGGTTGAGCCCCCGCATGAACGCGCTCACCAGCGGACGATCGTCGTCGTTCAACTGCCAGACATGTGCGCCATCGATCACCTCGCTGGCCAGTGAGGCCGCCAGGTGGTTGATCTGCTTGTGCAGATCCATGATCAGCAGGTGCACGCTGTCACCCGCATGTCGGTCACCATGTGTGAGGCTGTGCAGCTGCGATTTTTCCAGTTGTTCGCCGTGCAATGCGTCCAGCCAATCCTGCCACTGGTGTACCCGCAGATGTGGCTCGGCATCATCTGTGCAGGCCTCCAGCACGGGCCTGGCCATGGTGGCCAGATCATCCGCCAGACTGCTGATCAGGCGATCCAGTTCAGGCACGATCAGGATGCCATCGATGCAACTTGCCCCGGAAGGCAGATCATGCAACCAGGTGGCGTTGCCCAAGCCTGCAGCATCCAGCTCACGGGCCAGGTCCAACGCTTCGCGATCGGGATGATCCGCGTGAGTTGCTGCGGCCTGCAATACCGTCAGGTAAACCTTGAGCCTGTCATTGGCGGCCAATGCCGCTTTCACCCATACCGGCATCAACAGGCCACGTTGCCCCAATGACGCCAGCGCTTGACTCTTTTGCATGCTTGCCCCCGAGTAATCCTGCCGCAGAGTCTGCTACCCACGTGTGACGAAAACATGGCAGCGCAGCGCTTCACTGGGGGGAAGTCTCGAAAGCGGTCGGCAGAAACATGACGGGACACCTGGGTGCCCCATCAAGGCGAGGGGGCATTCGGGTTTCACCAGCGTTACCGGCTATTCTGGATTCGAACTGAGGAACTCAGAAAACAGTCAGTGACGACGAAATCTGGCGATGGTGATTGATCATTTTGGCAACTTCCAGGAGCAGACATGCAGCCTTCTTCGTCACACCTTCATGACGCTGTTTTCGAGCGAACAGCGGCAGGACAATCTGCGTTGCTGGCAATTCATTCATCGCTGAACGCCAGCGAAAGGCGCTTGCTTGCCGTCCTCAACGGTTTCACGCCACTGACGGCATTGCGTGCACTGCTGCACGACGAGGAATTGACCAGTTCGGTCATCCAGAAGATGGCCGCCTCGGGGCTCATTCGGGCACCCGAGCATCAAGCGCAGCATTTTTTCCTGGGCTGGCCTTGCGCCAGAGCCTGATCAGGCTGGCTCGGCCAATACAGCCGCGTGAGCCTCGCCCACTTGGGACGAGGGCTTGGCAGAGGTCTGGCGCCCCCATGTATGTGTGTTCGACACATCCACGCCAGCCATGGCCTCGCTCCAGTCAACAGCCTGAATGGTGTGCCAGTCGCGGCCCAGGCGCACCGGGCCCTGGGCGTCCATCAGTACCACCATGGAGCCTTCAATCAGTGGCGCGGTGAGCGCCCGAAACCCTTGTGATCGGATGATGCTGGCTGCCTGTGCATCCGTCAGATCGGCCAGCATGTCGTGCAGCAGGCGCGCCAGTTCCGACGTATCACTGCGCGACGGATCCTGTGGCGCCAGATGGGCGATGCTGCCGTTGTGCATCAGAAGCATGCCCGGCCGCACGACATAGGGGTGGGCCATGTCCTGGTTGACCTCACCATAGGTGGCGCGGCGCAGGTGCAGGTAGACCTCTGCGTCCAGCGGCAACCTGGCGTTGTGTGCAATCAATTCCCGCAAGCACAGACCGCGCGACCACACCACCTTGCCGTTGGCGAGGTGGAAGGTACCCCAACCGTGGGAATTACGCTGCCATGCGTTTTCCAGGAAGTCGGCAGTGATGTGGCGCCCCAAGGGCTTTTTGATGATCAGACACATGTCAAGGGTATTCTGGACAACAGGCCATGCCGTCATATCGGCAGGAACAAGCTGAACCATAGGCTGTTCCTGATATCCCGCAAGAAATGCTCCATCAGATACATATGCAGCGAGCGCATGATCTGCAAGGTTTGTCGATCTCTGATAACTTCGCGCCTCGACATGAATTGAGGAGATTGCGTTTGACCAGCTTGCATGAACGTCTGCGCGCACTGCCCCCGGAGAGCCTGGCTGGCATCCGACGTGGTATCGAGAAGGAAAGCCTGCGCACAACTCCGAGCGGTCAACTGGCGCTGACGCCTCATCCCCCAGCCCTGGGCTCTGCGCTCACCAACCCCCATATCACCACTGATTTCAGCGAATCTCAGGTGGAGGTGGTGACAGGCGCGCACAAAAGCGTACAGGACTGCCTGCAAGAACTGACCCGCATTCATCAGTTTGTCTACCGAGCCATCGGTGACGAGCTACTGTGGGCAAGCAGCATGCCCTGCGTGCTGCCACCGGATGACGACATCCCCATCGGCCAATATGGATCGTCCAATGTTGGCAAAGCCAAGAGTGTCTACCGCATGGGCCTGTCGCATCGCTACGGCAGGCGGATGCAAACCATTTCCGGCATCCACTACAACTGGTCCATGCCGGGACTCAGCAATGAAGACTATTTCGGCCTGATCCGCAATTTCCGCCGGCAATCCTTCTTGTTGCTCGTGCTGTTTGGTGCCTCCCCGGCCGTCAATGCGGACTTCGTGAAAGGCCAACCTCACGGCCTGCAACCATTGGGCGAGCACACCCTGTATCTGCCACACGCGACGTCGCTGCGAATGGGCCGACTGGGCTACCAAAGTGATGCCCAGAGCTCGCTGGCCGTCAGTTACAACGGGCTCAAAGGTTATGCCGCCTCGCTTCAAAACGCCCTCACACACGCCTATCCGCCCTACGAGGCGCTCGGCATCCAGGATGTGGACGGGGCATACCGGCAGTTATCGACCTCATTGCTGCAGATTGAAAACGAGTTCTACAGCACCATCCGCCCCAAGCGCGTGATCCACACGGGTGAGCGCCCCCTGCACGCCCTTCGTGAGCGCGGCGTGGAATATGTCGAGGTCCGGTGCATGGACCTCAACCCCTTCCTGCCGGTTGGCATCGACGAGGACACGGCCAGATTTCTCGACATGTTTCTGCTGCACTGCCTGTTGTCAGACAGCCCGCTGGACACGCCCCAGGAGATCGCGGCGCTGGTGCGCAATCAGCAAATCGTGGCAGCGCGCGGCCGCGAACCCGGGCTGCGCATCGACAAAGACGCACAGCAGATCCCTCTGACTCAATGGGCCCAAACCATTCTCGCGGAATGTGAACCGATCGCGCAGGCACTGGATGCGCTCCAAGGAGGAGACTCGCACCAGCGCATCTGCCAGGCGGCCAACGCGGCCTTGCTTGATCCATCCTTGCTGCCCTCAGCCCGCGTCGTCACAGCCCTGCAGGGTGCCCCGGGGGATGGTCATGCAGGCTTTACCAATGCTCGATCGGCACAAATTCGGGAAACACTGATGGCGACAGCGTTGCCTGCTGAGACGCTCGCGCGATTCAAGGAGCAGGCTCAGGCATCGTTGACAGAGCAGGCGACCATTGAAGCCGCTGACAAGCAGTCTTTCGAGGACTTTCGCAAGGACTACATGTCCGAGCGGCATCTGGTCGTCTGAATGCCCGTGATGGCTCGCGCACCTGCGAGGCCTGATTGACAGCAGAAACACGATGAAAAAAGGCCAGTCTCGGACTGGCCTTTTCAATTCACATGTGGAGCGGGTGATGGGAATCGAACCCACGTTATTTGCTTGGGAAGCAAGAGTCCTACCATTGAACGACACCCGCGTGTGCGCCATTCTAGCGTGATCCAGATCACAGTCTGCGCTCCGGCCTCATTCATAAGCGTCGAAAGCACCGCTTTGTTGTCGCCCGGACCACACGGCACATCACGCCATATCGTGAACAAGTTGACCGGCGCCTTTTTGCGTGAGGGCACACGCATGCCACAACGGAGCGCTTCTGTCATCCTTCGATCAAGGTATCAAGGAGTATCAGATGGTCAGCACCTCAATCAGATCCGGTTTGCATGTCGCGTCGGTGGCCATCGGCGTGGTGGCGGCATCGTTCAGCACGCAAGCAGCCGCCATCAACGTGACGCTGCCCACCACCAACATTCAAGCCAATTCGCAGTACACCTTCAACAGTGATACGCAGGATCTGATGCAGAACATGGGCATCAGTGTCCGCGCGTTGGGTAACAGCAAGCAGACCACACCTGGCCTGTGGTCCTTCTCGATGCCGGTCACGGACGTCAGCTTGTCGATGTCCCTGCTGCCCCTGAACATTTCGCCCACGGCTGGTCATGCCAGTGGCTCGGCGTTGGGGATCTACAGCGAGGAAGGTGGCCTGCAACTCGCCAACTTTGCGCTGGATTTCAAGCGCAACGTGCTGTCGGCTGACTTCATCAGCAAGGCGGGCACCACCAGGAATTTCGACGTCTACAACTTCAACGTCGAACAAGGCTTGCACGTCTCCACGTCAGGAGGCCTGTCCATGCAGATGTCGCTCACGCAGATGAAGCTGACGACGGGCGCGCAGTCTGCGTTCATGCAAGCGCTGGTGCTGCCCGACTACGCCATTGACGTGCTGGGGCAACTCGACTTCGGTCGGCTGGACATCAAGATTTCGCCAGCACTGCGCTTCAACGTCTCGGACAAGCCTTACACCGCCACGATGGCAGCGCCTGTGCCCGAGATTCCCAGCGTGGGCATGCTGGCTTTGGGCATGTTCGGCATCGCCATTGCGACGCGACGCAAGCTGAACGCCTGATGAGCGGCGCCGACCACGGTCGGCACACGCCCTTCCGTCAGATCAGAACTCGCCGCTGTTGTAAGCGCGGCGCACTTCTTCCAGTGCCTGCTCCAGCTTGGCGGGCGTACGGTCTGCCGGATTCGTCTTGGCCTGCCACTCGCCATAGGCGGTGGCCATGCGGCGCTTGAGTTCCGTCTGGCGCGTCTTGGCCTGCATCTGCTGCTCGTCTTCGGTCATGGGCGCGATGCCATTGAGCTTGCCTTGCAGCTCTTCCACCAGCTTGTTGCGCTTGTTTTCGTCCGGTTCGATGTCAGCCAGCAGCACTGCGCCCATCAGATTGGCCTCAATGGGTGTGAACTCACCCGTTGAGAGACGATCAGGCAACTCGGCCAGCAAGGCCTTGGCGGCGCTTTGACGGCGCTTGGCATCCTTGGTTTCGTCCAGCGTCTGCCAGGCTTCAAAGGTGTGTTGGTAACGCAGGTAACCAACAATGCGCTCGGCCTCCTGCTTGGGCTGCCCCAGCTTGGCCATGATGCCGTTCAGGGTGTTCCAGTCTTCGGCCTGAACGTCGGCAGGTCGGCCATCGGCCAGGACTGGAACCTTGAGAGCGGCCCCCAGATCATCCGAGCCTACGCCAGGCTGAACCCAGCCCGCACCGCTGGCCTTGTTGTCGGCCAGGACCACGCCGGCGTGTTCATCGGACGATCCCGTGAACCAGTAAATGGCGCCTGCTACCCCTGCCACCACAGCCACGGCCGCAGCGATCTGCCAGGACTTGGAACGCTGATATGTAATCATGAATACTTGACCTCAAACGGCCTACGCCTCAAAAGGCAGCAGTTTGCACGAAGCCATGGTCAGATTGCGTGACCAGTGGCGACTGTCTGCAAAAAACACCTCAGGTTAAACGCTCACTTCCGTCGTGACACGCCCATCCAAACCACTGATTCGCCCCATGGCACACCAGGATCTTGCTGCCGTGCTGGCCATCCAGCAACAGTGCTATCTGCCCGCATTCCATGAGCCGCTTGTGGCTTTCGAATCCAAATGGGCCGCATCGCCCGACACCTGCTGGGTGGCAGAGCAGCAGGGCCAGGTCTGTGCGTATCTGGTGTGCCTGCCCATCGAGGGCGGCAAGCTGCCTGCGCTGCATGCCAGCGCATTTCAACGCAGCATCACGCCTGACTGGCTCTATCTGCACGATCTGGCCATCGGACCGCAAGCGCGTGGCACTGGGCTGGCCCCCATGCTGGTGAGCGAGGCCCTGACCCGGGCGAAAGACCTGGGCTTGCAACAGGCCGGCCTGGTTGCCGTGCAGGACTCCAGCGCGTTCTGGAGTCGGTTCGGGTTCGCCATCAATGAATCGGGGCAGCAAGCGAGCGGCGAGAAACTGGCCTCTTTCGGCACAGGCGCGGTGTTCATGAGTCGTCCGATCGACTGACCGCCGACGCGGGCACGGCGCCGTGCCTGACGCAAAAGCGAGCCGCGTCAACAAGCGCTTGACCTGGGTCAAACCCTTAGAAATTCAAAGTCATACGATCGACTGACTTTGATTTCAGATCGTGCCATGTCCGCTCCCGCCCAGCATGCCAGCCGAACACCGGACGCTTCCCGCGGCGCCCAGGCGCGCGAACGCATGATCCTGGCGGCGCTGGATCTGTTCGGCAAACATGGGTTTGACGCCACCACCACGCGCATGATCGCCCAGGCCGCCGAGATGAACCTGGGCGCCATTCCCTACTACTTTGGCTCCAAGGACGATCTGTATGCCGAAGCGGCGGGCTACCTGGCCGGCTTCATCGAGCAGGAACAAGCCGCACCGCTTCAGTTGCTCAAGGCGCAAAGCGCCCGAACGAATGACGTGCACCAGTTGATCGACCAGGTCATGGCGTTCATGCTCACGCAAGCCCGCCTGCTGCTGGCCGACAAGGTGCCCGCCAGCTGGATCCAGTTCTTCCTGCGCGCACAAGCCGAGCATGGCGAAGCCTTCGAGCGCATCTTTGCGCAGGTGGTGGAGCCCATGCAGCAGTGCCTCACCGACATCATGGCGCGCATCATCCAGCGCTCGCCTGACGATTTCCAGACCCGCGCCCTCTCCTTTGTCGTGCTTCATCAATTTGTCTGCTTCCGTCTTGCAGACTCGGTCTTGATGCGTCGCATGGATTGGGACGCCATCACCCCCGAACGCGTCGAACAGTTGCTCGACGTGATCGCCCCTCATCTGCGCGCTCAGTTGTTGAGCGCGGCCCATCTCCCTGTCCACCCATGAGCAAGAAAACCAACACCTGGCTGATCCTGGCAGCCCTGACCTGCGTGGCCGGCAGCGTGGCCTGGTGGGTCAACAGCCATCGCGATCCGATTCCTGCCGGCCTGGTGCGCAGCAACGGGCGGCTGGAGGTCGAGCGCATCGAGATCGCGGCCAAGTACCCAGGACGCATCATCGAGTTGCCCGTGCGTGAAGGGGATATCGTCAAGGCCGGCGACCTGATCGCCCGCCAGGACAGCACCGAGCTGGTCGCGCAACGCGCCGCCGTGGAAGCTGCCCGCCAGCGTGCAAGTCAGGCCATGCAACGCGCGGCGGCAGAAACCGAAGTCCGCAAAGTCATGGCACGCATGGCGCAACTGGAGTTGGATCACACCACGAAGTTGAAGCAGGACGCACTGGTGTCCGGCGCCGAAGTCGAGCGCCGGCAGGCCCAACGCGATGGAGAGAACGCTGGCGTCATGGTGGCCACGGCAGCCATTGGCGAGGCCACCGCCGCCCGCGCCGAAGCCGAAGCGCAAATGAAGCGCCTGGACATCGCCATCGAAGACATGAGCCTGCGCGCGCCCGTCAAAGGCCGCATCGAATACCGCGTGGTGGAGCCTGGCTCCGTCATCCCGTCCGGCGGCCGCGTGGCCACGCTGCTGGACACCTCCAACGTCTACATGACCGTGTTTCTGCCCACATCGGTGGCCGGCAAGCTCAAGGTGGGCGATGAGGCCCGCATCGTGCTGGATGCCGCCACGCAGTTCGTCATCCCCGCGCAGGTGTCCTTTGTGGCGGGTGAAGCGCAGTTCACGCCCAAGTATGTGGAGACCATGTCGGAGCGAGACAAGCTGGTCTACCGCGTCAAGCTGCAGGTGCCCACGGAAGTGGCCGCTCAATATGCCGCCTATGTGAAGGCAGGCCTCACCGGCTATGGCTTCGTTCGCTCGGATGCGTCTGTGGCCTGGCCCGCCAAGCTCAGCGTCAAACTGCCTCCGGCCGAAGCCGCCTCAGCCGCCCAACCCTGAGCACAGGCCACACCATCATGAACCGGCCTGAAGCCGACAAGCCCGTGGACGCCGCGCAGCAGGTGGCCGTCAAGGTCACGGACCTGGGACACACCTACGGCGCCACGCGTGCCATGGACCACGTCAACCTGGCGCTCCCGATGGGCAAGACCATCGGCCTGGTCGGGCCTGATGGCGTGGGCAAGTCCACACTGCTGTCCATCATCGCGGGCGTCAAGCGCATCCAGCATGGTCAGGTGGAGGTGCTGGGCCTGAACATGGCCGACGCCAACAACCGCGCGCAAATGGCGCCGCGTGTGGCCTTCATGCCGCAAGGCCTGGGGCGCAACCTTTACCCGACGTTGTCGGTGGCCGAGAACATCGACTTCTTCGCGCGCCTGTTCGGCCAAGGCGCTGCAGAGCGCGAAGCCCGCATCCAGCGCCTGCTGGACGCCACCGGCCTGGCGCCTTTCCGAGACCGCCCCGCCGGCAAACTCTCGGGCGGCATGAAACAGAAGCTGGGCCTGTGCTGCTCCCTCGTCCACGACCCTGATCTGTTGATCCTGGATGAGCCCACCACGGGTGTGGACCCCTTGTCACGGCGCCAGTTCTGGTCGCTGGTGGAAACCTTGCGTCGAGAACGCCCGGGCATGACCGTCATCGTGGCCACGGCCTATATGGAAGAGGCCGAGCGCTTCGAATACCTCGTGGCCATGGACGCCGGGCGCATCCTCGTGTTTGATGAAACGTGCGCGGTGCTGGAGCGCACACCAGAGAAGACGCTGGAAGCGGCCTACATCGCCTTGCTGCCCCCGGAAAAACGCGGCAGCGGCGAGCCATTGGTGATCCCGCCTCGCGCCCACACCGACGGCCCGCCAGCCATTGAGGCACGTGGCCTGACACGCCGCTTTGGCGACTTCATCGCCGTCAACAACGTGAGCTTTCGCATCGAGCGCGGCGAGATCTTCGGCTTCCTCGGCTCCAACGGCTGCGGCAAGACCACGACCATGAAGATGCTCACCGGCCTGCTGGACATCAGCGACGGAGAAGCCATGCTGCTGGGTCAGCCCATCAACGCCAGGGACCTGGCCACGCGCATGCGTGTGGGCTACATGTCCCAGGCCTTCTCGCTGTATGAAGAACTGAGCGTGCGGCAAAACCTGGCGCTGCATGCCCGGCTGTATCGCCTCGAAGGCACGGCGGCTGATGCAGCCATTGAAGACGGCCTCCAGCGCTTCGATCTGGCCGAGCACGCCGAAGCCAACCCCATGGCGCTGTCTCTGGGCATGCGCCAGCGCCTGCAACTGGCTGCGGCCTGCCTGCATCGCCCGGAGGTGCTGATTCTGGATGAACCCACCTCGGGCGTGGACCCGGCTGCGCGCGACATGTTCTGGCGCCAGTTGGCCAAACTGGCACGCGACGAACAGGTCACCATCTTCGTATCGACCCACTTCATGAACGAGGCTGAACGCTGCGACCGCATCTCGCTGATGCACCGTGGCACGGTGCTCGCCGTGGGCACACCGCAGGAACTGCGCGACAGCAAGCAGGCCGACACACTGGAGACCGCCTTCATCGCCTACCTCGAACAGGCCGACGACACCGTGCAGGCCGCGCAGGCAGCCTCCACCGTGAAGGCCGAGGCGCCACAGACCGGGCAACAAGCCGCACCATCACCAGCCGGCGGGGCGTCGACACAAGCCAACCACCAGCGCAGCAATGGCACGACCCTGTGGCTGTCACGCATGTGGGCGTTCGCCCGCCGCGAAGCCATGGAGCTCAAGCGCGACCCGATCCGCCTGACCTTCGCCATCCTGGGCCCCATCATCCTGCTGGTGACCGCTGCCTGGAGCATCTCCTTCGACATCGAGCACGTGGCGTTTTCGGTGCTGGACCACGATCAGAGCTACGACAGCCGCCAGTTGATCGAGCACTTTGCCGGCTCGCGCTACTTTGAACAACGCGAGCCGCTCAGGGACATGGCCGACGTCAACCGCGTGCTGCAGGCCCACGACGCCGCGCTGGTGGTGGAGATCCCGCCGCATTACGGGCGTGACCTGATCGGTGGCAGGCGCCCCGAAGTGGCCTTCTACATCGATGGGGCCAGCCCCTTCACCGCCGAAAACGTGCGGGGCTACGCCACCGGCATCGTGCTGGAACACGCCATGCGCTTCGCCCGAGAGCAACCGGGGCTGACGCCCCCCACCCTGCCTGCCAGCCTGGAACCGCGCTTCTCCTACAACCAGGAGTTCCGCAGCATCTACGCCTCCACGCCAGGCCTGCTGATGCTGTGCCTGATCATCATCCCGGCCATGCTCACGGCCCTGGGCGTGGTGCGCGAAAAAGAGATGGGCTCCATCATCAACCTGTATGCCTCGCCGGCCAGCGTGGGCCAGTTCCTGCTGGGCAAGCAACTGCCCTATATCGCGCTGGCCATGGCGAGCTTCCTCACGCTGGTCTTCCTGAGCATCGTGCTGTTGCAGGTACCCTTGAAAGGCAACTTCTTCGCGTTGGCGCTCGGCGCCTTGACCTTCGTGTTTGCCACCACGGCGCTGGGTCTGCTGATCTCGGCCTTCCTGCAATCACAGGTCGCCGCCTCTTTTGCCTCAGCCATCATCTGCCTGATTCCCTCGGTGAACTTCTCGGGCCTGCTCTACCCGGTGTCCACCCTCACGGGCTCGGCCTTGTGGGTAGGCAAAGGCTTTCCGGCCTCGTGGTTCCAGTTGATCAGCCTGGGCACCTTCACCAAGGGATTGAGCTTTGACAGCTTCGTGCCCATGTACGCCGCCTTGACCGGCTTCGGCCTGCTCTACCTGGGGCTGGCACGGGTGCTGGTCAGAAAGCAGGAGGGTTGAGCACCATGCGCCAATGGATCCTCAACGTCTCGCGCCTGGCCATGAAGGAGCTGCGCAGCCTGTTTGGCGACGTGCCGCTGATGGCCCTCATCATCTTCGCCTTCACGGTGGCCATCTACTCCACCGCCAAGGGTGTCAAGGCCGAAGTGGCCAATGCCTCGGTCGGCATCATCGACAGCGACAACTCCGCCCTGTCACGCCGCCTGCGCGATGCCATTCGCCCGCCCTACTTCAAGGCCCCGCGAGACATCACCCATCAGGAGGCCACGCTGGCGCTGGACCGCAGCGACGTCATCTTCGTGATCGACATCCCGCCGCGCTTCGAAGCCGATGTGCTGGCGCGCCGCGCACCCGCCGTGCAGGTCACGGTCGATGCCACTGCCATGACGCAGGCCGGCCTGGGCGTGGTCTACCTCAACCAGATCTTCCTCAAGGAACTGCTGGACTTCTTCCACCAGCAGGGCATCGAATCCATGCTGCCTGCACCGCCCGTGATGCACGTGTTGTTCAACCCGAACAACCAGTCGCACTGGTTCACCTCGGTCATGCAGATCGTCACCAACGTCACCGTGCTGGCCATCATCCTGGTGGGTGCCGCCGTCATCCGCGAACGCGAGCACGGCACCATCGAGCACTTGCTGGTCATGCCGGTGAGGCCCAGCGAGATCGCCATGGCCAAGATCCTGGCCAACGGCGGCGTGATCCTGCTGGCCGTCAGCCTGTCGCTGTGGCTGGTGGTGCACGAGTGGCTGCATGTGCCCCTGCTGGGTTCGGTGCCGCTGTTCCTCGCTGGCACGGCGCTCTACCTGTTCGCCGTCACGGCTCTGGGTATCCTGCTGGCCACGCTGGCCTCGTCCATGCCGCAGTTCGGGCTGCTGGCCGCCCCGGTCTACGTCGTGCTTTACCTGCTGTCAGGCGCCGCCACGCCGGTAGAGAGCATGCCGGAGCTGATTCAGCGTATCGTGCAGATATCGCCCACCACGCAATTCGTGAAGATGACCCAGGCCGTGCTGTACCGAGGTGCGGGCATCGACATCGTCTGGCCCCAGCTGCTGGCCGTGGCCGCTTGCGGGGCGCTGTTTCTTTTCATCGCCCTGACAAGATTCCGTTCGATGCTGGCCAGACAAGGCTGACATCCGCACACACAAGGTGAATCACATGAGCAACGACATCCAGGTACACACACCCAGCGCCGACCAATGGCAGGAGCTGGTCCACAAGATCGACCGCCATGTGCAGGGCGAGCTGGGGCAGCTGACCGGCGGCATGTCGCACATCCACGGCATGCTCGTCTACCTGGACTGGCTGTCGCACCTGATGATTTCGCCGGGCAAGCAGCTCGATGTGATCAAGGGCACGCTGGAGGACGCCCAGCAGGCCGCCGCCAATCTGATGCAGGCCAACCCATCAGCGACCTGCTGTACCGACCCTCGTTTCAGCACCCCGGCCTGGCAACACTGGCCCTACAACCTGTATGCCCAGACCTTCCAGGTGATGGAGCGCGCCTGGGACCGTGCCACACGTGACGTGCCAGGCGTGAGCCACAAGCACGAGAACGTGGCCACCTTTGCCGCACGCCAGTGGATGGACGTGTTCTCGCCCTCCAACGTGCCCTGGATGAATCCGGATGTGGTCAACGCCACCCAGGACGAGCATGGCCTGAACCTGTTTCGTGGCTCGCTGAACTGGCTCGACGACCTGCACCGCATCGTGCACAAGCTCCCGCCTGCCGGGGTGGACGAATTCACCCCAGGCCAGAACGTGGCCATCACGCCGGGCAAGGTCGTTTTCCGCAACCACCTGATCGAACTGATCCAGTACAGCCCCACGACCGACAAGGTGCACGCCGAGCCCATCCTGATCGTGCCGGCATGGATCATGAAGTACTACATCCTGGATCTCTCGCCGCACAATTCGCTGGTGAAGTTCCTGGTCGACAAGGGCCACACGGTCTTCATGATCTCGTGGAAGAACCCGACTTCGGTCGACCGCGACATGAGCATGGAGACCTACCGTGTCGATGGGGTCATGGCGGCCGTCAACACCATCAGCACCATCGTCCCCGAGCGCAAGATCCACAGCGTGGGTTACTGCCTGGGGGGCACCATGCTGGAAATCGCGGCCGCCACCATGGGCCGCGATGGCGACGACCGCCTGGGCACCATCACCCTGTTTGCCGCACAAGGCGATTTCACCGAAGCCGGCGAGTTGCTGCTGTTCATCAACCACAGCCAGGTCAACCTGCTGGAGGCCATGATGGCCGAGCAAGGTGTACTGCAAGGCTCGCAGATGGCGGGTGCCTTCAAGCTGCTGCACACCAGCGACCTGATCTGGTCGCGCGCCTTGAAGGACTACATGCTGGGCCAGCGCGACAAGCCCAATGACCTGATGGCCTGGAACGCCGACACCACGCGCATGCCGGCCCGGATGCACTCGGAATACCTCCACAAGCTCTTCCTGCACAACGACCTGGCCACCGGCCGCTATGAGGTGGACGGTGCCCCCATCTGGTTCACCGACATCCGCATCCCCTGCTTTGCCGTGGGCACCATCAGCGACCACGTGGCGCCCTGGAAGTCCGTCTACAAGCTGCACCTGCTGCCGCTGGACATCACCTTCGTGCTCACCAGTGGCGGCCACAACGCTGGCATCGTGAGCGAACCCGGCCATTCCAGACGCCATTACCAGATCCGCCGCCGCACGCCGGACGAGCGCTACATCTCACCCGAGCGCTGGCAGGCCGAGGCACCGCATCAGGAAGGCTCCTGGTGGCCCGCCTGGGAGAACTGGCTGGTCGAGCATTCCAGCGGCCTGACCGCACCGCCGCGCATGGGCCTGCCCGGCCAGAAGAAGAAGCTGCCCGACGCCCCCGGCGACTACGTGCACGAACAGTGAGCACCAACAAGATGAACACCGAACTGGATGCCGCCGCACCCGTGATGCTGGAGAACCGCTGCTACGACGAACTGCAGCTGGGTGACAGCGCCTCTCTGACCCGCGAGCTGACCAAGACCGACATCGAACTGTTCGCCATCCTCAGCGGTGACGTGAACCCCGCTCACCTGGACGAAGCCTATGCCCGCGACACGCCTTTCCACAAGGTGATCGCGCATGGCATGTGGGGCGGCACCCTGATCTCTACCGTGCTGGGCACCAAACTGCCCGGGCCCGGCACGATCTATGTGGGCCAGCAGTTGCGCTTCGTGCGGCCGGTGAACGTGGGCGACATCATCACGGTCAAGGTCACCGTCAAGGAAAAGCGCGACAAGAACATGGTCCTGCTGGACTGTCTGTGCAGCAACCAGCTGGGCAAACCCGTGATCACCGGCGAAGCTGAGGTCATGGCCCCCACGCTCAAGGTCAAGCGCGAAGCCCAGCCCTTGCCTGATCTGCAACTCTACCGCCACGAGCGTTTTGCTCAACTGATGGCATTGACCACATCCCGCGCTGCCATCCGGTGCGCCGTGGTGTTTCCCGACGCGGCCCACAACTTGATGGCCATGCTGGATGCAGTCAAGGCTGGCCTGATCAAGCCGATCATCATCGGGCCACGTGCACGCATTGAAGCACTGGCTGCCGAACTGGCACTGGATCTCTCCGGCTGCGACTGGGACGAGGCCCCTACGCCCATGCGTGCCGCCCTGCAGGCCGTGGCGCTCGCCCGCGCCGGCAGCGTGGACGCCATCATGCAAGGTCACATCGGCCGTGAAACGCTGTTGCAAGCCGTGACGGCGGCCGAAGGCGGCTTGCGCCACCATCGCCGCGCCAGCCACGCCTATGTGGCGGACGTGCCCAAGTGTGATCACCCCATCATCATCACCGACGCGGCCATCCACGTGCAGCCCACGCTGGAAGACAAGCGCGACATCGTGCAGAACGCCATCGATCTGGCCCGCATCCTGGGCTTTGATGAACCACGTGTGGCCATCCTGTCCGCAGCAGATTCCATCACCAGCGCCCTGCCATCCTCCATGGATGCTGCCGCCCTGTGCAAGATGCTGGAAAGGCACCAGCTTGCCGGCGGCCTGATTGACGGCCCTCTGTCATTTGATTCGGCCATCAACGCCGATGTGGCGCGCATCAAGGATCCGCAATCGCCCGTGGCCGGCCAGGCCAATGTGCTGCTGGTGCCCAACCTGGAAACGGGCGACATGCTGGTCAAACAACTGATTTTTCTGGCCAGCGCGGATGTGGCCAGCATTGTGCTGGGTTGCCGCGTCCCGGTGATCCTGACCGACTCCACCGACAGCCCGCGCACGCGCGTGGCCTCCACGGCCCTGGCGGTGCTGCTGGCCGCTGCACAAGGTCAGCTGGAAGCAGTCAACTGACCACATCGCACCTTGCCCCTGCCACACGCCGTGTACCGAGCCTATCTGCGAATGCCAGACATGAACACCCGACCATCTGCCCTGCGCACCTGCAGCCTGGCGACCCTGTTGAGCCTGTCCCTCATGGCCTGCACGACCATCAAGGTGGACATGCCTGCGGACGTGCCCACACCCAAGGCGTTCGAGGAAGTCGGCAAGAGCCCGAACGCCACCGCCACAGACCAGGACATCGCCCGGTGGTGGCATGGCATCGCCGACCCGACGCTCATCCAGTTGATCGATCAGGGTCTGGCGGCCAACGCCGACATCCGCGTGGCCGTTGCGCGCGTCAAGGAAGCGCGAACCGTTGTGACCATGGCGGAGTCGGCGCTGTACCCGACCCTGATGGCCTACGGTGCCACAGGCCGCCAGAAGTTCAATGACGTCAGTGCCCCCAGCCTGCCGCCTCTGCCTGTCCCGGTGACGCTGCCGGCACTCAACGTCCCCATCAGCTCCTTCAATGGCAGCGGTTTTGCAGCCGCCTGGGAGGTAGACATCTTTGGCTCACGCCGCAGCGACGCCGAAGCTGCCCGCCAGGCCGCCCTCGCATACGAAGAAAAGCTGCATGGCGCGCAGATGATCGTGGCAGGCGACATCGCCAGCAACTACATCGAGGCCCGCAGCATCGAGCGCCGCATGGATGTGCTGGCGCGCAGCCTCAGCACCGCCCAGCGCCTGCAACGCTATGCACAGGGCCGATTCGATGCAGGCCAGGCCAACCGCTATGACGTGGACCGTGCACAAGCCGCCGTCGAAGCGCTGGGCGCCATGAGGGCCCCACTGCAATCTCTGTTGGGCGCCCGCCTGCGCCGCCTGGCCGTGCTGACTGGCCAGCAACCGGAGGCGCTCAAAGCCCTGCCCGCGCCAACGGCCAGCGCCCCGGCAGATGGCAGCGTCATCCCCGACCAGTTGCCCGGCATCCTGCCGTCTGACGTGCTCGAGCGGCGCCCCGATGTTCGTGGCAGTGCCAATCAGGTCCGCGCCCTGGCCGCCCGCCTGGGCAGCGCCAAGGCTGAAGTGCTGCCCAAGTTCTACCTGGGCTTCCTGTCCAATGACGGGCACCTGGAAATCGGCAACCTGCCTTCGGCTTCGTCCAGCTTCACGGCCTGGGGTGCAGGCGTGAAGCTGCCCATCTTTGAAGGTGGACGCATCCAGGCCAACATCAAGGCCAGCGACGCCAGGCTGGAAGCCGCCGCCGCGCAGTATGAGCAGGCCGTGATGAGCGCGCTCGAAGACGTCGAAAACGCCTACAGTGCGCGCCGCGCGCTGGATCAACGCGCGCTGCAACTGACAACTGCCTGGCGCACATCGGCCGACGGCGCCGTGCACGCCGAGAAGCTGTTCAACGAGGGTACCGGTTTGCTGCAGCCCGTTCTGGAGGCGAAACTGGGCGCTCTGCAGCGTGAGGATGATCTGATCCAGGCGCAGACTGCACGTGCGTTGACCACCGTGCTACTCTACAAAGCCATCGGTGGCGGGTGGACAGCCAACCCACTGCCGGACAGCAAAGTCACGCCAAGCCCTGCCCCATGACACCTGATGCCGTCCAGGCCTTTCGCCAACGCTACCGGGCCCAGGTCAGCCCGCACTACAGCGCCTTGCTGCACGCTGCATTCGTGTTCGGCCTTGGCCTGACGGCCTACGGCGCGCTCCTGAGTCAGGTCCAGCAAGCCTTGCCGTGGCAATGGCTGGCTGCGCCTTTGGGCCTGCTGGTGTTCAATGCGGCCGTTTACCTCGTACACCGGGAACTGGGCCATCACAAACGCAGTTGGGCAGCGCTTTTCTATGCGCGGCACACTGGCGACCATCACAGCTTCTTCAGCGAGCGCGAGATGAGCTACGACAGCTGGCTGGACTGGCGTGTGATCCTGTTTCCGCCCTGGCTGATCGTGGTGTACCTGGCGGCCTTCGTCGCACCTTCAGTCTGGATCATCAGTGCGCTGGTCGATGCCAACACAGGCTGGATCTTCGGGGCGCACGCCACCATGGGCTACCTGCTCTACGAGTTCTTCCACACCTGCCACCATCTGCCTGACGGACACTGGCTGACGAATCTGCCGTGGTTGCGCGAGATGCGTCAGCTGCACCGCCTTCATCATCGGCGCGACCTCATGCACACACACAACTTCAACATCGTGCTGCCCTTGATGGACAAGGTGTGCGGGACTTTGCACTGGGAAGCGCCTTCTCGTTAAGTGCAGTTCTCATGCGCTGAGTTGGGCGTTTTTTCGGTAGAACGCGAGGCGGGGGCTGAGCCGGCATCCGGCCGGGCTTCATTGTTGACGGTCCCGCTTTGAAAGCGGGACTGCCTTGCGATGCTCGCGTGGAAGTGGCGCCGGAGAACTCCCTGCGTGGTCTGACGACCACTCCGGTCAGACAGCTCCGGCGAGTCAGTTGACGACGCACGCTGCGCGTGCCCACTTCCCCGCTGCGCTTCTCAGCGCCAACAAGGCGCCCGGCCAGATGCCGGCTCAGCCCTTTTCCGCCTCGCTCGTGGCATGCCCAGGCTGCGGGTTCTGGCATGCCGGCTGACAAGCAAAACGCAGCGTGCTCTGCTCGATAGAAGCCATCCCATCTGAAGTCAGCAGACCACCAGGCATGTCACTAGCGGGGCGAAAAAAGGCTGAGGTGGTGTGCGGCCGGGCGCCTTGTTGGCGTCGCAGGCGCGCAGGGAGGCTCAGGTTTGCCCCTTGTCACAGACAAGGGGATGGCGAGCATGTTTGAGGCCGCAGGCCGAGTTGCGCAGCCACCTGAGCCGGACGAGCACCGTAGAGCAGTCCCGCGAGGCGGGACCGCCAACATTGAAGCCCGGGCGCATGCCACCTCGGCCGCGCCCCGCGCTGCCCAGACAAAAAGCCACCACCTGCGCATGCTGAACAGCAACAGCAACAGCCAAAACCATCAAACAACAAGCAAGGCACAAACAAAAAGCCGCCTGAGGCTTGCACCCCGGCGGCTTTCATTCAAACAATCATGCAACCGGGCCAAACCCGGCACACAGATCAGTTCTTCGACTGGTCAACCAGCTTGTTCTTGGCGATCCAAGGCATCATGGCGCGCAGCTCGGCACCCACGGTCTCGATCGGGTGAACAGCGTTCAGACGACGGCGAGCGGTCATGCTTGGGTAGTTGGTCTTGCCTTCCAGGATGAACATCTTGGCGTATTCGCCAGTCTGGATGCGCTTCAGAGCAGCGCGCATGGCTTCGCGCGACTTCTCGTTGATCACTTCCGTACCCGTCACGTACTCGCCGTATTCGGCGTTGTTCGAGATCGAGTAGTTCATGTTGGCGATGCCGCCTTCGTACATCAGGTCAACGATCAGCTTCAGCTCGTGCAGGCACTCGAAGTAGGCCATTTCCGGAGCGTAACCAGCTTCGGTCAGGGTTTCGAAGCCCATCTTCACCAGCTCGACAGCGCCACCGCACAGAACGGCTTGTTCGCCGAACAGGTCGGTTTCGGTTTCTTCGCGGAAGTTGGTTTCGATCACGCCACCCTTGGTGCCGCCGTTGGCAGCAGCGTAGGACAGAGCGATGTCACGGGCCTTGCCGGACTTGTCTTGATAGACAGCGATCAGCGAAGGCACGCCGCCGCCCTTGAGGTACTCGGAACGCACGGTGTGGCCAGGGCCCTTGGGGGCGACCATGATCACGTCCAGGTCAGCGCGGGGCACGACCTGGTTGTAGTGCACGTTGAAGCCGTGAGCGAAAGCCAGCGTGGCGCCTTGCTTGATGTTGGGGGCGACGTTGTTGTTGTACACCTCGGGGATGTTCTCGTCGGGCAACAGGATCATCACGACGTCGGCGTTCTTGACGGCGTCATTGACTTCAGCGACCTTGATGCCAGCGGCTTCCACCTTGGACCACGAAGCGCCACCCTTGCGCAGACCGACCGTCACGTTGACGCCGGAATCACGCAGGTTTTGAGCGTGGGCATGGCCTTGCGAGCCATAACCGATGATGGCCACGTTCTTGCCCTTGATCAGGCTCAGATCGGCGTCCTTGTCGTAATAGACCTTCATGTTTATCTCCGTCGGAAAAGTTGGTTCAGTTGAAACTGAGGGAAAGCGGGGAACAAAAGCGGGAAAAAGAGAACGGCGGTGAGCCAGACTCAGACGCGCAAGATGCGCTCGCCGCGCCCGATCCCGCTGGTCCCGGTGCGCACGGTTTCAAGGATGGCGGCACGGTCAATGGCTTCGATGAAGGCATCGAGCTTGGCCGAGTCGCCAGTCAGTTCAATGGTGTAGGTCTTGTCGGTCACGTCGATGATGCGGCCGCGGAAGATGTCCGCCATGCGCTTCATCTCTTCGCGCTCCTTGCCCACGGCACGCACCTTGATGAGCATCAGCTCACGTTCGGTGAAGGGGCCTTCGGACAGGTCGACAACCTTCACGACTTCGATCAGGCGGTTCAGGTGCTTGGTGATCTGTTCGATCACGTCGTCGGAACCGGTGGTCACGATGGTCATGCGCGACAGCGAAGGATCTTCCGTCGTGGCGACGGTCAGGCTTTCGATGTTGTAGCCGCGTGCGGAGAACAGGCCCACCACGCGCGACAGCGCGCCGGCTTCGTTCTCGACCAGAAGGGCAATGATGTGTTTCATATGGATCGTCCTTGCGGGCTCTTTAGCCAGGGAGCGGTAACCCCAGGGCCGTGGCCACGTAGTGCGACAGGTATCGGTTGAATGTCCATCCCGGTCCCAAGCTTTCAGGGTCGTCAGTCAGGCACCGGCAAGCACCAGACTGCACCCTGCCCGCCTCAGGCCGGGCCTATGTGAATTACAGGTCTTCGGAACCCAGCAGCATTTCGGAGATGCCCTTGCCGGCCTGAACCATCGGCCAGACGTTTTCCGTCGGGTCGGTGCGGATGTCCAGGAACACGGTGCGGTCCTTCAACTTGATGGCCTCGCGCAGCGCGCCTTCCACGTCTTCAGGGCGCTCGATCAGCAGACCGATGTGGCCATAAGCCTCGGCCAGCTTGACGAAGTCAGGCAGCGCGTCCATGTAGCTGTGCGAGTAGCGGCCGCCGTAATCCAGCTGCTGCCACTGGCGCACCATGCCCAGATAGCGGTTGTTCAGCGCGATCACCTTGACGGGCGTGTTGTACTGCTTGCAGGTCGACAGTTCCTGGATGCACATCTGGATCGAGCCTTCGCCCGTGATGCAGAAGACATCGGCATCCGGCTTGGCCAGCTTGATGCCCATGGCGTAAGGCAGACCCACACCCATGGTGCCCAGGCCACCGGAGTTGATCCAGCGGCGAGGCTCTTCAAACTTGCTGTACTGCGCGGCGAACATCTGGTGCTGACCCACGTCCGACGTGATGTAGTAGTCGGTACCCTTGGTCAGCTCGGCCAGCTTCTCGACCACGGCCTGAGGCTTGATCACCTCGGTCGAGGTCTTGAACTTCAGGCACTCGCGCTTCTTCCATTCGTTGACCTGCTCCCACCACTTGCCCAGGGCATGCTGGTCGGGCTTGATCGGCGATTCCTTGATCTGCGCGATCATTTCCAGCAGCACGTCCTTCACGTCGCCCACGATGGGGATGTCGACCTTGACGCGCTTCGAGATCGACGAGGGGTCGATGTCGATGTGGATGATCTTGCGCTCGACCTGGGCGAAGTGCTTGGGGTTGCCGATCACGCGGTCATCGAAGCGGGCGCCAATGGCGATCACCACATCGGCGTTCTGCATGGTCATGTTGGCTTCGTACGTGCCGTGCATGCCCAGCATGCCCAGGAAGGTCTTGTCCGACGCGGGGATGGCGCCCAGACCCATCAGGGTGCTGGTGCTGGGGTAGCCCAGCATGTCCACCAGCTCGCGCAGTTCCTTGGAGGCTTCACCCAGGATCACACCGCCGCCGGTGTAGATGTAGGGGCGCTTGGCGGTCAACAGCAGTTGCACGGCCTTGCGGATCTGGCCGCCGTGGCCCTTGCGCACCGGGTTGTACGAGCGCATTTCCACTGTCTCGGGATAGTGGAAGGCAGTGGTCTTGAGGGAAACGTCCTTCGGGATATCGACCACGACAGGGCCTGGGCGGCCGGTGCGGGCGATGTGGAAGGCCTTCTTCATGGTTGCAGCCAGATCGGCCACATCCTTGACGAGGAAGTTGTGCTTGACGATGGGGCGCGTGATGCCGACGGTGTCGCATTCCTGGAAGGCGTCCAGGCCAATCGCGGGCGTGGGCACCTGACCGGTCACGATCACCATGGGGATCGAGTCCATGTAGGCGGTGGCGATACCGGTGATGGCATTGGTCACGCCGGGGCCGGAGGTCACCAGGGCCACGCCGACGTCGCCCGTGGCGCGCGCATAGCCGTCAGCAGCGTGAACGGCAGCCTGTTCGTGGCGCACGAGCACGTGCTCGATGGTGTCCTGCTTGTACAGGGCGTCGTAGATGTAGAGAACCGCGCCACCGGGGTAGCCCCACATGTACTTGACGCCTTCAGCCTGAAGGCAGCGTACGAGGATGTCGGAGCCGTTGAGGATCTCGCCGGAGGGGGATTGAGCGTGTGCGTCGGCCGTGCCGGCGCGTTTGATGTCCGAAGGAGACATGTCCATGATGAATTGGAACCTTTCCGAATTTCTCTAACGAAAAACGATCGGTGCCCCTCTACATCGCCACAGCCTTTTGTGAGGTCTGAGACAACAGCACTGCGACAACGGATTGCCAGCGTGCTCGCCCTTGTGAGGCGGATTTGGAGCCTGCGCGGTCTGCCACCGGAGCCTACTTAAGGGTCGGGCTGTCCAGATTCAGACCAGATCGAGATGGCGCAAAGACGAACATTATCGCATCCCTTCGCGTCAATTCAAGCGAACCCCAAGACACTGATCTCAAGGATTCACGACTCAATGCCATAATCCGCCCGCGAAATGACTCCCCTGCCCAGCCCCTCTTACGAAGAAGAGCTCAACGCCTTCCTGAAAGGTGTGGAGCGACGCGCGTTCAAACGCACGGTTTACGCCGTGCGCGACGAGGACGCGGCGCTGGACATCGTGCAGGACGCCATGATCCGCCTGACACAAAGTTACGCGGACCGCCCCTCGAACGAGTGGCCCATGCTGTTCCAGCGCATCCTGTCCAACGCGACGCTGGACTGGTTTCGCCGCCAGAAAGTTCGCAATGCGGTATTTACCAACATTGGTGACCTCGAAGCCTCTGTTGACGGGGATGACAGCGGCGACTTCGATCTGCTTGAATCGTTGAGATCTGGCGAAACTGGCTCGGAAGGTGCTGATGATTCCGCCAGCCGAACCGAAATCCTGATTCAGATAGAAGAAGAGATCAACAAACTGCCAGGACGTCAACGGGAAGCCTTCCTGCTGCGTTACTGGGAGGAACTGGATGTTGCAGAGACCGCCGCAGCCATGGGTTGCTCGGAAGGCAGCGTGAAAACGCATTGCTCTCGCGCCGTTCAGTCACTCGCCAAAGCCCTTCAATCTCGCGGTATTACATTGTGAAAACCCGTCCCACCACCCCGCTGACACCAGCGCAACGCGAAGCCCTCGAGGCGCGCTTTGCCCTGCGTCTGAGCGCGCGCCTGGAAGAGGGTGCGCAGTCTGTGCCGCATGATATTTCCGAGCGTCTGCGTATCGCTCGGGAACAAGCCATTCGCGCTGGCCGAGAGGCCCGCGCGGCAGCCCTGGCGCCAGCCGTGGCGCCGGCGCCAGTCGTTCAGGTCAGCGTCGCGGGGCTGAGTACGGCAGGAGCTGGCGGGGCCGGCCAGAACAGCAACTGGAACGAAAGCCGTTACGCCCGCGCCAGCGACCATGGTCGCCGGCTGGACGACAGCCCACCTTCATGGGGCTGGCGCCTGGCGTCGCTCCTGCCGGTCATTGCGCTGGTGGCAGGCCTGTGGGGCATCCACCGCTATTACAAGCAGGAACAGGTTCAGGCCGCCACCGACGTGGACATGGCCCTGCTGACCGATGACCTGCCCCCTGCCGCCTATTCGGACCCCGGTTTTGCGGAATTCCTCAAGACCGACACCGGCCCGACTGTACGCCCCATCGAAGAGGCGGCGCCAGAGATCGGCGGCGATCTTCAGACCACCGAGACGGCACCGGCTTCCACCACGCCCTGAGATCTGGTCATGAAGCTGTCCCTCACCCTCGTTCGCACCTTGCCCATGGCCCTGGCTGCCATCGGTCTGCTGTGGGCCACGCACGCGCCGGCCAAGGCCGATGCCGTGCTGAACAGGGCCAATGCAGGCAGCCCGGTGATCATCGACACGCCTACCGAGTGGCATGAGCTGTCTGCCGAGCAAAAGCAGATCCTCCAACCCCTGGCCACGCACTGGTCGCGCATGGACGAAACCGGTCGGGACAAATGGGTCAACGTGGCCAACCGCTACAAGGCCCTGTCCCCCGCCGAGCAAAACCGCATCCGGGAGCGCATGTCCCAGTGGGCCAAACTGCCTGCACAGGAGCGCGGCGAAGCGCGCCTGCGCTTCCAGCAGACACGCCAGTTGTCACCGGATCAGCGCCAGGAAAAATGGGCCGCCTACCAGGCGCTCTCTGCCGAAGACCGGCAGGACCTGACCCGTCAGGCCAAGCGCCGCGCCAAACCGGTCTTGCTGGCTGACAACATGGTGGGTCCGCGCGAGGCCAGGCAAGCCTTCGCCGTCAAGCGCAATGCCTCTGCCAACGGTTCGGACAAGAAGTCCAACCTGGTACCCAATACGATCACGGGCACGGCCCCCACGCCAACCGTGGTGCGCCCGACCATGGTCAAGGCTGGCACAGGCGCCACCACCACCCTGGTCAACCAGCGCCCCACGCCGCCGATGCACCAGCAAACCGGCCTGACCAAGATCGCAGCCAGCAAGGCTTTCGTCGATCCGGTCACCATGTTGCCCAAAAAGGGCGCACAGAGTGCCGCCATGGCATCGCTGCCCGCATCGGCCGTCGGCAACGAGCCTGCGGTACGGCGCTGATTCAGCCCGGCGGCGTTCAGGCCAGCGCCAAGCTGGTGTATCGTTCGCCCTCCCTTGCTGATTCCCATTGCCTGCGTCCATGACGGTTTCCTCCGCCCCCCTGCCTACCGCACTCAGCGCCGCCGCCTGCAAGGAGCGCGCACAAGGCCCGGCTCCCGCACTGCGTCGCCGCATGGCCGCATTCACCTATGAAGGTGTGCTGCTGTTCGGCCTGGTCATGGTGGTGGGCGGGATTTACTCTGTCCTGACCAACCAGCGCCACGGCCTGCATGGCCGCGAAGGCATGATGGCCGCACAGTTCCTGGCCCTGTCCCTCTACTTCATCTGGTTCTGGACGCATGGTGGCCAGACCCTGGCGATGAAGACATGGCATGTACGCCTGGTCACCGAACAGGGCGCGCCGATCTCGCTCCCGCAGGCCTTGCAACGAGCCTTGCTCGCCTGGCTGTGGTTCATGCCCCCGTGGGTGGCGGCCTGGCTGGTAGGCTGGCATCAGTCCAAGCTCCTGTATGGCGCCATGGGTGTCTGGATCCTGATCTACACCTCGTTGACGTGGCTATTGCCCCAAGGCCAGTTCCTGCACGACATCATCTGCCGTACCCGGCTGATCGACACCCGCGCCTGAAACGACTCTTTCAAACGATCACAACGAAAGCCTGAACATGTCCCTGTCGCTGTGCGTCTATTGCGGCTCCCGCAATGGCCTGGACCCCGCCCACCTGGCCGCCGCACGCGAAGTGGGCCGACAGATCGGGCTGAGAGGCTGGCGCCTGGTCTACGGTGGTGGCAGCACCGGTCTGATGGGCGCGGTGGCGGATGCAGCACTGGCCGAAGGTGCTGAAGTCATCGGCGTGATCCCGCACCGGTTGATCGAAAAGGAACTGGGCCACGGTGGCGTGACCGAACTCCAGGTCGTCGACAGCATGCACGAGCGCAAGCACAAGATGGCCATGCAGGCGGATGCCTTCATCGCCCTGCCTGGCGGCATCGGCACCATGGAGGAGATCTTCGAGGTCTGGACATGGCGCCAGTTGGGCTACCACCGCAAGGCACTGGGCCTGCTCAATGTGGCCGGCTATTACGACGAACTGCTGCGCTTCATCGACCGCAGCCGCGATGGCGGCTTCCTGTGGCCCGATGTCCAGGAGCTGCTGCTGGTGGACACCGAGATCAACAGCCTGCTGGACCGCATCGAAGATGAATTTGCGCGCCTGAAAGCACAAACGCCGCCAGACCTGGCTGAGCCTGGCCCGGGCGGCGTCGCGTCCGAGATCTGAGCGGGATCAGACGGCTGCTTCGTCGGTCTCGCCGGTGCGGATGCGCACCACTTGCTCGACAGGCGTCACGAAGATCTTGCCGTCACCGATCTTGCCTGTCTTGGCAGCCTTGATGATGGCCTCGATGCAACGGTCCACATCGGCGGTCTTGACGACCACTTCGATCTTCACCTTGGGCAGGAAGTCCACCACGTACTCGGCGCCACGGTACAACTCGGTGTGGCCCTTCTGACGACCAAAACCTTTGACCTCGGTCACGGTCAGGCCGGTCACGCCGACTTCGGCCAGGGCTTCGCGGACTTCTTCCAGCTTGAATGGTTTGATGACGGCGGTGATCTGTTTCATGGCGGGAACTCCGAAATAAAGTCAGCGAAAAATAGGGGCGATGCTGCATCGCATTGCAGCTATTTAAGCACGTCTGAGCGCTTTTAGGCGCAAGGCAATCTGCGGAAAAGCAATCAGGCGCGGAATCGAGAAGTGATCGGGTAGCGCCAGTCGCGACCAAAAGCACGGTGCGTGATGCGGATACCCACCGGTGCCTGTCTGCGCTTGTACTCGTTGATCTTGATGAGGCGGGTGACCTTGTCCACATCGGCGCGCGGGAAGCCCGCCGCCACGATCTCTTCGATGGACTGATCAAGCTCCATGTAGCGCTCCAGAATGGCGTCCAGCACCTCGTACTCGGGCAGGCTGTCCTGATCCTTCTGATCGGGGCGCAGCTCGGCCGAAGGCGGCCGCGTGATGATGCGCTCGGGGATGGGCTCGACATGCCCTGCTTCGACGGCCTGGGCATTGCGCCAGCGCGACAGTCGGTAGACCAGTGTCTTGGCCAGGTCCTTGATGACGGCAAAGCCGCCGGCCATGTCGCCATACAGCGTGCAGTAACCCGTGGCCATCTCGCTCTTGTTGCCGGTAGTCAACACGATGGCGCCGGTCTTGTTGGACAGGGCCATCAGCAAGGTGCCACGGATGCGGGCCTGGATGTTCTCTTCCGTCGTGTCCTCGGCGCGGCCGACGAACAAGGGCGCCAGGGACTGGTTGAAATCCTCGAACATCGGCTTGATCGCGATTTCATCGTGGCGCACGCCCAGGCGATCGGCCATGTCGCGGGCATCGATCCAGGAGATGTCGGCCGTATAAGGTGACGGCATCATCACGGTGCGGACCTTGTCGGCGCCCAGCGCATCGACCGCAATGGCCAGCACCAGGGCCGAGTCGATGCCACCGGACAAGCCGATGATGGCGCCCGGGAAGCCGTTCTTGCCAACGTAGTCGCGCACACCACAAACCAGGGCGGCCCAGATTTCAGCTTCGTACGACAAGGCCGGGGCCAGCGTGCCGCTGACCTGCCCTTGAGGCTGCAGGGTCACGGCCAGGGTGGCCACTTCAAAGCTGGGCGCGCGCGCGGCCACCTGGCCTTGGGCGTCCACCGCGAACGACGCGCCGTCGAACACCACTTCGTCCTGGCCGCCCACCATGTGGGCGTAAACCAGCGGCAAACCCAGGGCACGGGCACGGTCGCCCATGCGGGCTTCACGCTCGGCGCGCTTGCTGGCATGGAATGGCGAAGCGTTGAGCACCACCAAAGCCTGCGCGCCCTCGCCCACCGCCGAGTGGGCGGGCTCGTCAAACCAGGCGTCTTCGCAAACCAGCAGGCCCACGCGCCAGCCCAGTACGTCCACCACCACCGGGCCCAGACCTGCCTCGCGGCCACTGATGAAATAACGGCGTTCGTCGAAGACCTGGTAGTTGGGCAACTCGCGCTTGGCGTAGCTGGCCACCAGACGCCCGCCATGAATCAGGCTGGCCGAATTCAGCCGACGCGGCACGGACCAGGAGCGCGTCCGCACATCGTCACCCGGCCCGGTCTGGGGGTGCCCCAGCACCAGATGGAGATCCGGCAGATCGGCCAGGTTTCGGGCGATGTGCGCGACCATGTCGTCGCACGCCTCCATGAAGGCCGGACGCAACAAGAGATCCTCAGGAGGGTAGCCGCACAGGGCCATTTCCGGCGTCACCACCAGACGCGCGCCATTGGCGTAGGCTTGGCGGCTGGCGTCGATGATGGCCTGGGCATTGCCCTTCAGGTCACCCACGACAGGGTTGAATTGCAGCAAGGCCACTTCCAGTGCGTGGGCAGGGGTGGCAACAGACGACACAGCGTTCATGGACAGATTCGATTCAGTAGGTGCGCACAGTCAGGCTGGTGCGCAAGCCAGCATGGTACCGGGCCTGAGGGCTCATTGGCACGAGCGACTCGATCAGATCCCTGCCGAACAGTGGGATGAACTGGTGTCGCCGGTTGATGGTGGCACCCCATTCCTGCGCATGGCCCTGCTGCGTGCCATGGTGGACAGCGGCAGCGCCTGCCCGGACACCGGCTGGCAAGTGCAGTTTCTGACCTTGCAGGACGCCACGGGGCGCATCCAGGCGGCCTGCCCGCTGTTCCTGAAAAGCCACTCCTATGGCGAATACGTGTTCGACTGGTCCTGGGCGGATGCCCACGATCGCGCACTGGCCCGGCACGGCGAGCGCTACTACCCCAAGCTGCTGGGCGCCGTGCCGTTTTCGCCCATACCCGGCCCCAGGCTGCTGGTTCACCCGGCACTGAGCGATGCGGCGCAAGACGAAGCACGTGGCCTGTTGTTGCAGGCCATGGTTGATCGCTGTGTCAGTGAGGGCTGGTCTTCCGCGCATGTGCTGTTTCTGCCCGAAGCCGAAGCCGAGCGCGCCCGGCAAGCAGGATGGCTGATCCGCAACGGGGTGCAGTTTCACTGGCAGAACCAGGAGCCCGCGCCGTACGACAGCTTCGAAGACTTCCTGGCCAGCCTGCAGCGAGACAAGCGCAAGAAGATCCAGCAGGAGCGGCGCAAGGTGCGCGAGGCCGGCGTCAGCTTCGAGGTGCTGACCGGGCCGCAGGTCACCGGGGCCGACTGGGCCTTCTTCGCACAGTGCTATGCCCAGACCTACCACGAGCGAGGGCAGCGCCCTTACTTGACACCCACGTTCTGGCAGATGGCCGCCCATGCCCTGCCCGACAACTGGGTGTTGTTCATCGCCAGCCAGGCAGGCGAAAGGGTGGCATCGGCCTTGCTGGCATATGACCCGGAACATCGTGTGGCCTACGGCCGCTACTGGGGCGCCATGAAAGACATCTCCTGCCTGCACTTCGAGGCCTGTTATTACCAGCCACTGGCCTGGTGCATCGAGCATGGTGTGCGCCGCTTCGAAGGCGGCGCACAAGGCGAGCACAAGCTCACCCGCGGGCTGCTGCCCGTCCCGACTCGCTCGGCCCACTGGCTGCGGCACGAGGGATTGCGCCAGGCGGTTGCCGATTTCCTGATGCGGGAAACGCTTGGCGTTGATCAATATGCAGCCGAATTAGACGCGCGAAGCCCGTTCAAACCCGGAGATCAGGACACTTGACGAAGTGCGACACTGTTCAAGCACATGCACCATCCTAGAAATCAGGGCAAAAGATGTTGGTCTCGACTGCACAGGCTACGGCCGTTGTTCCCCCCGCCATACTGGATATAGAGGCATCCGGTTTTGGCCTGGGCAGCTATCCGATTGAAATTGGCTTCGTCCAGCCCAACGGCCAGACCTGGTGCAGCCTCGTCAAACCGCAGGCCGACTGGCAGCACTGGGATCCCAATGCCGCCACGGTGCACAACATCACGCGGGAGCAACTGCAGCAAAGTGGCCGCAGCCCGACAGAAATCGTGGACGTGCTCAACGACCGCTTGCGCGGCATGACGGTGTACTCGGACGCATGGGCGCACGACTACACCTGGCTCAATCGCCTGTACGAGGCCGCTGACCGCAGCCCGACCTTCAAGCTGGAGAGCCTGCGTGCCTTGCTGTCTGACAGCGAAGCCGCTGCGTGGCATGAAGTCAAACGCGGCGTGGCGATCAAATCCGGCCTGGAGCGCCATCGCGCCAGCGCCGACGCCCGCATCCTGCAGCAGACCTGGATGGCCCTGAGGGGCTCCGAGCGAGCCGCTGCCTGATTCGTGGCGACTCAGTAATTGGGTCGCTGAGCGGCCTCCTGCTGCCGCATGCGCTCACACTCCGGATGGGCTGCATAGTCAGCCCGGGAGCAATGCCGCTTCATGCAGATCGCCAGCAAGATGAAGGATTTGCCTGCGCAGGCCTTGCGCGGGTTGAGAGGCTCATTGGCATCGCTCGCCACAACCTTGCTGTCTTCCTTGCGAGGCGGCGCTGGCTCTTCCCGGGCTGGCCGCCTGGGCTTGTTGACGGCCACGGCGCTGGAGGGCGATGTGGCCGGAGCGGGGGCTGATGCCCGCTTGCGAGACTCGGCAGGCGCACTGCCCTGCCCCTTCACCGACGCCACGCTGGCTGCTGGCGCAGGCACGGGCGCTCCCTTGTGCCGGCCATGCTGAGACCACCACAACGCCACCCCCGTCAGCAAGGCCAGCATCGCAAAGCCCCACTTCAACCAGTTGATGTGCAAGGCGCTATCGCCGGCAGGCTTGCCCGGCCGGGCGGCAGCCTCGCTGCCCGGAGACGGCATGGGCACGGTGGGCTCGACGGTCGCGTCACCCTGTGACTGGCGAGGCGATGCCGCAGAGGCTCCAGCCGACCACGCGGGGGGGCCATTGAGCTTGCCCGCAGCGGGAATCGTCGTCATGTAGGCCTGAGCCTCGATCGCCTGATGACCGGGCGGCGCCTCTTGCGCCGCATTGCGCACGAGCACGGTCTGAGCGGAACTTGCGGAATCTGGTGCCTCGGCGCCACCAACAGGCTTGCAAACGATGCCCGACAGCTCCTCACGCCAGGCCGCAACCGAATCAGGTCGGTCTTGCGGCCGCACGGCCAGTGCGTGGTCAATCGCCGCGATGAAAGGCTCGCTGAGGTGGCAATCAAAATCGCTGGCCAGGCCAGGGCTCATTTGCCTGAGGGTGGGCATGGCATCGTGCACCGTGCGCGCCGTAGCCGGCATGGGGGGGCGCCCCGTGATGCAAAAGTGCACCACGGCCGCCAGCGCGTACAGGTCCGTCCAGGGGCCCTGGCGGATCTGCACCGTTTCCGCATATTGCTCGATGGGGGCAAAGCTGGGTTTGACGATGGCCGTGAGCGCCTGGGTGTGATCGCCGATGACGTGGCGCGCCGCGCCCAGATCGAGCAAGACGGGGCGCCCCATGCCCGGGCCACTCTCGTCGTCCAGCAGCAGGATGTTGTCGGGGGCGATGTCGCGGTGGAAGACGTTTTCCCGGTGCAGGCATTCCAGCGCGCCCAGGAGAGGGATCATCAGGCGACGCAGCCAGGCCTCGTCCGGCGGGCCGCTCATGTGGCGACGCACCTGTTGCAGCGTCTGCCCCTGGTAATAAGGCATGACCATGTAGGCCGTGCCGTGCTCTTCCCAGAAGCGGTAGACCTTGACCAGCGACGGGTGATCAAAGCGTGCCAGCAGGCGAGCTTCGTTGATGAAGGAGCGCAGGCCCAAGGCAAAGGTGTCCGCCTGAGAAGCGGCGCGCACCACGACCTCCAGATCCGGGCCACGACCGGCCAGCGAACCAGGCATGTACTCCTTGATGGCCACCTGGCGTTGCAGCGCGTGGTCCATGGCCAGATAGACGATGCCAAAGCCGCCGACACCCAGGATCTTCTGGATCTCGAACTCGCCCAGTCGGGCGCCTGCGGGCAAGGCTTCGTGCTCGAAAATGGTCGGCATGGAATGGCTATGGCCACCCAGTGCGCCGGCAGCCCTCTCAACAGCTTGTCGTTGATGCAATCCACCAGCTTAACTCAGGCTTGCACCGGAGAATCAGGAAACATTCAGTTCAAGATGAGCTAAAGGTCCGGCGCCAGCTTCCGAAATCCCGGATGCTGTTGTTTTGCAGTCGGGGTGTCCATGTCTTCATTCATCCAATCGATGAACATGGGGACGCCCACCATTTACCGTCGCCCCTCGGTCACAGCCCAGTTGCTGTCGGCCGCAGGTCTGGTCCTCGGTCTTGCGTTGTCGTCCTCGCCACATTCTTCCGCCCACTTCACGGGCATCGTGTTAGCGGGAATCGCAGGGTTGAGCATGTGGCACAGCCACAGGCGCATGCATCAAACACTGCAGCGCACGCTGCAGACGGAAAGGCTCTGGCAGGCTGTGGCCAAGGGTTGCGAAGTCGGCGTCATGACGCTGGCGGCACGGCGCGATCAGGTCGGGCGCTTTGTGGGCTATGAGATCATGCAGGCGAATCCGCGCAGCGGGGAGCTGTTCCATGCCGACAAGCCCCTGCAAGGGCAGTTGCTGCTCGACGTCCTGCCTTCGCACCTGCACGCGGCCTTCCTCCACCGGCTCACCTGCGCCATCGAGCTGCACCAACCCCAGGTGGAAGAACACGCCTTCACGCGCCCAGGCAGCAAGTTGCCGGCGCGCTGGCTGCATCACCAGATCGTGCCGCTGGACGACGGCCTGGCCGTGATCACGCGTGACACCAGCGAGGCCCACCATGCCATGGGCGTGGCACGCGAGCAGACAGCCTTCTACCGCACGCTGGTCGATTGCCTGCCCATGGCGGTCTATGCCCGCAGCACCCGCCCCAGCAGTGCCGGCGAATACGTGGTGTGGAACAAGGCGGCCGCGGAAGTCATGCAACTGCCGGCCGACAAGGTGCTGGGCCGCAAGGCCAGCGATCTGCTGCCCCCCGACGTGAGCCGCCGAGGCGACGAGCAGGATCTGGCCGTGCTGCGCGACCCGCGCATCCACCACTTCCCGAATCTGACCTACCAGACGCCCAAGGGCGAGCGCATCGTCGACCTGATCAAGGCGCCGGTCTATGGCGTGGACGGCGAGGTCGACCACATCCTGGCCATCGCACGCGACGTGACCGATCAGCGCCAGGCGGCAGAGCAGTTGAAGCTGGCATCCCGCGTGATCGACGAAACCGGCGATGCCGTGGTCGTGAGTGACGCGGTGGACCGCATCGTCATGGTCAACCCGGCCTTCCTCAACCTCACCGGCATGACCCCGGCCGAGGTGATCGGACGCAACGCCGAGTTGCTGGGCATGCCGCCGCTGCGCGAATCGCATCTGCCAGGCGTCATCCAGGCGCTGAAGGGCAACCAGCGCTGGTCCGGCGAAAGCAGGCAGGTCTGCCAGGACGGCCGAACCCTGGACACCTGGCTGAGCGTGAGCACGCTGCGCAATGATTTGCAAAAGATCACCCAGCACATCCGGGTGTTCAGCGACATCTCGGTGCTCAAGGCCCATCAGCGTGAACTGGCAGAACAAGCACGGCATGACAGCCTCACGGGCCTGCCCAACCGCCGGGCCTTTGGCGAACGACTCACCCAGGCCATGGCACGCGCACGCCGCAATCCTCAGGCGCTGGGCGTGCTCTACATCGATCTGGACGGATTCAAGGGCGTCAACGACCGTTATGGCCACGCTGCGGGCGACCGCCTGCTGGCCGAAGTGGCCAAACGCCTGCTGACCTGTGTGCGCCTGACAGACTGCGTGTGCCGTCTGGCGGGCGACGAATTCACGGTGATCCTGGAGGGGGCGGGCAACCCGGGCGAGGTGGTTCGCATCTGCCAGCGCATCGTGGAGCGCTTGTCCGTGCCGCACGACATGTCGGGGGACTCGGTGATCGTCAGCCCCAGCATCGGCGCGGCCATTCTGCAGGCGGGTGAATCTGCCGAAGCCTTCTGCCAGCGCGCCGATGCCGCCATGTACGCGGCCAAGCATGCAGGCAAGGCCGGTTTCATCATGTCAAAGGATCCCGTGACGTCAGACGGGGAAACCATGCCTTTGCTGCGACAAGGGACGAATTGATGCAATTTACCCGCAATCAAGGGGCGCACCAGGGCGGTGCAAGGCCACATGGCACAGTGGGTTACTGGTATAAATACTTAGTTCTTTAGGACGCTGGAGCGGAAGTTGCTGGCGTCTGTTCGTCCCACCTTCCTTCTTGTCGCGCATGACCCTATCTACCTCGTCGTTTTCTGGTACCGGATCAACCCAAGCGCAACAAAAGCCTCGCGTCGTGATCATCGGCTGCGGCTTTGGCGGCCTTGAAGCTGCCAAGGCCCTGTCTGGTGCCGATGTCGAGATCGTGGTCATCGACCGCACCAACCATCACCTGTTCCAGCCCCTGCTCTACCAGGTGGCGACAGCCGGTCTGCCTGCGCCCGCGATTGCCGGCCCGATCCGCCATATCCTGCGTGACCAGATCGCCAGAGGCAATCTGACGGTGCTGATGGGTGAAGTCACGTCCATCGACACGGCGTCGAACTGCGTGGTGCTGGATGGCGGCGAGCACATCCACTACGACAACCTGATTCTGGCGGCCGGTGCCACGCACAGCTATTTTGGCAGAGACGACTGGGCCAAGTACGCCCCCGGCCTCAAGACGCTGGGTGACGCTTTCACCATCCGCCGCCGTGTGCTGACGGCCTTCGAACAGGCCGAGCGCGAAACCGACCCGAGCAAGCGTGAGCCCTGGCTGACCTTCGCCGTGGTGGGGGCAGGCCCGACCGGCGTGGAAATGGCCGGCACCATGGCCGAGATTGCCCAACAGACCCTGAGCGCGGAATTCCGCCGCATCGATTCGCGCGTGGCCCGCGTGATCCTGCTGGAAGGCGCGCCGCGTGTGCTGGGCACCTTCACGGAAGACCTGTCCAGGCGCGCCAAGGAGCAGTTGGAAATGCTGGGCGCCGAGGTTCTGACCGGCGCCAAGGTGACCAACATCACCGCCTTTGGTATCCACTACGACCTCAACGAAACGCAGCCTGATGGCTCGACCAAGGCCGTCTCGCACTTCCTGCCCAGCCGCACCGTGGTGTGGGCAGCCGGTGTGGCGGCCTCTCCGCTGGGGCGTGCGCTGGCCAAGAGCACGGGCTGCCAGCTCGATCGCGCCGGCCGCGTCATCGTGCAGCCTGATCTGACCATCCCTGGCCACAACAACATCTACGTGGTGGGCGACCTGGCCTCGGCCAAGAGCTATCTGGATCCCGAGAACCCGACGCCCGTGCCCGGCGTGAGCCCCGGCGCCAAGCAGATGGGCCGCAAGGCGGCGTTCAACATCATCCGCCGCATGAAAGGCCTGGAGCCTCAGGCCTTCCGCTACTTTGACTACGGTTCGATGGCCACCATCGGCAAGCGCGCCGCCGTGGCCATGCTGGACATTCCCTTCACCAAGAAGCAGATCAAGTTCAGCGGCTTCTCGGCCTGGCTGTTCTGGCTGTTCGTGCACGTGTACTTCCTGATCGGCTTCCGCAACCGCACCGTGGTGATGATGGACTGGGCCTGGGCCTACTTCACCTCACAGCGCCACGCCCGCGTGTTCCCGGACCCGCACGCACTGGAGCCCAATGCCATGCTCGTGCGCGTGGCGCCGCCGCCCGTGCCACCTGTGAGCGTGACGGCGGCCACGCCGGTGGTCACCCCCGCTGCCACGTCGTCGCAAGGTGCGCCGGCTGCGCAACCTTCGCCCGCCCGCTGATCAGGCCTGGTGGCCGGGTGTCTGACGCCCGCCACCGCTTGCCCCTTGCTCGGCTGAGGCTGGCCTTGTCATGGCAACATGAGGGCTTGTGTCCCTCATGCGCGCTTCCCAGCGCCGCCCGCACGCCGTGAACGCTTCTGCCGCTGATTCCAGCCCCGCCTCTTCGCCAGCATCATGGCCTGTCTCGACTCGTTTGCAGGCCCTGCGCCAGCGCATGGCCGACAAGGGCTGGCAAGCCGTGCTCATCCCGAGCAGCGACCCCCATCTCTCCGAATACCTGCCCGATCGCTGGCAAGGTCGTGTGTGGCTCAGCGGCTTCACAGGCTCATCGGGCACCTTGCTGGTGTCGGCCACACAGGCCGCCGTGTTCACGGACAGCCGCTATTGGGAGCAGGCCGAAGTCGAACTGGCTGGCTCTGGCGTGGACCTGGTCAAGCTGGATGGCCCGGCCGTGCCGGCCTATGTGCAGTGGCTGGCAGCACAGGCTGGGGTGGCCGCACCCGCCACGCTGGCGATCGATGGCACCGTGATGGGCCTGGCCCAGACGCAACTCTTGCAGGACGCCCTGAAAATCAAGGGCTGGCAGTTGCACACCAGCGAAGACGTGCTTGATGGCATCTGGCCGGATCGCCCTGCCCTGCCAGCTGCCGCCGTGTTCGAACACGCCCAGCCCTACGCCGCCACCCCTCGCGCCGACAAGCTGGCCGCCTTGCGCCAGGCCATGAAGGACAAGGGCGCCACCCACCACTGGATCGCCACGCTGGACGATCTCGCCTGGGTGCTGAACCTGCGCGGCGCCGACGTGGAATACAACCCCGTCTTCCTGGGCCATGCGCTGATCGGCCTGGATGACGCCGCCCTGTTCGTGGCAGAAGGCAAGATCGACACGGCCCTTCAGGCACGGCTGTCTGTCGATGGCGTGGCCGTGCGCCCCTACAACCAGGCCTTGTCGGCCATGAAGGCACTGCCGGATGGCAGCACGCTGCTGATCGACCCCAAACGCATCACCTGGGGCTTGCGCGAGGCGGTGCCCGCAGGTGTGAAGCTGATCGAGGCCATCAACCCGACCACGCTGGCCAAATCCCGCAAGATACCGGAAGAAGCTGGCTTCATCCGTGAGGCGATGGAACGCGATGGCGCGGCCATGTGTACCTTCTACGCCTGGCTGGAACAGGCGCTGGGGCATGAACACATCAGCGAGCTCACGATCGACGAGCGTCTGAGCGCCGAGCGCGCGAAGCAGCCGGGCTACGTCTCCTTGAGCTTTCCCACCATCGCCGGCTTCAATGCGAACGGTGCCCAGCCGCACTACCGCGCCACAGCCGAATCACACGCCATGATCAGCACGCCGCAAGGCCTGTGCGAGGAAGGCCTGCTGCTGATCGACTCCGGCGCCCAGTACGTGGGCGGCACCACCGACATCACCCGCGTCTGGCCTATCGGCACGCCTAGCGCCGCGCAAAAGCGCGACTACACCCTGG
>NZ_DASUIS010000075.1:0-10784 GCF_036279675.1 Aquabacterium sp. | reverse complement strand
TGCGGGTAACTCGGGCGGATCACCCGCGCATGCAGGTCATCACAGACATCGGCCCAGGCGGCCGCCTCACCGCACCACCATGTGGGCAGCGAAGGCAGGCTCAGCTCTTCACCCAGCAGCTTGCGCGACAAGGCCGGCAGGAATCCGTGCACGGCGGGCGACTCCAGGAAGCCCGTACCCAGGGCATTGGCCAGCACCACCTTGCCGGCGCGCACCGCCTGCATCAGGCCAGGGATGCCCAGGGTGGAGTCGGAGCGCAACTCGAGGGGGTCGCAGAAGTCGTCATCCAGACGCCTCAACAGGCCATGAATGGGCTCCAGCCCCTGGACGGTTTTGAGGAACAGGCTCTCGTCGCGCACAACCAGGTCGCCGCCTTCCACAAGCGGCAGGCCCAGGTAGCGCGCCAGGTAGGCGTGCTCGAAATAAGTCTCGTTGTAGGGGCCCGGGGTCAGCAGGGCCAGGCGTGGCGCCTCACCACCGGAACAGGTCGCCGCCAGCTCGGTCATGGTCTCCAGCATGCGCCGGTAGCCGCTGGCCAGATGCTGCACGTTCATCGCCCGGTACGCCTCGGGCAGGATGCGCGAGACGATCAGGCGGTTCTGCATCACATAGCCCAGGCCCGAGGGCGCCTGGGTGCGCTGCGACACCACACGCCATTCGCCATCCGGCCCGCGCACCAGGTCAAAGGCCACCACGTGCAAGTAAACGCCACCCACCGGCTTGACGCCCTGCAGGCCACGCAGGTAGCTGGGGTGCCCCAGCACCAGCGCCGAAGGCAGCAAGGCCTCCTTGAGCACGTTCTGCTCGCCGTAGACGTCCTCCAGCACGCGATTGAGCAGGCTGGCACGTTGGGCCACACCCTGCTCCAGCTCGCGCCAGTCGTCGGCGGAGATGATCAGCGGCAAGGGCTCCAGCGACCAGGGCCGGCTGGGGCCACCTTGAGCGTTGTAGACGTTATAGGTGATGCCGTCTTCCTGGATCTGGCGGGCCAGCAGGCCCTGGCGACGGCTCAGGTCATCCAGTGGCGCATCCAGGTGTTCGGCAAAAGCCTGCCAGACCGGCTTGAGCGTGCCATCGTCCTGCCGCAGCTCATCAAAGTGCCCGGCTTCTGCCGGACGGGCACGCCGCAACAGCTCCTGGGCGTTCTGCTCAGGCAGGGCGGGATCGTCAAACAGTTGCAAGGACGAGGACATGGATGTTCAAAAGCAAATACCCTACCAGGGTGATGAGGGTATCAGGCCCCGGCGTTGCGAGACTCTGTCGACAAATGCTCATCCAGACAGCGTAACAGTGCGGCCACATCCAGCGGCTTGGTCAGGTAGGCGCTGAACCCCCTGGCGCGCGCCGCATGGATGCGGTCCGGCATGGCGTCGGCCGACAAGGCGATCTTGACCACGCCCCTGGTGGCTTCATCCTTGTCCAGCAAATCGGCCAGATCGAAGCCCGACATGTCACCCAGGTGCATGTCGAGCAGCAAGAGATCGGGTTGAACCTGGGCGGCCAGCTTCAGCGCATCGGCACCGCTGCGGGCCACCTCCAGCTTCCAGGCTGGCCGCAGCTCCAGGATCTGGCGCACCAGCAGCACGTTGATCTCGTTGTCTTCTGCATACAGGATGGTGGCCTGGCCCGAAGCCGGTATGGCCTCATCCAATGCCCCGTGATCGGACTTCGGGTCCACCTCCACAGCAGGCAGGCGCAAGGTGAAGGTGGTGCCCTGCCCGGCCTGGCTGGACACGTGGATCGCCCCACCCATGAGCTCGACCAGACGGTGCACGATCACCAGACCAATTCCCGTGCCCTCGATGCCGGAGTTTTCCGCGCCCAGCCGGTTGAAGGGCTCGAACAGATGCGCGATCTGTTTGTCACTGAGCCCCACGCCGGTGTCGTGTACCTCCATGAGCACGTGCTCGTCATCGAGCGCCACATGCACGCGTACCTCGCCACCCGGCCGGTTGTACTTGACGGCGTTGCTCAGCAGGTTGACCAGCACCTGCCGCAGACGCACCCGGTCGGCCATCACATGCACCCCCCAGACATGACCGGACTCGGTCAGGCTCACATGGGCGCGCTGAGCCGACTCGGCCACCATGGCCTGCGCATCACTGATCACATTGCCCAGCAAGATGGGCTCGATCGACAAGGGCATGTCGCCCGCTTCGATGCGCGACAGATCGAGCACGTCGCTGATGACGTCAAGCAGGTGCGCGCCGGAGCGCTCGATCAGCTTGACCTTGTGCTTTTGCCCTTCTACCAGGGCGGGCTGGGTGTCCATCTGCAAAAGTTGCGCAAAGCCGATGACGGCGTTGAGTGGCGTGCGCAACTCATGGCTCATGCGCGACAGGAACTGCGATTTGGCACGGCTGGCCCGCTCAGCCGTCTCGGCCGCCATGCGCGCCTCCTGGTAAAGCTTGTGCTCGGTGATGTCGGCGATGTAGCCGCAGCGCACCTCGTTGCCGTCGGCATCCACACCGGCCACGGAGTCCGCTGCGCACCAGCGCAACTCACCCGCCTGATTGCGCACGCGGAACTCGCTGTGCAGTCGAGTGGCGCCACCAATCGCCTCGTCGCGCTGCTGGAAGAATTTGTTGAGGTCCTCAGGCGGCACGCGGTTGTAGAGCACCCAGGGTGAGGCCAGCGCCTCTTCCGGTGTGGCACCAAACAACTGGCGCACCCCTTCGCTGACGAAATCCAGCCTGCCAGCCTTGTCCGGACCAGGTCTGAACACGTAGATCATGCCCGGCAAGTTGTGCGACAGGGCTGTCAGCAAGGCATTGCGATGCGCCAGCCAGGCCTCCTGCTTCTTGCGCTCGGTGATGTCGGCCAGCAAGGTGTACCAGACGGTGCCCAGATCGGCGTGATCGGCCGGGCGAGACTGAACCAGGAACCATTGCAAGCCCTGATCGGCAGACTGAACCCGGCACTCGATCTCGAACGGCGACTTATGCTCGGTGCTGTGGCTGATGGCCGCATACAGGGCAGCCTGATCTTCCGGATGGACAACATCGGTGATCCGCTGGCCCAGCAGTGCGTTGCGCTCATGACCCATCACGAGGCAGGCCTGCGCATTCAGATCCCGCAACTCGCCCTTGGGGCCCAGGATCACCTGGGCCGCGGGCGACAGCTCGAAACAGGCCCGGTACACGGCATCCCCCATGCCGGATGGGTTCACCTCGGCGATGGGGGGTGGCAAGCCACTGGAGGGCAGAACCGACATGAGCGCAGACAGTTGAACAACAGGCGGGCATTACAACCCATAAACCCAGTGTGTCAAACCTGCGCCCATCACAGACCTAGGGTTGCCCCTTTCTTGTGCGCAGATCCAGCGTCAGAGGATGCTCGATTCCGGGGGGCTGCGGTTTGATCGGCATGGCGCCCGGCGTATGGCCCATGCGGAAGAAGCGCGCCAGCCGGCGGCTTTCAGCCTCGTAGGCGTTGACAGGGAAGGTGTCGTAGTTGCGGCCACCCGGGTGAGCCACGTGGTACTGACACCCGCCCACGGAGCGTTTGAGCCAGCTGTCCACCACGTCGAAGGTGAGCGGCGCGTCCACCCCGATCGTGGGGTGCAGACACGATGGCGGCTGCCAGGCTCGGTAGCGCACACCCGCCACGTACTCGCCCACCCGGCCCGTCGGGTGAAGCGGCAGGATCTGGCCATTGACCGTCACCACGTGGCGGTTGCCATTCAGCCCCGTCGCACGCACCTCCACGCGCTCCAGAGACGAGTCCACATAGCGCACGGTGCCGCCTGGCGAGCCTTCTTCGCCCATCACATGCCAGGGCTCCAGCGCCCCGCGCAGCGTCAGTCGCACGCCCGAAGCCGCGATTTCGCCGATGTAGGGGAAGCGGAACTCGAAGTGCGGCGCGAACCACTCCTGCTTGAAGTCATAACCCGCCATCTGCAACTCGGCCAGAACGTCGGCAAAGTCCTGTTCGGCAAAGCTGGGCAGCAGGAAGCGGTCATGCAGACCCGTGCCCCAGCGCGTCAGACGCTGGGCACCATGGCCCTTGTAAGGCTCCTTCCAGAACCAGGCCACCAGGGCGCGCAGCAACAGTTGCTGCACCAGGCTCATTTTGGCGTGCGGCGGCATCTCGAAGGCGCGCAGCTCCAGCAGACCCAGGCGGCCGGTGGGGCCATCAGGCGAGTAGAGCTTGTCGATGCAGAACTCGCTACGGTGGGTGTTGCCGGTTGCGTCGATCAGGAGGTTGCGCAGGCTGCGGTCGATCAACCAGGGTGGGCACTGGCCCCAGATGTCCATCTGGCGCTCCAGCTCCTTGAGCGCGATCTCGGTCTCATAGACCTGGTCGTGACGGGCCTCGTCGATGCGCGGTGCCTGGCTGGTCGGGCCGATGAACATGCCCGAGAACAGGTAGGACAAGGACGGGTGGTTGTGCCAGAAGGTCAGCAGGCTGGGCAGCAGGTCCGGACGACGCAGGAAGGGACTGTCCGCCGGCGTGGCACCGCCCAGCACGAAGTGGTTGCCACCACCCGTACCTGTGTGTCGGCCGTCCACCATGAACTTCTCGGTGGACAAGCGCGTCTCGTGCGCAGCCTGATAGAGGAACTCGGTGTGGTCCACCAGTTGTTCCCAGCTCGAAGCCGGATGGATGTTGACTTCGATGACGCCGGGGTCAGGCGTGACCTGCAGCACCTTCAGGCGTGGATCGCGAGGCGGCGGATAGCCTTCCAGCACGATGTGCATGCCCAGCTCGGCTGCGGTGGCTTCCACGGCGGCCAGCAAATCCAGGTAGTCGTCCAGCACGCTCAGTGGCGGCATGAACACATACATCACGCCCCCGCCCTTGCCTTCCGACTCCACCTTGGGGCCATTGGCACGATCAGGGTTGCGCACCTCGACACACAGGGCCGAGCGCGTGATCCAGTGGGCCGACTCGAAACGGTTGGGCACCTTGTTCGGATCAACCGTGTTGGCCGTTGACGGGCCGCTCACGCTGCTGCCCGGGTTGGCACCCAAGGCGCCCCACTCGCCGTTGACACCCTGCCCGCCCAGGCCCGAAACGGCCTGGCCCTGGATGCTGACCGCCCCACCCTGCGCAAAGCCACCGCCCACCTGATGCGAGCCATATTGCGAGCGCAAGGCAGCTGCTGACGGCAAGGCACCACGCGGTGCGAATGGGTCATGCTCGTGCATGTAGGGATATTCGCCCTTGCTCACCCAGGGCAACGAATCCAGCGGCAAGCGGTAGCCCATGGGCGAATCGCCCGGGAACAGGTACATGCGCTCGTCGCGGAAGAACCAGGGGCCGGTCACCCACTTGGGGCCACTCACGCCGACCGACCACTCGCGCTTGAGCGGCAAGGCAAAGCCCACCTTGTGCGTCAGGCCCTGATCGAACACGCGCAGCATGCGCACGCGCTCCATCTCGTCGTCCAGGCGTGCATCAAACGGGTCGACGTTGATGGGCAGGCGACGCTCACGCCACATGTAGTAGAAGGTGTCCTCATACCCTGTCTGGATGTGAGCGTTGCCCACGCCCAGCTTGTTGGACAAGGTGTCGATGAACAGCCTGGCATCCTCACTGGTGTAGCGCACGGAGTTGCGTTCATCGGCAAACAGGCTGGGGTCATGCCAGCAAGGCTGCCCGTCCGCACGCCAGAAGATGCTCAGCGCCCAGCGAGGCAACTGCTCCCCCGGGTACCATTTGCCTTGCCCGAAATGCAGGAAGCCGCCATCGCCATAGCGCGCGCGCAGCTTGTGCACCAGCTCGGTGGCCAGGCCACGCTTGGTGGGGCCCAGGGCATCGGTGTTCCATTCGGCGCCATCGCGGTCGTCCACCGACACGAAGGTGGGCTCGCCGCCCATGGTCAGCCGCACATCGCCCGTTTGCAGCTCGGCATCCACCTTCGCACCCAGCGCGTCAATGCCCTGCCATTGCTCGTCGGTATAGGGCTTGGTCACGCGCGGGCTCTCGTAGATGCGCGTGATGCCCATCTTGTGATCGAAGCTCACCTCGCACTCGTCCACGGCACCAGTGACGGGTGCGGCGCCGGTTGGCTCGGGCGTACAGGCCACCGGGATGTGGCCTTCGCCGGCCATCAGGCCCGAGGTGGGATCCAGCCCGATCCAGCCTGCGCCTGGCAGGAAGACCTCGCACCAGGCGTGCAGATCGGTGAAGTCGACTTCGGTACCGGAAGGGCCGTCCAGCGCGGCCACGTCGGCCTTGAGCTGGATGAGATAGCCCGACACGAAACGCGCCGCCAGGCCCAGATGGCGCAGCGTCTGCACCAGCAGCCAGCCCGTGTCGCGGCACGAACCGGATTTCAGGGTCAGCGTTTCCTCCGGCGTCTGCACACCGGGCTCCATGCGGATGGTGTAGCTGATGTCTTGCTGCAAACGCTGGTTGAGGCCCACCAGGAAGTCGATGGTGCGAACCTTCTTGCGGTCCACGCTGTCGACAAAGGCCTTGAATGCGGGCGTCAGTTCAGCCTTGGCCAGATAAGGGGCGAGGTCATGCAGGCTGGAGGCGTCGTAGCTGAACGGGTAGTGCTCGGCCTCGGGCTCGAGGAAGAAGTCAAACGGGTTGTAGACCGCCATCTCGGCGACCAGGTCCACCGTGATCTTGAATTCCCTGGTCTGCTCGGGAAAGACCAGCCGGGCCAGGTGGTTGGAGAACGGATCCTGCTGCCAGTTGATGAAGTGAACCGCAGGCTCCACCTTCAAGGAGTACGACAAGATGCGTGTGCGGCAGTGCGGTGCAGGACGCAGCCGGATCACCTGAGGAGACAGGTTGACCAGGCGGTCATAGCTGTAATGCGTGACGTGGTTGAGGGCGACGTGAATGGACACACAGATCTCCGGGATAACGGGCCTGCGCAGTGTGCAGGCCTCTATGTGACAGCAGCAAGTTATGGGCCACCTTGGTGCATGAAAAAGGGCCCTTGCGCTGCCTTCACGCGACTGATGGCCCCCAACGCCTGGGCAGCACACACACGAGCAATTCGATGCGCGCGATCTCCTCACGCGCCATGGGCTCCACCTGGCCGCCCAACACGGGCAGAACCAGCAAGGTGTCCGTGCGCACCACCATCAGTTCACGCAACAGCACACGCCCATCCTGAAGCGTCAGAACCAGGGTGTCTTCTGGCTCCAGTTGAACAGGCTGCTGATCCAGCACCAGAAATTGCCCGTCCTTGATGAGGGGCGCCAGCGCATGGCCCATGAATCGCCACACGTCCAGGTGACGCGTGGCCAGCATCGGCCAATTCAGATGGGCATCGCCCTGATCTGTCGGCGATGCCGCGCGTTCCAGTGCACCTTGCCCATCCAGCAAACGGACACTGCCCCTGATGGGCCAGGCAGTGGTCCGGCCTTGAACGGCATAACCTGGCGCCGCAGATTCCTGCGTGTTGAGCAAACTGGCGCCGCCTTGCGGCACGCCAACCCCTGTTGCGAGCCATTCTGCCTCTACGCCCAGTTCCCGCGCCAGAGACGGCGTGTGCGAACTCCCGCGCGCACCAGATTGGGGATCGCACAGGTACTGGATGGACTGCGGCTTGACGCCCACTGCGCGAGCCAGTTCGCTCTGGTTGGTCTTGCCTGCCCGGTTCATCGCCCACAGCAAGCGCCCGGTGTAACTGCCCCACTCGTTGGATGTCTTGTTCATGCGCCGATGCTACAAAAGTCTTTGTTACCCGACTTGCAGAAATATCGATAATTGACTACAAATACATCTGCAGGAGGAAAACAATGTCACCCCAGGAAGCCTTGAGAAAAGCGGTCCGCCTCGTCGGCTCGCAAACACGCCTCGCCAGAGAAATCGGCGGCGGCATCACGCAGGCGCACGTGTACTACTGGCTCACGCAGGCACCCGTGGTGCCGGCCGAGCACTGCCCGACGATCGAATACATCGTCAAGCGAGAAGTCCGCTGCGAAGACCTCAACCCACGTGTGAACTGGTGGGTATTGCGCAACTGAATCTGCTGCATCCAGACAAGGTTTGCGTCAGCTCCCCCCAGGACCCAACTCGTCCGGCCCGCCTCGTTGCCACTCTCTCGATGAGGCCACAAGCTCCCGTCTGCGAATGCCCGTCTGCGAATCCCTGTTCGCGCGGGCACGTGCAGAATTTGTGTTTCACCGGATGAGTGGTGGGGAGCTGACTTTTTCTGACACGCCTGATGCGCGAGCGGCACCTCAGCGCACAGGCGCCCCCGTGACCGCCAGCGTTTGCGTGCCGGTCACGATCATTCGCACCATCAGCACGACCTGCTCGGTCAGCTCGGCGTACTTGTCGGCAGGCAGGTCCATGGCAGTGGCGCCCATGGTGAACACCAGGCGGGTGATGGCCTTGGCGGTCAATGCCGGCTCGAACAGGCCCGTCTTGTTGGCTTCAGCCAGGCGAATCAGGTCCAGGCGCAGTTCTTCTTCGAAGAAGTTCAACTGGCGATCCACGGCCTGCTTGAAGGCCTCCGAGCCCACGGTGCCCTCGCGCAGCAGGATCTGCAACAGGCGATCGTCCGAACGCAACTGCTCCATGAACGCTTCCACGGAGCCTCGCACCACGCTGCGGTCGGCCGTGGCGCGCTGCCTGGCCTCGCCAATGATCTGGCGCAACGACTCACCCGCGCGGTCTATCAGGGCCACCGCGAGTTCATCCATGTCGCGAAACTGGCGGTAGAAGCTGTTGGGCGCAATGCCGGCCTCGCGCGCCACCTCGCGCAGGCTCAAGGAAGACACGCTGCGGTGCGGGCCAGCCAGCTTGAGCGCCGCCTCCATGATGTCCTCGCGGGAGATCACCGGCTTGCGGCCAGGGGTGGCCACCTGAACAGGGGACAGGTTGGTACTCATTGATGTCAATCAGAAGGTCAGACATCATATCGCCAGCAATTAATGCACAAGTGTATAGACAATCGTCCATACCTGCGTATACTGCGCGCAAACGCGGCCGATGTCGCGCGTCCGCCCCCCTGTCGAAAGCGAATTTCCCGTGTCTGTCTCCGCCCCCACCGTCACGCCCGGCCCCGGCGCCGGCCCCCTGCAAAGGCTGATCGCTCCCCTGGTCGAGCCGGCCATCTACGACTTCTGGGTCGGCATGATCAACCCGGCCTGGTCCTGGTCGCGCTCGCTGGCCCGGGTGGTTGAACGCCGCGTGGAGGCGCAAGACGCCGTCACCCTGGTGCTCAAGCCCAACGCGCACTGCAGCAAGGTTCGCCCCGGCCAGCACGTCAACGTGAGCGCCGAGGTCAATGGCCGCCGCACCACCCGCAGCTACAGCATCACCAACGTGCCGGGCAAGGACGGGCTGCTGGAGATCACGGTCAAGCGCGTGGAAGGCGGCAAGCTCAGCACGCACCTGTGCCGTGACATCCGCGCCGGCGATGTGGTCGAGCTGGGCACCGTGTTCGGCGAAATGACCCTGCCTGCACAAGCCAAGGGCAAGTGGCTCTTCCTGGCCGCCGGCAGCGGCATCACGCCCCTGATCAGCCTGACGCGCCAACTGGCCTTGCAAGGCATGCCTGTTGACCTGCAACTGGTCTACTGGGCCAAGACACGTGCCGAGTTGTGTTTTGTGCGCGAACTGCGCGCCCTCGCGGCCCGCCACCCCAGCTTCAAGTTGCAGATCGTGCTGACGCATGAGGCCCAAACGCTGGCCGACGAGGCTCACGGCCTGATCAGCCAGGCCCAACTGGCTGAACTGGTGAGCGATCTGGCCGAACGACAGGTCTATGCCTGTGGCCCTGGCGGCTTCGTGGATACCGCGCGCGCGCTCACCAGCGATATGGCACGCAGCTTCCTGGCCGAGGGCTTCACGCCCACCACCCCGGTGATGACGCCGGACCAGACCGCCGCCACCGTGCGTGTGCAACTGCGCAAGAGCGGCCGTGCGCTGGATCTGCCCTCGGGCACATCGCTGCTGCTTGCCCTCGAAGAAGCGGGCATGAGCCCCGCAGCCGGCTGCCGCATCGGCATCTGCCGTACCTGCGTGTGCACCAAGCACGAGGGCACCACCCAGGACATCACCACGGGCGACCAGGACACCGAACCCGACACCCAGGTGCGCCTGTGCGTGAGCCGCCCCCTGACCGATCTCTCGCTGGACATCTGACCGTTTGCAAACACCATGAGCACTTCACTGCACCGCACCCTGACCGCCGACGAGCTCCAGCATTTCGGCGCTGAAATCGACGCCCTGCGCGCCCGCACCGTGGCCGACCTCGGCGAGCGCGACGCGCGCTATATCCGCAACATCTTCAAGGCCGTTCGCTTCACCGAGATCCTCGGTCGGGGCCTGCTGCTGGTGGGCGCCTTCCTGCCTGCCCCGTGGTTGACCGCCGCCTGGCTGGCAGGCGCCATCATCCTGGGCATCTCCAAGATCCTGGACAACATGGAGCTGGGCCACAACGTGATCCATGGCCAGTTCGACTGGATGGGCGACCCCAAGTTCGACGGCAAGTCTTTCGAGTGGGACATCGTCGGCACGAGCGACAGCTGGCGCAAGACCCACAACTTCAAGCACCACACCTACACCAACGTCCACGGCATGGACGATGACCTGGGCTACGGTGTGCTGCGCCTGTTCCCCGAGCAACCCTGGTCGCCCGGCCGTCTGGGCCAGCCGCTGTACGCCATCATCTTTGCAGCCTTGTTCCAATGGGGCGTGGCCGTGCAGGATCTGCGTCTGGGCCGTTGGTTCAAGGGCCGCATCACCGGCAAACAACTGGGCAAGCAGGCTGCGCCCACATTGCGCAAGATGCGCCGTCAACTCCTCAAGGACTACGTGATCTTCCCGCTGCTGGCGGGCCCTGGCTTCCTGACGGTGTTCACCGG
>NZ_DASUIS010000074.1:0-16753 GCF_036279675.1 Aquabacterium sp. | reverse complement strand
GAGGTCGAGGCCTCGCTCGAACTGGATCCCTTGAATCTGCCTGCCTTGCTGACGTCCTGGCAACCACAGGCGGGATGGGGCGGGGACCTGTTGCTCCATGGCCGGGTCGATCTGCACCACAGCGCCCGCCAGCCCTGGGTGGTGGATGCCTATGTGGCACGCCAGTCGGGCGACCTCAGCTTGAGCGAGCCCACGATCCAGGGCAACAGCACGCAGCGTCTGGGCATCCGTGACGCCCGTGTCGCGCTGCAGGCGCGCGATGGCGTGTGGACCATGACCCAACAGTTTGATGGCCGTGTGCTGGGTGTGCTCAAGGGGCGGCAGGTGGTGCAGGCGCGTTCGGCCGACGTGTTGCCCCAGGCAAGCGACCCCTTGTCCGGGCAACTGGATCTGCAGATCGCCAATTTGCGCCCCTGGGGCACCTGGGTGCCGGCTGGCTGGCGCCTGACGGGGCAGATGCAGGCCAAGGCCGAACTCGGTGGCACGCTGGGCGTGCCGCACTACACGGGGCAGATCACAGGTCAGAGCCTGGGGCTGGGCCAGGCGCTGATGGGCATCAACCTGACCGACGGGCAGTTGCAGGTGGACCTCGCCGGCGAGCACGTCAGGTTGACGCAGTTCACGGCGCAATCAGGTTCGCAAGGTGGTCGCATCGGTGCCCAGGGCGAGCTTTTGCTGAGCGAGTCGCCCCAGGCACATTTGTCGGTCAAGGCCGAGCGCTTCGCTTTGCTTCAGCGTGTGGACCGGCGTGTCGTGATCAGTGGTGAAGCGCAGGCGGCCTTCGGTGCCGAAGACATCAAGGTAGATGGTCAGTTGCAGGTCGACGAGGGGCTGATAGACATCACGCGCTCTGACGCGCCGACCATCGGTGACGATGTCAACGTGCTGAACCGACCGGGCGAGGACCCCGAAGAGCAGGCCGAAGTGGCAGCGGCGACCAGCAACGGCAATGGTGCCAAGCGCAAGCTCAGCGCCAACGTGGCCGTGGACCTGGGGCACAAGCTCAAGCTCAAAGGCAAGGGGCTGGATGCCTATCTGGCCGGCAAGCTGCGTTTGACGACGCCTTCGAACCGGCCCGCGCTCAATGGCACCGTGCATGTCGAGAACGGCACCTTTGCAGCCTATGGGCAGAAGCTGGTGATCGAGCGTGGCGACGTGGTGTTCACCGGCGCGATCGAGAACCCTCGACTCGACATCCTGGCCATGCGGCCACAGTCACCCACGGCTTCCGCCAGCGATGTGAAGGTGGGCGTCAACATCACCGGAACGGCCCAGGATCCTCGCATCCGTCTGTATTCGGATCCCTCGATGTCCGAGACGGAAAAGCTGTCCTGGCTGGTGCTGGGGCGAGGGCCCACAGGCCTGGGCGGGGCGGACATCGGCCTGCTGCAGAGCGCGGCCGTGGCCTTGTTGTCGGGTGAGGGCAGTTCGCCTTCCGACAATCTGGTGGCGATGCTGGGGCTCGATGAGTTGTCGGTGCGGCAAACGGAAAGTGCGGGCTCGACCGCGCGCGACACCGTGGTCAACCTGGGCAAGCAGGTGTCCAAATACTGGTACGTGGGCTACGAGCGCAACCTCAACGCCACCAGCGGCAACTGGCAGTTGATCTACCGACTGGCGCAGCGCTTCACGGTGCGTGCCCAGGCCGGTGATGACAACGCCGTCGATTTCATCTGGACCTGGAAGTGGGATTGAGGCTTCAGTGCCCCTCGGCGTGCAGCTTCTTGTGGATCTGCCGGATGCCCCACCAGATCGCCAGCAGCACCAGCGGAATCATGGCACCGGCCAGCATCTCCGGGTTGACGGGCAAGCCCACCGCTTTGGCCGCCTTGCCGCCGTACAGCACCAGGCTGATCACGTAATAGGCGATGGCCGCGATCGACAGGCCTTCCACGGTGCTTTGCAGCCTCAGTTGCAGCTCCTGACCCTTGGTGAGCTTTTCCAGCAACATCTGGTTTTGCGTTTCGGTGGCGATGTCTACCCGCGTGCGCAACAAGGCGCTGGCGCGCTCGATGCGCTGGGACAGCGAGCCCAGGCGCTGGGCCGTGGCCTGCACGGTGGCCATGGCGGGTGACAGCCGCTTGAGCAGGAACTCGCCCACCATCTGTGTGCCAGGGATGGCGGTTTCGCGCAACTGCTCGATACGTTGCTCGACCAGGCCGGCGTAGGCGCGCGTGGCAGAGAACCGGTACATGTGCTCCGACGTTGCTTTTTCAACGCGCGCGGCCAGGTGGATGAGTTGAGTCAGCAAGTCCTGATCCGACGCTTCGGCACTTTCCATGCGAGCGGTGATGACGGCAAGTTGCGCTTCCGATTCGGTCAGCATCGCACTGATCTCCTTGGCCACCGGCAGGCCACGCAGGGCCATCAAGCGATAGGTCTCCAGTTCCAGCAGGCGTTGAGACGTACGGCCCGAGCGGAGCTCCGACGTATTGGGGGGCGACACCACCAGCAGGCGCTCGAAGCCGCTGTCACGCAGGTGGAAGTCCGTGAACACGCACGAACGCTTGATGCCCAACAGCGACACCACGGTTTCGCGCCCTTCGAACCACGGTGTGGCCGTGGCGCGCATGGCTGCAACGTCGTCCACATCACCGTTGATCATCGCCAGGGTGATGGCGGCCACGGTCCGCCCGGGGATGGCGGCCAGCCAGGATGGATCCACAACCAGGGAGCGCAGCAGCTCTGCTTCATCGCCCGTTTGCAGAACATGGTCCGGCAAGGCCTGGACGATCGAATAGCGGGTGAACTCGGTGTGACGCTCCCACTTGAGCGTGTGGTTGGCAAAACGCAGGCGCAGGAAGTTGCCATGCAGTTGCGCCAGCGTCAGCGCCTCCTGGCCCGGGAGCTGTTGCAGATGCTGCCACTCCTGCTCGCGGCTGATGCCCTCGTTCAGCACCGCCACGTACACCACCAGGGCAGGCAGCCGAATGCGGGCAGGCGGGCGGGCGTGGACCTCGTTGTGCAGCACCTCGCGCAAAGGGTCATCCGAGGGCAAGGCCTTGGGCACAAAGGATGGCGAGCGGGTGTGGGTGGCGATGTCAGAGGTCATGAACACTCGTCGGGCGTTGAATACAGCCCCTTGATCCTACATGCATGCAAGCTGCAGGCCCGACGGCCGCTTTGTTTTGACGCAAGTGTCGGCTCGCACGCGTCGCCCCACAGGCGTGGATGAGGCAAACTTCAGGCAAAGCAACAAGACGAGGTCAGCAGCATGCGCGAGTTCTGGAATCAAAAGTTTGGCGACACCACCTATAAGTACGGTGTGCAGCCCAATGTCTTTCTGCGCGAGCAGGCGGGCCTGATTCCCAAAGGGAGCCGCGTGCTGGTGCCAGGCGACGGCGAGGGGCGCAATGGCGTCTGGCTGGCCGAGCAGGGGCACATGGTGACCTCTGTGGATTGCTCGGATGTGGGCCTGGCCAAGGCGCGCAAATTGGCGGCGCAGCGCAGCGTGCGCCTGGAGGCGCTGGAGAAGGACCTGAGCGACTGGGTACCGGCCGCCGCGTCCGTGGATGCCGTGGTGCTGATCTATGTGCACCTGCCATCATCACAAAGAACCGCGATCCATGCCGCGATGCTGCAGGCCTTGAAGCCTGGTGGGCATCTGATTCTGGAGGCCTTCCATCCCACGCAGGTCGGGCTGAGCAGCGGTGGCCCCAAGGATGTGGACATGCTCTACACCGTGGCCGCCTTGCGGGAGGATGCCTTGGCCAGTGGCGTGGCCGGCGTGGAGCTGACAGGGCTGGAAGGGCGCGTCACGCTGGACGAAGGCCCGTTCCATCAAGGGCCTGCTCAGGTCACGCGCTGGGTCTGGCGCCGCGCCGCCTGAGCCTGGCCGATGCTCACTTGAGCATCACGTCATCGGCATCGCGCACATGAACCATGATCGGGATGCCTTGGCCCACACTTTGCGTGACGGTGCAGTAGGACTCGAACTGTTCCAGCACGCGGTCCAGGTGCTGCAGTTGTGCCGCAGGCACGCCGAGCTTGAGCCTAGCGGTGATGGTGCGCACCCGCAGGCGACCTTCTGCGTTCCGGCCCACCTCGGCGACCACCTCACAGCTGATGGGTTCAGGCGCCTGCTTGAACTTGCGCAAGGCAAACAAGAGCGAATCCGACAGGCAATTGCCCACGGCGGCGGCCAGCAATTGCACGGGTGAAGGCCCCTTGGACTGACCGAGGGGCGGTGGTTCATCGGCCAGCAGGGCGGGCACGCCACCTTCGAAGTCAACCTGGAACTGGTAGTCCTGCTGCTGGTTCAGGGTCACCTTGACGGTCTGATCGGACATCTTTCTTTCCTCATGGATGCGAACGGGGCCATGGTGGCCAACTGGATTCACTTTATTGACAAACAATATATCTGTCAACATAATATTAGGTATGAAAGTGACTGACATCGATCTGGTGGCCTTGCAGGCCTCTGCCGAAAAGGCGTGTGCCTTGTTGAAGGTCATGGCCCATACCGATCGCCTGGTCCTGTTGTGCCGCCTGGCGCAAGGTGAGTTCTGTGTGAGCGAACTGGAGAGCGATCTGGGCATCCGTCAACCCAGCCTGTCGCAGCAACTGGGTGTGTTGCGTCAAGAAGGCCTGGTCGACACCCGCCGCGAGGGCAAGCACATCTATTACCGTCTGGTCAGTGAAGACGCTGCGGCGGTCATGCAGGTGCTGCACAGCCGGATATGCGGAGCGGCCCTGCCGGGGCGCACCTGTTGATGCCGTTTCCATTGACCCATGAAGTGAAGGACCTGTGATGAGCTTGAGCGTGCCAACCAACCCCCTGTGCCCGGAGTTCACGGTGTGCGGCCAGATCAGCCTGGCTGATGTGGCCGTACTGGCCCGCAAGGGCTTTCGCAGCATCATCAACAACCGACCGGATGGTGAGGGCGGGCCGGATCAACCGACCAGCGCCCAAATCGAAGCGCAGGCCAAGGCGCATGGCATGCACTATGTGCATTTCCCTGTGGCCAGCCTGATGATCAGCGAGGCGCAAGTGGCAGCCTATCAACAGCAATGCGCGGCGTTGCCACATCCGATCGTGGGTTTCTGCCGTTCGGGTGGGCGTGCCAGCGCTTTGTTCCAGGCCTGCGGTGGCCAGGTTGGCAAGGCAGGCTGATTCATGAGCATGTCGCGGCGCACATTGCCCGGCACGGAGGTGCCCTGGGCCTGGCCTGCGCCGTGGATGCGGCAGTGGCGGCGCGAGTGGCTGCATGGTGATCTGACCGCGGGCCTGGTGGTGGCCGTGATGCTGGTGCCGCAAAGCCTGGCATACGCGATGCTGGCGGGCTTGCCGCCACAGGCTGGCCTGCTGGCGAGTTTGCTGCCCCTGTTGCTGTACGCCCTGGTTGGCAGCAGTTCGGCGATGTCGGTCGGCCCGGGTGCCATCACCTCCTTGATGGTGGCGCAGGCGCTGGCGCCGCTGGCTCGGGCAGGTTCGGCAGACTACATCGCCATGGCGGGGGTGATGGCCTTGGGTTGTGCCGCGCTGATGTTGCTCATGGGCGTGTTGCGCATGGGCTTTCTGTCGCAATTGTTGAGCAGGCCGGTGGTGCAGGGGTTCACGGCAGCCTCGGCCTTGTTGATCCTGTTGGGCCAGATTGCGCCTTTGCTCGGCTTGGGTGCCTGGGGCGCCACGCTGCCAGACATGCTGCATGGTGCGTGGCTGCGGCTCGTGGCGCGCGAGCCCCTGCATGTGGGCGATGCCCTGGCCGGCCTGGGTGCGCTGATCATGTTGACACTGTTGGGGCCGCTGGTCAGGGCAGTGGGGCGCGTAGCCGGTGCCAGTGCCACCACGGTGGCCATCCAGGAGCGGCTCGGGCCTGTGTGGGTGTTGGTGGGCGTCGCCTGGCTGGCCAGTCAGGCGTCTGTCTGGGGCTTGGCCCCGCCTGCGCTGGTGGGGGCCGTGTCCTTGAGCGGCGCCCTGTCCTTCAACGCCGACATCACGACGCTGGCGTCGCAGGGTGCGGGCCTGCGCGCGTTGTTGATGCCCACCATGCTGCTGGCGCTGGTCGGTTTTGTCAGCAGCATGTCGGTGGCGCAGACCTTTGCGCTCAAGCACGGTGAACGGGTGGATGCCGACCGAGAGTTGCTGGGGCTGGGCCTGGCCAATCTGGGGAGCACGCTGCTGGGTGGCATGCCGGTATCAGGCGGCTTGTCCAGATCTGCGGTGAACGAGGCTGCAGGTGCACGAAGCCCGCTGGCGGGTGTCATCAGTGCCGCCTTGCTGGCAGCCATGCTGCTGCTGTTGATGCCCTGGCTGGCGTGGTTACCCAAGGCCGCACTGGCAGCGGTCATCATCTATGCCATCGCGGGCCTGGTGGAGTGGCAATCCCTGAAGGCGGCCTGGCGCTATGACCGCGCAGATGCCGGCGCCTTCATCAGCACGGCGGCCGGCGTCCTGTTGATCGGGTTCGAGTCGGGGTTGATGCTGGGGCTGGCGTGGTCGCTGGCGGCGATGGTCTGGCGTCACAGCCAGCCTCACGTGGCGGAAGTAGGGCGCCTGCCTGGCACGGCGCACTACCGCAATGTGGCCAGGTACGAGGTTGACACCCTGCCGGATACGGTGATGGTCCGAGTGGACGAGAGCCTGGACTTCACGAACATCCAGCGAGTCGAACTCAAGTTGTGCGAACTGGTGCACGGGCGATCAGGTGGCCAAGGCACAGTGAATCACGTGGTCTTGCTGCTGTCTGCAGTCAATCACATCGACCATACGGCGGTGCAGGCCCTGATCGACCTGGACAAGGCGCTGGCCGATCAGGGCAAGACGCTGCATCTGGCCGAGGTCAAGGGGTTTGTCATGGACAGGTTGAAAGCAGCGGGCTTCGATGCCAGATTCGCCGGTCGACACCATCTGAGCGCCCAGGAGGCCTGGGATGCACTGTCGTCGGCCCGAGCGGCTGCAGTTTGATTTTTTTTGTTGAACAGGAGATGAGTATGAAAGCGAACGTTGGTGGACTTGATCGTGCAGCCCGCATCACGGCTGGTGTGACACTGGTGGCCCTGGCGGCTACTGGTACGGTGGGTGTGTGGGGCTGGATCGGCCTGGTGCCGATCGCCACCGGCCTGTCGGGCTGGTGCCCGGCCTACCTGCCATTTGGCATCTCGACTTGCAAGATGAAGTGATCGGTGTTTTGCCGCTTCACGATGAGGGCCCCACCTGGGGCCCTTTGTTTTTGGTGCGTGCACCACTGTGAGCGTCTATGAGTGCTTTCGCATGCACTGACCTGGCACATCTGCGGGCCCATGCCGGCGCAGAACGTCAATTCACGTGGTTTGACGTGCACCAGTGCAGCGAAAAGGCCCTGGCACACATGCTGCTATCTCCTGTTCGGTATTACCAATTGTTCAACCCGTAATAACCGTGAATGGGCCAGATGATGAACACAACGGCAGCAGTACAGCGTTTGATGGGCGGTTTCAAGGCTTTCGCCATCGCCGCAACACTCGTGGGCACACAGGCGGGATGGTCCGCTCAGCCCCTGAAGATCGGCTACAGCGACTGGCCGGGCTGGGTGGCCTGGCAGGTGGCGATCGACAAGGGCTGGTTCAAGCAGGCGGGCGTGGACGTCAAGTTCGAGTGGTTCGATTACTCGGCTTCCATGGACGCATTTGCAGCCGGCAAGATTGACGCGGTCACCATGACCAACGGGGACACGCTCGTCACGGGCGCAGGCGGCGGCAAGGGCGTGATGATCATGCTGACCGACTATTCCAATGGCAATGACATGATCATCGGCAAGCCCGGCATCAAGTCGCTCAAGGACCTCAAGGGCAAGAAAGTAGCCGTGGAAGTGGGGCTGGTCGAACACCTGCTGCTGCTCAATGGCCTGAAGAAGGCTGGCCTGAAGGAGTCCGACGTCACCCTGGTCAATGCCAAGACCAATGAGATGCCACAGGTGCTCGCCTCCGGTGATGTGGCTGCTGTGGGCGCCTGGCAGCCGATCGCTGGCCAGGCGATCAAGGGTGCGCCGGGTGCCAAGCCCTTGCTGACCTCGGCGGACGAGCCCGGCCTGATCTACGACGTGCTGACCGTCAGCCCGACCAGCCTGGCTGCGCACAAGGCCGAATGGCAGAAGGTAGTGGGCGTGTGGGACAAGGTGGTGAGCTACATTTCCGACCCCAAGACCCAGCCTGATGCCGTGAAGATCATGGCGGCGCGCGTGGGCGTGGCCCCCGATGCCTACCTGCAGTTCCTCAAGGGCACCAAGCTGCTGTCGCTGAGCGAGGGCAAGAAGGTCATGGTCAAGGCCGATGGCTTCAAGTCCCTGTATGGCTCCACCAAGATTGCCGATGACTTCAATGTCAAGAACGCCGTCTACAAGGAAGCCCAGAAGGTGGACAGCTACATCGACCCCAGCCTGACGAACGCCGCGGCCAAGTAAGGCGCGTCCTGCCACCGCTCACTGAGGTTGACCTGTCATGAGTCAGACCGGTTGGTTCGCCGTGCGCGCGGCTTTGTCGCCGCGTCGCAAGCTGATGCTGGGCATCGGCTCCTTCCTCCTGCCGCTGTTGCTGTGGAGCGCGGTGAGCTATCTGCCGTTCCTGTGGCATCCGCAGGTGCTCGTCACGCAACCCGGTGAGGTGGATTACTTCCAGGTCGGCATGCGTGTCGACAAGGACATCTTCCACGACGAGTGGCAGGCCATGAAGGATGCCGGCAAGCCCTTGCCATCGGGCGAGCCGGCCAACCCGGTCTACCTGCCTGCGCCACACGAGGTGGTGAAGGCGTTCTACACCGCGTTCACCACCGCCCCCGAACAGAAGGATGCGCCCTGGCTGCATGAAAGCCTGTGGAGCAGCATCCAGATCATCTTCTGGGGCTTTCTGCTGTCGTCGCTCATCGGCGTGCCATTGGGCATCGTGTGCGGCACCTACAGCAGCATCGCCCGGCTCAACGAGCCCTTCATCGAGTTCTTTCGCTATCTGCCAGCGCCGGCGTTCGGCGCACTGGCGGTGGCGATCCTGGGTATCCACGATGGCCCGAAGATCGCGATCATCGTGATCGGCACCTTCTTCCAGCAGGTGCTGGTGATCTCCAACACCACACGCAAGCTGGATTTCGCCTTGCTGGAAGCCGCGATGACGCTGGGCACCAAACGTTGGCGCCTGATCTCTCGTGTGGTGGTACCCGGCATCCTGCCGGATCTGTACCGCGATCAACGCGTGTTGCTGGGCTGGGCCTGGACCTACCTGATCGTGGCCGAGCTCATTGGCACCAGCTCCGGCATCACCTTCTTCATCACGCAGCAGGCGCGCTACCAGCACTTCGAGAACGTGTACGCGGCCATCGCGATGATCGGGATCATCGGCCTGGGTATCGATCTGGCGCTGGCCTGGCTGGGCCGCCGGCTCTTCCCCTGGGACCGCTCGCAAGGCAAGCACTGAGGCACATCCACATGAGTGAATCGACGGTTTCCTATCTGGATCAGTCCGATGCGGTGCGGGCACGCTTTGACAAGCTCAAGCAGCGTGAAGTCATCCTGGAAGTCAAAGGCCTGGGCAAGACCTATGACTCGCACCAGGGCCCGGTGACCGCGCTGGACAACATCAACTTCAAGACGCACCGGCGTGAGTTCGTGTGCGTGATCGGACCCTCAGGTTGCGGCAAGTCCACCTTGATCCGCATCCTTGCGGGGCTGGAGTCGCACACCTCGGGCGAGGTGCTGCTGGATGGCAAGCCGGTCAACGGCCCGGGGCGAGACCGTGGCATGGTCTTCCAGGGTTACACCCTGTTCCCGTGGCTGACGGTCAAGAAGAACGTCATGTTTGGCCTGGAGATGAACGATGCGGGCCGCAACGAGGCCGAATCCCAGGCGCGCCAATGGCTGGAACTGGTGGGCCTGAGCAAGTTTGCCGATGCCTATCCGCATCAGCTGTCAGGCGGCATGAAGCAGCGTGTGGCCATTGCCCGCGCGCTGGCCAATCAGCCTCGCATCCTGTTGATGGACGAGCCCTTCGGTGCGCTCGATGCCCAGACCCGCGCCAGGATGCAGAACCACCTGCTGGAGATCTGGAAGAACATCGACATCACGATCCTGTTCATCACGCACGATCTGGATGAGGCCATTTTTCTGGCCGATCGCATCCTGGTGCTCAAGGCACATCCAGGCGCGGTGCAGGAACTGATCGAGGTGCCCGTGCCCCGGCCACGTTCGGCCATGCAGATCGCCAGCCCCGAGTTCCAGGCGACCAAGGCGCGCCTGGAGACCTTGATTCACCCACCTTCAGCGCAGGCCGAACACAGCGAGGATGACGACGTCATGCTCAATGTGATCCGCCTGACGGACGTGTCCGACAACGTGGAATGAGGGCACGCCATGGCATGGTCACAACTCACCTGGGCTGAACTGCCCGATGCACTGGGTGCGGCGCAGCAATCGGCCATCCTGCCGGTGGGCGCGACGGAACAGCACGGGCCACACATGGGTTGCGGCATGGACGCCGTGATCGCCGATGTGCTGTGCAAGGCCGTCGCCGAACGCACAGGTGTGCCCATGTTGCCCACCTTGCCGTATGGCTGCTCTTTGGGCCATAGCCGGCGCTGGCCGGGCACGATTCCTGTGCAACCCATTACCCTGATCGAACTGGTCAAGCAGATTGGTGACGGGGCTTATCACAGCGGTGTGCGCCGCCTGTTCATCGTCAACACGCATGTGACCAATGCGGCGCCACTGCGTTGCGCGCTGGAGATGCTGCGCGCCGAGCACGATGACCTGATGGTGGCCGTGATCAACTCGCCGCAGATCAGCGAGCGTGTGAGGCAGTTCCATTTCGCGGATGCCGAAGACTGGCATGCCAACGATGCGGAGACCTCGCTGATGCTGGCCCTGGCGCCCGAGATGGTGCGCCCCGATCTGCTGACAGCTGCTGATGACCCTGACCGCACCGAGGGGCAGGTGTTCGCGCATCCGGTCAACCGCACCAGCCTCAATGGCGTCACAGGTTTCCCCAGCCTGGCCACGGCCGAAAAAGGCCGCCAGGGCTTTGAGTGGATGGTGGAAGACCTGTCGGCGCTGATCCAGCGCGGCATGAGCCAGACCCCGCCGTTGGCGCAATCGTTTTTCGACCGCGTGGGCTGACGACACCACACGGTATGTGCCCCCATCCCGGGGCCGGATCTCGTCGATGGAGTTTGGAAGATGCATTCCCCCGAAGAAGTCACCGCCATCCAGCAGTCCCTCAAGACCAAGGGCGTGAAGTACTGCATTGGCGCTTACGTGGACATCCATGGCATCCAGAAAGCCAAGGTGGTGCCCATTGACCACCTGCCGCAAATGGCGGCGGGTTCGGAGCGCTACACCGGCTATGCACTCGATGGCCTGGGCCAGGCGCCTAACGAAGACGAACTCACCTCGGTGCCCGATCTGAATCACATCGTTCAGTTGCCGTGGGAGCCCAAGATCGCCTGGATGCCGGCGGACAACCATTTCAAGGGTGAGCCCTATCCCTTGAGCACCCGCGTGGCGCTGCAAAACGTGATGGCCGAGGCAGCGAAGATGGGCTTCGGCATGAACCTGGGCATCGAGTGCGAGATCTTCCTGCTCAAGAAGGAGGCCGATGGCACGCTGGCCGTGCCGCATGCCGACGACAAGCTGGTCAAGCCCTGTTATGACGTCAAAGGCTTCGTGGACAACTTCAGCTGGCTCGACAAAGTGGCCACCTGCATCAACGACCTGGGCTGGGATCTGTACTCGTTTGACCATGAAGACGCCAATGGCCAGTTCGAGTTCGACTTCAACTTTGCCGATGTGCTGACCACCTGCGATCGCCTGACCTTCTTCCGCATGATGGCCAAGCATTACGCCGAAGAAGAGGGCCTGCTGGCCACCATGATGCCCAAGCCCTTTGCCAACAAGACCGGCAATGGCGCGCACTTCAACATGTCCTTGTATGACCTGAAAACGGGCAAAAACCTGTTTGCCTGCGATCCGAAGGACGACCCCCGCGGCATCGGCCTTACGCCACTGGGCTATCAGTTCGTGGCCGGCATCCTCAAACATGGCCGCGCGCTTTGCGCCGTGTTTGCGCCCACGGTCAACAGCTACAAACGCCTGGTGCGCCGCGGCGCCATGAGTTACTTCTCATGGGCGCCGGTGTTCAACTCTTATGGCTCCAACAACCGCACGAACTCTGTCCGCATCCCGGCTGGGGGCGGGCGGTGTGAATCACGCAATGCGGACGGCGCCGTCAACCCGTATCTGGCTGCCGCACTGGCTTTGGCCGCTGGGCTGGAAGGCATCCGCGAAGGCCTGAACCCGGGCGAGCCCAACGAAGACAACCTGTACGAGTTGAGTGATGCGCAGCGCCGGGAGCGCGGCATCGAGTTCCTGCCCCAGACCTTGCAGGAGGCCGTGCAGGCCTTTGCGGCCGATCCGCTGGTGGAGCGCACGCTGGGCAAGGCACTGCGCGACGAGTTCATCACCTACAAGACCCAGGAGTGGGAGGCCTATCACCTCTCGGTCAGCCAGTGGGAAATCGAACGCTACAGCCACATGTTCTGACGCCATGGACGATACACCTGCCTCCCCCTCTGACGGCCGCGCCAGCAGCCAGGTCACCCGTATCAGCATCTCGATGCCGGAGGACCTGCTGCAGGAGCTGGACGTGATGGTGGCCCGCCGTGGCTTCGAGAGCCGTTCTCAGGCTATCGGCGCGATGATCAACGACCAGTTGCTGGAGCACAAGCGCCAGCTGGGGGAGCAGGTGATGATGGGCACGATCACGCTGCTGTATGACCGCTCCGTCAAAGGGCTGCAAAAGCAGCTGGCTGACCTGCAGTGCGAGCACATTGACGAGGTCATCAGCTCGCTGCACGTCCACCTGATGGACAAGCAGATGCTGGAAGTGGTGCTCGTGCAGGGGCCGGCGTCGCGTCTGCAGGCCATCTCGGATGCCATGAGCACCTTGCGCGGCGTGATCACCGGGCGGCTGCAATTGATGGCGGCCACGATTCCGCCCGTGCATCCACTGATCAGAACGTAGGCAGAGCTCAAGACAGCGTCTTTACAGACAGTTAATGGGGTCAAGGGCGACTGGGCACCATACGGGCTGATAATGCGGGGCGCGCGGGCCAACAGCGGGCCTGCCCCCCAATTCCTCTGCCCATGATTGCTACACAACCACATCGTCGTTTCTCTCTCGCACTTGGCGCTGGCGCCGTTTTGCTGAGCCTGGCCGCGTCTGCCCTGGCCGTGGAGATCTCTCCGCCGCCCGCCCTGACCAACAAGGCCTATGTGCTGATGGAGTTCGATACCGGTCAGATCCTGGCGTCGTCGAACCCGGATGTGCCTTTGCCGCCCGCTTCGCTGACCAAGATGATGACCAGCTACATCGTCGAGCAGTCCTTGAAGTCGGGCCGACTCAAGCCCACGGATCAGATTCGCGTGAGCCTGAACGCCTGGTGCCGCGGCTCCAGCACCGAGTCCTGCATGTACCTGCCGCTCAACGGTTCGGCGTCCGTGATGGACATGCTGCGCGGCATCATCATCCAGTCCGGCAACGACGCCTCGAAGGCGGTGGCCGAGCACCTGGGCGGTTCCGAGCCCGCTTTTGCCCAGACCATGAATGCCGAGGCCAAACGCCTGGGCATGAGCAACACCCATTTCGAAAACGCCACGGGTCTGCCCGCGCCCACACACAAGGCTTCGGCGCGTGATCTGGCCATTCTGGCGCGCGCCATCATCCGCGACAGCTCGGACTACTACGCCATCTACGCCGAAAAGGACTTCAAGTTCAACGGCATCAAGCAGGGCAACCGCAATGCCCTCTTGTACACCGACCCGACGGTGGATGGCCTGAAAACGGGTCACACCGAGGATGCCGGTTACTGCCTGACGGCGTCTTCCAAGCGCAATGGCATGCGTTTGATCTCGGTCGTCATGGGCACCAGTTCCATGCAGGACCGTGCCGATCAGACCCGCGCCTTGTTCAACTGGGGCTTCAGCTCGTTCGAGAAAGCCAAGGCCGTGACTGGCGGTGCGGCACTGGCTTCTGCGCCGGTGCAGTTCGGCAAGGCCGATGTGGTGCCGGTTGGCCTCGTGGCGGACTGGAACGTGATGGTGCCACGTGGCCAGGCCGGGCAAATCAAGACTGCGGTGCAACTCAATTCCGAGATCAAGGCGCCGGTCGCCCAGGGCGCCGTGGTGGGCAAGGTGCTGGCCACGATCGATGGCAAGCCTTATGGCGAGCAGAACCTGGTGGCACTGCAGCCCGTCGAGAAGTCAGGCTTCTTCCTGAACATCTGGCAGCACATCCGCAAGCTGTTCAAGTAACGCACCCTGAAGCCAAGGCCGCTGCCCGCCATGCTGGTTCATCCACAGTTCGATCCCATTGCGCTGAATCTGGGCTTTTTGAAAGTCCACTGGTACGGCCTGATGTACATGGTGGGCTTCATCCTGTTCCTGTTGCTGGGGCGCTTGCGCGTCCGGCAGGGGCTCGCGCCGATCTCCGAGATCCAGGTTGACAACTTCCTGCTTTACGGCGCGCTGGGCGTTGTTCTGGGCGGGCGCCTGGGCTATGTGCTGTTCTACAAGCCGAGCTATTTCCTGGGCCACCCCATGGAGATCTTGCAGGTGGGGCAGGGGGGCATGTCCTTCCACGGGGGCTTCCTGGGCGTGGTGATCGCCGGTTGGCTCTTTGCCGTGCGCAACAAGGTGTCCTACCTGCGCCTGTTCGATTTCGTGGTGCCGCTGGTGCCGCTGGGGCTGGCTGCCGGGCGCATCGGCAACTTCATCAATGGTGAGTTGTGGGGGCGTGAGGCTGGCCCCGACCTGCCCTGGGCCATGGTGTTCCCGCGCGCGCATGACGGTCTGGCGCGCCATCCGTCGCAGCTCTACGAGTTCGTGCTGGAAGGCGTGCTGCTGTTCACCGTGATGTGGTTGTTCACGCGCAAACCTCGCCCGGTCGGACAGGCCACCGCCTTGTTCATGATGGCATATGGCCTGGCGCGGTTTGCAGTCGAGTTCACGCGCGAGCCGGATGATTTTCTGGGCCTGCTCAGCATGGGATTGAGCATGGGGCAGTGGCTCAGCTTGCCCATGATCCTCGTGGGCGGCGTGCTGTGGTGGCGCTTCAGCAAGGCGACCTTGCCACAGCGCTGAGGCGGTTCAGCGGATCTTGCCCAGCAGGGTTTCGATGTCCTCGAACATCTCGCCCATGGCAGCCGAGTCATGCGTATCGGTGCCCAGCTTGGCCTGCAGTTGCTGCTCCATGAAGCACACGGTCATGCGCACATAGGTGCTGTCCAGGGCTTTGCGCACGGCCGCCATCTGGGTGGCGATGGCCAGGCAACCTTCGCCTTCTTCGATCATGCGCTGGATGCCACGCAGTTGCCCTTCCGCACGCTTGAGGCGGTTGAGGATGTCGGTGCGGCTTTTGTCGTTGTCCAGGGCGGCCATGGTGTGTGTTGTCCGGCGAGGGCTCATGAAGGATGTCTGCCTCTCATTGTGCCCAAACTTTGGCATGGCCATGGCCCTGGAACCGGTGGTATTGGGGCTTCCTCAATGGTCTTTGAGCTTCATGATGCCCATGGCTTTCATCACCATGCGCTCATAGATGGGCTCGGAGGTGCCTTTTTTCATCTTGCGCATGAAGTACTTCTCGAAGGCGATCTTCGCGAGGTGCACCCAGTAGCCCTCACTGAACCAGTTCACATTGCGCGGTGGAATCTGGGGTAGCGCCACAAACGCGGCGCCACGGTCTCCGAAGTCGGCCAGACAGACGGCGTTCCAGGTGGCTTTTTGCGTGGGTGGGGTACCGTCCAGCAGGGCTCGTATGTTGTGTGCGGTGGCCGTGACCATGGATTCAATCATGTAGCCCGTTTTCGGGATCCCCGTCGGGACGGGCGTGGGCTCGGGGGGCGTGATGGCCACGCACACACCGACTGCAAACACGTTGGGATAACGTGGGTTGCGCTGATGCTCGTCGATCAGCACGAAGCCACGTGGATTGACCAGGCCATCGACACCCAATATGGCATCCACACCTTTGAAGGCCGGCAGCATCATCGAGTATTTGAAGGGCAGGGCATGCTCCTTCTTGGGCTTGCCGTCGTCGTCGTGCTCGATCACGTGCATGGTGCCGGCTTCGACCTTGCTGACCTTGGCATTGCAGATCCAGCGAACGGACTTGTCGCGGAAAATGGACTCCATCATGCTCTTGGAGTCACCCACGCCTCCCAGGCCCAGGTGCCCGATGTAGGGCTCGGAGGTCACGAAAGTCATGGGGACCTTGTCGCGGATCTTGCGGCGGCGCAGATCGGTTTCCATGATCATGGCGTACTCGTAGGCAGGGCCGAAGCACGATGCCCCCTGGACGGCACCTACAACGATGGGGCCCGGATCCTGCACAAAGGCTGCCCAGGCTTCCCGGGCATGTTCCGCGTGGTCGACGTGACAGATGGACTGTGTGTGCCCTTGTGGCCCGAGCCCCTCGATTTCATCAAAGGCGAGTTTGGGGCCGGTGGCGATGACCAGGTAGTCGTAGGGAATGCGCCGATCATCCGCCAGCTCGACCTCATTGCATTCGGGATGCACCCGTTTGGCACCCACGGGTATGAAGGCCACTCCTTTTTTTTCCAGGATCGGTGCGATCGGCAACTCGATCTCGTCGCGGTCGCGCCAGTCCACAGCGACCCAGGGGTTGGACGGGACGAAGTGGAAGGTGGGGGTATTGGAGATGACGGTGACCGTGTCTTCCGGTCGCGCGTTCTCTTTCATCTCGAAGGCCATGGGCAGGCCGCCGATGCCGGCGCCAA
>NZ_DASUIS010000073.1:0-16930 GCF_036279675.1 Aquabacterium sp. | reverse complement strand
GGCTTGCACTGCTTCATGCCCAGGGAGATGCGACGCTTGTCTTCGTCGATTTCCAGAACCATGACTTCCACTTCGTCGCCCAGGTTGACGATCTTGTTGGGAGCCACGTTCTTGTTGGTCCAGTCCATCTCGGAGACGTGCACCAGGCCTTCGATGCCCGGTTCGATCTCGACGAACGCACCGTAGTCAGCAATGTTGGTAACCTTGCCGAACAGGCGGGTACCCGAGGGGTAACGGCGAGACACGCCAACCCAGGGATCGTCGCCCATTTGCTTCAGACCCAGCGAGACGCGGTTCTTCTCGGCGTCGAACTTCAGGACCTTGGCCGACAGCTCCTGGCCCACGGTCACCACCTCGGAGGGGTGACGCACGCGGCGCCATGCCATGTCGGTGATGTGCAGCAGGCCGTCGATACCACCCAGGTCCACGAAGGCACCGTATTCGGTGATGTTCTTGACCACGCCGGAGACGATGGCGCCTTCGCGCAGCGTTTCCATCAGCTTGGCGCGCTCTTCGCCCATCGAGGCTTCGACCACAGCACGGCGCGACAGCACGACGTTGTTGCGCTTGCGGTCCAGCTTGATGACCTTGAACTCCATGGTCTTGCCTTCGAACGGCGACATGTCCTTGACAGGGCGCGTATCGAGCAGCGAACCAGGCAGGAAGGCGCGGATGCCGTTGACCAGAACGGTCAGGCCGCCCTTGACCTTGCCATTGACGGTACCGGTCACGAAGTCGCCAGACTCCAGTGCGGTTTCCAGAGACAGCCACGAAGCCAGACGCTTGGCCTTGTCGCGCGACAGGATGGTGTCGCCGTAGCCGTTTTCGATGGCGTCAACAGCCACCGACACGAAGTCGCCCACTTGGACTTCGATCTCGCCCTGGTCGTTGCGGAACTCGTCGATAGGCACATAAGCCTCAGACTTCAGGCCGGCGTTGACCACCACGAAGTTGTGTTCGACGGCCACCACCTCAGCGGTGATGACTTCGCCCGGGCGCATGTTGGCGCGCTGCAGCGACTCTTCAAAAAGGGCGGCAAAAGATTCAGACATGGAGTTTCCTGTGCTGGGGTGAGCCAGCGAAAACGCCCTGATCGACAGGAACGACCAGAACGGGTTGGGTTGAAGAACATGACAACCGGGCCACCTTGCAGCAGCCCTGATCGCTCAAGCGCCTGCCTGGCAGCATGCGCCGGAAGTCACAGCCTTTTGGTAAAGACCCCTCGTGAATGTCAAAGACACCGGTCAATGACGAACGATCACGTGAGGCCAGCCCTCGACCCACAATCCCAGCACCGTTTCCACCGATTGTTCGATGGTCCAGGCGGAGTTGTCGATCTTGTGGGCATCGGCAGCAGGCACGAGAGGCGAGACGGCGCGGGTACGGTCCCGCAAGTCGCGCGCCTCCAAGTCTGCGCAGATCTCATCGAGATTAGCAGAAATCCCTTTTGAAATCAATTGGTTATAACGGCGTTCCGCGCGCTCTTTGACGGATGCCGTCAAAAACACCTTCATGGCGGCGTCCGGAAAGATGACGGTGCCCATGTCGCGGCCGTCGGCCACCAGGCCCGGCAAACCCCGGAAAGCCTTCTGCAGCTCGACCAGCGCCTGGCGAACGCCAGGGAAAACGGACACCCGGGAAGCGGCCTGGCCGATGTCTTCGCGGCGCACCAGTTCGCCTACGTCGCGCTGGTCCACCCAGATGTGTTCCCGATCAAAACGCAGGGAGATGGCATAGCCGAGCTGGCGGGCCAGGGCTTCGAGCGACTCGGCGTCATCCAGGCTGATGCCGCGTTCGGTGGACAGCAGGCCGGTGACACGGTAGAGCGAGCCCGAATCCAGGAACTGGTAGCCCAGGCGGGTGGCCAGGGCGGAGGCCAGCGTGCCCTTGCCTGAGGCCGTGGGGCCATCGACCGTGATCACGGGGATCAGATCCGGATTGGTCTGGGCAACCTGGAACAGCGATTCGAAGTAGTCGGGGAAGGTCTTGCCGACGCAGCGGGGGTCTTCGATGCGCACGGAAATCGGTTTGCCGGCCTCAGCGGTCGGGGCCAGCGGGTTGAAGGCCGCCAGCGAGAAGCACATCGCCATGCGGTGGTCGTCGTAGGTGTGGATGCTGGCGTGCTGCCACTGGCCTTGAGCCGGTGGCGTGACTTCGATGAAGTCCTGCCCTTCGACCACGGTGGCGCCCAGCTTGCGCAGCTCGCAGGCCATGGCGGCGATGCGGTCGGTTTCCTTGACACGCCAACTGGCGATGTTGGTCAGGCGGGTGGTGCCCTGGGCGTACAGCGCCATCACCGCGAGCGTCATGGCCGCATCGGGGATGTGGTTGCAGTCCATGTCGACGGCTTTCAAGGGCCAGTCTCCACGGCGCACTTCCAGCCAGTTGGGGCCGCTGGTCACGTGTGCACCCATGGCCTGGGCGGCTTCGACAAAACGGATGTCGCCCTGGATGGAGTCGGCGCCCACGCCTTCGATGCGCACGGGCAGTGCACCACCGCCAATGGCGCCGGCCGCAATGAAGTAGGACGCGGATGAGGCATCAGCTTCGACGTGGATCTCACCGGGCGACTGGTAGTGGCTGCCTTGCGGGATGACAAAACGTTCCCAGCCCTGACGTTCGACCTGGATGCCAAAGCGGGCCAGCAGATTGAGCGTGATCTCGATATACGGCTTGGAGATCAGCTCGCCCACGACCTCGATCGTCAAAGGCTGATCTTGCGAAACCAGGGGCAGTGCCAGCAGCAGGGCGGTGAGGAACTGGCTGGAGACATCGCCACGCACCTTGATGGGCGCAGACAGTTTCAGTTGGCCACCCGACAGGCGCAGTGGTGGGTAGCCTTCATTGCCTGTGCATTCGATGTGGCATCCCAGTGGGCGCAGGGCATCGACCAGGTCGCCAATGGGGCGCTCATGCATGCGGGGCACGCCGCTGAGCGTGAACACGCCGCCCTGTGTAGCCGACAGCAGCGCCAGCGCAGCCGTGAGCGGGCGCATCGCCGTGCCGGCATTGCCCAGGAACAGATCGGCCTTCAGCACGGCCAGTTTGCCGCCCAGGCCCGTGATGCTGACGGTATCGCCATCCTGCTGCAGATCGCAGCCCAGTGCGCGCAGCGATTCCAGCATGACGCGGGTGTCGTCCGAGGCCAGCAGGTCGTGGACGACGGTGGTGCCTTCGCTCAGGCCGGCCAGCAACAAGACGCGGTTGGAGATGCTCTTGGAGCCGGGCAGGCGCACGGTGCCACCGGCAGACAGCAGGGGCGGGAGGTCAAGGAAGGCAGTGGTGTACATGAGGGACGACGAATTCGGGGGCGAGGCGCGTGGTCTGTGCCGATCAGGCGGCGTTCTTCAAACGCGCGTCGTGGGCGATTTGGCGCCCAGTTGCCACTGGCTGCGGGCATCGGACGCGGATTGGATCTGTTCTTGCAGCGTAGGGCCGTTCCAGTCGCGCATCTGGCGTTCCATCTGCTCCAGCGCGTGGCGGAAGGCTTCCGATTGCTTGAGCACTTCCTCGCGGTTGGACAGCAGGATGTCGCGCCAGATGGTCGGGTCACTCGCGGCAATGCGCGTGAAGTCGCGGAAGCCCGGGCCTGCCAGAGACAGGTATTCCTGACCCAGGGGCTGTTCGGCCATGGCATTCATGTAGGCGAAGGCCAGCAGGTGCGGCAGGTGGCTCACGGCGGCAAAGGCCGCGTCGTGGTTCTCCGGTGTCATCTTGAGCACCTGGCAGCCCACGGCGGCCCACACATCGGTGGCCTTCTGGATGAGGGCCGGGTTGGTTTGCGGCAGCGGTGTCAGGATGGTCTTGCGACCCTGGTAGAGCGCGGCGTCGGCGTGTTCGATGCCGGCGACTTCACGGCCGGCGATCGGGTGGGCCGGCACGAAGGAGGGCAGGCGCTCCTTCAGCACGCGGCGGGCCGCATCGACCACATCACGCTTGGTGGAGCCCACGTCCATGAACAGCACACCGGGGTCCACCAGATGGCGGATGGCCTTGAAGGTGCCTTCGCTGGCCGCCACGGGCACGGCGATCAGCACGATGTCCGAGCCCGATACGGCCAGCAGGGCGGATTCAGCGGCGACGTCGATCACACCCAGGCGACGGGCCTTCTCGACGGTGGAGGGCGATTTGCTGTAACCCACGACCCGTTTGACCAGACCGGCCTTTTTCAGGGCCAGGGCGAACGAGCCACCCATCAGGCCACAGCCGATCAGGCCGAGTTGGTTGAACATGATGCAAACGTCCTGGAAACTTCAGTGCACATCCAGCGGGAAGCTGCCGAGCACCTTGAAAAGAGAGCATTGGGCGCGCAACTCGTCGAGCGCGGCAGCCACGTTGTCCTGCGCCGGATGGCCGGCCAGGTCGATGAAGAACACGTATTCCCACTGGCCGGAGCGCGCCGGGCGCGACTCGAAACGGGTCATGGACACGTTGTGGCGCTTGAGCGGCACCAGCAGATCGTGCACCGCACCCGGGCGGTTGTCCACCGATACCGCCAGGCTGGTGCAGTCATGGCCGGTCGGGGCCGCAGGCGTGTGGGTGTCGGTGTGGGTGACCACCACAAAGCGCGTGCGGTTGTGGGCTTCGTCCTGCACGGCGCGTTGCACCACGTGCAGGCCGTACTGCATGGCGGCACGTTCGCTGGCCAGCGCGGCGATGCTGGCGTCTTCGCCTGCCATGCGGGCGCCTTCGGCGTTGCTGGACACGGCACGGCGCTCCACGCCTGGCAGGTTCTGGCTCAGCCAGCCCTGGCACTGCGCCAGCGCCTGCGGATGTGCGGCCACCACCTTGATGCCTTCACGGCTGAGGTCCTTGCGCAGCAGGTTGTGCGTGACCAGCAGGCTGGTTTCGCCCACGATGGTCAGCGGCGACTGCAGCAGCAGATCGAGCGAACGGGCCACGACGCCTTCGGTCGAGTTCTCGATGGGCACCACGCCGAAATCGGACGAGCGGGCCGAGGTTGCGCGGAACACCTCGTCAATCGAGGGGCAGGCGATGGGCTCGATGGACGAGCCGAAATAGTTCAGCGTGGCCTGTTCGCTGAAGGTGCCGACGGGGCCCAGAAAGGCCACGCGCTGGCGCGCTTCCAGCGAGCGGCAGGCCGACATGATCTCGCGCCAGATCGGGGCGATGCTGTCGGCCAGCACGGGGCCGGGGTTGCGGTTCTTCAGGCGGTCAATCACCTGGGCTTCACGGTCCGGGCGGAACACGGGCGAGCCGTCGATCTTCTTGACCTCGCCCACCGCCTGCGCGAGTTTGGCGCGTTCGTTGAGCAGGGTCAGCAGTTGCTGGTCCACCACGTCGATGCGCACGCGCAGGTCCGCCAGTTGCTCGTCAACCGGGCGGCCGTCGGGTTTGAAATGATCGGGGGCGTGGTCAGCCATGGCTTGCTGCAAAGTCCTTCATGTAGGCGACCAGCGCCTGGACCCCTGCGACCGGCATGGGGTTGTAGATCGAGGCGCGCATGCCGCCCACGCTCTTGTGGCCTTTGAGCTGCACCAGGCCAGCGGCCTTGGCACCTGCCAGGAAAGCGTCGTTGAGCTCGTCCTTGGGCAGGAAGAAGGGCACGTTCATGCGTGAACGGCAGTTGGCCGCCACCTTGTTCACATAGAAGCCCGATGCATCGATGTAGTCGTACAGCAGGTTCGCCTTGGTGATGTTGCGCGCCTCGATCGCTGCCAGGCCGGTCAGATCACCTTCACGCTGGCGCTTGATCCACTGGAACACCAGACCGGCCAGGTACCAGGGGTAGGTGGGCGGCGTGTTGTACATGGAGCCGTTGTCGGCCACGATGCGATAGTCGAAGGCCGATGGCGTGCAGGGCAGGGCGTGACCGATGAGGTCTTCACGCACGATCACCAGCGTGAGGCCGGAGGGGCCGATGTTCTTTTGCGCGCCGGCGTATGCCAGGCCCACGCGAGACCAGTCCACCGGACGCGACACGATGTGCGACGAGCAGTCGATCACCAGCGGCGCCTTGGAGCCCAGCGCAGCCAGATCCGGCAGTTCATGCATTTCGACACCATGGATGGTCTCGTTGCTGCACACGTGCACGTAAGCCGCGTTGTCGCTGAGCTTCCAGGTGCTGTAGTCGGGCAGGGCAGTGTGGTGGTCGCCCTCATTGGTGGCCGACACATGCACTTCACAGTACTTGCGCGCTTCCTTGGCCGACTTCTGCGACCACGAACCCGTGATCACATAGTCGGCGCGGCCGCCACGCGACAGGTTCATGGGGACGATGGCGTTTTCCGCAATCGCGCCGCCCTGCATGAACAGCACCTTGAAGTTCGCAGGGATCGCCAGGATCTCGCGCAGATCGGCCTCGGCCTGTTCGGCAATGGAGAGGAACTCCTTGCCGCGGTGGCTCATCTCCATCACGCTCATGCCGGAACCACGCCAATCCAGCATCTCGCTGGCTGCCTGTTGCAGGACCTCGTCCGGCAGTGCAGCCGGACCCGGAGAGAAATTGAATGGGCGTGTCATGAGCGGAAACGGGAATTACTTCTTGGCAGGGGGCTTGGCGGCGGGAGCGGGGGCTGGCGCGCCTGCACCATTGAGGCGACCACCGGTGGCGTTGTCCAGGATCTTGCGCACGGCGGCATCCAGCGCCTGCACCTTGGGTGTGACCTGGGGCTTGGCATCGGCCACGACCTTTTCCAGCAGGCCTTGCGTGGCCTCGGGCATCATGGTCTGGTACTTCTTGAGCGCAGGCGATTCCAGGATCGAGATCAGCTGCTTGAGTTCGTCTTCAGTGAACTTCTCTTCCAGCATCGGGCCCACTGTCGTGGGGGCCAGTTTGATGGCAGAGGCGCGGAACACCGGCGTGGCGGACTCGACGTACTTCTTGATTTCGGCATCGATCTGCTTGGCCGTGGCCTCGCGCTTGTCCTCGGGCACCGCCTGGGCCATGATCTGGCGCACGTTGGCGGCCAGTTGGCGGGCAGGTTGCTCGGCCACGCCGCGAGACAGGTCATCCAGACCCGACTGCTGCAGTGTCAACACCTTCTGGACCAGGTCCTTCTTGTCGGCATGTGCAGACAGAGAGGTCACTGCCAATGCAGCGGCCACAGCCGTTGCCCATACCGTTTTCGTCAGCGTCATTCAGGGTCCTTCAATCGGGTTGATCGATCAGTTTTCGGTGCCGCCATCAGTATCGGCGTTCCCGGCGTCCGGTGTGTCACCACTGGTTTCTTCGCTGTCGGCATTCGCATTGGCGTCGTTTTCGACGATGCGTTGCAGGCCGATCAGCTTGGCGCCTTCATCCAGCGAGATCAGGGTGACGCCTTGTGTGGCGCGGCCCAGTTCGCGGATCTCGCTGACACGGGTACGCACCAGCACGCCCTTGTCGGTGATCAGCATGATCTCGTCTTCCGGACGCACCAGGGTGGCCGCGACCACCTTGCCGTTGCGCTCGGATTGCTGGATGGCGATCATGCCCTTGGTGCCGCGACCATGACGGGTGTACTCGACGATGCTGGTGCGCTTGCCGTAGCCGTTTTCGGTGGCAGTCAGCACCGATTGGGTTTCGTCTTCGGCCACCAGCATGGCGATGACCGACTGGCCTTCTTCCAGCATCATGCCGCGCACACCGCGGGCGCTTCGGCCCATGGGGCGCACGTCTTCTTCGTCGAAGCGCACGGCCTTGCCGCCATCACTGAACAGCATCACGTCGTGCTTGCCGTCGGTCAGTGCGGCGCCCACCAGCACGTCACCCTCGTCCAGGCCCACGGCGATGATGCCGGCCTTGCGGGGGTTGCTGAAGTCGGTCAGCGGGGTCTTCTTGACGGTGCCCAGACGGGTCGCCATGAAGATGTAGTGGTCTTCAGGGAAGGTGCGGAACTCGCCGGTCAAGGGCAGCACCACGTTGACCTTCTCGTCCTTTTCCAGCGGGAACATGTTGACGATGGGGCGGCCGCGCGAGTTGCGCGAGCCCTGCGGCACTTCCCAGACCTTGAGCCAGTACACACGGCCACGGTTGCTGAAGCACAGGATGTAGTCGTGCGTGTTGGCGATGAAGAGCTGGTCGATCCAGTCGTCTTCCTTCGTCGCCGCAGCCTGCTTGCCTCGTCCGCCGCGCTTCTGGGCGCGGTATTCGCTCAGGGGCTGGCTCTTGATGTAGCCGGTGTGCGAGAGCGTCACGACCATGTCGGTCGGGGTGATCAGGTCCTCGGTGCCCAGTTCCTGTGCGTTGTGCTCGATGGTGGAGCGGCGCTCGCCGACCTTGGTCTGGCCGAATTCGGTGCGGATAGCGGTCAGCTCGTCGCCGATGATGACGGACACACGCTCGGGCTTGGACAGGATGTCCAGCAGGTCGGCGATCTCGGTCATCACATCGCGGTATTCGCCGATGATCTTGTCCTGCTCCAGGCCGGTCAGGCGTTGCAGGCGCATCTGCAGGATTTCGCTGGCTTGCGAATCCGACAGGCGATACAGGCCATCCGGCTGCAGGCCATAGCTCATGGGCAAGCCTTCAGGGCGGTAAGCCGCGGCGCCGCCAGGCGTATCGGTGCCGACGCGTGCCAGCATCTCTCGCACCATGGACGAATCCCAGCCCTTGCTCATCAGGGCGGCCTTGGCCACGGGTGGCGTCGGCGAGGTCTTGATGGTCTCGATGAATTCGTCGATGTTGGCCAGCGCCACGGCCAGGCCTTCCAGCACGTGGCCGCGTTCGCGCGCCTTGCGCAGCTCGAACACGGTGCGACGGGTCACCACTTCGCGGCGATGCTCCAGGAAAACCGTGATCAGGTCCTTCAGGTTGCACAGCTTGGGTTGCCCGTCGATCAGGGCCACCATGTTCATGCCGAAGGTGTCCTGCAACTGCGTCTGCTTGTACAGGTTGTTGAGCACGACCTCGGGCACTTCGCCGCGCTTGAGCTCGATCACCACGCGCATGCCGGACTTGTCGGACTCGTCCTGCAAGTGGCTGATGCCTTCGATCTTCTTTTCGTTGACCAGCTCGGCGATGCGCTCCAGCAGGGTCTTCTTGTTCACCTGGTAGGGAATCTCGTCGACGATGATCGCCTGGCGGTCGCCCTTGCCGATGTCTTCGAAGTGCACGCGGGCACGCATGACCACGCGGCCACGACCGGTGCGATAGCCTTCGCGCACACCGGACAGGCCATAGATGATGCCGGCGGTGGGGAAGTCGGGTGCGGGGATGATCTCCATCAGCTCGTCGATCGAGCAGTCGGGGTTCTTCAGCGCGTGCAGGCAGGCGTCCACCACCTCATTGAGGTTGTGCGGCGGGATGTTGGTGGCCATGCCCACCGCGATACCGGCCGAGCCGTTGACCAGCAGATTGGGCACGCGCGCCGGCAGCACGAGTGGCTCTTGCAGCGAGCCGTCGTAGTTCGGGCCGAAGTTGACCGTTTCCTTGTCGATATCGGCCAGCATTTCGTGGGCGATCTTCGTCAGGCGGATTTCGGTGTAACGCATGGCCGCAGCGTTGTCGCCGTCGACCGAGCCGAAGTTGCCCTGACCGTCGACCAGCATGTGGCGCAGCGAGAAGGGCTGCGCCATGCGGACGATGGTGTCGTAAATGGCCGAGTCACCGTGTGGGTGATATTTACCCATCACGTCACCGACGATACGCGCGCTCTTCTTGAAGGGGCGGTTCCAGTCGTTGTTCTGCTCGTGCATCGCGTACAGGGCGCGGCGGTGCACGGGTTTGAGACCATCACGGGCATCAGGCAGGGCCCGGCCAACGATCACGCTCATCGCGTAATCGAGGTACGAACGCCGCATCTCCTCTTCGAGGCTGATGGGCAGGGTTTCCTTGGCGAATTGCGTCATGCGGGGCTAAAACTGTGAGAAGAGACGCCTGGGCCGGGATGGCTCAGTGGGCGTCAGGGGCTTCCACTGGCGCATGCAACCCCCTTGCGGGCGTGCGTGCGGTCAAAGAGGAGATTGTAATTGGCCGCCAATGTCGTCCCAGCGCAACAATATGGCCGCTTCTCCCGGCGCTGACTCAGTCTTGCCCCTGTCTTACTTGAGCCGGAAAGTGGCTATGGCACAATCGTTTTCGTTATGTGCCCTAGGGTTTACCTAGAGGGCACGTCCCCACCCCCTCAAGGGGAGGTTGCCCTGTCAGGGTGCTCCGCAGTGGAATGCTGCGTCTTAATCGTGAGGATTTGCATGAACAAACTCAACAAATTTGCCGCTCTGTTTGCCACCGCTGCTCTGGCTGGTTCCGCTTTCGCCCAGTCCGTGGACAACTGGCGTGCGACCGACGGCACCGTGTGGAAGAACGGTTCCAACGAATACTGCTGGCGCGACAACAACTGGACGCCTGCTACCGGCGTTCAAGGTTGTGATGGCGTGCCCAAGCCTGCAGCACCTGCTGCCCCGGCTCCTGCTCCGGCTCCTGCCGCAGCACCGGCTCCTGCACCTGCTCCTGCCCCTGTGGTGGTGCCGGCTGCACCTGCTACCGAAAAGGTGAGCTTCGCCGCTGACGCTTTCTTCGACTTCGACAAGGCTGACCTGAAGCCCGAAGGCAAGGCCAAGCTGGACGACCTGGCCGACAAGGTCAAGGGTCTGACGCTGGAAGTCGTGATCGCCGTGGGTCACACCGACGCCAAGGGTACCGACGCCTACAACCAGAAGCTGTCGGTCAAGCGCGCTGAAGCCGTGAAGACCTACCTGTCCGGCAAGGGCATCGAAACTTCGCGTATCTACACCGAAGGCAAGGGCAAGTCGCAGCCTGTGGCCGACAACAAGACGGACGCTGGCCGCGCCAAGAACCGTCGCGTTGAAATCGAAGTGGTTGGTACCCGCACCAAGTAATTCGGTTTTAACCGGATGATCAAAAGGCCCTCGTTGAGGGCCTTTTTCTTTTGGTGTGTTGGATGTGGCGAATAAAGAAAAGGCAGATGGGGTACACGGCTGCGCTCATGTCCTCCGTCCGGGCTGCGCCCGGCCTCCTCCTTTACTTCGCTCCGCCGTGCACCCCATCTGCCTTTTCCTTGCGCGGAGGTGGTGGTGGGGAGGAGATTAGACAGCGGCTTATGCCGCTGTCTAATCTCAGGCCTTCGCGGAGCGAAGGCGCTGCCAGAGCGTTTCGCTGCCATGTGGTGCGGGTGGTCGGCGTAGCGAAGTAAAGGGGGAGGCCGGGCGCGGCCCGGACGGAGGACATGAGCGCAGCCGGCCACCCACGCCACATGGCTAGCACAGCCCACAAAGCGTCCTGAGCGAAGCGCACCAATAAAAACAAAGCCCGCCAGAAGGCGGGCTTTGCATCAATGCACGCTGATGGTGAACTCAAGCCGCTAAAGCCACATCCTTGCCGCTCAAGCGCTTGGCCAGGCCTGTCGCCAGGCGATTGGTCAGACCGTAGATGGACAGCTGCGGGTTGGCGCCAATGCTGGTGGGGAACAGCGAGCCATCGTGAACCGACAGGTTCGACAGTTGCCAGTGCACACCATCCGGGCGTACGACGCCCAGTTGTTCCGTGCCACCCATGCGGCATCCACCCATGATGTGCGCACTGCCGCCACCCACGTAGTAGGACTTCATCTCGTAAGCCGAGATGGCTGCCTTGGCTTCAGCCCAGCTGGTGTAGTACTGCGCCTGTTCGTGCAGCGGCATGACCTTCTTGGCGCCAGCTGCGAACTGCACTTCCGCCATGGTCAGCAGGGCTTGCTTGAAGCCTGCCAGCACATAGTCGGACATCGCGTAGTTCAGCAGCGGGCTGCCGTCCACGTTCAGGATCACATTGCCGCCAGTGGATTCCGGGTGGAAGCCATCGCGCAGCAGCGCCAGCATCATCTGCGTGTTGGGATAGTTCTGGAAGCGCTCGGCCAGGCTCTTGCCATAGCCGCCCATCAGCACGGCGGCAAGGCCTGGGTGCATGGGGGTGGCTTCCAGCTTGTAGCCGATCGGGCCTTCGTGGGGCGCGTTGTGCACGAAGTGATCCGAATAGATCGACTGTGGTGCGCCCGCCCAGCCTTCGATGCGCTGTTCGAACACGCCGCCCGAAAACGCGACGGGGTGCAGGAAAGTGCGCGTGCCCAGCAGATCATGCGGGTCTGGTGCCTTCGAGCGCTTGAGCAGGGCAGGCGAGTTGATCGCACCGCCAGACACCACATAGTGCCTGGCCGTGATGCGCATCACCTTGTCGGAGGTCTTCTGACCGTTGACACGGATCGGCACGCAGATCAGGCCTTCGACCTTGTCGCCCTTGATCACGAATTCCTGGGCACGTGTCTGATAGAACAGGCGTGCGCCGGCTTCCAGCGACGAGGGAATGGTGGTGACCAGCATCGACTGCTTGGCGTTGGTTGGGCATCCCATGCCGCACGATCCGAGGTTCCAGCAGCCTTTGACGTTGCGTGGGATCACATCGGCCGAAATGCCCAGCTTCTTGGCGCCGGTGCGCAGCAGCTCGTTGTTGGGGTTGGGGGGGGCCTCTTCCCACTTGTGCATGTTCAGGCGCTTTTCAGCCTGGCCGAACCACGGGGCCATGGCAGCTTCATCGAAGCCCTTCAGGCCGAAGTTGTCTTCCCAGTATTTCAGGGTGGAGGCGGGCGTGCGGAAGGAGCTGGTCCAGTTGATGACGGTGGTGCCGCCCACGCAGCGACCTTGCAGCAAGGTCAGTGTGCCATCCATGTTCTTGCGGCCGCCGCCTTCCTGATACAGGCTGGCGTACGCCTCGGACTCTTTCTGATTGAAGTCGGTGCTGGTGCGCAGCGGGCCTTCTTCGACCAGCACGACATCCAGGCCTGCCTTGGTCAGCAACTCGGCCGTGATGCCGGCGCCGGCGCCGGAGCCCACGATGACAACATCACATTGAACTTGTTCGGGCAGGCCTTGTTCGCCATTGGTGGCCTTCCAGCCACGTGCCAGGCCTTCGCGGAATGGATCGGGGAGTTTGCTCATATTTGGACGGGGCCTGGGTAGCCGGTCAGAGACCAGTGGGCGCTGTTGGCGAAGAAGGACATGCAGACCACGCCACGCAGGGATTGATAGGTCAGGCGGGTGCTGGGCAGCGGGTTGAGTCGCATGACCTCCAGGGCCTGAGCGAGCTCATCTTCCGTGGCTTGCGTCCACGAAGCGCCCATGCCGGTCAGCAGCTTGCGAGTGGGGTAGTTGCCCAGCAGGCCCAGCAAGGCGTTGACCTCGATCTGCAGCACGTTGGGCATGCCGTTGAGGAAGGCCTCGGTATGGGCGAGGTGCCCCTCCAGCATGGCGTTGCGTTGCGCCGGATCCTTGGGCAGCATGGGGCCCACGAAACCGAGGGTCAGGCCTCGCAGGACATCGCGGCCATGTTCGGTCAGCTTGCCGTTGCTCATGCCCCGGTGCCAGTACACCAGACCGCCAAGGGCGCCGCCAACGGCACCGATGGCCAGCGCCGACTTGAGGAACCAGCGGCGCTTGGGTTGAAGTGGGTGATCTATGGATCGGTCGACCATGTGTTTGGCTTCCGTGCGTAACAGTTTCCAAATAAGGAAAGATGGTGAGTCAGATTGCCGAGAGATTGTGCCTTGCGTGTGTCGTGAGTCGCGATGGCGTTTAACCTCTCGGAGACGCTTTTTTCCAGGCTGTCGGCGGAATGAACAAGAAGTGCGGCGTTCTCTATTAGGGGAATACCCTTAGTCACGAATGTTGCAGAATTCATGCAGCGCTTCAAGCGAATTCACTGGGCTTCTGACGCATGTCGGCCTGCAATTGACCCACTCATTCAAGAGGATGACGAATGACGACTTCCAAACCCTGGCTGGCCAGCTACGAACCCGGCGTGCCGGCAGAAATCAACCCCGGTGAATACAACTCGCTGGTTGAGCTGCTGGAGCAGTCGTTCAAGCAGTTTGCCAAGCGCGACATGGCCGCGTTCATGGACGTGCACTGGACATTCGAGCAGATCGACGACATGTCGCGCGCACTGGCGAGCTGGTTTCAGTCCAAGGGTCTGGCCAAGGGGGCGCGCATCGCCTTGATGATGCCCAACATCCCTCAATACATGGTGGCGATCGCTGCGGTACTGCGTGCCGGTTATGTGGTGGTCAACGTCAACCCGCTGTACACCCCGCGCGAGCTCGAGCATCAGCTGAAGGATTCGGGTGCCGAAGCCATCATCGTGCTGGAGAACTTCGCCGTCACGCTGCAGGAAGTCGTGGCCCGCACGCCCGTCAAGCACATCGTGCTGGCCGCCATGGGCGACATGCTGCCTTTCCCCAAGGGCCTGATCGTCAACTTCGTGGTGCGCAACGTCAAGAAGATGGTGCCGGCTTTCACGCTGCCCAACAACGACAAGTGCAAGCTCACCAAGTTCAAGGATGCGGTGTCGCAAGGTCGTTCGGCCAAGTACACGCGCCCCACGCTCAAGCCCGATGACGTGGCGTTCCTGCAGTACACCGGCGGTACCACGGGTGTCTCCAAGGGGGCCACGCTGCTGCATCGCAACGTGGTGGCCAACATCCTGCAAAACGAAGCCTGGTTCAAGCCTGAATTGGGCAAGCTGGGCGACCAGCCCCTGACCGTCGTGTGCGCACTGCCGCTCTATCACATCTTCGCTTTGACGGTGTGCTACATGATGGGCGCACGCATGGGCAGCATGAACCTGCTGATTGCCAACCCGCGTGACATCCCCGGTTTCATCGAGACCCTGAAGAAGTACAAGGTCAATCAGTTCCCCGCGGTGAACACCCTGTTCAACGCGCTGGTCAATCACCCTGATTTCAACAAGATCGACTTCTCGGGCCTGAAAGTGTCCAACGGCGGCGGCATGGCTGTTCAGCAAGCCACGGCCGATACCTGGAAGAAGGTCACCGGCTGCCCGATCGTCGAAGGTTATGGCTTGTCCGAAACCTCGCCTGTGGCCACGGCCAACCGCCTGGATCTGGAAGAGTTCAACGGTGCCATCGGTTACCCCATCCCGTCGACCGAAGTCGCCATCCTGGACGACGATGGCAACCATCTGGATGTCGGTGGTGTGGGTGAGATTTCCATCCGTGGTCCTCAGGTGATGGCCGGCTACTGGAACCGCCCTGACGAGACCGCCAAGGTCATGACGGCCGATGGTTTCTTCCGCACCGGCGACATCGGTGTGATGGACGCGACCGGCCTGTTCAAGATCGTGGACCGCAAGAAGGACATGATCCTGGTGTCGGGTTTCAACGTGTACCCCAACGAGGTCGAGCAGGTCGTCAACATGCACCCTGGCGTGCTGGAGTGCGCAGCGGTGGGCGTGCCGGATGACAAGTCTGGCGAAGCCGTGAAGCTGTATGTGGTGCGCAAGGATGCGACGCTGACCGAAGCCGCGCTCAAGGCGTATTGCCACGAGCAACTGACTGGTTACAAGTGCCCCAAGCACATCGAGTTCCGCAACGACCTGCCCAAGACCAATGTGGGCAAGATCCTGCGCCGCGAGCTGCGTGACGAAAAGAAGGCTGCCTGAGCGCCGAGCGCAACAGGCCCATGATCGAAGCCGCTGGTGGGAGCCAGCGGCTTTTTTCATGCCTGGATGGCGAGGGCATCCCTCCGCAGGGGGCGCTCTGAAGGGGGGTTAAGAGGGCTTTAAGAAGGGCTGAAGGATCATTTACGAAACGCTTGCGTCGTGCGTCCCTAAAGTGACTTCCATCATCAACGACGGCCCGGTGCAGCACGCCCGGCCACAACAGGAAGTGACATCATGAGCCTCCTCACGCAAGAGATCCCCGTTGATCAACTGGTCGAACACGCCCTTGACCACAGTCATCGATTCAACATGTACCAGAGCGTGCACAAGGGGTTGCGCGCCTTCATGGCAGACACGCTGGTTCGTGTCGGCAGCACCGATTACTCGGATGCGCAGGAACGTGAAGAAGCCGCCGATCAGCTGCGCACGCTGCTGACCATCTGCGGAGAACATCTGAAACATGAGAACCGCTTTCTGCATGTGGCGATGGAGCGGCGCGCACCAGGTAGTACAGCCAGCTGTGCTCAGGAGCATGTCGAGCATGTGGCGCACATCGAGGCCCTGTGCGCCTGCCTGAACCAGGCGCTGGGCGCGCAGCCGGCGCAACTGGCGTCAGCGTGGCAGCGGCTCTACCAGTTGCTGAGTCTGTTCGTGGCCGACAACTACGAGCACATGCTGCTGGAGGAGCGAGAACACAACGCCGTGCTGTGGCGGCACTTCAGCGACGAGGAACTCATCGAGATCCATGATGCCTTGCTGGCCAGTATTCCGGCTGAAGAGATGGCCCTGCATTTCCGCTGGATGGTGCCGCAGTTGTCGCATCCCGAGCGGGTGGCGATGCTGGGTGGCATGCGTCAGGGTATGCCGCCCGAGGTGTTTGCCTCGCAGCTGGACCTGGCGCGACCGTTGTTGAACGCACGTGCCTGGCACAAACTGCAGGCCGCTCTGGCATCGGAGGTGGTCTGCCATGGCTAAGCATCTCTTGCGCTGTGCGGTGCTGTACGCCCTTCTGGGCATCGGCATGGGGATCGTGATGGCGGCCTCGGGCGACTTCACGAACAAGGGCATACACGTGCATCTCAACCTGGTTGGGTGGGTATCCATGGCGCTCATGGCCATGGCCTACCAGGTGTTTCCTGCCATGGCAGACAGCATGCTGGCCAAGGTGCAGTTCTGGCTGCACAACCTGGGTCTGCCCTTGATGGCGGTTGGCATTTATGCCGTGGTGCATCGCCTGCCCATGGCCGAGCCGATCGTGGGCAGTGGTTCCCTGATGGTGGCCCTGGCATTTCTGGCTTTCGCGTTCAACGTCTGGCGCAACGCCGGGCAACCGGCGGAGTTGGGGGCGAGTTCGCAGCGGACTGCCGTGACGCTGGCGTCAGCCTGATCAGTCCACCTGCTGCAGCTTGAGCGCCTGCGTAACCTGGAGCTGGAAGCGACCTCGGCCGGTCTTGTGCATGCGAATGCTGTGTGTTCTCTCGGACAGGCGCCGTTGCAGCAGCACCAGGCGGGCCTCGAGGTTGTCGGCGACATCGGGCA
>NZ_DASUIS010000072.1:0-108485 GCF_036279675.1 Aquabacterium sp. | reverse complement strand
GCGGCTTCGATCAGGTCGGCGGCATGGCGGCGGGTGGCCAGCTCGGCGCGGTAGTCGGCCAGCGGGCGCAAGGTCCACTTGGCCAGGTGCGGGATCATGTCGTCGGTGAAGCCCTTGCGCTCGCTCATGCCGAAGTGCGAGCTTTGCGGCATCGCAATCAACTTCTTGAGCATGTCCGAGCCGCCCTTGGAGCGCGACAGCAGCGAGTGGTCGCGCAGGGCTTCGGCGGCGCGGTGCACATCGCCCTGGCAGGACTCTTCCAGGAAGATGCTGACCAGGTTGATCATGCGCTCGCGGGCCTTTTCGAGCTCCGGGCGCAGGAACTCGCTGCCGAAGTAGGCGGCGATCTGCACCATGCCCTTGGGCGCTTCCACGCAGATGGCGTCCAGCTTGGCCTGGTTGATCAGGCCATTGGCCACGCCGTATTGCAGGGCTTTTTCAAAGAAGGGCCGGGCGTCGTAGAGCGAGATCGCCGCGGGTGCGGCCCCGGGCTGTGCGGTGTCGGTGGAAGGCTCGGTCATGGCTGGGCGCTTTGCTGATCAGATCGCGGATTCTTCGTCCGGGTCGATGGCGGCCTGGGTGATGCGGCCACGGTCGGTGTCACCGGTTTCGACCTTGCCGTCGCTCTCTTCGGCTTCTTCTTCATCGTCGCCGGGGGCATCTTCGCCACGCAGGGCCTTGGCACGCAGCACCAGCAGCATCTCGCAGAACAGATCCGGGCACTGGTAGCGCAGCAGCCAGGCCAGTTCCATCCAGTCGTTGTCGGCCACCTCGTCGTGTTGCAGCACGGGGCGCACGTGTGCGGAAGCCAGCAAGGCTTGCTCCGACAGCATCTGGCCGTCGTCTTCCATGGTGTCGAAGTTGCCGGCGCGCGCGAAGGCTTCCACGCGGCTCCACTTGTCGGCGAAGTAATTGGCCAGGGCTTCGCTGCCGCCTTCCAGATCGCCGAGCGCCTGCAGGAACTCGATGGGATCGGCATCTTCGCGGAAGATGATGGAATTGACCATGCCGCGCAGGTGGACGTGCTTGAGGTCCTTGTAGCGCTTTTCGATCACCACGGCGCGGGCGAACTGCTCGGGCGATATCAGCATGTTGATGACCGAGTCCTTGGACGGGTCGTACTCGCGGATCACGGCCAGGATGTCCTTGGGCGGCAGTTGTTCCAGCACGACCATCAGGGCCTTGTCGCCCTCCTTGTCGGCCAGGTCCACGAGGATGGCTTCGGCGCCAACGATGTCGCCCGCGGCGATGAGGCTCTGGGTCTGCTGGATGAGTGCAATCTCGTTCATGGTGTGGGTTCGCTTCAGTCTTTGCGGTCAAAGCCTTGTTCGGCCAGCCAGTCTGCGCCGGCTTCATCGCGGGCGCGGGCGTCGTCATCGTCGTCGTTGTCCACGTATTCACGGCTTTCGTCGTCGTGGTTATCGTGTTCGCGGTCGTCGTCCTTGTCGGCGTCTTCCTCATCGGCATCGTCTGCGGCGGCTTGCACGCGCCCGTCGGGCTTTTCGTAGAGGTAGACCAGGGCGGCGGCGATGGTCATGAAGCGCTGGCCATCGGCCTGCTGCAGGAAGGTCTCGGCCAGCGACTGGGCCGAGGGCAGCACCTGCACGGCGCCGCGCAGCTCGTCCCAGTCGGGCACATCGTCGATCTCCAGGCTCACGACCTGGTCCATCACGGCGGGTTCGGTGAAGCGAAAGCCCTGGTGGAAGACCACGGCCACCATTTCCGGGGCCGTCTCGGTCATCTGCAGCAGGAAGTCCAGCGATTTGCGCTTGTCGGCCAGGCGCTTGCGCAGCACGTCGCGGCCTTCCGTGTCGGAGGTCAGGTCGTCCATCTCGGACTGGTACGCGGCACGCAGGTCGTGGAAGGCGGGGGAGAGGATCATGGTGTGTCAGGCGGGCGCGAAAGGATGTCGAGGTGGGCGCTGAGGGGCTGGGGATCTTGCCGAGGGCAGCAAGCCGGGCGAGCCAGGCTCAGAGCAGGGCGCTGAAGTAGTTCAGCCAGATGTCGCGCGCGGTATCGATGGGGCTGTCGAGCAGGTTGCGGCGGCGGTTGTCGTCGTAGGCCTGGCGCTTGTCGGCGTCGGACAGCACATCGTAGGCTTCTTGCACAGCGCGAAAACGTGCAGGGGCGTCCGGGGCCGTGTTGCGGTCCGGGTGATAGAGCGAGGCCTTCTGGCGGAAGGCCTTCTTGATGTCGGCCAGCGTGGCCGCGCTGCCCAGGCCGAGGGCGGCGTAGTGATCGGTCATGGTTGCCGCGAAAATGTGTCTGGAGCTGAACTGTACTGGATGTGCGCGGCAGGTGGTACCTTTTGCGCTGGCACCAGGGCCTCAGCGGCCCTTCAGAACGGCCTGATACACCCCTTGCTTGAATTCGAACGAGAAAGGGTGCCAGAAGGCCATGTGGCGCTGCGTCATCAGCACGCCGGCCATGTTGTGCCGAGGTGAGATCCACCAATGGGTGCCACCCAGCCCGCCCCACTGGAATTCGTCGATGGATTCGGGTGGGTCGAAGGGCAGCGGGGCCAGGGTCACGGCGCCCCCCATCCCGAAGCCTTTGCCCGGCAGCTCGCCAAAGCGCGGGAACTTGATCCAGCGCTGATCGGGCAGCTGGTTGCGCATCATCATGGCGATGGTGTCGGGCTTGAGCAGTGCCGGGCCGCCGGGCATGAGGCTGCGCAGCAAGGCCAGCGTGTCTGGCAGGGTCGAGACCAGGCCGCCTCCGCCCGACTGCCAGGGGAAGGGCTTGAGGTTGGCCTGAGGGAAGGGCGCGTTGTCGTTGCGCGTGAGGCCGGGCAGCATGGGTTTGGTCAGATCGGCGCCCATGTAGAAGGTGGCCAGTCGGTGCTGGTTCTCGGGCGGGATGACGAGGCCGGTGTCGACCATGCCCAGCGGCCCGAGGATGCGAGCCTGGATGAAGGCATCGAAGCGCTGCCCGCTGACGACCTCGATCAGGTGGGTCAAGACATCGGTGGCAAAGGAGTATTCCCAACCCTTGCCTGGATGGAACAGCAGGGGCAGATCGACCAGGGCGTCCATCTTCTCGGCCAGTGTCGTGTTGGGGCTCAGTAGCTTGCGTGCGCTGTAAGCCTTGTAGATCAAGGTGCCCGGGTCGAGCAGGCCATAGCTGAGGCCCGACTGGTGGGTCAGCAGGTGACGGATGGTGATGGACCCCTCTGCAGGCTCGACATCGTTCAGCTCCGTGGCGCCGGGCTTGAGCACCAGGCGCTTGCCCAGCTGGGGGATGAAGCGTTCGACCGGCTCATCGAGCTCGAAGCGGCCTTCTTCCCACAGCAGCAGCACGGCGCAGCTGGTGATCAGCTTGGAGTTCGAGTACACGCGGAAGATGTGATCCGCCCGCATCGGGATCTGGTTCTCCTTGTCGGCCCAGCCTGCGCAATGGATGTCCACCAGATCCTGCCCGACCAGCACGGCAGAGGACACGCCCGCCAGGATGTCGCCATCCACATACCGCTGCATGGCGGCATGAACCGAGCTGAAGTCGTAGCCTGTGGGAGTCGTCATACCGGTCATGTGCAGGCCTTGCTGTTGTCGAGGTAGGTAAATTGTGGGGGATGTTCCGCCATGCGCGCGGACATAATGAACTTCATCTCGACACGGCACGTTCACAGCATGCGCCCTCCCCACATTCCCCAGATCCGCCTGTATCAAGACTGGCTGCGCACGCAGCATGGCCTGAGCTTCGATGACTACGATGCCTTGTGGCAGTGGTCCGTGAGCGATCAGCAGGCCTTCTGGCAAAGCATCTGGGACTACGAAGGCATGCAATCGCCCACGCCGTATGAGGCGGTGCTGAGTGAGGCGCGCATGCCGGGCGCCAGATGGTTTCCGGGCGCCCAGGTCAATTACGCACAGCGCGTCTTGCGGCATGTCGATGCCGCGCAGGCGGCAGGTGTGCCAGCCATCATCAGCGACAACGAACTGGGGCGGGCGCGTGAGTTGAGCTGGCCCGAGCTGCGCCGCCAGGTCGCTTCCATGGCGCTGGCCCTGAAGGACCTGGGCGTGCAAAAGGGCGACCGCGTGGCCGCCTACCTGCCCAATGTGCCCGAGACAGTCGTGGCCTTTCTGGCCTGTGCCAGCGTGGGCGCCATCTGGAGCGTGTGTGCGCCCGACATGGGCACGCAAGCCGTGACCGATCGCTTCCAGCAGATCACACCTCGGGTGTTGATCGCGGCCGATGGCGTGCACTATGCCGACAAGGGCCTGGACCGCAGCACGGTGGTCGAGGGCTTGCGTGCCGCCTTGCCTTCTGTTGAGAAAGTCATCGTGTTGGAAAGCCCATTTGCGGCCCAGCCCGTGAAAGCCGATCTGAGCTTTGCCCAGGCCATCGCTCGTGATGACGCGGCCGTGCGCGAGTTCGAGCCAGAGTGGCTGGACTTCGATCATCCCTTGTGGATCGTGTATTCGAGTGGCACCACGGGCCTGCCCAAGCCACTGGTGCACGGGCATGGCGGCATCCTGATGGTGAATGCGGCCGGCAACAAGCATGGTGATGTGGGCTGCAGTTACGCACCCAACAGCCTGGGTGAGCGCTTTCATTGGTACAGCTCCACAGGTTGGGTGATGTGGAACAGCCAGATCGGCGGGCTGCTTGGTGGGGCCACCATCTGCCTGTTCGATGGCAGCCCGGGCGGCAGCAAGGAGTCGCCCGACTGGACGGTGCTGTGGCGCTTTGCCGCGCGCCACAAGGTGACTTACTTTGGCGCGGGTGCCGCCTTCTATGCGGGCTGCATGAAGGCCGGTGTGGACATCAGCCAGTGCGGCGATCTGTCGCGCATCCGCGCCCTGGGCTCAACCGGCTCGCCCTTGTCGGAAGAAACGCAGCGCTGGGGCACGGATCAATTCGCCCGCATCGGCACGCCCGACATCTGGTGGAGCAACATCTCGGGCGGCACGGACTTCTGCGGCGTCTTCATCGGCGGGCATCGCGAGTTACCGCTGGTGCCGGGGCGCCTGCAGTGCCGCTACCTGGGCGCTTCGGTCGAGGCGTGGAACGAGCAGGGGCAGCCTGTGATGGGCGAGGTCGGGGAGCTGGTCTGCACCAGGCCGATTCCGTCGATGCCCTTGTTCTTCTGGGGCGACGAGGGCAATGCCCGTTATCTGTCGAGCTACTTCGATGTGTACCCCGGTGTCTGGCGCCATGGCGACTGGCTCAAGATCGATGCGGACAGCAGTTGCGTGATCTATGGCCGCAGTGATGCCACCATCAACCGCCACGGCTTGCGCATGGGTACCAGCGAGCTCTACGCGGCGGTCGAGGCCTTGCCGGAAGTGCTGGATTCGATGGTGATCGACCTGGAATACCTGGGGCGTGAGAGCCGCATGATCCTGTTCGTGGTGCTGCGCGAGGGGCATGCGCTGGATGCCGCGATGCAGGGGCGCATCAACGAGGCCATCAAGACGGCGGTGTCGCCGCGCTTCATTCCGGATCTGACCTTGCAGGCGCCCGAGATCCCGCGCACCTTGTCGGGCAAGAAGCAGGAGGTGCCGATCAAGAAGGTGTTCCTGGGGCAGCCGCTGGCCAAGGTGGTCAACAAGGATGCGATGGCCAATCCGGGGTGCCTGGATTGGTATGTGGCGCAGTTCAGGTTGGCGCAGGAAGGTTGACGCGTCGGCGAGAGCGGCGCGAGGTGGGCAACTCCGCTCATGTCCTCCGTGCCCGGCTGCGCCGGTCCCTCTTCCTTTACTTCGCTGCGTTGCCCACCTCGCGCCTGTTTGTGTTTGGAGGCGTTTCTGTTCCGTGGCGAGGGCAGGTTTGTGCGCTTGGTTTAGTCGGTTGCGTTGTGTGCCGTTGGCCTGACGATGCGCACAGGGCGAGGTTGGTTGGCCCCGCTCAAATCGCGGGCCCTGAGTTGCCCGCACCCCCCATCCACGTCCTGCCCGGCCGATTGCCTCAGTTTGGTCAGGATGCCGCGGCGGTGCAATGTGCGGGCGATCTCGGCGGCGCGCTCCCATGAGGGGCGCTTGAAGTCGAGCGCGTCTACCGTGTTGTAGGGGATCATGTTCATCAGCGCGTACTTGCCTGTGAGCAGGCGCACGATGCCTTCGATCTCTTCTTCGTTGTCGTTCACGCCTTCGATCAGCGTCCATTGGTACTGGATCGGGTAGTCGGTCTGGCGGGCGTATACCTCGGCGCGCTCCACCAGTTCTTCGGGTGTCATGCGCGGGGCGCGGGGCAGCAACTGCGCCCGCAGATCGGCCTTGGTGGTGTGCAGCGACAGGGCCAGCGCGGGCCTGACGCGGCCCATCTCCAGGCTTTGCAGGCGGTCAAAGGCGCGCGGGTCGCCCACGGTCGAGAACACCAGGTTCTTGTGGCCGATGTTGCCGATGGTGCCCAGCAGGTCGATGGCTTCGAGCACGTTGTCCAGGTTGTGCGAAGGCTCGCCCATGCCCATGAACACGACCTTGTTGACCTTGCGGCGCGTGCGGGCCAGGGCCACCTGGGCCACGATCTCGGCGCTGCCCAACTGCCGCAGCAGGCCTTCCTTGCCCGTCATGCAGAACACGCAGCCCACGGCGCAGCCCACTTGTGATGACACGCACAGGCCACCGCGCGGCAGCAGCACGCTTTCCACCGTTTGGCCATCGGCCAGCGCCACCAGCAGCCGTGCCGAGCCGTCTTCACCGGGGTGTTCGGAGCGGATGCGGGCCAGGCCGTCGATGTCGGCCAGCACGGCGGGCAGGCCTTCACGCACTTCCAGCGGCAGGAAGTCTTCGGGGCGGCGCTTGCCACCTTCCTGAGGCAGGGCTTGCGACCACAGGCGCAGCACACGCTGGACGTGAATGGGTTTGGCGCCGAGTGTGTGCAGGCGCTGGCGGATGTCTTCAATGCGCATGGCGAAATTCGGGGCGCGGGGGGCAGGGCGACAGTGTAGGGCGATGGCGTCGATGCGCCTATTCGGCCTGATTGCGCCATTCCCGCGGCGAGGTGCCCGTCCAGCGCTTGAAGGCGCGGGTGAAGGCACTGACCTCGGAGAAGCCCAGCAGGAAGGCGGCTTCACCGATCGAGTATTGCTCGCCGGCCAGGTAGCTCAAGGCAAGTTGATGACGGGTGTCGTTGAGCACATCGCGGTAGCAGGTCTGCTCTTCGCTCAGTCGCCGCTGCAAGGTGCGCAGCGTGATGGACAGGCGCTCGGCCACGTCTTCCTGGCGTGGCTCGCCACTGGGCAGCAGCTCCTTGAACACGGTGGCCAGCTGCTCTTTCAAGGGGCGCTCGCTGATGTTGGACTGATAGCGGTCCAGCATGGTCTCGCTGGCCTTGACAACATCCAGATTGGCAAACGACAGCGGCTTGTTCAGTGTGGCCAGGTCCACCACCAGCGTGTTGGTGTCGCTGCCGTAGATGGGCACGCAGCGCAGCACCTTCTCCAGCTTGGCGTGTGCCTTGGGCTGACGGCGCTGCAGACGGATCTCCAGGGGCATGAAATCGCGGCCGTACAGCAGGCGCGAGCCACGTACCACGGTCAGCACGGCGTAGTCGAAGATGCTCCAGCGTGTGGCGTCGTCGACGGTTCCCAGCAGGGTGGTGTCGCCGCTGATGCTCAGGCGGCCGGCACCTTCGTCCACCTCGAAGCGGATATCGGCGGCATCGGTCACGATGTGGGCGTAGCGGGACAGGCGCAAGTACATCTGGCCCAGGTTTTCCGAGGCCATCAGGGCGTAGCCCAGGGCGTTGAAGTTCAGCGGCATGAACTGCTGCAGCGCCACTTCCATGCCGATCAGCTCTTCGTCAATCTGGGCCAGGGCTTTCTGCCAGAAGGCCAGGCCCAGGTGGGCGGGAAAGCGCGCCATGGGGTCTGTGGCGCTGGACAGGTCCAGGCCGACCTGCTGCAATAGGGCGTTGGCATCCACACCACGCTGTTCGACCGCACTTTTGGCGGCCATCAGCCAGCTGCGCAAGGCTGAAGCGTTGGGATCTGGCGTCCTGGGCGGCAAAGCGGGGGTACTCCTGTGGCGCCATTCGCAGGCGCTGTTGTGCTGTCTGGCAAGGCCGGTCAACTTGACTGGCGCGTAAAGGCAAGTCCTGGCGGTGCGCTTTCGGCAAGATGCCCGCCAGATCATCCATTCACATCCGGCATCTTATCCAACCCATGACCTCGCTCACACGTCTCGGCCTGCGTTCTTTGAGCCGCATGGCGGCCAACCCCCAACTTGACAAGCTCAACTTGCGCAAACCTACCGAAAAAGTGCTCTATCACGGCACCAAGGCCGGCTTCAAGACGGTCACGGCGGCCAACCGCGCCTTCAAGGCGGTCAAGAACCTGGGTTCTCCGCAGCGCCTGCCCAAGAGCGGCGGGGGCGGGGATCTGTTTGACCTGACGCCCGGCGACGACCAGAGCGCCTTGCAGGATGCGGCACGCACCTTCGCCATGGAGCAACTGCGCCCCGCCGCGTCGGCTGCCGATACCGCTTACGCCGCACCGGACGCCTTGCTGGCGCAGTGCGCCGAGCTGGGGTTCACGGCACTGGGCATCCCCGAATCGTTGGGGGGCATGGGCGCCGAGCGCTCGGCCGTGACCAATGCCTTGATCGCAGAAGCCATGGCCGAGGGTGACATGGGCCTGGCCTTTGCCGCGCTGGCGCCATCGGCTGTGAGCACGGCCCTGGTGCTGTGGGGTAACGCTGATCAACAGGCACGTTATCTGGCTGACTTTGCAGGCGACAAGCCGCCGGCTGCCGCACTGGCCGTGCAGGAGCCCGTCGCCCTGTTCGATCCTTTCGCCTTGCAGACCCGTGCCACGCGCTCCGGCGGTGGCTTTGTGCTGTCCGGCGTGAAGGCCATGGTGCCACTGGCCAAGTCGGCCGAGCTGTTCGTCGTGGCGGCCCATCTGGAAGGTACCGGCCCGGCCTTGTTCCTGGTCGAGTCGTCCAGCAAGGGCTTGTCGGTGGAAGAAGACCGCAGCATGGGCCTGCGTGCCGCGGGTGCCGCACGCTTGCGTCTGGAATCGGTGTCGGTGCCTGCTGGCAACCTGCTGGGTGAAGGCAGTGCGGCCGTGTACGAGGAATGCATCCAGTTGAGCCGCCTGGCCTGGTGTGCGCTGGGAACCGGTTGTGCCAAGGCCGTGCTGGATTACATCGTGCCCTACGTGAATGAGCGTGAGGCCTTTGGTGAGCCCATCAGCCATCGTCAGTCCGTGGCGTTTGCGGTGTCCAACATGGCCATCGAGCTGGGTGGCATGCGCCTGCTGACCTGGCGCGCGGCCAGCCTGATCGACGCGGATCAAGAGTTTGGCCAGGCCGTGGCCCTGGCGCGCCGCCTGTGTGCCGACAAGGGCATGCAGATCGGCAGCGATGGCGTGCAGTTGCTGGGCGGTCATGGTTTCGTGAAGGAGCACCCGGTGGAGCGTTGGTACCGTGATCTGCGCGCCGTCGGCGTGATGGAAGGCGGCCTGTTGCTCTGAACCCGCTCCCAACGCCTTACGAGACATTCCCATGATCAATCTTGAAGTTCCACGCAAGTTCAAACCCCTGGTGCGCCAGGCCCACGAAACCGCCGCCGAGGTGCTGCGCCCCATTTCGCGCAAGTACGATCAGGCCGAGCACGAGCGCCCTGTAGAGCTCGACATGCTGGCCGCCGTGATCGACGGCATGAACGAAGGCAACAGCGAAGTGGGGGGCACCGGCGCCACCGGCGTGCGCCGTGACGCCAATGACCAGTCGCAGGGCAACCGCAACGGCACCAACTTGTCCACGGCCCTGTCCATCATGGAGCTGTGCTGGGGCGATGTGGGCATGTTGCTGTCCATGCCACGCCAGGGCCTGGGCAACTCGGCCATCGCCTCGGTGGCCAATGACGAGCAGCTCAAGCGCTTCAAGGGGCGCTGGGCCGCCATGGCCATCACCGAGCCCGGTTGCGGCTCTGATTCCGCCGCCATCCGCACCACGGCCCGCCTGGACGGCGACCACTATGTGCTCAACGGCGAAAAGATTTACGTGACCTCGGGCGACCGCGCCGATCTGGTGGTGGTCTGGGCCACGCTGGACAAGAGCCTGGGCCGCGCCGCCATCAAGTCCTTCGTGGTGGAAAAAGGCACACCCGGTTTCGAGCTGGTGCGCCTGGAGCACAAGCTGGGCATCCGCGCCTCTGATACAGCCGCCTTCCTGCTCAAGGATTGCCGCGTGCCCAAGGAGAACCTGATGGGCGATCCGTCCATCAACCCGGAGAAGAGCTTTGCCGGGGTCATGCAGACCTTCGACAACACGCGTCCTCTGGTGGCGGCCATGGCCGTGGGCCTGACCCGCGCCTGCATCGAAGAGATGGGCAAGATCCTCAAGGAATGCGGCATGGCCGTGGATTACGCCAAGCCGGCAGCCCGCCAGCCTGCGGCCGTGGCCGAGTACATCCGCATGCAGTCGGATTACGAAGCGGCACGCCTGCTCACCATGCAGGCGGCCTGGATGGCCGACAACGCGCGCCCCAACTCGCTGGAGGCCTCGCTGGCCAAGGCCAAGGCCGGTCGCACCTGTGTGGACGTGGCGCTCAAGTGCGTGGAGCTCGCTGGCAGCATCGGCTACACCGAAACCGCCTTGCTGGAGAAGTGGTCGCGTGACGCCAAGATCCTCGACATCTTCGAAGGCACGCAGCAGATCCAGTTGCTGATCATCGCCCGTCGTCTGCTGGGCAAGTCGTCGGCGGAGCTGAAGTAAATGGCAGACTGAAAAGATTTCACGTCGGTCGGTGATGGGGCAGCCTGCAAGGCACCAGAACCGGCCACTTAGAATGGCGCCCCTCGTGGCGCCATCTTTTTTTGCCGTGCGCCCTCCCGATCCTCTGCAGTACCCCGCCCACTCGTCATGAACATCACGGTCCTCGAAGAACTGCGTGCCTATATCGACCCGCTCACGCCGGAAGAACACGAAGCGCTGGAGCGCAGCATCCTGGCTGAGGGTTGTCGTGATGCTCTCGTGCTGTGGGGCGAGGTGCTGGTGGATGGTCACAACCGCTATGGCATCTGCCAGAAGCATGGCATCCCCTTCCAGACCATCCAGCATCCGGCTTTCAAGTCCATGGAGGATGTGCACCTGTGGATGATCGACCAGCATCTGGGGCGCCGCAGCGTGTCGGACTTCCAGCGCGGCGTGCTGGCCTTGCGCAAGAAGGACATCCTCAGCGCGCGCGCTCAACAGGCGCAGGCCCAGGCGCAGCCGGCGGACGCAGCCGCTTCAACGGCCCCACCTGTGGCCGATGAGGCGGCCCTGCCCGACCAAGGGGCCGCGGCCAAAACCACCGAGCCTTTGACCAGTCGCGAAGCCTTGGCCAAGGCCGCCCGCATCAGCGCCACGACCATCAGCCAGATCGAGAAGATCCAGAAGACAGCGGCCCCTGAACTGGTGGCCGCCGTGAAGGCCGGTGACATCTCGATCAATGCCGCTGCCATCGTGGCCACCCTGCCGGTTGAGGAGCAGGTGGCGGCGGCGGCGGGTGGCAAGAAGGAGTTGCGCCAGGCTGCCAAGCAGATCCGCGAGGCCAAGGCCCAGGCGCGCGCGGCAGCCGTGGGCGCCATGCTGGAGTCAGGTGAAGCCGGCCTGGATGGCGAAGAGCCTGCGCCTTCCAGGCCATTTCTGGCCAACCAGCAACCGGACGAGACGGACCAGCAGTTCATCGCCCGCCTGCAACGCATCCTGCAGGACCTGCAGGCCGAGAACCTCCGGCTCAAGGCCCGTGTGGCCGAGCTGTCGGCCTGATCTTTTGTGCATCAGGCGCCGATTACTCGGCGGCCACGGCTTCCACCTGGATGCGCAGCGTCACGTCCATGCTGAAGCCCCAGGGCTTGCCGGCGTCAATGCCATAGTCGGCGCGGTTCAAGGTGGCCAGGGCATCGGCCCCGCACAGCTCGCGCTTGAGCATGGGGTGAGGGATGCACTTGAACGAGTTGATCTGTAGCGTCAGCGGCCTGCTCACGCCGTGCATGGTCAGCACGCCTGACACCTTGGTCGGCGCGCCATTCACAAAGCCATCCAGCTTGCCTTTGTAGACCGATTGCGGATAGCGCGCAGTATCAAACAGCTCAGCACTTCTGGCCTTGGTGTTCATCAGATCAAAGCCGTAATCGATGCTGTCCATGTCGATCACGATCTCGACTTCGCCGCTGGATGCCGCGCGGTCCATCACCACCTTGCCTGAGGACTTGTTGAACTTGCCGCGCCAGACCGACAGGCCACCCATGTGATCTGCCTCAAAGCTGGGGAACGTGTGACTGGGGTCGATCACATATGAGACGGGGGCGGCGCACGCTGCGCCCATGAACAGGGCCAGACAGGCCATCGGGAACAATCTCTTCATGTTGACTCCTGCGTCATTAGGGGCCTGGCATTGTGTCTCGCATACCCTGAGGCCGTGTTTGTGGAATTGTTGCGCCATGTGAACGGCGTGGGCTTGTTCGGCCGAAATGGTTGCGGTAAATCACGTCGCTGCGCTGGCCGGATTCCCGGGCTTTCGTTATCTTGAGGGCTATCGTGTCGAGCGGAGTGTCACGCCATGCCTCAGGGATCCTGGTTGAGTCGCCTTGTCAGATCGGGTTCCATGACGGCGGTGTTGTCGGCCTTGAACAGGGGTTCCGCGGCGCTGGATTCGAGGGTGCCGGCCTTCACGCCCGCAGCCATCCAGTTCGGGCGTTTCCTCAAGCGCATTCGTGAGCTGGTGTTGACGGCCCGAGGCGGCAGCATTGAAACCGCCATCAATGTGGCGCATCTCAAGAAGGAGGTGGACTCCAGTTCGCTCAAAGTCGAGCAGCAGCGTGAGGATGCGCAAGCCCTGGCCGCGTCGGCGGCACGCGTGATGGCGCTGTCCGGCAGCGTGGAGGCTGGCGCACTGGGCGTGGCCGACACCGCATCGCGCAACCTCTCGTCGGCCGTGGCCTCAATGGAAGAGCTGGAGCGGGTCAAGGCGCGCATGTTGAGCATCGAGCAATCGGTGGACGAGTTCTCACAGACGGTCAGGCAGCTTGCCGATCGTGCCAAGGCGATTGGCGAGATCGGCGGCATCATCCAGAAGATCGCCATGCAGACCAATTTGCTGGCGCTCAACGCGGCCATCGAGGCGGCGAGGGCGGGCGAGGCAGGGCGCGGCTTTTCTGTGGTCGCCAAGGAAGTGCGAGGGCTGGCCGAGCAGGTCAACGCCGAGACCAAGGAGATCAGCAACCGAAGCGACGAAATGATCAAGCTGGTCGATTCGACGGCAGACGGCACAGCCCTCATCCAGCGCGGGGTGGAGGAGTCCGTCGGCGAGATCGCCGCCACCGTGACGCGCTTCGAGGCTTTCGTTACCGACTTCCGCCAGATGACGGCCACCGTGGAGGCCATTGGCACATCCGTTCAGGAACTGGCTGGTGTCAACCGCGACATGAATGAGCGCATTGGTGGCGTGGCCAGGGTGGCCAACGAAGTGCACGAGGCCATGAGCAACTCGGCCCGGCGGGTGGACCAGTTGCGCATCAACACGGAAGACATCCAGACCTCCCTGGCCGAGTTCCGCACGGGCGGCACGGTGTTTGATACCCTCGTGCTGGCCACGGAAGGCCTGCGTGACGATGTGTGCAAGTACCTCCATGGCTGCGCGTCTCGAGGTGCCAACGTGTTTGACCAGGCCTATCGCCAGATTGAAAGCTCCAACCCGCCGCGCTACCACGTGAGCTATGACGATGCCGTGGAAGGGGCGCTGCAGGCCCTGTTCGACAAGGTCTTGTCTACCTTGCCTGGCTGTGTGTATGCCCTGGCCGTGGACAACAAGGGCTACGCCCCGGCGCACAATGCGAAGTTCTCGCAGGCTCCGACCGGGGTTTACGAGACGGACCTGCTTCATTGCCGATCCAAGCGCATCTTTGACGACCCTGTGGGGCAGAAGCTCGCGAAGAACACGAAGCCCTTCCTGTTCCAGAGCTATCTGCGAGACACTGGTGAGGTGATCAACGATCTGTCCATGCCGATCTACATCAACGGCCAGCATTGGGGCGCCGTGCGCGTCGGTTTTGATTCGGGCCGCCTGATCTGACAGCCTGGACGGCACACGTCATGACCTTGAACTATCTGGACTTTGAATACAGTGAAGACACGGAGGGCATCGGCACCTTCGATGCCATGGCCTCCGTCGGGGCGGCGCAAGTCGGCGCGGTGTACGCCGAGGTCGAGCAGGTGCTGGCATGGGCGGCCCGACATTTCGGCCGCGAGTGTGGCCCGGTGGACGAGGGCTTCGAGTGGCACCATGATCTGCAGGCCCAGCAGGAATTCACGGTCAACGAGCACCCGGTGTTCGACCCCCTTTCGGGCCGAGTGCGGACGCAGACAGGCCAGGCGGGGGCGCCTCGCTACACTGTGACCTTGTCGATCAGTGGATCTTCCGCTTTCTGCGAGGCCTTGCGGGCGCAATTCGATCTGGATTGATACGCCGGGCACTCAAGCCCTGGGGATGACGACCGATATACCGTTCAGAGCCCCATCATGCCCACCATGCCCGTCATCTTGCCTTTTGCCTGCCAGCTTGCGAGCCAGATGGCCCGGCCTGCGTCCATCCTGTGCGGGAGCCCCTCATGATGGCCTTGCCCTGGTCCGCCTGGTTTCAGCGCAAGTGGCTGCAGTGGCGGCACGGTCCTCAGGACGGCCCACCCGAAGTGCTGCGCGCCCGGCAGTTGATTGCCGCGGTCGACAAAGGTGGCTTGCCGCTGAACCCGGCCATCGTCAACCAGATCGCTCGTTCGCTGGGGCTGGACGTGTCGAGCCGCGCGCCCATCGACCAGACCGTCGAACGCATCCGTCAGGCCCTGGCCAGGTTGTAGTGCCCACCGCTCCTTGTTTGGCATGAATTTCATTCATGTTCGAGTGAAAACATGTCGCTTGATTCAATGTTGTCGAGTCCGCACACTGCTGCGCATTCAGACAAATTGGAAGAAGGCGAAGCATGGCTCGCACACACATACTGGGCTTTCCGCGCATCGGCGCACAGCGTGAACTCAAGTTCGCTCAAGAGGCTTTCTGGCGCGGTGACATCGACGAAGCCGCCTTGCGGGATGTTGGCCAGCGCTTGCGGCAGCGGCATTGGCAGGCGCAACAGGCGGCCGGCCTGGACTTCGTTACCGTGGGCGATTTCGCCTGGTACGACCAGACGTTGACCTTGTCGGCGGCACTGGGTGCCTTGCCCGCCCGCTTTGGTTTCGATGCGCGCGCCTTGAGCCTCGCGCAGTACTTCGAGCTGGCGCGAGGCAATGCTGCGCAGCCGGCCATGGAGATGACCAAGTGGTTCGACACCAACTACCACTATCTGGTGCCCGAGCTGGGCCCGCAAACGGCGTTCGAAGGTGGGGTCAACTGGTTGCTGGACGAGGTCGACGAAGCTCGCGCGTTGGGCCTGAGGGTCAAGCCTGTGCTGCTGGGGCCTGTCAGCTATCTGTGGCTTTCCAAGTGCCCGGGTGCCCCTGTGGGATTTGATCGACTGAGCCTTCTGCCTCGTGTGATCAAGGCCTATCAAGGCCTGCTGTCGGCCCTGCGTCAGCGCGGTGTGGAGTGGGTGCAGATCGACGAGCCTGCGCTGTGTCTGGACCTGCCCGCCAACTGGCTGGCGGCTTACCAGCCTGCTTACGACGAACTGGCCGACACCGATCTGAAGATCCTGCTGGCGACCTACTTTGACACCGCAGCCAACCATGCCTTGCTGGCCTGCCAGCTGCCGGTTCAAGGCTTCCACATCGACCTGGTGCGGGCGCCGCAGCAGCTCGATGCCTGGTTGGCCGCCTTGCCTGAACAGGCCGTGTTGTCCGCAGGGGTGATCGATGGGCGCAACATCTGGCGCAACGATCTCCGCGTGACCCTGGCGAGTCTGCAGCCCCTGCATGCCCGACTGGGTGAGCGCCTGTGGGTGGCGCCGTCGTGCTCCTTGCAGCACGTGCCCGTGTCCTTGCAAGATGAGGACAAGCTCGACGCCGAGATCCGTTCATGGCTGGCCTTTGCCACCGAGAAGCTGCAGGAGGTGGCGGATCTCGCACAGGGGCTCAACCAGGGTGAACAAGCCGTCGCGCTGGCCCTGCAAGCCAGTGATGCAGCCCAGTCATCCCGACGTCAGTCGGGCCGCGTCACGCATGAGTTGGTGCAACGACGCTTGCGCAAGGTGACGCCGGAAATGGCGCAACGCCAGAGCCCCTTCGTGCAACGCATCGCCGTACAGCGCGACAGCCTGCAGCTGCCGCTTCTGCCCACCACCACCATTGGGTCCTTCCCGCAAACCGCCGGCATCCGGCAACTGCGTGCGCGACACAAGCGTGGCGAACTGAGCGCCCTGGACTATCTGGCCGCCATCCGTGCGGAGATCGAGCTGGCCGTGCGCAAGCAGGAGGCCCTGGACATCGACGTGCTGGTGCATGGCGAAGCCGAGCGCAACGACATGGTCGAGTACTTTGGCGAGCAGCTGTGGGGCTATGCCTTCACCGACAACGGCTGGGTGCAAAGCTACGGCTCGCGCTGCGTCAAGCCGCCCATCATCTATGGCGATGTGTTCCGCCCGGAGGCCATGACGGTGGAGACCACGCGGTATGCCCAGTCACTCACAGGCAAGCTGATGAAGGGCATGCTCACTGGCCCGGTCACGATGCTGCAATGGTCCTTCGTGCGCGATGACCAGCCAAGAGAAACCACGGCCTTGCAACTGGCATTGGCCATCCGCGACGAGGTGGCCGATCTGGAAAAGGCCGGCATCCGCATCATCCAGATCGACGAGCCTGCGTTCCGTGAAGGCCTGCCCTTGCGGCAGGCCGACTGGCCACGCTATCTGGATTGGGCTGTCCGCGCTTTCCAGATCTCTGCCGCCTGTGTGCGTGATGACACCCAGATCCACACCCACATGTGCTACTCGGAGTTCAATGACATCCTGCCCGCCATCGCCGCGATGGACGCCGATGTCATCACCATCGAGACCTCGCGCTCGGCCATGGAGTTGCTCGATGGCTTTGGCGAGTTCCGCTACCCCAATGAGATCGGGCCCGGCGTGTACGACATCCACTCACCTCGGGTGCCCGGTGTGGACGCCATGCTCAAGTTGCTGGAGCGGGCCTGTGAGGTGATCCCGCCCGAGCGCCTGTGGGTCAACCCGGACTGTGGCTTGAAGACCCGTGGGTGGCCCGAAACGGAGCGGGCACTCGAGAACATGGTGGCCGCAGCCCAAACCATGAGGCGACGCCTGGAGGTGCCTGTGACCTAGGGTATCTGGGGCTTCGGTGCGGGAAACGCCGTGAGTAGACTGGGCCGCCGCCAACCAAGTGGCGCGGCACCACAAACAAAATCGGGAGTTCCCATGCGCAGACACCATGTTCGCGCACGGCAGGGCGTTGTCGCCCTTGCTTGTGCACTTGTTGCCCACCAGGGCGCGTTCGCCAATCCGGTTGACACGCCCACCGCAGGCATGACCGCCATCTATGTGGACATCAAGTCCGCATGCCAGAGCGCCTGTGGCGCACAGACCTCACCGCACCGCAACATCAAGGATGCGCTGGCCCTGCTCAAGCCAGGGCAGGAGTTGGTGGTGGCCGGCTATGCCGATGCGCCCTATTACCCCACGGTGGATGGCCTGCAGCCGGCCGACAACTTTGCTGCGCAGCAATTCGTCACCGTGCCACAACTGGAGATGACGGCCAGCAACCCGGGCACGGGGCCCTCCCAGAGCCCGGCAATCATCCGCGGTTGGCAAGGCATGGCCAAGCCGCTGATTCGCGGCACCTTGAAGTTTGGCGGCTGGCAGGCGGTGGCCGGCAGTACCAATCTGTATGCCATCGATTGGAAGATGGTCGGGCAGGGCCTGGCGAGCTATGACGAAGTCACCAAACAATATACCTACCCCGTGGTGGGGCCACAGCAGGTCTACCGTGGCAACAGCAAGCTGCAACAGGTGGGTGGCCTGCTCTACAACCTGAAGACGTATGAAGAAGCCGCCTGGACCTGGCCCACTCGCACGGCAGACCGCACGGTGGGCCGCATCACGCCTCAAGGTGCTCAGCCCTGGTTGAATCTGGCGCCTGATCAGTTCTATTACGATCCGGATGGCCAGAAGCTGTATGTGCGTCTGAGCTCGGCGCTGGCTGCCAACGAATTGCTGGAGGCCAGCGTTCAACAGTTCCTGTTCTGGGCCACGAAAGTCCACAACCTGACGGTCAAGGACCTGGTCTTCGAGCGCAGCAACGGCAGTGCCTACTCACCTCAGAACGTGGCGGTGGCCGTGCAGGGCAACAAGATCGTGCTGGACGGCATCACCGTGCAGGATGCCGATGCGATCGGCCTGATCATCTCGGGCGATGACATGACGCTGCGGGGCTCGACGGTGCAACGCAACGGCCAGATGGGTCTGGCCTCAGCCGGAGCCCGGCATACGGTGTCCGGCAACACCTTCACCTACAACAATGCCAAGGGCTATGCAGAAGACTGGGCTGCCGGCGGGATCAAGATCCTGGGCGACATCCCCCTGTCGGATTCGACCTTCAGCGGCAACGTCATGGCCTACAACTACGGCGATGGCATCTGGCTGGACACCAACCCGCAGCACATCACGATCGACAACAACGTCATCGCCTTCAATGGCATGGGCGGCACGATCGGCATCGGTGTGCACCTGGAGGTCAGCGGCGGCCACATTGTCAAGAACAACAAGATCCTGGGCAATGCCAACCACGGCATCCAGATCATTGGTGGCGGCAACCTCGTCTACTCGAATCTGCTGGTGGCCAATGGATCACCAGGCATCTCGCAATTGCCCGACTACCGTGTGAAGACCTGGACGCGCAACACCTTCCAGGGCAACACCTTCGCCTGGAACCATGAGTCGCGCCCTGCCTATGCCTATGGCTACAACGTGCAGTGGTTGTCCGGCAAGCCGGTGCTGTCCCTGAATGGCGACCCCAAGAACAACAACCAGAAGGTCATGGTCTCCGGGCAGGCCAATGCGGCGTCCTTCAATACCTACTGCGCCACCAGCCGCCGTTGGCAGATGGATTCTGCGAGCTACTTCAGCTTGCCGGCCTGGCAGAAGCTGGGCGGCACAACGCCGGTCATCGATCTCTTTTCCACGTCGTACCAGGCGCCCTATCCACGGGCCACTTCATCGACCCAGCCTCCGGAACTGGGTGATCTGGTTGACCAGCGCAGCAACCAGCTGATCCTGGATGCGTCCAGCGGCGCCTTGGCCACTTATGTGAAAAACAAGTGCAAGTAAGGGCAGGCCACGCGCCTGCTCCCTGGCATGATCGGGATCAGTCCGGTCTGCCCATCTGCAACCGGCGCAGCCTCTTCGGGCTCGCCGGTTTTTTCTTGGGTGGGCGAGTTCATCAGGTGTGCCTCATGTCAGAAACCATGGATCGACCCGTTCTGCTCATTGCCAATCGTGGCGAGATTGCCATCCGCATTGCCCGTGCCGCCTTCGAGCTGGGCTGGCGCACCGTGGGCCTGGTCGCGCAGGATGAACACGATGCGCTGCACGCCAGTCACATGGATGCGGTGCAGGCCCTGCCGGGCAAGGGCGTGCCGGCTTACCTGCACATCGAGCAGGTGGTGGCCGCCGCGCTGGCCCAGGGTTGTACCCATGTGCACCCTGGCTACGGCCTGTTGAGCGAGAACGCCGACTTTGCGCGCGCCTGTGCCGCAGCCGGCCTGACCTTTGTGGGCCCTGCGCCCGAGGTGCTCGATTTGCTGGGCGACAAGGCCCAGGCCCGTGCGCTGGCGCGTCGTTGCAAGGTGCCGGTCACCGAGGGCATCGACAGTGCCATCACCTTGAGCCAGGCGCAGGCCTTCTATCAACAAGTGGCGGCCCAGGGGCATGCCGCCGTGATGATCAAGGCGCTGGCGGGCGGCGGTGGCCGTGGCATGCGCGTCGTCGACAAGCCTGAGGACATCGCACCCGGTTTCGAGCGCTGCCAGGCCGAAGCGCAGGCCGCCTTCGGGCGTGGTGATCTGTACATCGAGCAACTGGTGCTGCGGGCTCGCCACATCGAAGTGCAGGTGATGGGCGATGGCACAGGCGCCGTCAGCCATGCCTGGGAGCGTGATTGCACCGTGCAGCGCAACCACCAGAAGCTGGTGGAAATCGCACCGGCACCGAATCTGGATCCCGCCTTGCGCCAGCACTTGCTGGATGCCGCGGTGACCATGGCGCAAGCCGTGAAGCTGCGTGGTCTGTGCACCTTCGAGTTCCTGCTGGACCTGGACCATCCGGGATCGAGCACCTTCTACTTCATGGAGGCCAACCCGCGTCTGCAGGTCGAGCACACCGTGACCGAGGCCGTCACCGGCCTGGACCTGGTGCAGACGCAGTTGCGCCTGGCCCAGGGTGCGACGCTGGCCGACTTGCAGGTGCAGCAGGCCGACATCGCCCGCCCGCGTGGAGCGGCCATTCAGGTGCGCATCAATGTGGAGCGCATGGGTTCCGATGGCAAGGCCTTACCGGCCGGCGGCACCATCCGCGCTTACGAACCTCCTGCCGGCCCGGGCATCCGCGTGGATGGTTGTGGCCATGCCGGCATGCAGCCGCACCCCGGCTTTGACACCTTGCTGGCCAAGGTCATCGTGCATCACACGCAGGGATTCGATGCCGCCTTGCAGCGCACGCGCCGGGCCCTGGCCGAGTTCCGCCTGGATGGCGTGGACCACAACATCGCGTTCGCCCAGGCCTTGCTGGCTCACGTAGATCTGCCCGCCTACCAGGTCAGCACGCGCTGGCTGGCCTTGCACGTGGCGAGCCTGCTTCAGGCGGCCGGGCAGCAGCCTCGACCTCGCGAGCTGCAACATGCCTGGCACCCCGATCAGTTGTCCGTGGTTGCAGGTGGCGAGGCCTTGCCGGAAGGTTGCGTGGCGGTGAAGGCGCATGTGCCTGGCTCCCTGGTCAGCCTGCTGGTGCAGCCAGGTGAGGTGGTGCGCCATGGCCAGAAGCTGGCGGTGATCGAGGCCATGAAGATGGAGTTCGAGATCCTGGCCACGCAGGGCGGCCGCGTGGAGGCCGTGCTGGCCGAAGTCGGGACCGTGGTCAATGAAGGGCAGGCCTTGCTGGCCATCGATCCTTCTGCCGACGACGGGCAGGCCCATGCGGCTGGCGAACAGGCGCTCGACCCCGATCACATCCGGCCCGATCTGGCCGAAGTGATCGAGCGCCATGCCGTCACGCTGGACGAGCGTCGCCCTGACGCGGTGGCCAAGCGCCATGCCAAGGGCCATCGCACCGCGCGTGAGAACGTGGCCGACTTCCTGGACGAGGGCAGCTTCATCGAATACGGCGCGCTGGCCCTGGCCTCGCAACGCATCCGCCACAAGGAGGCCGAGCTGATCCAGCGCAGCCCCGCCGACGGCCTGATCGCGGGCCTGGGCACGGTCAACGCCAGGCAGTTTGGCGAGCAGGCCGGTCGCTGCATGGTGCTGGCGTACGACTACACGGTGTTTGCCGGCACCCAGGGCATCATCAACCACAAGAAGACCGACCGCATGCTGCATCTGGCCTTGCAGCGCCAGTTGCCCCTGATCCTGTGGGCAGAAGGCGGCGGTGGCCGGCCCAATGACGAATACCCCGGCGTCAGCCTGCTGGACAACATGACCTTCCTGGGCCTGGCGCGCCTCAGCGGCCAGGCGCCCACGATCGCCATCGTCAATGGCCGCTGCTTTGCCGGCAATGCCTCTCTGGCCGGCTGCTGTGACGTCATCATCGCCACCCGCGACACCACCATCGGCATGGCCGGGCCTGCCATGATCGAAGGCGGCGGTCTGGGCAAGTTCGCACCTGAAGAGGTGGGGCCTGTGAGCATGCAGGCTCCCAATGGCGTCATCGACATCGTGGTGGACAACGAGCAGGACGCCGCCCGGGTGGCGAAGCAGTACATCGGCTACTTCCAGGGCCGCACCACCGACTGGCACTGTGCCGATCAGCGCAGCCTGCGCCACGTGGTGCCCGAAAAGCGCACCCGCGTCTACGACGTGCGCGACGTGATCCACACCGTGTGCGACACCGGCTCCGTGCTGGAGCTGCGTCGCGACTTTGCGCCGGGCATGATCACGGCGCTGGCCAGACTGGAAGGGCGCCCTGTAGGCCTGATCGCCAACGACCCACGTCACCTGGGTGGTGCCATCGACGCGCCTGGCGCCGACAAGGCCGCGCGCTTCATGCAGCTGTGCGACGCCTATGACATCCCGCTGATCGCCCTGTGCGATACCCCGGGCTTCATGGTTGGGCCCGATGCCGAGAAGACGGCCACGGTGCGGCACTTCTCGCGCATGTTCCTGGCGGCCGCCAGCATCACCGTGCCCTACTTCACCGTCGTCTTGCGCAAGGGCTACGGGCTGGGGGCGCAGGCCATGACGGCGGGCAGCCTGCTGGCGCCGGACTTCACCGTTGCCTGGCCCACCGGCGAGTTCGGCCCCATGGGCTTTGAAGGCGCGGTGCGCCTGGGCTTCAGCAAGCAGCTTGAGGCGATTGAAGATCCTGTTCAGCGTCAACAGCTGTTCGATGGCCTGGTGGCGGCGGCCTATCAGAAGGGCAAGGCCCTGAACATGGCCGCGCACCTCGAACTCGATGACGTGATCGACCCCGCAGATACCCGCCGCTGGCTGGTGCGTGGTCTGGCCGCCATGCCGCCCGTGGCGCCCCGTGATGGTCGCAAACGCCCCTTTGTGGATGCCTGGTGATTTTGCATCCTGATACAGGCCTCAATCAGGGGGCGGGGCTTTGCGGACAAGTCATTGAAGCGGTCGTTTGAATCCGCTAGAGTCGCGCCTGATCGAACAGGGAAGCGATAACGATGAGCGATATCAGGGAGAACGCCCCCGAGCAGCGTGACGCCGGGGCCGGCAGCGCGTTGCCCATGAGCAGGGCTGCAGGCGTAGCGGCCTTGATGGTCGGCACATCGGCCTTGACGGCATGTGGTGGCGGCGGTGGTGGCCAGAGTGCGCCCGCCACGGCCGCGCCCTCGACCTCGGACCAGCCGGTACCACTCGCGGACAACGAGGCCGCATCGCGTTTCCTGTCGCAGGCCGGCTTGTGCGCCACGCCTGATGACATCACTGCGCTGGTGGCGGGCAAGCTGGATTACCGCGCCTGGTTGAATGCCCAGTTCGCCAAGCCTGCACGCAGCGCGAACGCCATTCGGCCCGAAGACAGGACCGCCTGGCAGCTCGGCCATGACCTGGGCCTGACCAGCGACTTCAAGCGCTACCAGGGCTCCGACTACGGCCTGGACAACGTGCTGTGGTTTCGCCTGTTCACCGCTGATGACGTGCTGCGTCAGCGCGTGACGCTGGCCTTGTCCGAGATCTTCGTGGTGTCGGTCCGCAACATGCCGATTCCCTGGGGCCAGTTCGCCTGCCTGGCGTACTGGGACTTGCTGGAGTCGCACTGCTTTGGCACCTTCAGGCAATTGATCGAGGCCGTGACCTTGTCGCCTGCCATGGGTGTCTACCTGAGCATGCGGGGTAGCCGCAAGGGTGATGACGCCTCGGGCCGGCGCCCCGATGAAAACTATGCGCGCGAACTGTTGCAGCTGTTCACGATCGGGCTGTACCTGCTCAATCAGGATGGCACGCTGGCCAGGGATGGCCAAGGTCAGCCGATCGAAACCTACACGAACGACGACATCACCCAGCTGGCCAAGGTGATGACAGGCTGGGACATGGATTCGCCCCGTGTGCCCGCCTATGACGACAACACCACGCCTGACTACACCGCCAGGCCCATGGTGGCGCAAGGCGAGCTGCACGATGCAACAGCCAAGACCATCTTCGCGGGCAAGCCGTATGCCATTCAGGTGCAGGCCGGTGCGGCCACCCCTGCCGACGAGCTCAAGCAGGTGCTCGATGGCATCTGCGCCCACCCCAATGTGGCGCCCTTCCTGGCCAGGCAGCTCATCCAGCGCCTGGTATGCAGCAACCCCGAGCCCTTGCATGTGTCGCGCGTCGCCCAGGTGTTCAAGGACACGGGGGGCGATCTCAAGGCGGTGATCACGGCCGTGCTGACCGATCCCCTGGCGCGTGATCCACTGACTGGCAATGCGGCCGTGCGGCGTTGCAAGCTGCGCGAGCCCATGCTGCGCTTCGTGCAATGGGGCCGTCTGGCCCGCATCAGGTCGACCGATGGCCTGTGGGGCGTGGGCGATCTGTCCGCATCCGATCGCCTGGGGCAGAGCCCCTTGCGCTCGCCATCGGTGTTCAACTTCTTCCGGCCCGGCTATGTGCCTTTGAACTCCGGGGTGAGCGCAGATGGCTTCGTGGCCCCGGAGTTCCAGATCACCGACGAGTCCACGGTCATCGGTTATGCCAACTTCATGCTGCGACACATGGATGGTGCGCCCGAAGTGAACATCGCCGTGGACTACCAGGATTGGCTGGCCTATGCGCCGGATGCGAAGCAACTGGTTGACCAGTTGAACCTGGTGCTCACGGGCCGGGCGCTGGCCCAGGTGACCGTGGACGTGATCGTGAACGCCATCCAGAGCCTGCCGGCTGCCACAGCAGCTGATCAGGCCGTGCGTGTGAAGGCAGCCTTCTTCCTGATGCTGACCTCGCCCGACTACATGGTTCAACGTTGAGAAAGACCATCGCACCATGAACCATGACAACATGAATCGCCGTGGCTTTCTGCGTCGCAGCGGTGCCCTTTCTGCAGGGGCCCTGACGGTGCCTTGGGCGATGAACCTGGCCGGGCTGGCCGAGGCCGCCGCCGCGCAAGCCGATCAGACAGATGACTACAAGGCGCTGGTCTGCGTGTTCCTGCAAGGTGGCAATGACCAGGGCAATACCATCGTGCCCGTCGACGATGCCGGCTACCAGCTGTACGCGCGTCTGCGAGGTGGGCTGGCCTTGCCTCTGAGCCAGATGGCGCAAAGCCACCTCACGCCTTCCACATCGGCGGGGCTCAACGGGCGTCAACTGGCCCTGGCGCCCGGCCTGAGTACCTTGAGCCGTCTGTTCAATGATGACAAGCGCCTGGCCGTGCTGCTCAACATCGGGCCCCTGGTCGAGCCAACCAGCCGCGCGCAGTTCCGGTCACGCAGCGTCGGCCTGCCTCCCAAACTGTTTTCGCACAATGACCAGCAGTCGGTCTGGCAGTCGTATTCGGCTGAAGGCGCTACCTTGGGTTGGGGCGGTTTGATCGGCGATGCCGGGCTGGCTCGCAATGCGGCCGCGTCGCTGACCTGCGTGAACCTGTCGGGCAACACAGTCTTCGTGGCTGGTGCGCAAGCCGGGCAGTTCATGGTCAATCCGCATGGTCCGGATGCCTTGCTGGCCAAGGCGGCGGCCAATGTGTTTGGTTCTCAAGCCTGCACCAATGCCTTCCTCAAGCTGGCTCAGACCGAGGAGCCCAGCGTGCACAGGCTGGCCAAGGAGCACAGTGCGATCATGAGTCGCGCCATTGTCACCAACGAGTTGTTGCGCGCCCAACTGGATCAGGTGAGCACGCCAGCCGCCCTGGCGCCTGGCGGCAGCAACCCGCTGGCTTATCAGCTCAATACGGCTGCCCGCATCATCGCAGCGCATCAAAGTTTGGGTGCCAACGGCGGCGTCAAGCGACAGGTGTTCTTCGTGTCCCTGGGTGGCTTTGACATGCACGACAACCTGAGCACGCAGCATCAGGATCTGTTGACCAAGCTGGGCGACGCCTTGCTGCAGTTCGACACCGACCTGTTCAACCTGGGCATGAGCAAGCAGGTGACGACCTTCACCGCCAGCGATTTCGGGCGCACGCTCAGCAGCAATGGCGATGGTTCGGACCACGGATGGGGCAGCCACCACCTGGTGATGGGCGGTGCGGTGCAGGGGGGGCGCTTCTACGGGGAATGGCCGGACGTGTCCGACCACGAAGCCGGTGCGCACAACATCGGCCAGGGGCGCTTGCTGCCCACGATGTCGGTCGATCACCTGGCGGTTTCCCTGGCAGGCTGGATGGGCGTAACAGACCCCGCAGCTTTGAAACAGATCGCACCGCATCTGGCCAATTTCCCTGGCGCGTCGCCATTGGCCAATCTGTTTTGATCAACATTCGGTTGCGCTTGTTTGCGGCTTGAGACGAGTTGAGCCGCACAAGCAGGCCGAATGTGCGTAGATTCGCCGCTTTCAACGTGAAGCGGGTATCGAGCAATGGATGGTCAAAGTGCCTGGCCGGAGGTGGCTGCGCCAGTTCAGCCCGCGCGGCATGAGGCCGTGCAAGCAGCGAGCCGGGCGCAGTGCCTGCCAGGGCTGACGCGCGCCGCGCTGGCCGCCGCCACCCTGAGTGCCTGCACGCCGGATCAGTTGCCGCCGCCCACCTCCGATAGTGCCGCGCGCTTTCTGGGCCAGGCCACGCTGGCAGCCACGCCCCAGGACATCGATCAGCTGACGCAACTCGGCTGGGATGCCTGGCTGGATCAGCAGTTCGCCATGCCGGTCTCCGATTCACTTTGGGGCTGGATGATGGCCAAGGGTTTCGGCGCCGCGCAGTACAAGTCCACCGATGTTGGCATCGACAACGCCATCTGGTATCGCCTGCTCAACAGCCCGGACACCTTGCGCCAGCGCGTGGTGCTGGCGCTCTCCGAGATCTTCGTCGTGTCGGTGCGCAACATGCCGGTGCCCTGGGGGCAGTTCGCGTGTGCCGCCTACTGGGATCTGCTGGAGGCCGAGTGCTTCGGCAACTTCCGCACGCTGATCGAGCGCATCACCTTGAGCCCGGCCATGGGCGTCTACCTCAGCATGCGCGGCAGCAGCAAGGAAGACGCCTTCGGGCGGCGGCCCGACGAGAACTTCGCGCGCGAGTTGCTGCAGCTGTTCACCATCGGCCTGGTGCAACTGCAAGCGGATGGCGCACCGCAGCTGGACGCCAGCGGGCAGCCCATGGAAACCTATGGCAACGATGACATCACGGGCCTGGCGCGTGTGTTCACCGGTTGGGATTTCGATCGCTTCGACGCCAGCAGCCCGGCCTACACACAGCGTGCCATGGTCTTCACTCAGGCAGCCCACAGCACGGCGGACAAGGCCTTTCTGGGCACCACCGTTGCCGGCAGCACACCGGGCGAGCAGGCTTTGAAGATGGCGCTGGACGCCATCTGCCAGCACCCCAATGTGGCGCCATTCGTGGCGCGCCGGCTCATTCAACGCCTGACCAGCAGCAACCCGAGCGCGGACTATGTGGGCCGCGTGGCCGCGGTGTTCCAGGACAACGGGCAGGGTGTGCGTGGCGACATGAAAGCCGTGATCCGTGCCATCTTGCTGGATTTCGACATGCGCATGGGCTTGCTGCCATTGAGCCATGACGTGTCGGGCAAGCTGCGTGAGCCGGTGCTGCGTTTCCTGCAGTGGGCGCGCGTGGTGCGACCCCAATGTGCCGATGGCTTGTGGAACGTGGGCGACTTGTCCGCCTCCGACAGGCTGGGGCAAAGCCCGATGCGATCACCGTCGGTGTTCAACTTCTTTCGGCCTGCGTATGTGCCGCCACAGTCGGCGCTGGCGCAACAAGGGCTGGTGGCCCCCGAGTTCCAGATCATCGATGAGTGCACGGTGATCGGCTACGCCAACTTCATGTTCCAGGTGCTGCCTGCCGGTGCCGCAGGGGTGAAGCCTGACTACGCCGACTGGCTGCCATTGGCCAGCGATCCTGCTGCGCTGGTTGACCGCATCAACCTCGTGTTCACCGGACGGGCCTTGTCAGCCGGCCTGGTCTCCGATCTGGTTGCGGCCATCACGACCTTGCCCGTGAGCCTCAACGATGGCGCCTTGCGACGCGTGATCACGGCGATGTTGATCGTGCTGTGCTCGCCCGAATACCTGGTTCAAGTCTGAGAAAGCGCTGGACATGTCTGCCATCCATTCGAGCCGCCGTGCTTTCCTTCGCCGCGCAGGTGCCCTGTCCATGTTGGGGTCGGCTGCGCCCTGGGCCTTCAATCTGGCGGCCATGGCCGACGCGGCTGCGGCCGCCTCATCCAGCGGCGATTACAAGGCCCTGGTGTGCGTGTTCCTGCAAGGCGGCAATGACCAGGCCAACACCCTGATCCCCTTCGATACACCCAGCTACCTGCGCTACAGCGCGGCACGGCCCACACTGGCCATGACGCAAGCCAGTTTGCAGGCCACCGCGCTCACGCCGGCGCAAGCCTTGCCCGATGCCCGCCAGATGGCTCTGGCACCGGCACTGGCCCCGATCAAGCCTTACTTCGACATGGGCAAGCTGGCGGTCCTGCTCAACATCGGCCCGCTGGTTCAGCCCACCACGCTGGACGACTTCCGCGCCCATCGTGTGCCCTTGCCGCCCAAGCTGTTTTCGCACAATGACCAGCAATCGGTCTGGCAGTCGTATGCGCACGAGGGCGCGCAGTCGGGCTGGGGCGGGCGCCTGGGGGATCTGTTCCTGTCAGGCAATGGCAAGGCCGCGTTCACCTGCGTGAACATGGCGGGCAATGCGGTGTTTCTGTCAGGGGATCAAAGCACGCCCTACACGCTGGATCTGGCGGGGCCTGCGCCTTTGCGGGCAGCCGATGGTCTGATGTACGGTTCCGCCGCGTGTTCAGACCTGTTCAAGCGTGTGGTCACCCAGCCCGCCAGCACGCATGTGATGGCGCAGATGCACGCGCGCACCATGAGCCGTGCCGTGGAGGCCCAGGCCGACCTCAGCGCCGCATTGGCCGGCGTGCAGCCCTTGAGCACGCCTTTCACGGCAGGCAATCGCCTGGCCGCGCAGTTGAAGATGGTGGCGCGCATGGTGGCGGCCCGCAGCCAGTTGGGCCTGAGCCGCCAGGTGTTTTTCGTGACGCTGGGCGGCTTTGACCTGCACGACAACCTGGGCAGCCAGCATCCGGTCTTGCTGGGCCAGGTGGCCGATGCGCTCAAGAGCTTTGCCGACGCCACCAATGAGCTGGGCGTGGCCGATCGCGTCACCACCTTCACGGCCAGCGATTTCGGGCGCACGCTCAGCAGCAACGGCGATGGCTCTGACCACGGCTGGGGCAGCCATCACCTGGTGCTGGGTGGGGCCGTGCAAGGCGGGCGCTTCTACGGCGCGCTGCCTGACGCAGGGCTCAACGGCGCGCAGGACATCGGTCAGGGCCGCCTGCTGCCTACGATGGCCGTGGACCAGTTGGCAGGCGCACTGGCGAACTGGATGGGCGTGAGTAGCGTTGATCAACGTGCATTGATCGCCCCCCATCTGTCATCATTTGACCCACAAGTTCTGGCTGATCTTCTGCTTCCAGCGGCGTCGGCGTCGCTCTGAATCCGCTACCATGCGACCCCAGTTCACATGGAGTCCGCATGAGCAGCAGCAAGCCCAACCAACTCAGCCGCACCGTCGCCAAGCTTCAGGGCCTGCCTGGCAACCTGAGCCCCTGGCTGACCAGCTTCATCCTGGGTAATGTGGTGCCACTCGTGGGCACGGCCAGCCTGCGCTTCGAAGAGATCAGCCACGCGCGCGTGGTGGTCAGCATCCGCAATCGCCGCAAGGTGCAGAACCACATCAAGGGCGTGCACGCCGCGGCCATGGCCTTGCTGGCTGAAACGGCCACGGGCTTTTGCGTGGGCATGAACGTACCCGACGACAAGCTACCGCTGATCAAGACGCTGAAGGTGGATTACCTCAAGCGCTCGGTGGGCGACATGAAGGCCGTGGCCCAGTTGCGCCCCGAACAGATCCAGCAGATCCTCACGCAGGACAAGGGCGAGGTGACCGTGCCAGTGACGATCACGGATGAGTCCGGTCAGGAACCCATCCAGTGCGAAATGATCTGGGCCTGGGTGCCCAAGAAACGCTGATCAGCCTGTCCGATCAAGTCTCGTCGTGCGCCACAGCGGGCGTTTCGCCCCGCTCGTAGACCACGTTCGCACGCCCCACCAGCAGGGGATCAGGCTGCGGCACGTTGGTCAGATCCTTGTTGGCATAGGGCAGCTTGTGCAGCAGATAGCGCATGCCATTGAGGCGTGCGCGTTTCTTGCAATCGCTCTTGATCACGGTCCAGGGTGCATCGGCCGTGTCGGTGTGGAAGAACATCGCCTCCTTGGCATGCGTGTAGCTGTCCCACTTGTCGAGCGAGGCCAGGTCGATGGGCGAGAGCTTCCACTGCTTGAGCGGATGCGTCTCGCGCTCCTTGAAGCGGCGGCGCTGTTCCTTGCGGCTCACCGAGAACCAGAACTTGATGAGGTGCACGCCTGAGCGCACCAGATTTCGTTCGAACTCGGGTGCCTGGCGCATGAACTCGCGGTATTCCTCGGGCGTGCAAAAGCCCATCACGTGCTCGACGCCGGCGCGGTTGTACCAGCTGCGGTCGAACAGCACGATCTCGCCGGCCGTGGGCAGGTGCTGCACGTAGCGCTGGAAGTACCACTGACCTTTCTCGACATCGCTGGGTTTTTCGAGCGCGACCACGCGGGCGCCCCGTGGGTTGAGGTGCTCCATCATGCGTTTGATCGTGCCGCCCTTGCCGGCCGCATCGCGGCCCTCAAACAGGATCACCACCTTGGCGCCCGTGGCCTTCACCCAGGCCTGCAGCTTGAGCAACTCCACCTGCAGCCGGTACTTCTGTTTCTCATAGTTCTTGCGCACCATGAGGTTCTTGTATGGGTAGGTGGTGGCATCTCGCCAGTGCGGGGCCAGTTCATCGTCGGGGTTGCCTTTGGGGGCCGTCTTTTCCAGCTTGCCCAGCAGCGCCGCGCGCAGCACGGCGGCATCGTCAGGCGATGAGCCCTTGAGCACGGCGTCCAGGGCCTGCGCCAGGTCTTCTGGCGGGGTCTGGCGCACGATGTCGTGCAAGGCGGCCACTTTGGCTTGTTGCGCGCCTTCGGTCGCTTGTCTGGCCACAACAGCCTCGATGCGCTGGCGTGTGCTGGCAGCGATCACATCCCCCTTGCTGGCCCGGCGCGGTGTTTCTCCAATGGCGGCGCCGGATGTCCGGGCCACTTTGCTGGCTGTCTTGCCCGCGGTGCGGTTGCCGGGCTGCCTGGCCTTCGTGGTGGACTTGCTGGCGGCCTTGCCGCCGGGTTTGCCAGTCGTCTTGCGGGATGCGATCGCGGTTTTTTCCATGGCGTTGTGGTGTTGTTTTCGGTATCCGACAACGCTACGCCTTTGGCGTGCACAGGGCAAGGAATGAATAAGCGGAGTAGTGCAGCTTTTCGCGTGCAAATTGCCGCTTCACGACGCCGACCTGGCACGAGGCACATGGCGAAGAATGGTGCCAACCAGCGCCTCCAGATCGATGGGCTTGACAACCAGATCGACCATGCCCGCTTCCAGGCACTTGGCGTGCTCTTCCGACATGGCGTGCGCGGTCTGTCCGATCACGGGCAGGTTCGGTGCGATCTGCTTGATCTGTCGGGTGGCTTCGTAGCCATCCATCTGCGGCATCTGGATGTCCATGAGCACCACGTCGAAGGCATCGGCGCCGCTTTGGGTGAGGTGGTTCATCACGGCCAGGCCGCTGTCGCCCATGGTGACCTGCGCCCCTTCGTAGCCCAGCAGTTCCGACAGCACCATCTGGTTGACCAGATTGTCTTCGGCAGCCAGCACGCGCAGCCCGGCCAGGCGCCCCGCAGGGCGCTTGCTGTGTGATGGCTCGTCTGGCGTGGTGCTTGTGGGGGGCGTCTGTGTGGAGGGGGGGAGGATCAAAGGCAGGCTCACCTCGAAGCGTGTGCCCTGGCCCGGCTCACTGAAGGCCCGGATGCGGCCATCCAGCAATTCGACCAGGCGCTTGGAAATGGTCAGGCCCAGCCCCGTGCCGCCGTACTGGCGCGTGGTGGAGCCGTCGGCTTGTTCGAAAGGCCTGAACAGGCCCTCGATCTGCGTGGATGTCATGCCGATGCCGGTGTCGATCACATCGATCACGAGCTGATCATCCCTGGCACTGGCACGCACCCGTACCTCGCCGCGTGCCGTGAACTTCACGGCGTTGGACAGCAGGTTCAGCAGGATCTGCTCCAGCCGGAGGGCATCGCTCACACAGGCTGCGGGCACGGTGTCGTCCACCTCGATCAACAGCGGCAAACCTTTTTCGCGGGCGCGTTCCTGCACCATGGCCACCGCCCGTGCCAGCACATCATGGATGCGCAAGGGTTGCATCTCGATGTGCAGCTTGCCCGCCTCGATCTTGGAGAAGTCCAGGATGTCATTGATGATGCCCAGCAGCAGTCGGCCCGATGCGTTGATCTGCTCGAACACCTGGCGTGCCGAGCCTGTGTGGTCGCGGGCGCCGATCTGGGCCAGACCCAGCACGCCATTGAGTGGTGTGCGGATCTCGTGGCTCATGTTGGCCAGGAATTCGCTCTTGATGCGTGCCAGCTGTTCGGCCTCCTGCCGAGCGGCTTCCAGCTCGGCAGTTCGCTCTTGCACCATCTGCTCCAGATGCTCCTGATGGGCCTGCAGCGCCGAGCGAGCCTGGTGTACTTCGCTGATGTCCTGGATGGCACCTTCGATGCGGACCACCTGGCCATCTTGCACAATCGGCTCGCCCTGTGTGCGGATCCATTTGGCTACGCCCTTGGCGCTGATCAGCTCCAGTTCCAGCGCATACGGCTTGCCCTCCAGGACCGCATGTCGGATGGTCTGCATGATCTTGTCCAGGTGCTCGCCCCGGAAGAAGCGCTGCCCGTCGTTGATGCGCAGTGATTCAGGGCGTGCAGGATCGAGGTCCAGGATGCGGGCGGCGCCGTCCGTGCGTGTGCCGATCATGGTGGCCACGTCCAGGCTCCAGCCCCCCACCTTGGCCAGCAGGCTCATGCGGTCGAGCAGGGCTTGCTTGTCGCGCAGGGCGGCCTGGGCCTCCACCATGTCCGATACGTCTCGGGACAAGCCAAACATGCCCGTCAACTGACCTGCGTCGTCCTTGATGGGGCCCTTGGTCACCAGGAAGGTGCGGCGCTTGCCGTTGCGGAAAGTCAGTTGTTCTTCATCGGTTCGCGTCGTGCCCGATTGCATGATGGCCTGGTCGACTTCCCGGATCTTGCGGGCCGAGGCTTCATCAAACAGCGCGCTGTCGTCCTGGCCGAGCAACTGTTCGATTGGTATGCCCGTCATGTCGCTGGTGGCCTGGTTGACCATCAGGTAGCGGCCTTCCCTGTCCTTGACGAAGATGGCGTCCGTGGTGCCCTCGATCACGGAGCGAAGCAGTTGTTCGCTCTGGCGCAAGGCCGCTTCGGTGCGACGTCGCTCGGTGACATCCAGGGCCAGACCGATCACGGCATGCCCCGATGAGGTCTTCAGGCCACGTCCGTGCACTTCGAGTTCGATGGGCGAGCCGTCTCGCCTCAGCCCGGTGAAGCCATATCGAACCTCCTGCCTGGGGTCGTCGAAACGGGCCTGAAGATGCTGGGTGACGCGGTCTCTGTCTTGCGGAGAGACCAACGCGCTCACCGGCAGGCGATGGACGATGTCATCGGGATCGTCGTAGCCCAGCATCCTGGCGAATGCCGGGTTCACATACCGGAATCGATCGCCCTGGATGATGTAGATGCCCGCCAGGGTCTGTTCGACCAGGGCTTCGAACTTGCGGTTGCTGGTGCGGTGTTCCAGCCGGCGCAGCCACTCGATCATCATGCTCATGAGCATGCCCATGGCAAAGAAGACACCGATGGCCACGATCCACGATGGCTTGGCCAGCTGCCATGACATGTAAGGTGGCACGAAGATGTACCAGCTCAACGCCGTCGACAAGGTCGTGGCCAGAAAACCGGCGAGCCACCCTCCCAGCCAGGCCGCGGTGAACACGGCGGGGTAGTAAAGCAGCCAGGCGTAGGGGTCGAGCTGACCCCAGAACGCCCACTGGAGGGATGACGCCAGCAGTGGGGGAAGGAGACCCCACAGCACGCCGCTCAGGGTCAATGGTGTCGGGGCCTCATCGGTGAGATGGACGTCCACCTCGGCGGGTGCGTTCTGCAGCGTGACCCACAGCATCGCGGCCGTGACAGCGATGAAGACCAGGCCCTTGAACGTGGAGAAACGGGCCAGCAGGTGCGGGTCTGCAAACAGTTCCAGCACCCGGTCCGACAGCAGGATCCAGGCGCCCGCGAACACGGCGTAGCCCACAGTGGCCCGAAGGCTGAACAGTGTTCGTCGCGTGACCTGCATCCATGTGCTCCGCCCCTGAGGATAGGGGGTCACATGATTATGGCGCCCGGCGCCCGATGCGCCGCGCTAGGGTTCAACCGGGTGTCAGTTGCTCGCGTCAACCCGGGCCGTCACGGCCTTGCCGCTGCGCAGGCCCAGTTTCTTCAGCAAGGCCTGGTCGTTGTCGAAAGCCGGGTTGCCGGTGGTCAGCAGCTTGTCGCCGTAGAAGATGGAGTTGGCGCCGGCCAGGAAGCACAGCGCCTGCACGGCCTCGCTCATGGCCTGGCGGCCAGCGGAGAGGCGCACGCGGGCCTTGGGCATGGTGATGCGCGCCACGGCGATGGTGCGCACGAACTCCAGGGGGTCCAGCGGCGGCGTGTCGGCCAACGGGGTGCCTGGCACGCGCACCAGATCGTTGATGGGCACGGATTCGGGGTAGGTGGGCAGGTTGGCAAGCTGGGCGATCAGGCCGGCGCGGCCTTCGCGGGTTTCGCCCATGCCCACAATACCCCCACTGCAAACCTTGATATTGGCGCTGCGCACGTGGCCCAGGGTGTCCAGGCGGTCCTGCAGATCGCGGGTGGAGATGATGTCGCCGTACAGCTCGGGCGCCGTGTCGAGGTTGTGGTTGTAGTAATCCAGGCCGGCATCCTTGAGCGACCGGGCTTGCGTGTCGGTCAGCATGCCCAGGGTGCAGCAGGCTTCCAGGCCTTCGTCCTTGATCACGCCGATCAGCTCGGCCACTTTCTCGATGTCGCGGTCTTTCGGGGCACGCCAGGCGGCGCCCATGCAGAAGCGGCTGGCACCAGCTTCACGTGCGGCCACCACGGCTTCACGCACCTCGTCGGGCGACATCAGCTTGCTGGCTTCCACGCCGGTGTCGTGCGAGGCCGATTGCGGGCAATAGCCGCAGTCTTCAGGGCAGCCGCCGGTCTTGACCGACAAGAGCGTGGCGTGCTCGATTTCGTTGGCGTCCCAGTTGGCGCGGTGCACCTGCTGGGCCTGCCAAAGCAGATCGTTGAAGGGCAGGTTCAGCAGTTCCAGCACCTTGGCGCGGGGCCAGCGTGCGTCCAGCCCGTCCGGATCGGTGCAGTCGCCGCCACAGCCGTGGCTGTTGAGGATGGCCTTCTTGGGGACGATCTGGATCGGCTTGGATTCAGTCGAAGAGGGGGTCGAGCACTGAGAAGACATGGACTGACGACCGCGCCCGGGCGCGGCATGAGTTGACGGAGCAAGCAGATGCGAGTGTAGTCTGCCGTGCGCATGACATGGGTGACGTTAAAATCAGTCTGATGACGTGAATTGATTTTGCGTCAATGTAAGCTCGCGCCATGCGTTTTGAACACCTCATCGAGATCAATTCACCCAAGGTCGCCGTGCAGACGGTGGTGTCCGTCTTCACCCGCGAGCAACTGTGGCGTGGCCTGATGGCGCGCGTCCAGACGCCGCAGCGCTTCCCCAATGGCCCCGAATCGTGCGACTGGCAGGAAACGGCGCCGGGCGTTTTCAGCCGCACGCTGAAGTTTGGTCAGCACGCGTTCAAGGATGAGGTTCACACTGTGCCTCAGCAAAGCATGCAGTTCACGCCCGAGCCGCATGGCGAGACCGCGCCCATCCGCCTGACGATCAGCATCGAAGAGCCGCAGCCTCACCAGATGGTGCTGCGTTTCGTCTACGTGGCCATGGGTGAGCAAACGGCCGAAGAGGCCTATTACAACGACTACCGCCACAACGCCTGGCTGCACAACGACCGGGACATGGTGCGAAGCCTGCGCGAGTGGCTGGACAACGGCGAGTTCGCCTCAAACAGCCACTGATGGCGCTGGCGGGGCTTTGGGCAGCCGCACTGTGAAGCGCGAGCCCACATTCAGTTCGCTGGAGACGGTCACGCTGCCGCCCATGCGCTCCACCAGTTGCTTGACGATGTAGAGGCCCAGCCCCGTGCCCTCGACCTTGGCCGACATGGCCTGAACCCGACTGAAGGGGTGGAAGAGCTCGGCCGTGTCCTTCGGCGTCAGGCCCACGCCGTTGTCGGCGATCACGAGGCTGATGTGGTCGGCCTCTTCGTTGGCGTCCAGCGTGATGTGGCCACCAGGGCGGTTGTACTTGCAACCATTGCTCAGCAAATTGACCAGCACCTGTTGCAGGCGGGCGCTGTCCGCCAGGACATGAAAGCGTTGCGCCGGGATGCGGTTGACGACGGTGACCTCATAACGCTGCAGTGCCGCTTCCACAAGTACCAGGCTGGCGTGCACGATGCCCGACAGCTCGGTCGGACTCGGGTGGATGCCGATCTCGCCAGCTTCCACCTTGCTGAGGTCCAGCACGTCTTCGACCAGCTTGAGCAGTTGCTGCCCCGCATCCAGAATCCACTCCACCTGCTTCTGCTGAGGTGGTGGCAGGGTGTGCTGCCGATCCATGGACAGCAGTTGTGCAAAGCCCAGGATGGCGTTGAGCGGGGTGCGCAACTCATGGCTGAGTCGGGACAGGAACTGGCGCTGTGACTGTGCCACCTTCTCTGCGGCGTCGCGCTCGATGTGCAACTGCTGCTGGTGGTGCGCCTGGGTGACATCGCGCACGACGCCAATGAGGCGCAAGGCGGGGTCTGCGCCATGATCGGGCAGGCTGCCAATGGTTTCGAGGTAGCGCGCCTGGGACTGGCCCGGCACCATGACGCGCAAGGTCAGCCGAAACAGGTCCTCGCCTGCCAGGGCGGCCTTCACGGCTTGTTCAGCCAGGCCGCGGTCTTCGGGCACCACACGTTCCATGAGCGCGCGCCCGGGCAGGGTGATGGCGCGCTCCTCCAGCCCGTACAAGGCCGCGGCATGGGCGTCCAGCGTCACGACGCTGCCATCGGCGCTCAGTTCGAACAAGCCCATTCGGGCGCCCAGCACGGCCAGTTCGAGCTTGCGATTGGCGCGAGACAGCGCCTGCTGATAACGTTGCTGGCGCATCAGGCCTTGTCGCATGATCAGGTAGCCCGTGAGCGACAGGGCGGCCATCGCCAGCAGCGTGGAGCCCGTCAACAGGTTCTCGGTGACACGAGAGGCGCGGGCCAGGTTGGCGCTGAAGCGGATCTCGGCCTGGAACAGCGCCGTGTTGATGTCCCGGATGTCTTGCAGGATGGCGCGCAGGTCCGCGGGCGGCGAGCCCTGCAACACGGCTGTGCGCAAAGCCTGCCCTCTGGATTGCAGTTGCGCGATCAGCTCATCGCCTTCTTCCCAGGCGGCCAGCGAGTCCTTGAACAGATCGCGGCTGCCAAAATGACGGAACAGGGTGATCATGCCGTCGATGTCATCCGGGTGATTGCCCCCCTCCCGGAATGCTTGCCGGATGGCTTGCGTGTCTGTCGAGTGGTTGCTCATGCCTTCGCGGGCCCGCCGATCACCCAGAGGAACCCGCAGCGCCTGTTCGAACAATGCGTAGTCGGCGGGGTCGTGGCTGCTGGCGTAGTCACGCAGGTGTTGCACCGCTTCGTTGCGCGCTTTGGACCACAGGCTTTCGCCGCCCACATAAGCGCGCACCGCGCCCAGCAGCATGATGGTGGTGATGGCCAGCGCGCCGGCGAGACTCACCACCACCACGGAGGGCGCCAGTACATACACGTACAGGCGCCACGCGGGCGGGCGACGGACCGATGCAGGCGTCATCAGGAATGTTTGCACCATGGGAGTGCATCAACGCTATCAGAAAGGCCTCGTGAAGAAAAGCAAGCGGACCTTAAGCGTGCCTGGCGTTGCGCAACTACAGCACAGGGTGCGGCAGCATCAGCCGATCTGATGGCGGGAAAACGCGAGCCCGGCCCTCTGATACAGCCTGGCGCAAGGTGGGTACGGTGGTACGCATGGCGTCAGCACTGTCACCCAGCCCGCGCACCACACACAAGGCTGCAGGGCCGCAGGCCGCATACCGGCTGAGGTCCTGTGGTGTCAGCAAGCCGCCGATCGCCACCACCGGGGCAGGGCTGTGCGCAACCCACCATCGCAGGTTGTCTTCGCCTTGAGGCACCCAGGGCATGTCCTTGGTGGTGGTGGGCAACACCGGGCCGCAAGCGATGAGGCTGGCGCCACAACCTGCCGCACGTGCCAGCTCCCAGACGCTGTGGGAGCTCAACCCGAGCACGACGCGGTGGCGTGCGTTCAGCAGGCGCTCGCACGATGGTTCGTCGAGCGCCTGCAAATCCTCTTGCCCCAGGTGGAGGCCAGTGTCTTCCTGCATGGCCAAGGCTTGCTGCCAGTGGTCATTGATGAAGAGCAAGGCACCCTGTTGGGCGCAGGCGCTTGCGCTGGCGCGCATGTGGGCTGCCACACCATCTGATGGTTTGTGTCGCAACTGCAGGCATTGCAGTCCTGCGTCCACGGCACTGCGGAGTCGCTCGCTGTCAGGCAAGATGCCGTAAAGGCCGTCCGCAGGGGGCTCGAAGGGCTTGAACAAGGGCGTGGTCTCACCTTGGCCATGCGTGAGCTGCCATGGCAAGGCGCGGCCGATGCCCAGCCAGGGCAGGGGGCCCAGCGTTTGTGCGGCTGAGGCCATGACGGGGCCGGGGCCTTGACCGGCCTCGTGTGCCCTTTGCAGCGCCTGGGTGGTCAGCATCTTGGCCAGCACGATGGCGTCAGCGCACACATGCCCTAGCGCCAGGGCACTGGCCGCGGCGGCCGCGAACGTGCATCCACTGCCATGGTGATGGGGGGTGGGGATACGGCGGTTGCACAGCCAGCCATGCGCATGAGGCGCCGCATCCATCCAGTCCAGGGCCCAATCGGCCAGGGGCGCATCGCCGCCGGTGATGACCACGTTGCGTGCACCCAGCTCGCGCAGGCGCAAGGCCAGATCAGGCAGATCCTGCTGGGGGCCATCGTGGCGGCCAGGCCGCCCCAGCACGCGGCAAGCTTCTGCCCGGTTCGGTGTGATCAGCGTGGCCAGTGGCAGCAGGTGGCGCCGGTAGGCCCACAGAATCTCGTCATTGCAGAAGGCGGCACCACCGGCCGACGCGCCCAGCACCGGGTCGATGACCAGGGGCAGATCGGGGTTGTGTTCACGCAGTTGCCTGACCCAGCTGGCGACCATCTCGATCAAGGTGGTGTCCCCCAGCAAGCCCGTCTTGATGGCCGCAGGCGGCATGTCCTGGGCCAGGGCCTTGAGTTGGGCGTCGAGTTGGGCGGGTGACAGCGGATAGACCGCCTGAACACCCGTCGAGTTCTGGGCCGTGACACTGGCGACCACCGGGCACAGGTGCACGCCCATGGCGTCGGCTGCGCGCTGGTCGGCACTCAGGCCGGCGCCGCCGCCACTGTCGTGGCCGGCGATGCTCCATACAACGGGGGGACGAGCAGCAGGAGGCATGGGCATCACAACAAGACGAAAGGTTGACCGCCCACAGGCGTGGTGGCCACGGCCACGTCACTCGTGGCCATCAGGCCGGCCTGGAATCCGGTGCGGCCGCCTTGTACGGCATGGGCAAACGCGCGCGCCATGGCCACCGGGTTGCCTGACTGCGATACAGCCGAGTTCAACAGCACGGCATCCATGCCCAGCTCCATCGCGGCCGCGGCATGTGATGGGGCCCCCAGGCCCGCGTCCACGATCAAGGTGATGTGCGGCAGGCGGGCACGCAAGGTGCGCAGCGCCCAGGGGTTGAGCAGCCCCAGGCCGGAGCCAATGGGCGCAGCCCATGGCATGAGGATGCGGCAACCAGCGTCTACCAGGCGCTGTGCGCTGACCAGGTCATCGGTGCAATAGGGCAGCACCTCGAAGCCATCGCTGATCAGCTGGCGTGCAGCTTCCACGAGCTCGAAGGGGTCGGGTTGCAGCGTCTGCTCATCGCCCACGACTTCCAGCTTGATCCAGTGCGTGCCCAGTAGCTCGCGCGCCATGTAGGCCAGGTTGATCGCCTCGCGTGCGCTGCGGCAGCCGGCAGTATTGGGCAGCAGATGGGCGCCGCGTTCTCTGGCCGTGTCCCGGATGATCTGCACGAAGCCGTTGTCGCCACTGCCCGGCACGGCCAGCGTCCGCTTGAGGCCCAGCGTGAGCACTTGCGAGCCGGAGGCGTCGATGGCTTCGCGCAGCACCTGTGGCGAAGGGTAGCCTGCCGTGCCCAGCAGGAAGCGGCTGTGCAGGGTGGTGTCACCAATCTGCCAGGTGTCTGTCATGTCGGGTCTCCTTGTGAGCGTGAGGCATCTATCCGCCGGTGATGGGGGAAAAGCACAGCACGGCGTCGCCGTCCTGCAGCAGGTGCGCAGCGCGTGCGCCACGTGCCACGAACTCGCCGTTGACGGCCGTGGCCACCTGTTCTGCTTGCTTGTTCATCAGCGGCAGCAAGTGCGCCAGCGCGTCGCTCAGGGTGCTGCCCGGTGGCAGGCTCAAAGGGCCTTGGTCCGTGTGCACGGTGATGTGCAGGGCTGGAGATGCAGCGATGTTCATGGGGTCAATCAGATGGCCAGGGCGGGGTCATCGCAGGCTGTCGTGCTGGCAAGGCCGATGCGTGCCAAGGCCTCGTCGATCAGAGACGGGCCCAGCAGCCAGCCGTGGCGGTACAGGCCGTTGATGCGCACCATGCCGGGTTCAATGTGGATCTCGGGACGGTGGTCGGGCAGGGCGGGGCGCAGGTTCACGTCCATGCGCACGATGCGGGCCTCCGCCAGTGCGGGGATCACGCTGTGCGCAGCGGCCATCAATTCGACGGCTGATCGCAGGGACATGGGCGAGCGATCCTCGCTTTCGATTTCGCTGGCACCGATGAGCACCATGTCGCCCGGCCGGGGCACGATATAGACGCGATGGCGTGGGTGCAGCAGCCGCACCGGGCGTTGCAGCTCCACACCTGGGGCATGCAGCCACACCACCTCACCTCGCACACCGCGCACGGGGGCGTCCGGTCTGGCGCCGGTGCCGCGCAGGTCGAAGACCCAGTCGAAGTGATCGGCCTGATGGTTGTGGCAGCCGGCCACGTCCAGCCTGTGCGGGCTGACGTGCTTGACCGGTTGCGCCCAGTGCCACTGCACATGGGGCGCATCTTCAAAGAGGCATTGCAGCGTGCGCACGGTGTCGATGTGGCCTTCGCCGTGCAGCATCCAGGCATGCAGAGGGCCGGCGCTGCCATGCAGGCAGGGCTCGACCTGTCGCAACTGGCCGGCACTCAAGGGCTCGGGTTGTCTGGGCGCAGCCGTGGTGCGGCGGGCCGGGGTGTGCAGGCCATCGTCCAGGCGGCTCAACACCCGTTTTGCCGCGCCCAGATCGGTGCCGTGCGCCACCATGAGGCTGCCGCGTTGTGCGAAATATGGTGGCTTGTAGGTACGCCGAGCCAGCGCTCCGGTGATCTGCTCCCAGCGCGTGATCGAGTGCCAGCCGCGCTCGGCCACGTCAGGCTCGGCCGACTCCAGTTCGGCCAGCGGGCTGAGCATGCCGGCCGCGGTGAAGCCGGCTGCGCCGTGCCCGTCATAGGCCGGTTGCGGGCCGGGGGCGGGGTCGAACACGCTGACCTGGTGGCCTTGGTGGGCCAGGGTCCAGGCCACCAGTCGGCCCAGCAGACCCGCACCGGCAATGCCGATCTTCAGCTTGCGGTCTCCCGCATGGCTTGCGCTGCACATGATCAGGCCGCCGGTTTGTCTGCCTTGATGGGGATGTAGAGCTCGCCACCCACGGTCTTGAACTCTTCGGACTTGGCGGCCATGCCTTGCGCCGCAAACTCCCTCACCTCCTGCGTGATCTTCATCGAGCAGAACTTGGGGCCGCACATCGAGCAGAAGTGCGCCACCTTGGAGGCGTCCTTCGGCAGCGTCTCATCGTGGAAGTCGCGCGCGGTCTCGGGGTCCAGACCCAGGTTGAACTGGTCCTGCCAGCGGAAGTCGAAGCGGGCTTGCGAGAGCGCATCGTCACGGGCTCGGGCACCGGGGTGGCCCTTGGCGATGTCGGCGGCGTGCGCGGCGATCTTGTAGGCGATCAGGCCTTGCTTGACGTCGTCGCGGTTGGGGAGGCCCAGGTGCTCCTTGGGGGTGACGTAGCACAGCATGGCCGTGCCCATCCAGCCGATCATGGCTGCACCGATGGCGCTGGCGATGTGGTCGTAGCCGGGAGCAATGTCGATGGTCAGCGGGCCCAGGGTGTAGAAGGGCGCTTCGTGGCAGTGCTTGAGCTGCTCGTCCATATTGGCCTGGATCATGTGCATGGGCACGTGGCCAGGGCCTTCGATCATGGTCTGCACGTCGTGCTGCCACGCAATCTGCGTGAGTTCGCCCAGCGTTTTCAGCTCGGCAAACTGGGCTTCGTCGTTTGCATCGCTGAGCGAGCCCGGGCGCAGGCCATCACCCAGCGAGAAGCTCACGTCGTACGCCTTCATGATCTCGCAGATCTCTTCGAAGTGCGTGAACAGGAAGTTCTCCTTGTGGTGCGCGATGCACCACTTCGCCAGGATCGAGCCCCCACGCGAGACGATGCCGGTGCGGCGGTTGGCCGTGAGGTGGATGAAAGGCAGGCGCACGCCAGCGTGGATGGTGAAGTAGTCCACGCCCTGTTCGGCTTGCTCGATCAGGGTGTCGCGGTAGATGGCCCAGGTGAGGTCTTCGGCCACGCCGCCCACCTTTTCCAGCGCCTGGTAGATGGGCACGGTGCCGATGGGCACGGGGCTGTTGCGCACGATCCAGTCGCGCGTGGTGTGGATGTGCTTCCCGGTGGACAGGTCCATCACGTTGTCGGCACCCCAGCGGATGGCCCACACGAGCTTTTCCACTTCTTCTTCAATGCTGGATGTGACCGCCGAGTTGCCGATGTTGGCGTTGATCTTGACCAGGAAGTTGCGGCCAATGGCCATCGGCTCCAGCTCGGTGTGGTTGATGTTGGCCGGGATGATGGCGCGGCCACGGGCCACTTCTTCGCGCACGAACTCGGGCGTGATCTCGCGCGGGATGGCCGCGCCCATCGGGTTGCCTCGCAGACGGGTCTCGCGTTCGGCATCGACGCCGTACTTGCTGCGCCAGTCTTCGGCCAGATCCAGTCTGCGCTGGTTTTCGCGCAGGGCCACGAACTCCATTTCGGGCGTGATGATGCCTTTGCGCGCGTAGTGCATCTGCGTCACGTTGTGGCCGGCCTTGGCGCGACGTGGTGTACGTTGCAGACCGGCGGCGGCGGCGCGCAGGGCGGCCATGCGCTCGTCATGGCGTTCGTCGGGCTTGAGCCCGTCGTCCACGGCCTGGATGGAGCGACCTTCGTAGGTTTCCGTGTCACCACGGGCGATCACGGCGGCCTCGCGCACAGGCGGCAGCCCCTTGGTGACGTCGATGCTGACGTTCGGATCGGTATACGGGCCCGAGCAGTCGTACAGCGTCACGGACTCGCCGTTGGTCAGGCTGACCTCGCGCATGGGCACGCGCACGCCTTGGTGGCTGCCTTGCACGTACACCTTGCGGGAAGCAGGCAGGGGTTCGCGGGTCAGACGCGTGAGTTCATCGAGCGCTTGCAGGGCAGCGGTGGCGACGGCAGGATCGGGGGCGTTCATCGGCAGCTCCATCGGATGGCAGTGGCAACACATGCTCCGAGGGGTGCCTGGAACCTGACGGGTGTCAGGCGCTGCGAGGTGTGATCAGGCCCCAGGCCCGTCCACTTGAGGTGGACAGAAGGGGCGAGGGCGGACCACTCGCATCAGGTACAGCTCTTCTTTCGCCGGTATGAACCGGATCAAGTTCAGCGGGTTCGGTATTCCATCTCAGCGCCAGCACGAATCTCGTGAGGCACACCCCGGAGCAGCGCAGAGTGTAAGCGCAAGCGAAGGGGTAGATGAAATGCCTGTCAGGAAATAAGGGAAATCAGCGATCAGTGATGGAAGCTGGCTTCAATCACGCCGTTCTTGTGCATGGCGCTGAAGCTGCTGCCATTGCCTGCGATGGCGGGCTTGATGACAGCCAGATCATGGGCGGACTCCACGCGTTGCGGCGTTTTGGGAGTCATGAAGCGGTCCTTGAATGCCGTGAGGGCCTGGTTGGCTTCATTGGGCGTGGGGCCAATGAGTGCCAGCAGCAAAGCAAGGGGCGCGATGGCGTACAACGGTCGCATGGGGTGATCAATGACAGTGAATGCCTGAAATATTTCTGAATGGATTGAGTGTAGGAAGCGGGGGGAGGTGGGGCCATCCCCGGCACAGGGGGGCCATATCCCTCGACCATGGGGGACAAAAACCCCAGGAAGGCACTCAGGGAAGCAGGGTTGACCGGCTCAGGCCTGGTCCCGCGCCACGATGCGGATGCGGTGATCCTTGCCGGGGGCGGCGCTGTGGCCGCAGTTGCCGCACCCGCTGCCACACGACGCCGAAGAGGTGGTCTTGGTGCCACAGGCAGTCGAGCCGGATGACGCCGCGGTAGCTGGGTTGCCAAACAGGCCCTTGAACCCCGGCCACCAGCGCCGCATCAGGTAGGCAGCCGCCATCAGGCCGATGGCCAGGGTGACGAGGCTTTGCCAGTCCGCGCGCATGATCAGGCTCCCCACCTGAGGGCCAGGTGATAGACCGCGTACGAAGCCACATATGCCAGGGCAAACATATAGCCCAGCATGATCATCGGCACGCGCCAGCCATTCGTTTCACGCCGTGTCACGATCAGCGTGGACAGGCATTGCGGTGCGTACACATACCAGGTCATCAGCGACAGGGCCGTCGGCAGGGACCAGGCATGACCGATCAGGCCTTGCAGCGCGCTGCTCAACTCATCACCTGTTTGCGACATCGAATACACCGTGCCCAGCGCAGCCACGGCCACTTCACGTGCGGCCATGCCGGGCACCAGTGCGATGCAGATCTGCCAGGTGAAGCCGATGGGCGCGAAGATCACTTCCAGCGCACGCCCGGCCATGCCGGCCAGGCTGTATTGAATGGCCGGGCCTGTGGCGCCATCGGGTGGCGAGGGGAAGTTCGACAGGAACCACAGCACGATCATCAGCGACAGGATGATCGTGCCCACCCGCTTGACGAAGATGCTGGCACGCTCCCACAGGCCCAGGGCCAGGTTGCGCAGATGCGGCACGTGGTAATCCGGCAGTTCCATCAGCAGGGGCTGTGCGCCGCCTTGCTTCATGAACTTCTTGAGCACCAGCGCCACCAGCATCGCCGAGAGGATGCCGGCCATGTACAGCGCAAACAGCACCAGCCCCTGCAGATTGAAGATGCCGCCCACCGTGCGCTCGGGGATGAAGGCCGCGATCAGCAAGGCATAGACCGGCAGGCGGGCCGAGCAGGTCATCAGGGGGGCGATCAGGATGGTGACGATGCGGTCGCGCGGATCGGCGATGGTGCGCGTGGCCATGATGCCGGGGATGGCGCAGGCAAAGCTCGACAGCAGCGGGATGAAGGCGCGGCCGGAGAGGCCCACGCTGCCCATGATGCGGTCCAGCAGGAAGGCCGCACGAGGCAGGTAGCCCGAGTCTTCCAGGGCCAGGATGAAGCCGAACAGGATCACGATCTGGGGCAGGAAGACCAGCACGCTGCCAGCCCCGCCAATCACGCCATCCACCAGCAGGCTGCGCAGCATGCCGTCGGCCATGTGGGTCTTCACCAGATCACCGATCTGGCCCATGGCGCCGTCGATCAGGTCCATTGGCACGGCGGCCCAGGTGAACACGGCCTGGAACACCAGGAACATCAGCGCCGCCAGGATCAGCGGGCCCATGACCGGATGCAGCACATAGCGGTCCAGCACGGCAGTCAGTCGCGAACCATGTTCGGGCATGGTCACGCAGGTCGCCAGCAACTGGCCGACGCGTTTGTGCGTTTCTTCCACCGAGGCCTGGGCAATGCGTTCCATCGGGCGCGGTGCCGAGGGCTTGGGCAGCTTGCCCCAGTCCAGCTTGTCCAGCTGTTCAAGCAGGGCGCGCTCGCCACCGGTGCGCACGGCCACGGCTTCGATCACGGGGATGCCCAGTTCCTGCTGCAGCCTCGCGGTGTCGATGTGGATGCCGCGCTTGGTGGCCAGGTCCATCATGTTGATGGCCAGCACCATGGGCACGCCCAGAGTCTGCAACTCCAGCACCATGCGCAGGTTCAGGCGCAGGTTGGTGGCGTCCACCACGCACACGAGGCCGACGGGCGCCGATTCGCCCGCACGCACGCCGGCGATCACATCGCGGGTGATGGCTTCATCGGGCGTGGCCGCCAGCAGGCTGTAGGCGCCGGGCAAGTCCAGCAGGCGCCAGCTCTGGCCGGCGGGCGAGACAAACTGGCCTTCCTTGCGCTCGACCGTGACGCCAGCGTAATTGCCAACCTTTTGTTTGGCGCCCGTCAAGCGGTTGAACAGCGCCGTCTTGCCGCAGTTGGGGTTGCCGACCAGTGCGATCAGCGGGGAGGTTGACACGTCGGGTGTCGCTGCGGCCATGACACAACTCCTGCTGTCAGGCCAGCACAACTTCGATCAGAGACGATTCCAGCTTGCGCATGGCAAAGGTGCTGGTGCCCACGCGTACAGCCAGGGGGCCCCGCCCGAAAAAGATGCGACGCAGTACCTGCACGCGCTCGCCGGGCACGAAGCCCAACTCCATCAGGCGCCGTTTGAGCGCGCCGCCATCGTGGTGGCCGGCTTTGATGTCCTGGATAGTCGCCACCGCCCGCACGGGCAGCTTGTCCAGCGTGATGGCCGGCGACTTGCTGTGATGAGGGTGGCGTTGCGATTTCATGAGCCCATTCTAAGTTTAAATGCGAACGATTCGCAATGACTTTCATTGATCCATGTCACGGAACTCGGGTATGACTCCCGCATTCAGGGGCTGGGTGCATGTGCATACTTCATGCCATTTCCAGCATGTCAAATCTGCGGAAAAGGCAGGTTTTGCCAAATATTGGTCAATGCGGGCAAGACGGTGGCTTGACGGTCAGCGAAGATCTTTGTTATGTTGAATAACGTTCTTCGTTCCGAGTGTGTTGGCATGATGCCGAGCGATGTGTTGGTCAGGATGAGGTGGTTGATCTGCCTGCTGACCCTTTGGTGGGGCGGTGCGGCGCAGGCGTACAACTACGCAGGCAACTACACCTTCGCCGCCCGCTGGAACGAGTGGGGGCGCTATTCATCCGGCGGTGTCGTGGTCTACCCGGAGGAGTTCGGCAACTTCAACGAGTACGACGTCTGCCCGCCTCAACAGACCAGCGTCATCTTTCCCAGTGCGGTGGTGTCGGGCAACATCAAGCAGACGTGCGCAAACCTGTGGAAGTCGCTCATCGAATCGAGCTACATCCTCAGCAGTTCCAGCTCGCTGGTGAGGGCCAAGGACCTGTCGGAGGACTGGATCATCGACTACGTTGATCCCAACGACTCGACCAACAACTACTACTTCAACTGGTATGCCAACCAGTACTTCGGCTTTTCCTGGGCCTGGGGGGATCCCTCCGTGTTGCGCTGGGTCTACCCGCTCACGCTGTCGGGTGGGCCCCACAACGGGGAGTCCGTGCTGGGCAATGGCAAGTTGCTGGCCTTTGGCGACAAGCGCTTCGTCATGCTGGACAACGATGGCTCCCTGAGCTTTTACTGGTATGGCGTCGGGGGGCTGCTGGAGTACAACCCGAGCACCACGACCTTCTCGGGCGGGGCCTTTGCCGGTCAGACCTTGAGCAGCAAGTTGCAGTACCTGATCGGCTACGAGGAGTTCAATCTGTACTTCCTGGTCGGTGCCAACACCTTGCATGTGTACAACCGGGACATGACCTGGTCGCGGACAGACACGGTCTCGCTGGGCAACGAGTTGTCGGGCTATTCGCTGGGCGATCTGGTCGACAACAAGATCCCGGGCTATACCTATATAGGCTGGGATGCCGGGCCCATCGTGATCGGTGTCACGGCCCTGCGTCCGCTGGATCACATCGAGGTGACGTCTTCGTCCTCGTCTGCGCTGGCAGGCGGGGCCGTCAGTTTCACGCTCCGGGCGTGCGCCACGGCTGATTGCAGCACCTTGTACACACGCGGTGTGAGCGGCTATCTGATGATGTCAGACGGCACGAATGTGGCCTTCAGCATCGCCTCGGGTAGCTCCACCGTCAGCACCTCACTCACGGTGGCCACGGCACCGGCGGCGGGTTATGTGACGGCGAGTCTGTCCGGGCTGACGGTCACGCCGATCGGCTCCCCCTCGATTTACTGCGGCTTTGGCGTGACGGCGACCAGCGTGGCCTCGTGCAACTTTGCCATCACGTCGCCGCTGCATCATCTGGCTGTCACCACCAGCAGCAGCGCGGGCATGACCTGCACGCCCACCACCTTCACGATCGTGGCCTGTGCAGATGCGGCTTGCACGGGTACTTTCTCCGGCTCGGTGTCGGGCAACCTGACCTTGTCGGGCACGGGGGCGACGGTCAAGCCCGCGGCAACCAACGCCTTCAGCATCAGCGGTGGCGCCAGCAGCACGACGGTCAGCGCGCAGGTCACCACGGTGCCGGCCACGGGTTACGTCACGGTCGGCTTGAGCGGCCTGACGATGACCCCCTCAGCCTCGCCCTCCTTGTATTGCGGCCTGGGGGCTGCGGCCTCTGCCGGGGGCTCGTGCAATTACAGCGTGAACACGGCTGGGCTGCTGTTGTCCGTGCCCAATCACCTGTCGGAGGCCTCCGCCACCATGACCGTGACTGCGGTCAAACAAGGTACCAGCACGGCCTCGTGTGTGCCGGCGTTCGCCAGCGTCAGCAAGTCCATCAACATCCAGTGTGCCTACAGCAACCCGAGCAGCGGCACCTTGCCGGTTCGTGTGGCGGGCACGGCCCTCAATGCGGGCGGCAGCGTCTCTTCTGCCTGCGATGGCACGGGGGCGAACATCAGCCTCAGTTTTGATGCGACCGGCATGGCCACCACCAATGTCCTGTACGCCGACGTGGGGCAGGTGTCGCTGACGGCCAGCTACAGTGGCTCCGGGGCCGACGCGGGCCTGAGCATGTCCGGCACCAGCTCTTTCATTGCCTCCCCGGCTTCGTTCGGGTTCAGCGGGGTGACGGCGTCCTCGCTGGTGGCTGGCAACGCGTTTGCGGCAACCGTCACGGCCCGCAACAGCGCCGGTGCGGCCACACCCAACTTCGGCAAGGAAACGGCCGTCACCACCGACTATGTGCGCCTGGCCTGGAGCAAGTACCGACCCACGGGCAGCCACTCTGCCGCAGGGGCCTTGACCGGCAGCGGCACGACGGGCGCCTCTCCCTACATCTCTTCGACGGGCTTCAATCTGGGGGCCATCACGATCAGCGATCTGAAGTGGTCCGAGGTGGGGACGGGTGACCTGAGCGCGACCTTGGTCAGCGGCAGCTACCTGGGCTCCGGCTCGGCCGTGTCGGGCAGCACAGGCAGCACGGGGGCGGTGGGGCCTTTTGTGCCGCACCATTTCAATGTGACGCGCGGTTTGAGTTGCGGCTCCTTTGTCTACAGCGGCCAGCCCATGGATGCGCTCACGGTAACGGCCGCCAATGCATCGGGTGGCACCACGGTGAACTACGATGGGACCGCCAACACCTCGCCCAACTACGCCAAGGCGGTGACGCTGACGGCTGTGGGCGCGAGCGGATCCCTGTCGCCGGCGACCATCAATGCCAGTGACTTCACGCGTGGCGTGGCCACCTTCACGTCGGCCACAGCGACCTTGCCGACCTTCACTTTTTCCAACAAGCTGACGGCACCTACGTCCGTGGTCGTTCGCGCCACGGATACCTCGGGCGTGTCCTCCAGCGCCGGGTCCGAGCAGGCCATGTCGGTACGCAGCGGGCGGCTCCGGATCTCCAATGCGTTCGGTTCCGAGAAAAGCAGCCTGGCCATCCCGGTTCAGGCTCAGTACTGGAATGGCAGAGCGTGGGTGGTCAACGGCGATGACAGTTGCACCAGCATCCCGGCCGCTTCGGTGGTGCGCAGCAACTATGTGGACAGCAAGGGGGCGTCTACTTCCGCCTGGTCCACCACGCCGTCGGCCATCACCATCCTCGCGGGCAACGGTACGCTGACCTTGAGTGCACCCAGCGCCAATGGCACAGGCAGCGTGGATTTCGCCCTCAATCTGGGGAGCAGCACGACGGACCAGTCCTGCCTGGCCAGCCACCCGAGTTCGACAGGCGCTGGCCTGAGCTGGCTGAGAGCACAAAACGGCACCACCAACGCCTGTGCAGGTGTGACCACGTATGACCGTGATCCGTCCGCCCGAGCGACCTTCGGCGTTTATTCGTCAGAGTCCAGGAAAGTGGTGTTCACGCGCGAGATGTACTGACCGGCGGGTTGCCCGCACGTACGCGGCGGTAGCTGGCCGGTGTTTCGCCCGACCACTCCTTGAAGGCCCGCGAGAACGCGCTTTGTTCGGCGTAGCCCAGCAGCAGGGCGATCTCGGGCAGCGAGAGCTTGGGATCCTGCATGTAGTCCCGGGCAAGCTGGAAGCGCAACTCGTTGAGGATGACCTTGTAGCGCAAGCCGCGTTCTTGCAAGTAGCGATAGAGCGTGCGCTCTGCCATGCCCATGCGGGCGGCCACCTCGCCGAACTCGGGCGTGCCATCCTGCAGCGACATGGAGATGTGATGCCGCAGGCGCTTGAGCAGCGCGTCGCGATCCGGCAGTTCCTGGAGCATGGCTTCGGCCTGTTGCTCCAGCAGGCTCATGAGATGCGGGTCGCTGGTTCTCACCGGCTGGTTCATGTTGCGGGCAGGCAGCCGCACGGCGAGCGCCTCACGACCGAACACCACCGGGCACTTGAAGAACGCCTCGTAGGCCGATGTGTCAGCCGGTTGAGGCTGCGGAAACTCGACCAGGTGCGGGGCGGCATCCGGGTCGACGCCATGGCGTCTGATCAGCGTGATCAGTCCTGACACCAGCACCTCATCCGACGACAGGGGAGAGATGCCTGCGGCCGGGTCCCACCAGACGAACAGGTCGTCGCCTTCCACGTACACCTTGGACGGGGCCATGTTGTGCAACAGGCGCTGGAAGCGGCTGAAACGCATGAGCGCCTGAACCTGTGTCTCGCTGTAAATGCCAAGGTAGCCCAGCATGCCGATGTGGTGGGCGTGTGTGACCGCGCCAATCCGGATGCCCAGCGCTGGCACAGGGTGGGCGCGCTCGAGTTCGGCCAGGATGTCCCACCAGGTGGCAATGGGCATGCGTGGCGTGGCCTTCAGCCCTTCAAGTCGAGACCGAAACGCCGGCAAGCTCAGCCCGGCCTGATCCATGTAGTCAAGCAGCAGGCTGACGGCGGTGCCGGCAACGTAGATCGAGGCGTGGGTCATTCTCAGGAAATGGTGGCAGTCAATGTCAAATTAAGGCTGATATTGTCAATATTTGCGATGGCGTGTCATCAAATATGGCCGAACCTTGACCGGGAAGTGTAAGCAAGCCGACAGACTTTTCGGCCGAATTCTAATACTTGAGTACTAGGTGTAAATACCGCCCCGCGATCGAGGGTGCTGTCCGGTATTAATTAACGTATTCAGGTCGGTTTGATATTTGCTGCCTTCCTCAGGCAGGCCTTGTCAAGGCTGGAATCTTTCCCGCCAATACCATCTCGACATGCTGATGAAAGCTGCAGTGTGAAGCGCGACTCTGGCGTCCTCTGGCGAGTGATGTTCGCTGAAGGGCGCTGGTTTGAAGGCGGGGCATTGACTCGAAATGTGCCGCCGTTCTTTTTTTGAATGCCTGATTGCCTTCTTGCATTTGAATTGAGTATTCATGTTTTCACATTCCATTTGTGGTGGCAGTTTCTCTGCGGTATGTGATGTTGATTGGCGGGTATTTGAAGTATTTGATTGGAGTAGTTCATGAGCAATGAATCCAAGGTCGTGCGCACGGTGGCGATCCTGGCGCTGGCTGCGGCTGGTGTGACGCAGGCGCAGGCCACCACGGCCGGCACCTACAACTGGACCCAGGCATCTCGCTGGCAGGAAGAGGATCGCTACACCACCACGGGAGGCGCGACCGTCTACCCGCAGGAGTGGTATCCGGCCAAGGGTTATGACGTGCGTCCGCACGCGCAGCTCTACAGCATGTTCCCCTCGCTGGTGGTGGGCGATGGCAACAACCAGCAGACCAGCAACAACCTGTGGGCGGCCCTGATCACCTCGCCCAATGTGATTGGCAACTCGACCACGCTGACCCGTGCACGAGACATCTCGGAAGACTGGGACATCAACTTCGTTGATCCCAAGGTGGCCAACAAGAACTATTGGGCGGACTTCTACATCGACAAGCCCATCACCTACGTTGATCGGGCCGTGTTTCCCTTGACGCTGACCGGTGGCCCTCAGGCGGGGCAGTCCCTCCTGGGTAATAACAATCTGCTGGCCATGGGCGACGATAACTCGCTGTGGCTGGACGCCGATGGCACCCTGAGCTATTACAACTACCCCACAGGTACGCTGGAGTTCGATTCGAAGAAGACAGGCTTCACCACCGGTCCTGCCGGCTGGAACGGTGCATCCTTGAAGAGCAAGGTGGGCAACCTGATTGGCTACGAAGAGGGGCGGCTGTATTTCCTGGAAGGGGCCAATACCGTTCAGGTGTTCAACTATGACCTAGGCTTCGTGCGCACCGATCAGTTCAGCTTCAATGGCGACCTGGCGGGGCGCTCGCTGGCCGATGTCATCGATGGCAAGGTACAGGGCCATACCTATATCGGGTGGGACCTGGGGCCGGTGATCATTGGCGTCTCCTCGGTGCCTGAGGCCTCCACCATGGCCTTGTGGCTGATCGGCGGGGGGCTGGTGGCCTCGCGTGTACGCAAGGCGCGCAAGCAGGCCTGATCCACCTGTCACAATTCGCTTCCTGACTGGCGCAAGGGCCGGTCGACCAGGTGTTCGCACCCGGTCGGCTGGCCCTTGTGCTTTGTCAAACGGATCGGGAATATCCCAGCCCCAAAGGGGGAGACTCCTCATTTTCCACTTCCACACCCCTTTGCAGGTCCTTGATTTATAAGGACTTTTTTTCTGCATTTTTCCATTCGAATCGCATCTAAGTCTTTGATTTCATTGAACTTTTTTTCGCTTTTTCCTTGTTTTGGGGATGCGGATCAGGTAAAGTGGGATTTAGTGCAAATTCGTGGGGTTTTGTGTGAGTCTCGTCTTCCAAGGAGCATCAGCGTTGTCGCTGGACGCAAAGGGGCGCATGGCCGTCCCTTCGCGCCATCGCGACGCTTTGCAAGCTCTTTGCGCAGGCCAGTTGACGATCACCAAGAACCCCGATGGCTGCCTGATGGTGTTCCCGCGCCCCGCGTGGGAAACCTTCCGCGACAAGGTTGCCGCGCTGCCCATGTCGGCAGCAGGCTGGAAGCGGATCTTTCTGGGCAATGCCATGGATGTCGAGATCGACAGCGCTGCGCGCGTCCTGATCTCGCCTGAACTGCGTGCCGCAGCGGGCCTCACCAAAGAAGTGATGCTGCTGGGCATGGGCAGCCACTTCGAGTTGTGGGATGCCCAGAAGTACGCCGAGCACGAAGCCGCGGTCATGGCTCAGCCCATGCCCGAGGCCCTTCAAGACTTCACCTTCTGACGCGATGCAGGAAGGAGTCACACCTTGGCAGCATCAAACTGTCCTGCTGCACGAGGCGGTCGAGGGTTTGTGGGATCCAGCCGTCGGCCCGCATCCTCAGGGCGTCTACGTGGATGCCACCTTCGGGCGTGGCGGGCACTCGCGTCTGCTGTTGTCGAAGCTGGGTCCGCAGGCTCGTCTGATTGCGCTGGATCGCGATCCGGAGGCGATCGCGCATGCCACGCAGGGCCCCGATGCCATCCACGATCCGCGCTTTCAGATCGTGCACGCACCGTTCTCGTCGTGGGCCGATGTGGTGGCCGATCTGGGCTTGCCTGGTGTGCACGGTCTGCTGATGGACATCGGCGTGTCGTCGCCGCAGATCGACAACCCGGCGCGCGGTTTCAGCTTCCGCTTCGATGCGCCGCTGGACATGCGCATGGACACGACGCAAGGCGAGAGCGCAGCCGACTACCTGGCGCACGCTTCGGCGGACGAGATCGCGGAGGTCATCCGTGATTACGGCGAAGAACGGTTTGCTTGGCCCATTGCAAAGGCGCTTGTCGCTCGCCGCGATGAAGGTCACCCTGTGCGAACCACCGCCGAGCTGTCGGCGGTCGTGGCTCGTACGGTCAAAACCCGTGAAGCCGGGCAAGACCCCGCAACCCGAACCTTCCAGGCTCTTCGGATTCACGTCAACCGTGAACTCGGTGAGCTGGAAGACGCGCTGGAGTCTGCCTTGACCACCTTGCTGCCCGGCGGACGCCTCTCGGTCATCAGCTTCCATTCGCTGGAAGACCGCATCGTCAAGACCTTCATCGCGAAGCACAGCCGCGAGGAGGTCGATCGTCGTGTGCCGTTCGCGCAGCCCAAACCCTTGATGCTGGACGCCATTGCGCGCATCAAGCCGTCGGCTGAAGAGATCTCGGGCAACCCACGCTCACGCTCGGCCGTGCTGCGTGTGGCCGAGCGCACCGATGTGCCCTGGTCCGAGGCGCTGGTCGCGGGGCCCGCCAAAGGTGGCAAGGTCAAAGGCGGCAAGTCATCGTCCAAGGCTGGCGGGAAGGGGGGGCGTCGATGATGGCGCGCCTCAACATCCTGCTGGCCATCGTGCTGCTGCTGAGCTGTTTCTGGCTCGTCCGCACCAGCTATGAGTCGCGCCATCTGTTTGTCGAGCTGGAGAAAGCCCAGTCGCAATCGCACGAGCTGCAGATCGATTTCGAGCGTCTGCAGCTCGACAAGCGCGCGCAGGCCACGCCGCTGCGTGTTGAAAAGCTGGCGCGCGAGAAGCTGCGCATGTTCAACAACAGCCCGGCTGTCACTCATTACGTGAACACGTCTGCGTCCGGCGTGGCAGCGGCCACCCAGGGAGGCCAGCCATGAGCCGCCTGGGCGATCTGATGCGCAAGCTTCGTGGCAAGCCGCGTCGGCAGGGCTCGGGTGCCATGCCCACGGTGCGGTACGCCACCAGCCCCTTGCTGGCTTCGCGCACGCCGCCCTGGCGCGTCAAGTTCCTGATCGGCGCCATCGGCCTGGGCTTTGCCGTGCTGATCGGGCGCGCCGCCTGGATCCAGATCGTCCACAACGACTTCTATCTGCAGCAAGGGGCCAGCCGCTACGAGCGCCGCATCGAGCTGCAGGCCAACCGCGGTCGCATCCTGGATCGCAATGGCGAGATGCTGGCTTCCAGCGTGCCGGCACCGTCCCTGTGGGCCATCCCCAAGGACATGGACGCCTCCACCAATGAGCTGCGCGCCCTGGCCAAGCTGCTGGGCATGCCTTTGGTGGATCTGCAAAAACGCCTGGCTTCCAGCCCCAACTTCGTGTGGCTGCGTCGCAAGGTGGATGACAGCGTGGCCGAGAAGGTGGCCGAGCTCAAGATCAAGGGTGTGTACGAGCTGCGCGAGTCCAAGCGTCAGTACCCTGAAGGTGAGGCCGCCGCGCACATCGTGGGCTTCACCAACATCGAAGACGAAGGCCAGGAAGGCATCGAGCTGGCCTACCAGAAGCAGCTGTCTGGCCGCGATGGCGCGCGCCATGTGATCAAGGACCGGCTGGGTCGGGTGGTCGAGTCGGTGGGCGATCTCGTGCCGGCTGAAGATGGCCAGGCCATTCGCCTGTCGATCGACGCCAAGATCCAGTTCTATGCCTATCAACGCATCCGCGATGCCGTGGCCTTGCACAAGGCCAAGGCTGGCAGCGTGGTGGTGCTCGATGCCGTGACCGGCGAGGTGCTGGCCCTGGCCAATGTGCCCAGCTACACACCCGATGACCGCCGCAACCTGACGGGCGCGCAGTTGCGCAACCGCGCCCTGACCGACACCTTCGAGCCGGGCTCGACCATGAAGCCCATCGTGGTGTCGCTGGCGCTCGAAACCAGGCGTGTGACGCCCGAGACCATCATCTCCACCGCGCCAGGCAAGCTGACCATCGACGGTTCGACCATTTCGGATTCCCATCCGCATGGCGACCTCACGGTGGAGCAGGTCATTCAGAAGTCGAGCAACGTGGGCACGGCCAAGATGGCCATGCAGATGCAGCCTCGCGAGATGTGGGAAATGTTCACCTCGGTGGGCCTGGGGCAGAAGCCGCAGATCGGCTTCCCTGGTGTGGTGACGGGGCGTTTGCGCCCCTACAAATCCTGGCGTCGCATCGAGCAGGTCACCATGAGTTACGGCTACGGCCTGTCAGCCAGCTTGTTCCAGCTGGCTCACGCATACACGATCTTCGCCAGCGATGGTGAATTGATCCCGATTTCGCTGCTGAAGCGGGAAGGTCCAGGTGACGACCGGGACCCTGCCCGCAAAGTGGCGAAAGCTACATCGGATGACAGCGAGCGCCCTGTGCTGGCCTTCAAGACCGCCTTCCGTCCGGGGGCGGCTTCGTCGTCTGTGGCTGATGCCGCGCCTGTTGGCAGCGATGAGCTGGTGCCAGTGCGCGGTACCCGCGTGATCTCGCCTGAAACGGCGCGTGCCGTGCGCAAGATGCTCAACCTGGTGTGCGGCCCTGGCGGCACCGCGCCCAAGGCGCAGACGCAGGGCTACAGCGTGGGCGGCAAGACCGGTACGGCGCACAAGGTTGAAGGCAAGGGCTATGCGGGCAACAAGTACCGCGCCTGGTTCGTGGGCATCGCGCCCATCAGCAAGCCGCGCATCGTCGTGGCCGTGATGGTCGATGAGCCCGGCAATGGCGTGTACTTCGGTGGCGATGTGGCGGCGCCCGTGTTCAGCCAGGTCGTGCAACAGACTCTGGCTCGCCTGGGCGTGCTGCCTGACATGGAAGTGCAGCCCAAGATCATCAGCACCGAGCCCGCAGAAGTGGAGAGCTTTTAAATGAGCCAGACCACTTTGCACTTGCACACCACCGACGAAGCCCTGAGCTGGCTGCGCCAGTGGGGCGTCACCAGCCTGACGGTGGACAGCCGCCAGGTGAAGGCCCTGGCCGCCGAGGGCGCTTGCTTCATCGCCTGGCCCGGTGCGGCGCGTGATGGCCGTGCCTTTGTCGAGCAGGCCCTGAAAGACGGCGCACGCGCCTGCCTGGTCGAAGCCGACGGCGTGCAGGCCTTTGCATTTGCTGACGCGCGTGTGGCCGCCTTGCCGGGCCTGAAGGCCCGCAGTGCCGAGATCGCGCACGGCTTCTATGCCGAGCCCAGCGCCGAACTCGATGTGGTGGCCGTGACCGGCACCAATGGCAAGACCTCCACCTCATGGTGGACGGCTCAGGCGCTGACTGCCCTGGGCAAGGGCTGCGGCGTCATCGGTACCTTGGGTGTGGGGCAAGTCGGTTCCGGTGAGTTCAAGCCCACGGGGCTGACCACGCCCGATCCGATCACGCTGCATGCCACCTTCCGCGACTTCGTGGATCAGGGCCTGAAGGCCGCAGCCATCGAGGCTTCGTCCATCGGCATTGAGGAGTTGCGCCTGCATGCCACGCATGTGAAGGTGGCTCAGTTCACCAACTTCACGCAAGACCATCTGGACTACCACGGCAGCATGGAGGCCTACTGGCAGGCCAAGCGTCGCCTGTTCGATTGGCCAGGCTTGCAAGCCGCCGTGCTGAACCTCGATGATCCGATGGGTCATGCCCTGCAGGATCACGCACGTGGTCGTCGTCTGGCTTGCTGGTCCTATGGCTTGCAGGATGCGGTCCGCTTGCAGGCCGCCCACATCCGCTATCAGCAGCAAGGCATCGTGTTTGACCTGATCGAGCGTGATGAGGCCCTGTCGCACGAGATCGCCCGAGCCACCGTGCATGCGCCGGTCATCGGTACTTTCAATGTGTCCAATCTGCTGGCCGTGGTGGGGGCCTTGCGTGCGCTCGGTGTGCCGCTGGCCGATGCGGCTCGCGTGTGCAGTGGCTTGCAGCCTGTGCCGGGGCGCATGCAGATCGTGGCTTCGCCCAACCCACAGATCGAGTTGCCCACGGTGGTGGTGGACTACGCCCACACACCCGACGCCTTGCACAAGGCCCTGCAGGCATTGCGCCCCGTGGCCGAAGCGCGTGGTGGCCGTCTGTGGTGCGTGTTCGGCTGTGGTGGTGACCGCGATCCGATCAAGCGCCCGCTGATGGGGGCCATGGCCGAGCAGCACGCCGACCGCGTCGTGCTCACCAGCGACAACCCGCGCAGCGAGCCACCCGCTTTCATCCTGTCTCAGATCCTGGCCGGCGTGGCCGGGCGAGACACGGTTGATGTGATCGAAGACCGCCATGGCGCCATTGCGCATGCGCTGGAACAGGCTGATGCCTGTGACGTGGTGCTGATCGCCGGCAAGGGCCATGAGGCCACGCAAGACGTGGCTGGCGTCAAGACACCTTTTTCAGATGTGGACGAGGCAGCAGCCGCGCTCAAGCGCCGCGCGCCCGCCGTCCCTAGCCAAGTTATTCCCATGATGATGACCCTGGGCCTGGCCCATGAGTTGCTGCCGGGTTCGGTGTTGTCGGGTGACCCCGCCACACCGATTGCCCGCGTGCACACCGATACCCGCACCTTGCAGCCAGGCGATCTGTTTGTCGCGCTGCGTGGTGAGCGCTTTGATGCGCATGATTTCCTGCCGCAGGCCAAGGCCGCCGGTGCCGTGGCCGTGCTGGCCCAGCATGGTGTGGACACCTGCGGCCTGCCTGGCCTGATCGTGCCGGATACGCGCGCCGCACTGGGCTGGCTGGCGTCCGGCTGGCGTGCGCGCTTCGACATCCCGCTGATCGGCGTGACCGGCAGCAATGGCAAGACCACGGTCACGCAGATGATCGCGTCGATCCTGAAGGCCTGGGTGGTGTCGCAAGGTGCGCCTGAGGCCTCGCTGGCCACACAAGGCAACTTCAACAACGAGATCGGTGTGCCCCTGACCTTGCTGCGCTTGCGTGAAGGGCAGCACCGTTGTGCTGTGGTCGAGCTGGGCATGAACCACCCGGGCGAGATCGCCCAGTTGGCCGCGATTGCCGCGCCCACCGTGGGCCTGGTCAACAACGCGCAGCGCGAGCACCAGGAGTTCATGCACACGGTCGAGGCCGTGGCCCGCGAAAACGGCACCGTGCTGCAGGCCCTGTCGCGCAGCGGCGTGGCCGTGTTCCCGGCCGACGACGAGTTCGCCGCCATCTGGCGCGAGCAGGCCAACGGTTATCCCAAGTTCGATTTCGCCACGCAGGGCCCGGCCGCCGTCACAGGCCGTGCCACCTGGATGGCCGAGCCCACGCCACATTGGGTGATCGAGATCAGCACGGCGCAAGGCGCGGCCCGGGTGAACCTGAAGATGGCCGGTGCGCACAATGTGCGCAATGCGCTGGCCTCCACCGCCGCGGCGCTGGGTGCCGGCGTGCCGCTGCCGGTGATTGCACAAGGCCTGGAGGCCTTCGAGCCCGTCAAGGGCCGTTCGCAACTGCGCTGCGTCAGCATCGAAGGTCGCCCTGTCACGCTGGTGGACGACAGCTACAACGCGAACCCCGACTCCGTGCGTGCGGCCATCGACATGCTGGCGGGTCTGCCTGGTCCGCGCTGGCTGGTGCTGGGTGACATGGGCGAGGTCGGAACGCAAGGCCCGGCTTTCCACAGGGAAGTCGGCGCCTATGCCCGCGAACGTGGCATCGAACATGTCTGGACGGCTGGTGAGTTGTGCGCGCATGCAGCGCAGGCTTACGGCGAGCATCAAGGGCAGACGGCCCGTCATTTCAGCAGTGCGGCCGATATCGTCGCTGCGCTGCCCACCTTGAACCAGGCCCCGGCTGCGGCCTCGGTGCTGGTCAAGGGTTCACGCTTCATGAAGATGGAACAAGTTGTCGCTGTCCTGAGTGCTCAGGCGGGAGGTGCCCATGCTGCTTAGTCTTGCACTGTGGCTTCAAGGCTTGCACCCCGAGTGGGGTTTCCTGCGTGTCTTCCAGTATCTGACCTTCCGTTCGGTCATGGCGGCCATGACGGCGCTGCTGATCGGTCTGTTCCTGGGGCCCTTTGTGATCCGCAAGCTCACCGAGCTCAAGATCGGTCAGCCCATCCGTGAATACGGCATGGAGACGCACCTGACGAAGCGCGGCACGCCCACCATGGGTGGCGCCTTGATCCTGCTGGCCATCGGCCTGTCGACGCTGATGTGGTTCGACTGGGCCAACCGCTTCGTGTGGATCGTGATGATCGTGACCACCGGCTTTGGCGCCATTGGCTGGGTCGATGACTGGCGCAAGGTGGTGCTCAAGGACCCCGAGGGCATGCCTTCGCGTGAGAAGTACTTCTGGCAATCCATCATCGGGTTGATCGCCGCCATCTACCTGGCCTTCAGCGTGTCGGAGACCAACAATCTGCGCGTGATCGAGTTGTTTTTCCGCTGGATCCAGTCGGGCTTCTCCAACGACCTGCCGCCGAAGGCCGACCTGATCGTGCCCTTCTTCAAGACCATGAGCTACCCACTGGGCGTGTGGGGCTTCATGGTGCTGACCTACATCGTGATCGTGGGCACCAGCAATGCCGTGAACCTCACCGACGGCCTCGATGGTCTGGCCATCATGCCGGTGGTGATGGTGTCGGCCTCGCTGGGCATCTTCTGTTATGTCACGGGCAACGCCGTGTTCGCCAAGTACCTGTTGCTGCCGCACATTCCGGGCGCAGGTGAACTGCTGGTGTTCTGCGCGGCCCTATCCGGAGCGGGCCTGGCCTTCCTCTGGTTCAACGCTTACCCCGCCCAGGTCTTCATGGGCGACGTGGGGGCCTTGGCACTTGGCGGTGCTTTAGGAACCATCGCGGTCATCGTGCGGCAAGAGATCGTGCTGGCCTTGATGGGCGGGGTTTTTGTTCTCGAAGCCTTGTCAGTGATGGTGCAGGTGAGCTACTTCAAATATACGAAGAAGAAATACGGCGAAGGCCGTCGTATTTTGCTGATGGCGCCGCTGCATCACCACTTCGAAAAATCCGGCTGGAAAGAGACGCAGGTCGTGGTCCGTTTCTGGATCATCACCATGCTGCTGTGCCTGCTGGGGCTGTCCACCCTCAAGCTGCGTTGATCGCGATATCGAGTTCTAGCCAACCATGCACTACTTACGTGATCTCACCGTGCTGATCCTGGGTCTGGGTGACTCAGGCCTGGCCATGGCGCGCTGGTGCGCCCGGTGCGGTGCGACGGTGCGCGTGGCCGATACGCGCGCCAACCCGCCACAGGCTGCGACGCTGCGCAACGATGTGCCCGCGGCCACGTTGCATCATGGTCTGGATGTGGCCTTGCTCGATGGCGTCAACCTTGTGCTCAAGAGCCCGGGCCTGATGCCCAACGCCCCCGATGTGTCGGCCTTGATGGCCCGGGCGGATGAACTGGGTATTCCGGTGCGCGGCGAGCTGTCGCTGTTCGCCACGGCGCTGGCCGATCTCAAGACCGACATGGGTTATGCGCCCAAGGTAGTGGCCATCACCGGCACCAACGGCAAGACCACCACCACCTCGCTCACGGCCAGGCTGATCGAGCGTGCTGGCTTGCGTGTGGGGCTGGCTGGCAACATCGGCCCGACCTTGCTCGACACCTTGCGCATTGCGCTGGAGCAGGAGCCGCAGCCTTTGCAGGAAGAGGCTGCAGGCCAGGCGGCTGAAGGTGACACGGCTGCAGAGGTCGTCGAGCCGGATGCTGTTTCGCAGCCTTCGGACGCCGCGCTGGATGCCCCGGTCGAAGCGGATGCGCATGCCGAGGCGATCGACGAGATGCAGCCTGAGACTGAGCCAACAGACATCGAGCAACCCGAGGATGCCGAGCCGCCTGTCACCCCCTTGTCTGACGACGCGGATGCGCCCCTGATCGAACTGGCACCACCGCCACCGGCTGCGCCCACCTTTGAAGTTTTGCCCCAGGCCTGGGTGCTGGAGCTGTCCAGCTTCCAGCTCGATGGCGTGAGCAACTTCGCGCCGGATGCCGCCGTGGTACTCAACATCACGCAGGATCACCTGGACTGGCACGGCAGCATGGCGGCCTATGCGGCAGCCAAGGCCCGTATCTTCGGCAAGAACGGCATCATGGTGATCAACCGCGATGACCCGGTCGTGATGGACATGGTGCCGCCGCCCGAAGTCATCAAGTCCGGTGTGCGTGGTCGTCCTGCGAAGACCGTGTACCGCGATGTCGTGTACTTTGGCCTGGATGCGCCGCGTCGCCCTGGCGACTTTGGGCTGGTGACCGAAGCGGGCATGGCGTGGCTGATGCGTGCCCGCGAAGCCGACCCGACGATCAAGCTCAAGAAGGGCGAAGAAGTCGAGATCGTGCTGCAGCGCCTGATGCCTGCAGATGCCTTGCGCATCCGTGGTCGTCACAACGCATCCAACGCACTGGCTGCGCTGGCGCTGGCCACGGCGATTGGCTGCCCCCTGGCGCCAATGCTGCATGGCCTGCGCGAATACCGCGGCGAGCCGCATCGTGTCGAGCATGTGGCCACGATGGGCGGCATCGATGCGATCGATGACAGCAAGGGCACCAATGTGGGGGCCACCGTGGCCGCCCTGCAAGGCCTGGGCTCCGATCTGTCTGGCGGCAAGCTGGTGGTGATTCTGGGTGGTGATGGCAAGGGGCAGGACTTCGCGCCGCTGGCCGATCCGGTTGGCCGCTATGCGCGCGCCGTGGCCTTGATCGGTCGTGACGCGCAAGCCATTGAAGCCGCACTGGCTGACGCCTTGACCCCTGGCGGCGACAAGCTGCCCATGCAGCGCCATGACAGCCTGGAAGCCGCGACCCGCTGGTGCTTCGAGCAGGCTCGACAAGGTGATGCCGTGTTGTTGAGCCCGGCATGCGCCAGCCTGGACATGTTCCGCAACTACGGCCACCGTGCCGAGGTGTTCGTCAACACCGTGCAGGAACTGATCCACGAACGAGGAGACATCGCATGAGCGACGCCACCGTTCAAACCAAAGTTTCAGCAACAGGCCTGAGCCTGATGAGCAAGCTGCGCGGCCTGCTGGGCAAGCGCGGCGACAACGAGGGCGCCGGCCCGCTGCCGGTGCGTGACTTCGTCAACGTGACATCCTCGCAGCCATCCAAGGTCATGGGCTTCGACCAACCGCTGGTGTGGTTGACCATCGCCTTGCTGGCCATGGGCCTGGTGATGGTCTATTCGGCCACCATTGCCCTGCCGGACAGCCCGCGCTTCTCGAACTACACACCAACCTTCTTCTTCACGCGCCACCTGGTGTCCATCATCATGGCCGTGTCTGTGGCAGCAGTGGTCACGCAGATACCGATGTCCACCTGGGAAAAGATGGCGCCGTGGCTGTTTGTCGTGTCCCTGATCCTGCTGATCCTGGTGCTGATCCCGCATGTGGGCAAGGTGGTGTATGGCGCGCGGCGCTGGTTGCCGCTGGGCATCATGAACTTCCAGCCATCCGAGCTGGCCAAGCTGGCCATCACGCTGTACGCGGCCGACTACATGGTGCGCAAGATGGACGTGAAGGAGCACTTCTTCCGTGCCGTGGCCCCGATGGCGGTAGCGGTGGGCGTGGTGGGCCTCTTGCTGCTGGCCGAGCCCGACATGGGCGCCTTCATGGTGATCGCCACGATCGCCATGGCGATTCTCTTCCTGGGGGGGGTGAACGGCCGCATGTTCTTCCTGATCACGGCCGTGCTGCTGGGCGCCTTCACCCTGATGGTGACGCTCAGCCCCTGGCGTCGTGAGCGCATCTTTGCTTATCTGGATCCCTGGTCGGAAAAGAACGCCTTGGGCAAGGCCTACCAGCTGACCCACTCCCTGATCGCCTTTGGCCGTGGCGAGATCTTTGGTGAAGGCCTGGGCTCCAGCCTGGAAAAACTGCATTACCTGCCCGAAGCCCACACGGACTTCCTGCTGGCCGTGATCGGCGAGGAACTGGGCTTCATCGGTGTGGCCATCGTGATCCTGGCCTTCTTCTGGCTGGTGGTGCGCCTGTTCAACATCGGCCGCCAGGCCATCGCGCTCGACCGTGTGTTTGCCGGCCTGGTCGCGCAAGGCGTGGCGGTGTGGATGGGAGGCCAGGCCTTCATCAACATGGGTGTGAATCTGGGCGTGCTGCCCACCAAGGGGCTGACCTTGCCTTTGATGAGTTTCGGCGGTTCGGGCGTGATGCTCAACTGCATTGCGCTGGCGATTTGCCTGCGGGTCGACATCGAGAACCGCCAACTCATGCGCGGAGGCCGAGCATGAGCCGTCACCTCGTCATCATGGCGGCCGGCACCGGCGGGCACATCATGCCCGGCCTGGCTGTGGCCGATGAAATGAAGCGCCGCGGCTGGACCGTGAGCTGGCTGGGCACCACGGGTGGCATGGAAAACCGCCTGGTGCCGCCCACTGGCATCCCCATGGACGCGATCGCCTTCAATGGCCTGCGCGGCAAGAACATGAAGGACACGCTGTTTGGTGGCGTGCGCCTGCTCAAGGCCTTCGCGGATTGCTTCAAGATTCTGAAGACCCGCCAGGCCGATGCCGTGCTGGGTATGGGTGGTTACGTGTGCTTCCCTGGTGGCCTGATGGGTGTGGCGCGCGGCCTGCCCCTGGTGCTGGTTAATGCCGATGCAGCCATGTTGCTCAGCAACCGTGCGCTGTTGCCCATCACCGATGTGCTGGCATGTGGCTTTGACGGCCCTGCTGCGCAACACAAGGTGGCCCGCGTGACCGGCAACCCCGTGCGCGCCGACATCGAGGCCATCGCTCACCCGAGCGAGCGCTTTGCCAACCGAACTGGCCCGCTGCGCGTGTTGATCGTGGGTGGCAGCCTGGGCGCCAAGGCGCTCAACGACGCCGTGCCCGCTGCGCTGGCCATGCTCCCGCCTGAACAGCGCCCGCTGATCACACACCAGACCGGCATGGCCAACTTCGAAGCGGTCAAGGCCGACTACGTCAAGGCAGGCCTGAACCCTGGCAAGGATGCCGAAGTCCTGCCCTTCATCAACAACATGCCGCAACGCCTGGCCGAGTGCGACGTGATCATCGGCCGTGCGGGCGCCATCACGGTGAGCGAGTTGTGTGCGGCCGGCGTGCCCAGCATCCTGGTGCCACTGGTGGTGTCGACCACGGCCCACCAGCGTGACAACGCCCAGTACATGGCCGACAACGGTGCAGCCATTCACTTGCCGCAAGCCGAACTCAATCCCGCCAAGTTGGCCGAGCTGATCCAGTCGCTCAACCGCACCGGTCTGGCCGCGATGGCCATCAAGGCTCGTGGTCTGGCCCGTCTGCAATCGGCCGCCGCTGTGGCCGATGCCATCGAGCAAAACGTGAAACCCCAAACCAAAGCAAAGGCGTCCCCATGAAGCACGCCGTGAAACACATTCACTTCGTCGGCATCGGTGGTGCCGGCATGAGCGGCATCGCCGAGATCCTCCACAATCTGGGCTACACCGTCTCAGGTTCTGACCAGTCCGACAGCGCCACTTCGCGCCGCCTGGCTTCGCTGGGCATCCATGTCCATGTCGGGCATGACGCCGCGCACATTGAAGGCGCCGAGGCCGTGGTCACCTCCACCGCCGTGAAGGGCGACAACCCCGAGGTCATCGCGGCCCGTGCCAAACGCATTCCCGTGGTGCCGCGCGCCGTGATGCTGGCCGAGTTGATGCGCCTGCGCAAAGGCATCGCGATAGCCGGAACACATGGCAAGACCACGACGACCTCGCTGGTCACCTCCATCCTGGCCGAAGCCGGCGTGGACCCGACCTTCGTGATCGGCGGCAAGCTCAACAGTGCCGGTGCCAATTCGGCGCTGGGCAAGGGCGAGTACATCGTGGTCGAGGCGGATGAGTCGGATGCCTCCTTCCTGAACCTGCTGCCCGTGCTGTCGGTCGTCACGAACATCGATGCCGACCACATGGACACCTATGGCCACGACTTCGCCAGGCTCAAGCAGGCTTTCGTGGACTTCCTGCACCGCATGCCCTTCTACGGCTCGGCCATCCTGTGTGCCGATGATCCGGGTGTGCGCTCCATCATCCCGTTCATCTCGCGCCCCGTGATCACCTATGGTTTCGGTGAAGACGCCCAGGTGCGTGCGGTCAACGTCGAAGCCCTGGCCGGTGGGCAGATGCGCTTTGTGGTGCAGCGTCGCAACGGCGTGGTCATGCCCGACATCACCGTCACGCTGAACCTGCCCGGCGTGCACAACGTGCTCAACGCGCTGGCGGCCATCGCCGTGGCCACCGAAATCGAACTGCCCGACGAGCCCATCATCAAGGCCCTGGGCGAGTTCACCGGTGTGGGCCGTCGCTTCCAGCGCTACGGCGAATTCAAGACCACGGATGGCGGTCAGGTCACGCTGATCGACGACTACGGTCACCACCCGGTCGAGATGGCTGCCGTGATCAGTGCCGCACGTGGCGCCTTCCCAGGTCAACGTCTGGTGCTGGCCTTCCAGCCGCACCGCTACACCCGCACCCGCGATTGCTTTGAGGACTTCGTCAAGGTGCTGGGCACGGCCGACGCCGTGTTGCTGACCGAGGTGTATGCCGCAGGCGAGGCGCCCATCGTGGCAGCCGATGGCCGCGCCCTGACCCGTGCCGTGCGAGTGGCCGGCAAGGTGGAACCGATTTTCGTGGACGACGTGGCCGAGCTGCCGCAGGTCATCGCCAGCAACGCCCGTGGTGGCGATGTGGTGATCTGCATGGGCGCGGGCTCGATCGGCACCGTGGCCGGCAAGGTCGCAGAGCTGTTGAAGGACAAGAAATGAACCACCTCCGAAGCGCCTTTGGCGTTTCCCCTCTAGGGGGCCGAGCGCGGACACGGAAGGTCCAGTGGACCTTCCGTGCCTGGCGAGGAGCCGGGGCTTTGGCCACGGCGCGGCCTGCAAGGCACGCCAGCAGCCCGGCAAAGCCGGATCTGCGGCGTCCGCTTGGTGATACCGATGTGCGCGGCGGAGGGAGCAATTGATATGAGCATGATTTCCCTTCAACCTCCCCGTGTCGACCCGGCCAGCCTGGGCAAGGTGGCCGTGCTGTTCGGTGGCACCTCGGCCGAGCGTGATGTGTCCATCATGTCGGGCTCGGGCGTGCTCAAGGCCCTGCAATCGCAAGGCGTGAACGCCTTTGCCTTTGACCCTGCCGAGCGTCCCTTGCAGGAGCTGAAGGCCGAAGGCGTAGACCGCTGCTTCATCGCCTTGCATGGCCGCGGTGGCGAAGACGGCACTGTGCAAGGTGCCCTGGAGCTACTGAAGATCCCTTACACCGGCTCAGGTGTGATGGCGTCAAGCATCGCCATGGACAAGATCATGACCAAGCGCATCTGGCGCTTTGAAGGTCTGCCCACACCCGAGTGGCGCATGGTGTCGAGTGCCGAGGAATGCGCCCACGCCTTGACCGCGCTGGGCGCACCGATGATCGTCAAGCCTTCTCGCGAAGGTTCTTCCATTGGCCTGACCAAGGTGACGGACGTCAGCCAGTGTGCTGCGGCCTATGCCGCTGCCGCCCAGCACGATCCTGAAGTGCTGTGCGAGCAATTCATCGATGGCGAAGAAAGCACTTGCCCGGTCCTGATCGTGGATGGCGAAGCCAAGGCGCTGCCCATCATCCGCATCCAGGCGCCAGACGGCAACTACGACTACCAGAACAAGTACTTCACCGACACGGTGCGCTACCTGTGCCCGAGTGGCCTGGATGCCGACGAGGAAGCCGAGATCCAGCGCGAAGTGGTCCGTGCCTTCAAGACCCTGGGTTGCCGCGGCTGGGCCCGTGCCGACGTGATGATCCGCAAGTCCGACCGTCAGCCCTTCCTGCTGGAGATCAACACCTCGCCGGGCATGACCGGCCACTCGCTCGTCCCCATGTCCGCCAAGGTGGCGGGGCTGAGCTATGAACAACTCTGTGTCCACCTCCTGGCTTCGGCCAGCCTGGACAGCGTCCGCTAACCGATCACAACCGACAGAAAGCCGCCCTCACCGCCATGCAGGCCGCCGCCGCCCTCAACAGCTACAGCGCATCGGAAGAGACGCCGCAAGACGTCCTCTGGATGAACGCTGCCGCCTCCGCCTTGCTGGTGGTGGCGATCGGGCTGTTGCTGGCAGCCGGCGTCACCAAGCTGACGCGTCTGCCGTACTTCAATCTGCAGAAGGTGCAACTGGAAGGCGACCTGCAACGCAACAACGTGGCCACGGTGCGCGCCAACATCGTGCCCCGCATGCATGGCGGCTTCTTCAACGCCAACCTCAACCGCAGCCGCGAGATCTTCGAGTCCGTGCCCTGGGTTCGCAAGGCGGTGGTGCGCCGCGTGTGGCCCAACGAGTTGCGCGTCGTGCTTGAAGAGCATCGCCCGGCCGCCTACTGGCATCACGAAGACCGTGAAGACCAGTTGGTCAACACCTATGGTGAAGTGTTCGATGCCAACCTGGGTGACGTGGAAGACGAACACCTGCCTACGCTCGAAGCCCCGCCCAACCCGACGGCCGGCGAAGCCAAGGCCATGCTCGACATGCTGCACCGCCTGCAACCCGTGATGAGTTCGCTGGGCGAGATTGACACGCTCAAGCTCACCGAGCGCGGCTCCTGGAGTGTCGAGATGGACAACGAAGCCACGATCGAACTCGGCCGCGGTAGCCTGGAAGAGGTCGTGGCGCGAACCGAACGCTTCGTGCGCACGCTGCCTGAACTCAAGCACCAATATCCGGCGCCGCTGGCTCATGCCGACTTGCGCTATCCGGAAGGCTACGCGGTCAAGCTGCGCGGCCTGACCACCTTGCAGGATGGCCAGAAGGCCCCTGTGATCAAGAAACCCGCCGTTGCGAAGCCGGTGCCTGCCCATGGCACGCCGAACAGCAACAAACCTTCGTCTTCAACCAGATAAATCCACACACACCATGGCCAAGGAATACAAGGATCTGGTCGTCGGGCTGGACATCGGCACCGCCAAAGTGATGGCGGTCGTGGCCGAAGTCATGCCCGGTGGAGACCTGCGGCTGGCAGGTCTGGGCGTGGCGCCAAGCCATGGCCTCAAGCGTGGCGTGGTCGTCAACATCGACGCCACCGTGCAGTCCATTCAACAGGCCTTGAAAGAGGCCGAGCTGATGGCCGATTGCAAGATCAGCCGCGTGTGGACAGGCATCACCGGCAGCCACATCCGCGGTCAGAACAGCACGGGCATGGTCATCGTGCGAGACAAGGAAGTCGCGCCCATCGACGTGCAACGTGTGGTGGAAACAGCGAAGGCGATCAACATCCCTAATGATCAACGCCTATTGCTTGTTGAGCCCCAAGAGTTCATCATTGACGGCCATGAGGTCAAAGAGCCAATCGGCATGTCTGGCGGTCGCCTCGAGGTCAAGGTGCACATCGTGACCGGGGCCCAGAGCGCTGCTGAAAACATCGTCAAGTGTGTTCGTCGCTGCGGCTTGGAGGCCGAACAGCTGGTCCTCAATCCCTCCGCATCTTCTGCAGCCGTGCTCACCGAAGACGAGAAGTCGCTTGGTGTGGCCATGGTCGATATCGGCGCCGGCACGACAGACGTTTCCATCTTCACGGATGGTGCCGTGCGCCACACGGCTGTGATCCCGATTGCCGGTGACCTCATCACCAGCGACATCGCGATGGCCCTGCGCACACCCACGAAGGACGCTGAAGACATCAAGGTGGACTTCGGTGTGGCCAAGCAACTGCTGGCCGATCCCAATGAACAGGTTGAAGTGCCCGGCCTCGGTGACCGTGCCCCACGCATGCTCTCGCGTCAGGCACTGGCCGGCGTGATCGAGCCTCGCGTTGAAGAAATTTTCTCGCTGGTCCATCAGGTGATCCGCGAGTCTGGTTATGAAGAGTTGCTGTCTTCCGGCATCGTGCTCACAGGCGGCTCGGCCGTCATGCCGGGCATGGTCGAACTGGCCGAAGACATCTTCCTGAAGCCTGTGCGCAAGGGCACGCCCTTGTACTCAGGCGCACTGCACGACATGGTGGCCAGCCCTCGCTCGGCCACCGTCATGGGCTTGCTCGAAGAGGCAAGACTCGCGCGCATGCGCGGGATGAAGGCGGCACAACAAGCCGGGTCTGTTCAGACCTTGTTTGGTCGTGTACGCGATTGGTTCGTCGGCAATTTTTAAGAGCCGAACTTGGTACGATTTCAATTGGCAACTGCTTGATTAAAAAAGAGGTACGACATGGCAATCGAGATGATCGACAACTTCGATATGGGCACACAGATCAAGGTGATCGGTGTGGGGGGCGGCGGCGGTAACGCTGTCGAGCACATGATCTCGCAAGGCGTGCAAGGCGTGCAGTTCATCTGCGCCAACACGGACTCGCAAGCTCTGCTGCGCTCCAGCGCCGAAATGCAACTGCAACTGGGCAACTCCGGCCTGGGTGCAGGTGCGAAACCTGAAGCCGGCAAGGCCGCTGCTGAAGAAGCCGTGGACCAGATCCGTGCCGCCCTGGACGGCGCCCACATGGTGTTCATCACCGCGGGCATGGGTGGCGGCACTGGCACCGGTGCGGCACCTGTGATCGCACGTGTGGCCAAGGAGATGGGCATCCTGACCGTGGGCGTGGTGACCAAGCCTTTCGAATTCGAAGGCAACCGCCGCATGAAGCAGGCTGACACCGGCTTGAACGAACTCGAAGCCAACGTCGACTCGCTGATCGTCGTGCTCAACGAGAAGCTGCTGGAAGTGCTGGGTGACGACGTCACGCAGGAAGAAGCTTTCGGCAAGGCCAACGACGTGCTGAAGAACGCCGTCGGCGGCATCTCCGACATCATCCACATCCCCGGTCTGGTGAACGTCGACTTCGAAGACGTCAAGACCGTGATGAGCGAGCCTGGCAAGGCCATGATGGGCACCGCCACGGCTGGTGGCCCCGACCGTGCTACCAAGGCTGCCGAAGCCGCTGTGGCCTGCCCGTTGCTGGAAGGCATCGACCTGTCCGGCGCACGTGGCGTGCTGGTACTGATCGCTGCAGGCAAGTCCAGCTTCAAGCTGAGCGAGTCGCGCAACGCCATGAACACCATCCGTCGTTACGCCGCTGAAGATGCACACGTCATCTACGGTACGGCCTACGACGAAAGCCTGGGCGACCAGCTGCGCGTGACCGTGATCGCCACCGGCCTGTGCGGCTCCAAGCGCCAGCAAGCCCCGATGACCGTGGTCCACAGCGCACCGCAGACGCAAGTCTTCCAGCGCACCGGCACCGACAACATCCCCGTGCTGACGCAGCCTATCGGCCACGCGGGTCACGCCCAAGGTCTGGCCGGCGGCCTGGCTGGCATGGGCCACGCCAGCGCTGGCGGCAACGACTTCAGCGGCCTGAACACGCCCAGCGTGTGGCGCAGTGGTCGTACGCAAGCGGCTGCCAAGGTGGACGCCCTGGCCAGCAACGGCATGGATGAAATCGAGATCCCGGCTTTTCTGCGCAAGCAGGCTGACTGATAGCCAGACGCTGACCTAGTCAGTCAGCGCGTACCGTTGCCAAGTCTTTTTCCCCTCGCGCCTGATGGTGCGGGGGGCTTTTGGCTTTTTCGGCTTTGCCGGCAACGCAGCAATACCAACAAACAATCAGGTTGAAGGATCAGGCGCGCCTGGCCACAGGGTGGGCGCGCTGCATCAGTTCGTAGCCGTTTTCACCCAGGGCATACAGGTCGTCTTCGACCTTGTCCACGTCGAAGCCTTCGCGCTTGAGTTCCACCTTGCGGTGCTTGAAGGTCGCGGTGACTTCGTGTTCTTCGCGCACGCGGATGAACAGGGGCACGGCATATTTGGGCAAGGCCTTGTGCAAGGCCGCTGCCAGCGCCGCACCATCGATGTGGCCCTTGCTGTCGTCCCAGCGGATGGCGGCCATGCCGGCGCGGCCATCGGCCCCAGGCACTTCCACGCCATACACCACGGCTTCTTCAATGCCGTCGATCGTGCCCAGCGCGGCTTCGACTTCGGTCGTGGCCACGTTCTCGCCCTTCCAGCGGAAGGTGTCGCCCACGCGGTCTACAAAGCCGATGTGGCCGAAGCCCATGTCGCGGATCAGGTCGCCGGTGTTGAACCAGGCATCGCCCTTCTTGAACACATGGCGGAAGACCTTCGCCTCGGTGGCCTTGCTGTCCGTGTAGCCGTCCAGCGGCGCCTTGTCGGTGATCTCGGTCAGCAGCAGACCGCATTCGCCCTTGCCCACTTTGCGCATGGTGCCGTCAGCTTGACGGATGGGCGTCTCGTTCTCGACGTCAAACGCCACGATGGCGTAGGGCAGGGGGCAATAGCCCGCTGTGCCCTTGAAGTTGAAGGCGTTGACGAAGGCCAGGTTGCACTCGCTGGCCGTGTAGAACTCGGCAATGTGCGGGATGTTGAAGCGCGTCTGGAAGGTTTCCCAGATGTCAGGGCGCAGGCCGTTGCCGATGATGGTGCGCACGCCGTGCTGCTGATCCGTGGCCTTGGCGGGCTGGTTGAGCAGGTAACGGCACAACTCGCCGATGTAGCAGAACGCCGTGGCCTTGTTGGCGCGGATCTCGTCCCAGAAGCGTGTGGCACTGAACTTGCGGCCCAGGGCCATGCAGGCACCCGCACCAATCACCGAACTCCACGATACCGTCAGGGCGTTGTTGTGGTACATGGGCAGCGGGCAGTACAGCACGTCGTCCGACTTGAGGCGCATGCCGAGTTGGCCCAGGCCGGCCATGCAGCGGTGCCAGCGGTAGTGCGTCATCACCGAGGCCTTGGGCATGCCGGTGGTGCCCGACGTGAAGATGTGGAAGCAGGGCTGGCGCAGCTTGATCTGCGCGGTTTGCGGCGGGTTGCTGGTCTCGGCCTTGAGCGTGCGGCGACGCAGGCTGTCCGTACCGGCAGGGCCGGCGGAGGCACCTTCAAACCACCATTGCGGGCAGAGTTCTGCACGCAACGCTGGCACGATGCTGTCAAAGGCCTCGACGCATTCTTCGCCGAAGATCACCACGCGAGGCTTGGTGATGCGCAGGCTGTGCGCCAGCGGCTCGCCGCGTTGCTGGTTGTTGAGCAAGGTGGCGATGGCGCCCAGCTTGACGATACCCAGCACACAGGCCATCAGCTCGGCCCGGTTTTCCATCAGCACGCCAACCGAGTCACCTTGGCGGATGCCGGCGGCTTCCAGGCTGTGGGCAATCTGATTGGCCCAGGCGTTGAATTGCGCGTAGGTCCAGGTGCGACCTTCAAAGATCAGCGCAGGCGCATCAGGTTGTCTGGCGGCCAGTTCGGCATAGCGCAGCCCCAGCGATCCGATCTGATCCGGCTTGAGCGTGACAAGGTTCCACAAGCCCTTGACCACGCTGGGCAGAGCAGGGGCGGTACGCAGGACACCGCCTGTCCATTGGAAAAAATTGATCGTTTGACTGGCCATCCGGGCAGTCTAGTGCGCGGGGCCTGTTTATGGGAATGGCCGACTGAACATCTCACGACAGCAAGGAAGCGATCGCGTCAGAAACCCCCACAAACCAATGCCTCACAACGGGCTTGGGCGATGGCTTTGCCGATGGCTTCACCCTTCATGCCGAGTTGCTGCGCTGCAGCAGAAACCTCGGCGGTTTTGACGGCGAGGGCCAGGTCCAGCGCATGGTGGAGGCGCGCAGCCTGGGGGTAGGGTTCCTCGTCCTTGCCGAGCCGGCCGCGGGCGTCGCATTCACAGGCCAGCAGGATCTCGCGGAAGCGTTGGGGCTTGCGAATGGCGTCACAGCGCTCCAGCAGGCGCAGCACGGCCGCCGCGTTGAGCTCGGCGCTGCGGTGCACATTGCCATGCTCGCGCGCCACCACATCGGCCAGTTCCCGGCATTCCACCGGCACGCGCAGGCGTTCGTTGACCTGCTTGAGCAACTGGGCGCTGCGGCCCTCATGCCCCAGATGGCGCGGCAGGATGTCCGGTGGTGTGGTGCCTTTGCCCAGGTCGTGGCCGAGACAGGCGTAGCGCACGGCCAGAGAGGCCTTCAGGCGCGCACTCATGTCCATCACCATCATCAGGTGCACGCCGGTGTCGATCTCGGGGTGGTAGTCGGCGCGTTGCGCCACACCCCACAGGCGGTCCACTTCAGGCAGCAGGCGGGCCAGCGCGCCGCAGTCGCGCAGGATCTCGAACATCCGCGAGGGCTTGTCTTCCATCATGCCGCGCGCCAGCTCCTGCCACACGCGTTCGGGCACCAGGTGATCCACTTCGCCGTTTTGCACCATCTGGCGCATCAGGTTCAGGGTCTCGTCGGCCACAGTGAAGTCGTGAAAGCGGGCGGCGAACCGGGCCAGCCGCAGGACGCGCACCGGGTCTTCCGCGAACGCCGGCGAGACATGGCGCAGCACACGCGCCTGCAGATCGGCCTGGCCGCCATAGGGGTCGATGACCAGCCCGGCTTCGTCCTGGGCCATGGCATTGATCGTGAGATCGCGCCGGGCCAGGTCCTCTTCGAGCGTGACATCCGGCGCGGCATGGATGTGGAAGCCGTGGTAGCCGTGGCCACTCTTGCGCTCCGTGCGCGCCAGGGCGTATTCCTCTTTGGTGTCCGGATGCAGGAAAACCGGAAAGTCCTTGCCGACCGGCATGAAGCCTTGGGCGCTCATGGCATGGGGCGTGGCGCCCACAACCACCCAATCGCGGTCACCGCAAGGGCGGCCCAACAGCCTGTCGCGCACCGCACCGCCAACAAGGTAGGTTTTCATGCTGTGAGTTTAGTGAGCTTTGTGGTGCGTTTTGTCACGCCAGGCCGGCTCAGGGCGCCGCTGTGGTGCAAAAACTCAGGGTAAACGCTGGTATGTAATCTGCATGACATTTCGCGTAGTCCTTTTTGGAGAGTGTCATGAAACGTACAGCAATGTTGATGGGCCTGGTTCTGGCGGTGGCCGCGACGGGTGCCCAGGCCGAGGATGTGGATGGCAGCTTCGTCAGCTCGTCGTCCACCTATCTGACGGGCTTTGCATCCGATGCAGGTCTGTTGACCGGTTCCGTGATGTCCTCGTTCACCGGCAAGGCCGGCTACGACATCTTCCAGGTGCTGGTTGATGGCAACAGCGTGCCGGATCTCCTGCCTGGTTACAACGACTACTACGAGTTCTCCGCGCCTGTGCTGGCCGGCTTCCACACCATTGCGGTGTTCGGCAAGTCGTACGGTGGCAGTTTCGTAGGCAGCTACAGCGTCACCACGGTGCCGGAGCCTGAATCGCTGGCACTGGCGCTGGCCGGTGCAGGCATCGTGGCAGGCGTGGCCCGCCGTCGCATGCGCTGATGGGGCTCAGTTGCCGCTGGCGGACTTCAGGGCTGCCAGTGCAACGAACTCGCTGACGGGCACTTCTTCGGCGCGGCGTTGCAGATCGAAATCGGTCTGCAGGCCGTGTTCGTCGATCCAGGCTCCCAGCGTGTTGCGCAGGATCTTGCGTCGCTGCGAGAAGGCCAGCGCCACCATGCTCTCGAGCACGTCCGGGTCCACCTTGGGCGGATCGGCCAGGGGCACCATGCGCACCACGGCCGAGTCCACCTTCGGGGGCGGGTCGAACGATTCCGGTGGCACGTCCACGACGCATTCCATGTCGTAACGCCACTGGAGCATCACGCTCAGGCGGCCGAAATCCTTGCTGCCTGGCGAGGCCACCATGCGGTCCACCACTTCCTTTTGCAGCATGAAGTGCTGATCTTCCACGTGCGAGGCCCAGGGCAGCAGGTGAAAGAGGATGGGGCTGGAGATGTTGTAGGGCAGGTTGCCGATCACGCGCAGCTTCTGTCCGCGCTCCTGTGCAATCTGGCCGAAGTCCACCTTGAGGACGTCGGATTCGATCACGGTCAGCTCGGGGCGCTTGCGCAAACGGGCGGCCAGGTCGCGGTCCAGCTCGATCACGGTAAGCTGTTCGCAGCGCTCGACCACGGGGTTGGTCAGTGCGCCCAGGCCGGGGCCGATCTCGATCAGGGCCTGGCCAGGTTTGGGCGAAATGGCGCGCACGATTTCGTCGATGACGCCCAGGTCCACCAGGAAGTTCTGGCCAAAGCGCTTGCGGGCGATGTGACCGCCGCCGCCTTGTACCGGGCGCTTGCCACCCGGACGATGGGCGGGCTTGGAAGACGGGCGATCAGGGCGCATCACGCATCTCGATCCAGGCGGCTGCGCGCAACTCGCGGGCCCATTCTTCATACGTGGGCTCGAAGCGGCGTTCGCGCAGCACGGAGCGAGCGGCTTCGCGTTGCTGTTGCTCGGTCAGTTGCACTTCACGGCGCTCGATCAGCTGGATCAGGTGCACGCCATAACGGCTGACCACGGGCTCGGAGATCTGGCCGGGTTGCAGGGCCGTGAGCGCCTTTTCGAATTCGGGCACGAACTGGCCGGGCGCAGCCCAACCCAGATCACCGCCGCGAGCGCCGCTGCCATCTTCGGAGTACTGGCGCGCCATCTGGGCAAAGCTGGTCTGGCCGCCCACGATCTGCTTGCGGATGTCGTTCATCCGGTCGATCTGTTCACGGGCTGGTTGCTGCGGGCTGGTGCGCAGCAGGATGTGGCGGGCGCGCTGTTGCGTGTAGGTGGCCTGAGCGCTGTTCTCGCGTTCGATCAGCTTGATGATGTGAAAGCCCGCGTTGGAGCGCACCACGGGGGCCACCTGACCAACCTTGAGCTTGGTGGTCGTCGCCACGAACAGCTCCGGCAACCGGCTGGCAGGGCGCAGGCCCAGGGCACCGCCCTGATCCTTGGTCTTGGTGTCGGCCGAGTTGTCCTTGGCCAGCTGCGCGAAGTTGGCGCCCTGGGCTGCACGCTCCTGAATGGCCTGGGCCTTGGACAGCAGCGCGGCGACCTGAACCTGCGTGGCCTTCTCGGGGACGGCAATCAGGATGTGGGCCACGTTGAGGGCCACCTCGGCCTGCGCAGCCGGATCTTCCTTCATGAAGGTGGTGAGTTCGTCTTCCGTGATCTGGATGCGGCTGTTGACTTCACGGTCGCGCAGGCGCTGCAACAACATCTGTTCGCGCAGGCTGTTGCGGTAGCGCTGGAAGTCCAGGCCATCGGACTGCATGCGGTTGCGCAGGTCTTCCAGCGTCATCTGGTTTTGTGCGGCGATGTTCTCGATTGATGCGTCGAGCTCCTGATCGGAGATGTCCATGCCGATGGTCTTGGCGTGGGAGATCTGGACCTTCTCGTCGATAAGGGCGTCCAGCACCTGCTGGCGAAGCTCCTCGGGCGGGGGCAGTCTCGAGCCGGCGGGTGCCGTGTCGGTGATGCGGGCCACGCGTTTGTCCACATCGGTGTGGGTGATGGGCTCCTGGTTGACCACGGCCAGGATGTAATCCGTGGTGGCCTGCATGCCTTCGATCTTGAGTTCGGTGCTCAGGCTGCGGTTGCCCGGGATGCGCGGTGAAACGGCGGGCGAGGCCTTGAACTGGGCCCAGGCAGGTGCGACCGTGCCGACCAGCAGGCTCAGGCAAATGCCGTGCACCAGCGCGCTCAATGCCTTGGTGCGCACTGGGCGGGTGGCGCGTGCTGCGCTGCGGGACGAAGGGGTGTGATCAGTCATCTGTCGTGAAGGGCGTATTGCCGGTTGAGGCCGTCGCGGTGCTGTCATCGTGCAGCAGTCGATAGCCGGGGATATTGTCCCTCAAGGTGCGCAAGGGGTTGGAGCCCAGGCTGATGCGCGACAGGCCAGCGAGCTCCAGCTGGAACATCAGGCGGGTGGATGCCTGGGCGCGACCCACGGACACCCGCTCGGCCACCACGCGGCCGATCCAGCAGCCAGCGTCGTATTCGAAGCCAATGAGAGAGTCGGTCAGGCGGCTGTCGCGCAGGCTGTAGCTCATGCGGCCCACGCTGTACCAGGTGCCGCCGCAGGATGCGCCGTTGTTGGGGCGACGCCCGGTGAGGTTGAGCGGGTCACTGAGGGCCTCGTCGCGGACCTGCGCCGTGGCCGAGCGCACGGGCCCCGCCAGCGGCCATTGCCAGCCCAGATCCAGCTGTTCGCTGGCCTCGCGCGTGTAGCGGTACGCCGCACCAATGGTGCGCCAGGGCCCGGGCGAGTAGCGCACACCCATCAGGCCACGCGACATGGCGTGGTTCTGGGCGTTGAACTGCGCCGAGCCGTCCAGCGTCCACTTGGGGATCACCGAGGTGGAGCCCAGCAGCAGCAGGTCGGACAGGCGTTGCGTGATCGGGTCCGGGCCGTCCGGGTTGATGCGCTGGTCGGCCAGCAGGAGCTTTTGCACCAGACCGATGCGGGCCGCTTCGGCGCCCGTGGTGTTGTCCAACAGGCGCGAGGTCACGCCCACGGTCACCTGGTTGGCGTCCGAGATGCGGTCGACACCGGTGTAGGCGTTCTCGCTGTAGATGGCGTACTGGTTGAAGTCGCGCGGGGCGCTGTCGAACAAGGGCAGGAAACCCTGATCCTTGTACGGGGTGCGCACGTACTGGATGCGGGGCTCCAGCGTCTGGGTCAGGTCGCGGCTGAACACGTGCAGCGGGCGCTCCATCACCAGGCCGGAGTCCAGGCTGAACGTGGGCAGGACACGGGTGGCGCTGCGGCTGCCGTTGCTCATGGCCTGGTCCATGTCATAGCTGGTGCCATTGAGGCTCAGGCGGGGCGTCAGGCTCAGGCCACCCAGGCTGAAGGTCTGGCCGAGCTGGCCCACGGTGTGCAGCCGGTTGCCGCGCACCTTGTTGGTGTCGGCGTTGGTGAACCGGTTGAACTCGCCTTGCAGGGACCAGATCAGGCCGGTGTCATTGCCGCTGCGGCTGCGGATGCCCAGTTGGGGCTCGCGGCGGTAAGGGGTGTCGATGTTGCTGAGCGTCGGATCGGCCAGGGGATCGCGGTCGCGCAGGGTCTGCCAGGTCTGCACGCCACCGTACAGGGTGGTCTGGCTGTCGCCCAGCCCCCAGTTGCGCGAGTTCAGCTGCCGCTCGATGTTGGCGTGGCTGTCGTACAGGCGAGGAGTGAGGGAGGGCAGGCCGTGCGGGAAGTCCTTCCAGTAATCGTCGTCCGAGACGCGCAGCCAGCGCAGTTCGTAATTGGTCTGCGACAGCACATTGCCGTCATTGAGGTTGCCCTTGTGGGCAAAGTCCAGCAGGCCGCGCGAGCGCATGGCTACCCGGTCATCGGGCAGGGCCACCACGTGTACCGAGCCTTCGTCGCGCGGGGCCAGATAGCGGTATTCGGCATCCAGCCCGGCACCGCGGCGAACCGACAAGGTGGGGGCCAGGGTCATGTCCCGGTCCGGCGCGATGTTCCAGTAATAGGGCGCCGAGAGTTCGAAGCCGCTCTTGCTGTCGAAGTCGAAGCTGGGTGGCAGCCAGCCGGACTTGCGCGCGTCGTTGAGCGGGAAGGTCAGCGTCGGGGCGGCCAGGATGGGCACGCCCTTGAACCAGATCACGGCGTTGTCGGCCGTGCCTTCGTTGGCATCGAAATCCAGGTAGATGCTGCGTGTCTTGAGCGACCAATCGGGCTCGCCTGGCGTGCCGTCGGGCAGGTCATCGGGCGTGCAACTGCTGTAAGTGGTCTTGCGGGCGCGCAGGCGATTGGAGCCCAGGAACTCGACCAGATCGGCCTGGCCACCGGCCTTGGTGCGCGCAAACCAGAAGTGCGGGCGGATGAACTCGCCTTCCAGTGTGTCGAGCTTGAGCATCAGCTCGGGGCCGCTGAAGATGTTGCTGTTGCGCGTGATCACCACGTGGCCCAGTGCCCGCGCGGTGTTGTCGGCCTGGGTGTGGGTCAGCTCGTCGGCGCGCACGGTCAGGCCACCCTGGCGCAGGCGGACTGAACCCGTGGCGCGGGTGCGTGAATCAGCTTCGCCTTCGAGGTTGTCAGCCTCGAAGTACAAGGGCAGCTTGCCGTTGTGCTCCTGGCCTTGCGGCGCCGGCAGACTGAAGCTCAGGCGCAGTGGCGAGGCTGATGCGGGGGCACTGGCTGCGGGTGCAGCCGCAACCGGCGGGGCGGCATCGGCCTGTGCGGTATCCGGCCAGGCGATCTGCGCCACCAGCAGGCCTGCCGCCACGGCAACGGGTGTCCAGCGCAGACGCCGGAGCGAGCGGGCTGGGTTGTGGGGCTTCAAGGAGCTGAGGCGGGCCTGTCGGGTGGTCACGGTCACTGGAGTTGCGCGTCGGTGTCGCAGTGTGGGGCTGCGGCATGGGCCTTCAATCACAGTGAGCCGGCCTTGCCTAGAATCGACGCATTATTTCATGTTGCCCGCCTGTTGCCGGCTGCCCTGGTTCGGACCAGTGCTGGCGGGCCGGTATTTTTCTGGATTGCCCCACTCATGACCAACGTGTCGAACACCGCCTCCCACGAAATCCACTGGGCTGATCCGGCCCGACAGCAGGCGTTTGCGGCCTGGCTGGCAGCCGTGGCCCCCGCACATGGCCTCCAGCCCGAAACGGTGCGCTCGGCCAGCGCCGACGCCAGCTTCCGCCGCTACTTCCGGGTGGATGCCGTACAAGGTGGTGCCAAAGGCAGTTTCATCATCATGGACGCGCCGCCCGACAAGGAGGACTGCCGCCCCTTCGTGGCCGTGGACCGCCTGCTGGATGCCGGCGGTGTCAATGTGCCCCACATCCTGGCCTGGGATGAGCCACGGGGCTTCATGCTCCTGAGTGACCTGGGCGAGCACACATTCCTGTCCACGCTGGAGGCCACGGATTACGAGCACGCGCCGGCTTCGGCCAACCGGGCCCGCTACCTGGCCGCCATTGATGAGCTGGTGCGCCTGCAGGGCGTGGCCCAGGGCGAGGGCGCCCAGGCGCTGCCCCCTTATGACGATGCCCTGCTGCAGCGCGAGCTGGATCTGTTCCCCGAGTGGTATGTCAACAAGCTGCGTGGCCAGGTTCTGACGCCGCAACAGCAAACCCAGCTGACGCAGGTTTTCGCCCTGATCAAGGCTCAGGTCCTGAGTCAGCCCACCGTGCTGGTGCACCGCGATTACCACTCGCGCAACCTCATGGCCGATCCGGCCGATCCCAAGGCCCGCCCCGGCGTGATCGACTTCCAGGATGCGGTCTGGGGCCCGGCCACCTACGATCTGGTGTCCCTGCTGCGTGACGCCTATGTGATCTGGGACGAGGACATCCAGCTGGATTACGCCGTGCGTTACTGGGAAAAGGCCCGCAAGGCTGGCGTGCCACTGTCGTCGGATTTCGGCGAGTTCTGGCGCGATGTCGAGTGGATGGGGCTGCAGCGCCACCTGAAAGTGCTGGGCATCTTCGCCCGCCTGGCCCTGCGCGACGGCAAGAAGCAGTATCTGGACGATATTCCCCGCGTCTGGACCTACGCCCACCGCGTGGCCTCGCGCTACCAGGGCCTGGGCCCGCTGGCACACCTGCTGGAGCAGGCCGAGGCGGCTCACGGTGGCACCCAGACCCAGGTCGGCTATACCTTCTGAAAATGGCCCCTCATTTGCGGCGAATTAAATTGCGCAAAAATGCAGCAACAGGCGGATAATGCGCAACCGATGAATTCGAATACCTCTCCAGCGATCCTCCCAGAAGGTGCGGTCGCCGCCCAGCCCGTTACGTCAGTGGCGCCTGTCAACCCCGTTGAGGCCACGCCCGAAGCCCCCGCAGCACCAGCCCGGTTTGACACCCTGCCGCTGGACCCCAAGCTGCTCAAGGCGATCGAGTACCCCACGATGTCGCCGATCCAGGCCAAGGCCATTCCCGTGGTCCTGGCTGGCCGTGACGTGATGGGCGCTGCCCAGACCGGTACCGGCAAGACGGCTGCGTTCTCCATCCCGCTGCTTCAGAAGATGATGAAGCACGAGAACATGAGCATGTCGCCGGCTCGCCACCCGGTGCGCGCTGTCGTGCTGGCGCCGACGCGCGAACTGGCCGACCAGGTTGCCGTCAACATCAAGAAATACGCCTCCAAGACCGGCCTGCGCGTGGCGGTTGTCTTCGGCGGCATGGACATGAAGCCCCAGACGGCCGAGCTCAAGGCCGGTGTCGAGGTGCTGATTGCCACCCCCGGTCGCCTGCTGGACCACATCGAGGCCAAGAACTGCAACCTGTCGCAGGTCGAGTACGTGGTGCTCGACGAAGCCGACCGCATGCTGGACATCGGCTTCCTGCCGGATCTGCAACGCATCCTGAGCTACCTGCCCAAGGCGCGCCAGACCTTGCTGTTCTCGGCGACTTTCTCGCCCGAGATCAAGAAGCTGGCGCAAAGCTATCTGCAGGATCCCGTGCTGGTCGAAGTGGCCCGCCCGAACGCCACGGCCACCAATGTGGAGCAGCGCTTCTACAAGGTCGATGACGACAACAAGCGTTACGCCATTCGCCAGATCCTGCGCGACCGCGGTATCACGCAAAGCATCGTTTTCGTGAACTCCAAGCTGGGCGCGGCCCGCCTGGCCCGTGCTTTCGAACGCGACGGCTTGCGCACCACCGCCCTGCACGGCGACAAGTCGCAAGACGAGCGCCTCAAGGCCCTGGCCGCCTTCAAGGCCGGCGAGATGGACCTGCTGGTGGCCACCGATGTGGCGGCCCGCGGCATCGACATCGCAGCCTTGCCGGCCGTGTTCAACTTCGACATCCCCTTCAATGCCGAAGACTATGTGCACCGCATTGGCCGTACCGGTCGTGCCGGCGCCAGTGGTCTGGCCGTGTCGCTGGTGACGGGCTCTGACGCCCGCCTGATGGCCGACATCGAAAAGCTGATCAAGAAGAAGATCGACGTCGAGCCCTTCGAACTGGAAAACGACCGTCGCGGTGACCGCGGCGATCGTGGCGATCGTGGCGAACGTGGCGGCTATCGCCGTGAGCGGACGGAAGGTGCCGAGCGCACCGAGGGTGCATCTGCTGCGGGCGCATCGTCTGCGCGCGAGCCTCGCGAGGCACCCCGCGCCATGCGTCCCGCACCGCGCCGCCAGCCTTCGGACCCGTTCTTCGACAAGCCGTACGAGCCCGATCCCTCAGCCGATCCTGTCTGGGAAGACAAGACGGCGGCTGCGGCGCCTACCAGTGGTGGCACGGGCCTGTCGCGTTTCATCAAACCCAAGCGCAAGGTGGCCGCCTTGTTGGGTGGTAGCGGGACCACGCGCCGCTGAACGCCTGCCGGCACCCCCTGTTCGCGGGGTGTCTGCGCCCCCCTAGAATTGACATATGGCACTACCTCTTTGCGAGGTGGCGTGCTACTTTCCGACCGACATCTGACGGGCATGGCCTTGGGTCGCCCTTTCTTCATTCATCGGGAGTTTCCATGCGTCCATTCAAGACTTTGCGTTCCATTGCCGCTGTGGCTGCCTTTGCCGCGGCACTGCCGGCTGCCAGCTATGCAGCCACCACCACCATCGATTTTGAAGGCACGGGTGCGCCCTGCTGCTTTGTGTCGACGACCCCCCTGAGCAATGCCTATGCAGGCCTTGGCGTGACCTTCAGTGGCGTGGGTGGCACCGGCGGCTCCATCCTGAACCAGAGTGGCAACTTTGGCTTCAATGCCCACAGCGGCACGGACTTCCTGGCTTTCAACACCAGCGTGAACGGCATCAGTGGCGTTGAAGACATCGCTTTCAGCAGCCTGCAAAGCAATGTGTCCATCTGGGTGGCCAATCAATTTGGTGGGGCCGTGTCCCTGACGGCTTATGACGCCAGCGGCGCCTCGGTCGCCACGTCGTCGATCACCTCGTCTTCGGTCTGGCAGCAACTGTCTGTGAGCGCTGCAAGCATTGCCAGCGTGCGCCTGACGGCCCAATTGGGTACGCCTTACTACGCCGCCGATGACCTGAGCTTCACCGGTGCTGTGCCAGAACCTGAAGCCTACGCCATGTTGGCTGGTGGCCTGGCTGTGCTGGGCGTGGCGCTGCGTCGCCGCAAGGCCGCCTGATTGGCCATCGGCTGGTAGCGCTTCAGCGACCAGCACCAGGAGCCGCAGCTTCAGGCTGCGGCTTTTTCATTGGGGGGATCACTGTCGCCCTGGGCATGCTGCGTGGCCAGGGTGCTCAGGCGTTGTTGGCGCCACGCCGAGGGCGAGGCCCCGTACTCGCGCTTGAAGGCCTGGCTGAAGGCCGCCTCGGAGGCGTAACCCACCTGATCGGCGATCTTGCTGATCGACAGCCCGGAGTTGGCCAGCTGGCGCGCAGCCAGACGCATGCGATGGCGCGTCAGGTAAGTCAGCGGTGGTTCACCCAGGGTCTGGGTGAAGCGGTCTGCGAAGGCCGAGCGCGACAGGCAGGCCTGTTGCGCCAGTTCGGGTACCGTCCAGTTGCGACGTGGGTCGCGGTGCATGTTGGCCAGTGCGTTCGACAGCGCACGGTCCTTGAGCGCCGCCAGCCAGTTGCCCGAGCCCTCGGGTACCGCTTCAACATAGTCGCGGATGCATTCCATGAAGAGGATGTCACCCAGGCGGTTGATGATGGCCTGCTGGGCCGGGCGGGGTGAGGACACCTCGTGCGCCAGGAATTGCAGGCCGATGGCCAGCCACACCGGAGGCGCTTCGCCCAGGCCGCGCACGTGCAGGGTGCTGGGCAGCGCGGCGATCAGGGGGGCGGCCATGTCCACATCGAAACGTGCGTGGCCACTGATCAGGTCGCATTTGGGTTCGCCCTGGCCGCCGTGTCGCTGAGGCTCCAGTTCGGATTTCGCCATGAAGGGCACCAGATCCTGGGCCACGGCCATGGTTTGAGGCTTGTCCTGGATGCGGTGCATGCAGCCTGCAGGCAGCACGATCAGGTCGCCGGTCTGAAGCAGCAAGGGCTCTTCGCCTTCGCGGATCAGCCAGGCCTGGCCATTGGTGACCATGTGGAAGGCCGCCAGACCTGGCGTCGCCAGATGCCACGCCCAGGGCGTGGCATTGTGCGTGGACGCGAACACCACACCATCAAAGTGCATGTCGTCCAAAATCAGGCTGAGGCTATCCATATTGGCTCAGGATGCCACGAAATGACAGAAAGAACGCATGCCGTAAAACCGGGGTTCTGGTGTCAAACGCCGAGATTGTGCGAACTTTGATGAACCTCGGGTTTCTCCTGATTTGATGTCGGCGTATCGCGATGGCTGAGCGGACTTTTGCCTCTTCCTGATCTAGATCAAATTGATGACACTGGCATCACTTGAAGGAGATTGAAGAGATGTCCAACGCCAGCATCAGCACGGCCCCCGCACAGAAGTGGGCCGACCCCAAACGATTCCTGTGGCTGCTCGGTCCTGCCGTGCCTGCCATCGGCCTGGTCATGTTGTATGTGTTCCTGCAGACCAAGGCTGTGTGGACCCTGTGGTTTGTCGTCGGTCTGGTGCATGTGATTTTGCCCATGCTCGACTGGCTCTTCGGCGAAGACGCCGAAAACCCGCCCGACAGCGCCCTGCAAGGCCTGGAAAACGACCGCTATTACAGCTGGGTGCTGTATGCCTTCGTGCCGCTGCAACTGGGCGTGACCCTGTTTGGCGCCTGGCTGGCGGTGACCTCCGATCTGCCCTGGTACCACCTGGTGGGCCTGGCCCTGAGCGTGGGCATGGTCAATGGCATTGCCATCAACACCTCGCACGAACTGGGTCACAAGAAGGACAAGTTCGACCGCTGGATGGCGCGCATCTCGCTGGCCCCCACTTTCTACGGCCACTTCTATGTCGAGCACAACCGCGGTCACCACAAGAACGTGGCCACGCCGGAAGATCCTGCCAGCTCGCGCTTTGGCGAGTCATTCTGGGCCTTCCTGCCGCGTACCGTGATCGGCAGCGTGCGTTCGGCCTGGCATCTCGAGAGCGAGCGTCTGGCACGTCTGGGCAAGGGTGTGTGGACCACGGACAACGAGAACCTGCAATCCTGGGGCATGTCGGTGGTGCTGTTCGCTGCCGTGATCGCCGTGCTGGGCTGGGCCGCACTGCCTTTCCTGATCATCCAGGCCATCTATGGCTTCCACCTGCTGGAAGTGGTGAACTACCTGGAGCACTACGGTCTGTGCCGCCAGAAGAAGGCCGATGGCCGCTACGAGCGTTGCGAACCCGAGCACTCTTGGAACAGCAACCACATGGTGACCAACCTCTTCCTGTATCACCTGCAACGCCACAGTGATCACCACGCCAACCCGACCCGCAAATACCAGGCACTGCGCCACTTCGAGAACAGCCCTCAGCTGCCCTCCGGTTATGCCGGCATGATCACCCTGGCTTACTTCCCGCCCATCTGGTATGCCGTCATGAACAAGCGTGTGCTGGCCCACTACAAGGGCGACATGAGCCGCATCAACTGGTATGCACCACGCCGCGAAGCGCTGATGAAGCGCTATGCCGACGATGCCCGCCAACTGGCTGCGCAGAAGGCCTGATTCAAGGGCCTGATGACAAGGCCGATATCGAGATCTGACCGGCGAACCACGCCGGCTACCGAGGAGCCCTCCACATGAACTACCGCTGCCCCAACTGCGGCTACGTGTACGACGAAGCGAAAGGCGAACCCCACGAGGGCTTCAAGCCTGGCACACCCTGGAAGCTGATTCCGGATGACTGGGCCTGCCCGGGCTGCGCCGTGCGTGACAAAGTGGATTTCGAGCCGGAAGGCGACGCCGCCTGACGTTACAGTGGGGGCTGCTTATTCACCAAGCCAGGCCCCCACATGTCTCGCGACGAAGCCGCTCTGAGCTCAGAGCCTGATCATGAAGCCGACCTGATAGCGTCGGCTTCTGCCGTTTCTGGTGCGGATCGCCAGGGGCTCAATGACCCGGGTTTTCTGGCGGCCTTGCGCACGCAGATGGTCAAGTTCGCCCGCTTGCATCTGGGCGACGGGCACCTGGCAGAGGACGCGGTGCAGGAGGCCCTGGCCGGCGCCTGGACGGGGGCGCAGCGCTTTGCCGGCCGTGCGGCCATCAAGACCTGGGTGTTTGCCATCCTCAAGAACAAGGTGGCGGACCTGCTGCGCCACAAGCAGCGCATGGTGGACGCCAGCAGCCTGCTCAAGGAAGGCGAAGAGCAGTCCATGAGTGACCTGTTCGACGAGCGGGGGCACTGGCTGCAAGACAGCTCTCCCACCGCCTGGCATTGCCCGGAGGCCAGCCTGGAGCAGCAGCAGTTCTGGGCCGTGCTGGAGGTCTGCCTCGATGGCATGCCGGCCTCGCAAGCCCGTGTTTTCATGATGCGCGAGTTCATGGGCTTCGAGACCGACGAGATCTGCAGCACCGTGGGGATCACCAGCAGCAATGTGTTCGTGCAGTTGCACCGGGCGCGCCTGCGTTTGCGTGAATGTCTGAATCAGCGCTGGTTTGCGCAGGCAGCTTGAGGACGCGCCACCATGTTGAAGTTGAACTGCGAACAAGCTACCCGCCTGCTCTCCGAATCCCAGGAGCGTGATCTGGCCATGTCCGAGCGCACGATGCTGCGCGTGCACACCTGGATCTGCGAGGGGTGCCGCAACTTTGGCGGCCAGCTCGGTTTCATCCGCCAGGCCATGCAGGGTTTTGCAGCGCGCGAGGGTGATGCCGGCCTGCCGCAGGATGAGGATGCCGGCCCGCCGCCGGGGGCAGTGTAAGAAATCGCCTGCACGCACGACCAACCGGGAAGCACTTGATTGGAGCCTCCCATGTTGACCACGTCTACTTCGTCCGATTCAAATTCTCTTGCTGCCAGCGCCACAGCGGGCAAGGGTCTGCGCCCGCGCGTTCTGGCCCTGATGCATGCCTGGCTGAAGCTGGAGGTGTGGCCTCAGGCCCTGACCCTGTTGGCCGCCCGGCTGTACCTGTTCGATGTGTTTTTCACATCCGGCCTGACCAAGGTGCGGGATTGGGACGCCACGCTCTTCCTGTTCAGCGAGGAATACCACGTGCCTGTCTTGCCGCCTGAACTGGCGGCCTGGATGGGGACCGGCGGCGAGCTGGGTTTTTCGGTTTTGCTGGCCCTGGGTCTGTTGACCCGGCCGGCAGCGGTCGGCCTGTTCTTCGTGAACGCCATGGCCGTGATCAGCTACCCGGATCTGGCGCCAGCTGCGCTCAAGGATCATCACCTGTGGGGCGTGCTGGCCCTGGTGCTGGCCTGTTTCGGTGCGGGCCGTTTGTCGCTGGATTCTCTGGCCTGGCGGCGTTGGCTGAATCGGGGCTGATCTTTTAAGATGTGGCGCATGAAAAAGCACCGCATCACATTCGGGGTTGGTCTGCTGCTGGTCTTGAGCTTGACCGCGTGTTCCAGACAGCTGGCCTACAACACGGGGCAGGCCTGGCGCCAGAACCAGTGCAATGCATTGACCAATATCGACGATCGCCAGCGCTGCATGAAGGAAGCCGGGCAGCCGTACGACACCTACCAGAAGGGCGTGGACGACATCAACAAGAAGTGATGTCGTCGTGTCTGGTCGTCGAGGCGGATCAGGGCAGTTCGGCCCCGCCCATGCGCGCCGCGATCACGCCCGAGCGGCTCATGATGTAGCCCGAGCGTGGTTGCTGCTCGAAGCGCTTGGGTGCCGGCAGCATCACGGCCAGTCGGGCGGCCTGCATGGCACTCAGTTGAGAGGCCTCGACCTGGAAGTAGTGGCGTGACGCGGCCTGGGCACCAAACACGCCTTCGCCCCATTCCACGTTGTTCAGGTAGACGCCCAGGATGCGCTCCTTGCCCAGGATGCCTTCGAGCATGAAGGTGATGACGAACTCCTCACCCTTGCGCAGGAAGTTGCGTTCGCTGCTGAGAAACAGGTTCTTGGCCAGTTGCTGGGTGATGGTGGAGCCGCCGATGATCTTGGGCGCAGCCGTGGTGGCAGCAGTGGGTGGTGGGGGCACGGCGCGGCCCCTGGCTTTGGCGCGTGCCACGGCGCGCTCATACCGCTCCTGCGCTTGTTGGCGGATCTTCTCGACCTTGGCCTGGGCCTGGCTGTTCTTCTTCCAGGCGTTTTTCAAGGCATCCCATTCCACGCCGCAGTGATCGACGAAGTTGCCGTCTTCCGAGGCAATCACGGCGCGCTTGAGGTTGTCGGAGATGGCGCCGTAGTCACGCCATGACTGGCTCCACGTGATGCGGCCTTGTTCGCGCAGCAGGCGCGACATCTCGCTGCGCTGGAAGGTGGTGGATTGCGGGTCCACGAAGCGCATCAGCGCGATGCGGGCGGCAAAGTAGAGCTGCAGGCTCAGGCCGCTGAGGATCAACAGGACGACGATTCGCCAGACTGCACGCATCGGTGGGCTCTTGCTGATGGGGTTGCGGGGTTCAGTGAGGCTGGGCGGCGTCGACCAGGGCGCGCATGTGGGCCAGCACCGGGGCGGTGTCAGGGCGCACGCCGCGCCACAGGGTGAAGCTCTCGGCAGCCTGTTCGACCAGCATGCCCAGGCCATCGCGAGGCACCGCGCCATGGCTGCGAGCCCAGTCGAGGAAGGCATGTGCAGCCGGGCCGTACATCATGTCCAGCGCCAGCGTGCCGGGCTTCAGCACCTCGGGCCCGACGGGCACACCGCTGCCGGCCAGGCTGGCTGCCGTGCCATTGATGAACACATCGAAGGCGGTGCCCGGGTCTTGCAAGCCCCGGGCGCTGAGTGCCACGCCGTGCTGGGCGGCCCATGCGGCGTGGCGGTCCACGATGGCCTGGGCCTTTTCCACGGTGCGGTTGGCCATCACGATCTCGGTGGGGCGCGCTTCGATCAGCGGGCCCAGCACGCCCGCGCTGGCGCCTCCTGCGCCCAGCAGCAGCACCCGCTTGCCTGCAAGCGCCACACCTGCGTTGACGGTGATGTCACGCACCAGGCCCACGCCATCGGTGTTGTCGGCCACCCAGCCGCCCGCGCTGTCGGCATCGAAGCGCAGGGTGTTGGCGGCTTGTGCCAGTTCGGCGCGAGGCGTTCGCTGGCTGGCGAGTTCGAATGCTTCGAACTTGAAGGGCACGGTGACGTTGCAGCCCTTGGCGCCACCGGCCGCGAAGGCCTTGATGTGGGCCTTGAAGTCATCAAGCGGGCACAGCAGGCGGCCGTAGTCCACGGCCTGCCCGGTCTGCTGGGCGAACTGGGCGTGGATCAAGGGCGAGCGGCTGTGTTCAACCGGGTTGCCGGCCACGGCGTAGCGGTCTGCGGTGGTCATGTCTGATTGGTTCAGGGGGCGGCAGGGGCCGGGGCAATCTGACCCGGCGCGGGCGCCTGGGTGATGGCCTGCATGCCTTCATCACGGGTGAAGCGGAAGCGCGAAGAGATCAGCAGCAGGTCCTTGCCGGCGATCACTTCAGGCGGAATGCGCCCGTAAGGGCCACCTTGCTTGACGATCTCGGCGGCACGCTTGTCCAGCGTCTTGTTGCCCGAGCTGATGGTGATCTCGGTGTCACGCACCTTGCCGTTGCGGTCCAGCGTCACGATCATGAACATCTCGCCATACAGCTTCTTGCCGTTGTGCGAGGGAAAGTGATCGGTGCCCATGCGCTCCACCAGGGTGCGGAACTGGCTGTAGTACATCGCATCGGCCGCCTTCATGGTGGCCGGGCTGATGATGCGTTTCTTGGGGCGTTCGTTTTCTTCGCGGATGCGCTTTTCGATCTCGGCCAGCAGCTTGGTCAGCTGGCGGCGGCGCTCGTCATCGGCGCGCGATTGCGCGGTCTCTGCCTTGGCCCGAGGTTGCGGCGGGGGCAGGGCCGACAGCTCGTTCTTGACCTGCGTGAGCAGTTGCTGCTGCTCCTGCTGCATCTGCTCGATCATGCGAGCGGTCTGCTCCAGGGCGTCGCCCACTTCGGCTTCGGGCGAGGGCGGCAGGGGCGAGGTGGCACGGCCGGTGTCTTCGCCGCCGCCGGCCAGGTTCTGCTGAGCCAGGGCCTGGGCCTTGTCGGGTGGCGTTTCGCTGCCGGCGTTCACGAGGATCACCTCCAGAGGGGTGTCCTTGAAGGTGCGGTTGAAGCCTTCCGGATCAATGAAGCGGAAGCTGAACAGGCCGATGTGCAGCAGCGCCGAGATCCCCAGACAGATCTGGAGGAGGCTCAGGCTTTTCCACAGGGATCGAAGGCGCTGCAGCATTCGCGTTCAGGCTTGGAGGCGGTCGGGCTTCGGGGCCAGGCCGTCAGGCAGCCGGGGCGTCGCCCGCTGAGGGCTCCGCATCGGTCACGTCGATGGCCAGGGTCAATGGACCTGCATTGTCCAGCACCTCATCGTCTTCACCACCTTCGGTGTCACCCTGATCGGAGGGTGTGGCTTCGTCGAGACGCGCCACCACGCTGGCGTGCACGTCCAGGGTCAGCTCGTCGACACCGGTGATGCGCACGCGCACCTTGGCATGGCGTGGCAGGTTGTCCGCACCGATGGCCTTGAAGACCAGGGGCAGGGTGTCGGCGCGCACCAGGCCGTTGACCATGACGGCGCAATCGAGCTCGCTCAGGCCTTGCTGGCCCAGGTACTTGATCGTCCAGTAACGCTCCATGCTGGACTGGAAGCCGTTGTAGGCGCTGTAGGCCGTGTCGAAGTTCGAGATGATGGCAAACAGCTCCGCGTCCTTCGGCTTGAAGGGCGCGGCCAGGGCGGCGGTGCGGCCGTTCCTGGCGCAGGCCACGATCTGCCACTGGTTGACCAGGTCCACATAGCGGCGCAGGGGCGAGGTGGCCCAGGTGTACTGCGCCACACCCATGCCGGCGTGCGGTGCTGGCTTCGTGCTCATGCGCACCTTGATGCCCGGTTGCAGGCTGGCCTGGCTGCGGTAGATGCCGGGCACGCCCAGTTCGGCCAGCCAGCCACCCCAGGTGCTGTTGGCCAGGATCATGGCTTCGGCCACGATCAGGTCCAGCGCCGAGCCACGGGCACGGGTGCCGATCACCACCTGCTCTTGCCCGGTCGGCTCGATGCCGTCGCTCATGGTGTTCTCGCCATTGGCGCCGATGAGCTTGAAGCTGTAGTCCGGGCGGTTGAAGGTCTCGGGCTTGCCGCGCACGATTTCGCGCTGGGCTTTCAGGTGCCTGGCCAGGCGGAAGGCGAAGGCCAGTTCTGGCGCAAAGGCGTAGTCCGCCGGAGCCTCGCCGCTGAGCGTGGCATCGGTGATGATGCCGTCGAGCTTGTCGTGGCGCAGGTTGGCCACGATGGGCACCCGCTCCAGTTTGGTCTCGCTGCCGGTCACGGCCAGCGTGGCTTCGTCAAAGGTGACGTACAGCGACACGGCAGGGCAGTCACGGCCTTCGATCAGTGTGTAGGTCTGCACGACGTCATCGGGCAGCATGGTGATCTTGTGGCCCGGCATGTAGACGGTCGACATGCGGGCGCGGCCCAGCGCATCCACGGGCGAGCCCGGTGCAATGGCCAGGCTGGGCGCGGCGATGTGGATGCCGTAGGTCACGCTGCCACTGCCCAGGCCTTGCACCGACAGGGCATCGTCGATCTCGGTGGTCATCGAGTCGTCGATCGAGAAGGCCTTCACAGCGGCCAGGGGCAGTTCGTCCTTGATCGGGGGCGCCTCCACGGCAGGGAAGCCCGAGCCCTTGGGGAAGTGCTCGAACAGGAAGCGCTTGTAGTGGAACTGGTAGGGGCTGTCGATGGCGCCTGCATCCTTCAGCAGGTCCAGCGGGGCGCGTTGCGCTGTCTTGGCGGCCTCGACCACGGCCTTGTATTCAGGGCCATTCTTGTCGGGCTTGAAGAGGATCTTGTAGAGCTGATCCTTGATGGGCTGCGGGCACTGGCCGGCAGCCAGATCCTGCGCCCATTGTGCGATCTGCAAGGCTTGCTGCTTCTTGCGCTCGATGGCCACCAGGGCCTGCTTGAGGATGTCCTCGGGCGCCTTGCGGAAACGGCCCTTGCCTCGGCGGTGGAAGTAGTGCGGCGTGTCGAACAGGCGCATCAGCATGGCAGCCTGCTGCACGGGGTCGGCATTGGCGCTGAAGTATTCCTTGGCCAGGTCCTCGAAACTGAACTCGTCTTCCGGGGCGACTTCCCAGATCAGGTCCACATCGATGTCAGCCGCCTGGGCCGCACCCTGCGCCAGGACCTCGGACGGTGAGGGCTTGGCGAACTTGATCAGCACGTTGGCGGCTTTCACCTTCACGCGCTTGCCCGAATCGAGCTCGATCTGCATCGAACTGTCGGCTTCGGACATCACACGGCCGGCCTGGAATTTACCGGCGTCGTCAAAAAGGGCAAACATCGAATGGGGGTCTTTTCTGGTGTCAGACCGTGATTGTCCCATTTTGTCGCTGGGGCATGCGCAAGAGGGCTGACAGGGCTTCGGGGATGCGGCATCGTGCACCCCATGGACTGGCCTCGTCTGATCGACACCCCTCGCCTGCAATTGCGTGACATGCGCGCGGGCGATGCCCAGGACGTGTTCGACCGCTACGCCAGCGACCCGGCTGTCTTGCGCTTTCTGGGATGGACCCGCCACGAGACGGTGGAGGACACGCGCCAGCGCATCAGCTTCGACATCTACCGATGGCTGAAGGGCAGCGCCTGGGTCTGGGGGCTGACGATGAAAGCGGCTCATCCGCAAGCCGGGCGGGTGTTTGGTCAGATCGAACTGGTGCCCATGAGCTTTCCGTCCGATGAGGCCCATCACTTGCGCCTGGGTTACCTGATGGCCCCGAGCCATTGGGGGCAGGGTTTGATGGCCGAGGCCGCGCATGCCGTGCTGGATGCCGCTTTTGCGCAGCCTCGTGTCTGGCGGGTGGACGCCTTGTGCGACGTGGACAACCAAGCCTCCGCTGCCATGCTGGCGCGCATCGGGCTGGCAAGGGAAGGCTGCATGCGCCGAGGTGTCGTGCATCCCAACGTGTCGGATGAGCCGCGTGATGCCTGGGTGTATGCCGTGTCGCGTGACGATTGGCGCTCCGGTCATGCAGGGAACAATTCAGGGCTTGCCTGACTTGACCTTCGGGCGGCGTTCTGCCGACAATGCCGCTCGCATAAATCCATAAATTCTCAGAGAGGACACGCGATGAACAATCGCTTACAGGTGCGCCATCTTGGCGCGGCCTTGCTGTGCCTTGGCGCGCACACGCTGGGGCTGGCTGCCAACACCTATTACGTCAGCAGCAGCACGGGCAACGACGACACCAACTCGGGCACCGAAGCCCAGCCCTGGAAGTCGCTGGACAAGGTCAACACCAAGGTTGCATTGAGCGCCGGTGACCGTGTCCTGTTCAAGTCTGGCGACACCTGGGAGGGCACGCTGACCATCCAGGATGGCGTCACCTATTCCCGCTACCCGGAGACGGGCAGCACCTTGGCGGCGCCACTCATCAGTGCGTCGACCAATATTGGCCAGCTGGCCTGGTCGCGCTACCGCGGGCAGATCTTCGTGGCCAATGCCCGGTCGCTGGTGCCGGCCGAACAGGACAACGAAGGCCGCACCTTCCCTGCCGCGGTCGATCAGCTGTTCTACAAAGGGGTGAGGCTGCAAAGGGCGCGCTATCCGAACCTGGGCCTGCCGGTATCGACGCCGGGTGCAGGTGAGTTCGGGCTGGGGCAAAACCGTTTCCTGCATCTCAATGCCAACCTGCCAGGTGAATGCAGCACAGGCTGTCTGGGCATCGATGCGCGCACGTCCTTTGTGAAGGACCCGGCCGAAGTGCTGGATTTCAACGGCGCGGTCGCCTTCGTGAAAACGCATGACTACGAGCTCAAGCGCTTCAACGTCACCTCTGCGGACGGCTCGGCTGCCAAGGCCGTGTTCACGTGGGATCCGCTCAAGGGCGGCGAAGCCTCGGGGCTCAATCCGGGCCGGGGCTACTGGCTGGAAAACAAGCGGTGGATGCTGGATACGCCGGGTGAGTGGGTGTATGAAGCATCCAGCGGCCTGCTGTACGTGTGGTTGCCCGACAGTGCCGATCTGAGCGCCAACACCCCCAGGGACTTGCGTGTCTCGGTTCGTGTGTATGCCGCGCGCGCTGACGGCGTGGCCAACGTGAAGGTGCAAGGCCTGGCGTTCGCCGAGTCTCGCAGCGATGCCGTGGCCATCAACCGCGCCAACCCCGGCGCCTTGCCTGCCACGCCCAACATCGTGTTGAGCAACTTGCTGGTGTCTCGCGCCGGCGATGCGGGCATCAGCATCAAGAACGCGACAGCGGGCCTGGGCGAAGTCACCGATTCCATCGTGAGTGACAACCAGGCTGGCGGCATCTATTTGATCGGCGACTCCACCAAGCGCATCCATGTTCGTCGCAACATCGTTCGCCGCACAGGTGTGGGTGCCTACGCCTTTGCGGCGATCTGGATGGGCGAAGAGGCCGAGGCCGTGGACAACGTGGTGGACGGTGCCAGCTACCTGGGCATCACCGGCACCCTGCGAGACACGCTCAAGCGCAACAGCGTGGTCAATGCCTGCCTGGAGTTTGACGATTGCGGGGCCATCTACCTGCGCGGCAAGGACTACAAGTCCAGCGTGCCGGCTGGCGCCAATACCCATGACATCCTGGCCACGGTAACGGGCAATCACGTGGTGGGCGCCACGACCAACCTGGCCCCGGATCGCCGTGATGGCGTGGTCGGTGGCGAGGGCGCGGTCAAAGGCATCTACCTGGATGACAAGGCGGGGCGTGTCACGGTGGACAGCAACTTCGTCAGCGGATTCGACTATGGTGTCATGCTCCATCTGGGGCGCTCCAACACCATCTCGAACAACCTGGTGTTCGGCGCTGCGCGCAGCCAGGTCTGGATGCAGGAAGACAACCCCGACGGGCAGACGCCTTTGTCTTGTGCAGACATTCTCGTGAGCGGCGAGGCCTGCAATGCCACCAATTACCTGATGCTCAACCGGTTCACCGGCAACGTGATGGCTTCCGCGCAAAGCCGCCCCAGCCTCTTGCGCCACACCACCGATTACGATGGCACGGCCGATTTCGCCAGCTATGGCAACAACAAGTACGCCGTGCTGGGCGATGCCTCGCTGTTCTTCCAGAACGAGGTCAAGGGTGTGCAGACGCGCCAGTCTTTCCAGAGCTGGCAGCAAGCCGGTCAGGATGCGGGCTCGTCTTACTTGCGATCGGTCAAGCTGCCGCCTGTGGCGTTCAACAACTACAGTGCCTTGAGCAAGCTGGTGTCCTGTCCGGTCACGGATGCGCTGGCCTGCAAGCAGTACCGTAACGTGAAGACGAGCAACCCGGTGGTCTTCCCCTTGCGTTTGCCTGCATGGGGTGCGGTCATTCTGGCGCCGATGTGATCGGGGTGTCAGGCAGGCCCAGCCATTCAAGCAGGCTTGCCTGATGCACGGCGAAGTCGCTCACGGCATGGTCGCTGCCTTCCAGCAGGTGCAACTGTGCACCCTGGTAGCGGGCGGCCATCTCCGGCCAGCTCAACACCTCGTCACCCTTGGCAATCAGGGCCCAGTAGCGCTCGGGCCGTGTGATCGGGTAGGGCGCGATGGCCTTGAATTGCTCGATGAACTCGGGGCGGAAGAAAAAGTGATCGTCCGGGTTGTGGAAGGAAGTCTGTTCGCCGATGTAGCGCGCCAGATCGCGGGCAGGTTCGACCGCCGGATTGATCACGGCGCACCGACAGCCGCGTTGCTCGGCCAGCACGGTGGCGTAGAAGCCACCCAGCGAAGACCCGATCACGACCATGTCGCTCGTCGGCCATGAAGCTGTGAGCTGCTGGATCAGGGCCCAGGCATCGGCTGGCGAAGGGGGCAACTGGGGGCAGCACCAGACGAGCTCGGCACCCTGGCGCTTGAGTTGCGCCAGGTGGCCAGCGAGCATTTGAGCCTTGAACGACTGGGGCGAGGAGCGAAAGCCGTGCAGATAGAGGATGTGCGTTGATGCGGGCATGCGAAACAGCATAGCGCCTGCCATTTTCAAAAAAGGGAAATCATGAAAATACGTTTGTCAGCCCTCGGGCTTCGTGCGGTGCCGTTGGCGGCGCTGTGGATGGCGCTTTCCGCTCATGCGGCCAGCTATTACGTGTCCACCAGTGGCGACAACGCCGGGCTCGGGACCGAGCAGCAACCCTGGCGCACGCTGGACAAAGTCAACGGCAAGACTTTCAACAGTGGGGACGTGGTGTACCTGCGTGCCGGTGATGTATTTGAAGGCACCTTGCGCTTGCAATCGGGCGTCAAGTACAGCAGCTTTCCCGTCGGGGCGGGCACGGCCGTCAAGCCAGTGATCCGCGGATCGGTCCATGTGGGCGGGCTGAACTGGACGCCAGAAGGTGGCAACGTGTGGGTGGCCGATGCGTCCAGCGTGTTGGTGGACGACAAGGATGCTTACGGGAACGTCTTGCCCGCCGGGATCTCGCAGCTGTATCTCAATGGCGAGCGTCTGGCACGTGCGCGCTTCCCTTACGCTGGTGGCGGGGTGTTCAAGCTGGGCGCCAACCGGTACTTGCGCGCCGTGCCGCTATCCCCGAACACGGATGCCTACAGCCAGACCCTGGATGCGACCCAGTCGCAGTCACTGGACGACGGTACGGCGCCGACCCTGGCGGCCTTGCTGGCGGACAAGGATTTGCAGGGCGCGCAAGCCTTCGTCAAGAACAATGACTGGTTCATGGGGCGCTACAAGATCAGCACCTCCTTGACCAGCGCCTCCACGACGCTGGTCCTGGAAGATGACGGGCCAGAAAGTGCCGCTTGCGTGGCCGACCGGTTCTCCGGCGCGTGCTACACATCCAATCGATACAGTGCGCGTGCGCTGGACTGGCCTGGTGTGCGCAACCAGGGCATCAGCAAGAACTACGGCTTCTGGCTGGAGGGCAAGCGCTGGATGCTGCACAACCCGGGTGAATGGGTCTATGAGCCGGCGACGCGCAAGTTGTACATCATGATGGCCGCAGGGGCCTCGCCCGTGGGGGCCAAGCTGACCGCCAGCGTGCGCCTGCATGCCATCACGGGCTATCAGATCACCTCGGTCGACATCGATAACATCGAAGTGCGCGAGACACGCAGCGATGCCATCATGATCGATGGCGCGCGTCAACTGGCATCCTTGAGCATTGCCAGTGTTCGTGCGTATCAGGCCGGTCGCAAGGGCATCAACATCATGGCGACCCAGCCATCGTCGACGCCCGTTGGCAGCATCACCAACACCATCGTCGAGGGCAGCATCAACGAGGGCATTGACCTCAGTGGCGATCGTCGCTGGGCAGATACCCGAAGCAACCAGATCAGTGTGACCAACAGTGTGGTGCGTGGCGCCGGCATGTCCTACTACGCGCGGGGCGCCTTGTTGCTGGGCCACCGTGGTGATGCACTGAACAACACCATCGAGAACTCGGGCTACATCGGCCTGCATGGCGGCAAGATCAACACGATCAGCGGCAACGTGGTGCGCAACAGTTGCATGGCCTTTGATGATTGCGGCGCCATCTACATCAGTGGCTCTTACTACAACATCAAGGATGAGGAACCTTCGACCACGGATGGTCCTTATGCCGTGCGGGCCTCGATCACCGGCAACACGGTCATCGGCAACCTGGCCAGTGACAACAGGCTGGATGGCTCCTTCTATGGCAATGGATTGGGCGATGGCGCGCGCCATGCCAACGACGGCGGCATCTACCTGGATGACTACGCCAGCGGTGTGGATGCGGCGACGCCCAACGTCGTCAGCGGCAACTATGTGGAGGGTGTGAATCACGCCTTCACGGTTCACCACGGCAGCTTCAACCTCTTCGAGAGGAACGAGGTGAGCGCATGCCGCAAGGCCATGTTCATGCAGGAGAACCTGGACACTGCCAACGTCCTGATGCAGGGCAACACGGTGCGTGACAACGTGTTTGCCACCTCGTCATCGGATGCCTTGGTCAAGCTGGACAGTACCGCCGGACAGGCAGGGCGCACCGCCAATCTGGCCACGTTCTCGAACAACCGCTATGCCAGCTACCGCGCGACGGTGTTTGCCGAGGAAGACAACGGGCTGAAGGGTGTCAGCCCCTACAAGACGTTTGCGCAGTGGCAAGCCAGCGGCCGAGATACCGCGGCATCTGGCGGTTTGTTGCGGGCGACTGGCTTCGGCATCAGGCCGGCCAGTGGTGCCACGCAGATGTTGCCCAACGGCGTGTTCTCCAGCAGTACCGGGGGCAATGGCTGGTACTCCGACAAGAACACGTATGTGGAAGGGCCGGCGCCCGGCGGTAATGCGCTGTCCATCTATCCCGCGCGTGACTATCTGGGGAAAGCTGCCAGCTGTCCGGTCACCGAGGTGGGCTGGTGCAACTTCTTTGTGTCGCCAGGGATCAGGATGACCATCGAGAAGGGTCAGTCTTACTGGCTGACATTTGACGCCAAGGTGGATGTGGCCGATGCGACCAGGCTCAAGGATGTGACGCCTGCACCGCTTGCCCGTATGGAGTTGCGCTTTGCTCAGATCGACGGTCCCTGGCAGGATCTCACGCCGCCCGCGGTGTTGGTGTTGAGCAAGCGCTGGCAGAGCTTCAGTCGCCTGATCAAGGTGCCGGGTGCCGTCACCGATGTGCCCAATACCTTGTCCGGCGCGACCTTGGCCACGAACTTCTTCATGGACCCGGTCTACGTGAACAAGCCGGCCTACCTGGCCGCAGGCGGCTTCAAGGTGAGCGTGGCCAACTTCTCTCTCACCAAGGCGGAACTGGTGCAGGCTGATGCGGGGCCCAAGGGCATGGTCAACACGAGCGACGTGGCGGCCAGCAAAGCCTGTCCCAATGCGAACGCCGCCTTGTGCAACTCATATGTGGACCTGAGAACCGGGGCTGCCGTGAGTTTCCCCCTGAGCCTGCCTGCGCACTCTTCCAAGGTTCTGGTGACGACCCATCCGCTGTGGGTCGACAAGGATCGTGATGGCATCCCCGGTGACACCGCCATCACCTACCCGAGTCGTCTGGATGTCTGCACGTCCACAGGTGATGGCCTGTCGGTCAAGGAAAACGGTTGCGCCCTCAATTGACCTGCATTAAGTGGTCATGCCTCGTCGCCCCTCATGCTGCTTGAGGGGCGTAAACTGCCTCTTTTGATGGAGGTAGGCCATGCTGGTCAAACTGCGAAGTGCGGCAACGGGTGATCTGTTGTTGACGGGGGATCTGGCCAAGGCGCTGGCAAAGGTGCTCGACAAGCGCTTTGATGCGCCGGGCATCCTGGAGCCTCAGAGCATGCCGGTGGCGTTGGAAGTGCTGAAGGCCTTGCCCGACGAGAGCCCGACGGCGGGCGCCAGTGCAGATGGGGGCGGTGATGCCGCCCCGCGCGAGGAGCCGGCGTCGGTGTCCTTTCAGGACGAAGCCGTCAGCTTGCGCAAACGCGCCTGGCCCTTGATCAAGATGATCGAAGAGGCTCTGGCCGCAGACAAACCCATCGTCTGGGGTGTGTGAATCGGGTGGGGAGTTGTGCGCCGCAGCAATCCTGAGGCATCATCTTTCCCATGCCAGATCAAGTCACCCGCCTGCTCGTCATTCGCCACGGCGAAACACCGTGGAACACCGAAGCCCGCATCCAGGGCCACATCGACATCCCCCTGAATGAGAAGGGGCGCTGGCAGGCCGAGCGCGTGGCGCAGGCCCTGGCCGATGAAGCGTTGCACGCCATCTACAGCAGCGATCTGCAACGTGCCCGGCATACTGCCGAAGCCATTGCCGAGGTGGTCGGCCTGCCTTTGAGCCTGGATCAAAGCCTGCGTGAGCGCCATTTCGGGCGTTTCGAGGGCATGACGCAGGAAGAGGTGGCTGCGCAATGGCCTGAAGAGGCGCGCAGGTGGCGCGAGCGCGATCCGGCCTACGGCCCGGAAGGCGGCGAAACACTGGAGGCCTTTTACGAGCGCTGCATCGAGGCCATCACGCGGCTGGCACGTCAGCACCCCGGGCAGAACATCGCCCTGGTGGCACACGGCGGTGTGCTCGATTGTTTCTACCGCGCCGCCAATGGCCTGGAGCTGGATCTGCCGCGCAGCTGGAAGATCACCAATGCCAGCGTCAACCGCCTGATCTTCAATGGCGAAGGCTTCAGCCTGGTGGGGTGGGCCGACAACCGCCATCTGGAAGAAGATGAGGCTGCCAGCCTGGACGAACGTAGCGATGGCGCCGTCAGCGCAGCCCGCTGAGGAACACGTCGAGGCCGGCATCGGCGGCGGCCACCAGGTCGTACCTTGACTGATCCAGCATCCAGTTGTGGATCAGGCCGTTGACGAGCGCCATATAGGTCACGGCCAGCACATGCAGGTTCAGATCAGGTCGGATGTGGCCCAGCGCCTGCGCTCTGCGGAACGTGGCCTCGACGTGGCTCTGGCAGGAGCCGTGCACGTTCAGGTGCCGCTCGCGGATGCCTGACAGCTCGTCGATGTACTCGACTTTCAGCGTGGCGATGTCAAAGACCCGTTGTGTTCGCGGGTCATGCGCGATGCGCTGCATCACGTCCATCATGGAGGCCTTGAGTTCAACCAGGGGCTGGGCTTCGCGTTCCGTGTCGATGGATTTGAGCGTGTCTTCCATCGGCAGCGTGGTGCGCGACATCATGGCGTTGAACAATTCAGTCTTGTCTTCGAAGTGCCAGTAAACCGCGCCGCGCGTCACGCCGGCGGCCTTGGCGATGTCCTGCAGGGACGTTCTGGACACGCCACGCTCGGCAAACAGGCGCTCTGCCGCGTCCAGCAGGCTCTCGCGTGTCTGTTGTGCATCTTCTTTGGTTCGGCGCATGACGAGTTGTGAAAAACCGTGAATTCCCGGGGGGATTCTCGCAGATTCGGGTGCATACATACAAGCATGTATGTATACTCCGCAACTATATTGTTGACCAGGCAAGTATTTGAAGAGGTGCCCCATGGCGAGTCGTGAACTGACGGTTGAACAAGAAGAAAATGACGCGATCTCCGAGGTGCGAGCGCCTCTGCTGAAGAAGGACAAGCTGTGGCACTGGACGGCCAACGCCGTGGGCGTACTGGCCCTGTGCGCCGTGGCGGCCTCCTTTCTGACCGGTTGCGGGCAGAAGGACCAGGCGGCTGGCGCGGGCGCTGGCGCGGCCAAGCCTGGTGGGGGCATGCCGCCCGCCCAAGTGGGCGTGGTGACGGTGCAGACCCAGAGCGTGCCGGTGATGGCCGAACTGCCCGGTCGTCTGGAAGCCTTGCGCATCGCGCAGGTCCGTGCCCGTGTGGCCGGCATCCTGCAGCAGCGCCTGTTCACGGAAGGCGCGGACGTGAAGGCCGGTCAGCCCCTGTTCCAGATCGATTCGAGCACCTACAAGGCCGCGCTGGACAGCGCGCAGGCCACCCAGGCCAAGGCCGAAGCCAATCTGGCGCAAGCCACTGCCTTGGTGGACCGTTATCAACCGCTGCAAGCCGCCAAGGCCATCAGCCCGCAGGAATTTCTGAACGCGCAGGTGGCGCAACGCCAGGCGCAGGCCGACGTGGCCTCCGCCAAGGCCGCCGTGCAGACGGCGCGCATCAACCTGGGTTACGCCTCGGTGACGGCGCCCATCTCAGGGCGCATCGGCCGTGCGCTGGTGACCGAAGGTGCCCTGGTGGGCCAGGGCGAAGCGACCCAGTTGGCGCTGATCCAGCAGGTCAACCCGCTGTATGTGAACTTCACGCAGTCGGCCAACGAGGTCATCAAGCTCAAGAAGGCGCTGGAAGCCGGCACCATCAAGAAGGCTGGCAATCAGGCTGCGGCCGTGCGTGTGGTGCTGGATGACGGTACCGAGTACCCGTTGCAAGGCAAGCTGCTGTTCTCGGATCTGAGCGTGGACCCTAGCTCCGGCCAGGTGTCCTTGCGCGCCGAGTTGCCCAACCCGCAAGGCATGCTGCTGCCCGGCATGTATGTGCGCGTGCGTCTGGAGCAGGCCGAAGTGGATGGCGGCATGTTGCTGCCGCAGCAGGCCGTGACACGCGGCAGCCAGGGTGACACCGTGATGGTGGTGGATGCCGAAGGCAAGGTCTCGCCCCGCCCGATCAAGCTGGGTGGCGCGCGTGGCAACCAGTGGATCGTGCTCGGTGGCTTGAAGTCCGGCGAGCAGGTCATGGTGGATGGCTTCCAGAAGATGATGAACCCCAAGGCGCCTGTGAAGGCTGTGCCATGGGTGCCGCAAGGCGCTGCGCCGGCATCGGCTGCTGCTTCACGCTGAGAGGAGCACCCTCATGCCACGCTTCTTCATTGACAGGCCCATCTTTGCCTGGGTGATCGCGCTGTTCATCCTCGTCTTTGGCGGGGTCGCGATCACCAAGCTGCCGATTGCGCAGTACCCCACGGTGGCGCCGCCTTCCGTGGTCATCAGTGCCACGTACCCCGGCGCTTCCGCCAAGACCCTGGACGAGAGCGTCATCAGCGTGATCGAACAGGAGCTCAACGGCTCGCCTGGTCTGGCCTACATCGAATCGGTCAGCCAGGCCAATGGCACGGGTTCGATCACCGTGACGTTCGAGACCGGCACCAACATCGACCTGGCCCAGGTGGATGTGCAAAATCGCCTCTCACGTGCCACGCCACGTCTGCCGGCTGCCGTGACGCAGCAAGGCGTGAAAGTCGACAAGTCACGCAGCAACGTGCTGATGTTCGTGATGCTGTCGTCCACCAACCCGGCGTTTGATCCGGTGGCGCTGGGCGACTATGCATCTCGCAACGTCATGCCTGAATTGCAGCGTGTGGCCGGCATTGGTCAGGTGCAGCTGTTCGGTACCGAGCGCGCCATGCGCATCTGGGTGGACCCGGCCAGGCTGGTGTCCTATGGCTTGAGCCTGTCGGACGTCAATGCGGCGATCAAGGCGCAGAACGCCCTGGTACCGGCTGGCGCACTGGGTGATCGCCCCAATCTGATCGACCAGACCATGACGGCCACGGTGGTGGTCAATGGCCAGCTGGAGAACGCCAATCAGTTTGCCAACATCGTGCTGCGCGCCAAGTCGGATGGCTCGACCGTGCGCCTCAAGGATGTGGCCCGCATCGAGCTGGGTGCGCAGACCTACGGCACCTATGCGCGCCTGAACGGCAAGCCGGCTGTCGGCATGGCCGTGCAGCTGTCGCCCACGGGTAACGCGCTGGAGTCGGCCAAGCTGGTCAAGGCCCGCATGGTCGAATTGCAGAAGTACTTCCCGCAGGGCGTGAGCTACTCCTTCCCCTACGACACCTCGGGCTTCATCCAGATCTCGATCAGCCAGGTGGTGGAGACCCTGGTCGAAGCCGTGGTGCTGGTCTTCCTGGTGATGTACCTGTTCCTGCAGAACTTCCGCTACACCCTGATCCCCACCCTGGTGGTGCCTGTGGCCTTGCTGGGTACCTTCGGCGTGATGTCGGTGGCGGGCTTCTCGATCAACGTGCTGACCATGTTCGGCATGGTGCTGGCCATCGGTATCCTGGTGGACGATGCCATCGTGGTGGTGGAAAACGTCGAGCGCCTGATGGCGCAAGAGGGCTTGTCACCTTACGAGGCCACGAAGAAGGCCATGGGCCAGATCAGTGGCGCCATCATCGGCATCACCGTGGTGCTGGTGTCGGTGTTCATCCCGATGGCCTTCTTTGCCGGCTCGGTGGGCAACATCTATCGCCAGTTCTCGCTGTCGATGGTGGCTTCGATGCTGTTCTCGGCTTTCCTGGCCTTGTCGCTGACACCTGCCTTGTGCGCCACCCTGCTCAAGCCCGTGCCTGACGATCACCATGAAAAGGGTGGTTTCTTCGGCTGGTTCAACCGCTTCTTCACCTCGACGACGCACGGCTATGAAAGCGTGGCGGGCAAGCTGGTGCGTCGCGGTGGCCGTGTGCTGATTCTGTATGTGCTGATCGTGGGCGTGGTGGGCTGGTTGTATGTGCGCATGCCATCTGCCTTCCTGCCCAATGAAGACCAGGGCAACCTGATCGTCAACGTGCAGTTGCCGCCCGGCGCCACCGCGCCGCGTACCGAAGCCGTGATCTCGCAGGTCGAGGACTACTTCATGAAGCAACCCGAGGTGCAATCGGTTGTGGGTGTGGTGGGCTTCAGCTTCTCGGGTACGGGCCAGAACGCCGCGCTGGGTTTCGTGACGCTCAAGGACTTCGATCAACGCAAGGGTGAGGCGCATTCGTCGCAGGCCTTGGCGGGCCGTGCGTTTGGTGCCTTGATGGGCATCCGCGATGCGTTTATCTTCCCGCTCAACCCGCCGCCGATCCGCGAATTGGGCAATGCAACCGGCTTCTCGCTGCGTCTGCAGGACCGCGCCGGCCTGGGGCATGACGCCCTGCTGGCCGCACGCAACCAGCTGCTGGGTATGGTGCGCGAGAGCAAGGTGGTCACGGGCGTGCGCCCGGATGGTCTGGAAGACGCGCCGCAGTTGCAACTGGACATCGATCGCGACAAGGCCTATGCCTTGGGCGTGAGCTTCGATGCGCTGAGCTCGACCTTGTCGACCGCCTTGGGTTCGGCCTACATCAACGACTTCCCCAACCAGGCACGCCTGCAGCGCGTGGTGGTGCAGGCCGATGCCCAGGCACGCATGCAGCCCGAACAGATCCTGCAGCTCAACGTGACCAACACGCAAGGGCAGAGCGTGCCGCTGTCGGCCTTTGTGCGCACACGCTGGGTGACGGGGCAGATGCAGGCCGTGCGCTACAACGGCTATCCGTCGATTCGTCTGGCGGGTGATGCGGCTGCGGGTTTCTCCACGGGGCAGGCCATCGCCGAGATGGAAGCCTTGGCGGCCAAGTTGCCAGCCGGCATCGGTATCGAGTGGACAGGGCTGTCGCGTGAAGAGCAGTTGTCTGGCTCGCAGGCCACGACGCTGCTGGTGTTCTCGCTGCTCGCCGTGTTCCTGTGCCTGGCTGCCTTGTATGAAAGCTGGTCCATCCCGTTTGCGGTGATGCTGGTGGTGCCTCTGGGCATCCTGGGCTCGCTGCTGGGTGCCAACCTGCGTGACCTGCCCAATGACGTGTTCTTCAAGGTGGGTCTGATCACCATCATCGGCTTGTCGGCCAAGAACGCCATCCTGATCATCGAGTTTGCGCGTGAGCTGCAAAGCAAGGGCATGAGCGTGCTGGACGCCACCTTGCAGGCCTGCCACCTGCGCTTCCGCCCGATCATCATGACGTCCGTGGCCTTCATCCTGGGCGTGCTGCCTCTGGTGGTGTCCAGCGGTGCAGGGTCGGCCAGCCAGCGTGCCATTGGCACCGGCGTGATGAGCGGCATGATCGCCGCCACCGTGCTGGCCGTGTTCTTCGTGCCCGTGTTCTTTGTGGTGGTGCGCCGCTTCTTCCCCGCCAAGCCGGCTCGTGTGGAAGCCGCCAGCCACTCAGTGGAGCCTTCTCATGAATAAGTCTTTGACGGCACTGCATGCCGTGGCTGCTGCGGCCCTGCTGACCTTGTCGGGCTGCTCGCTGATCCCGACCTATGAACGCCCTGCGCTGGCTGTACCTGCGCAGCTCTCGGCCGAAGACGCGAAGGCCGCAGATGCCCAGGCAGCGCGCGCGGTAGCCGATCTGCCCTGGGCGAGCTACTTCCCTGATGCGAAGCTGCAAGGCCTGATCAAGCTGGCGCTGGACCACAACCGCGACTTGCGCGTGGCCGTGCTCAACATCGATCAATTGCGCGCTGCGTACCAGGTCCAGAACGCCGATCGCTTCCCGACGCTCAATGGCAGCATCAGTGGCACGCGCCAGCCTTCATCGGCTTCGCCGTATCCGCTGACCACCACGGTGACCGGTGGCGTCACTGTGTCGGCCTTCGAGCTGGACCTGTTTGGCCGCGTCAAGGCGCTGAGCGAAGCGGCCGCCGCACAGGTGGTGGCGTCCGAAGAGGCCCGCAAGACGGTGCACATCGGCCTGGTGGCCTCGGTGGCCAATGCCTATTACGCATTGTGGGCAGATCGCTGGCAGGTGGCCTTGAGCGAGCAGACGCTGCAAACGCGTCAGGACTCGTTCAAGCTGCTGCAGCTCAAGTTCGACAACGGCGTGCTCAACGAGCTGGATCTGCGCTCGGCGCAATCGTCGGTCGAAGCCGCTCGTGTGACCCGTGCGCAAGCCCAACGCCAATGGGCGCAGGATCTCAATGCCTTGAACCTGCTGCTGGGTAGCGCGGCGCCCGCAGATCTTCTGCCGCCTGTGCCCGATGTGAAGATGCAGGTGCTGGTCAACAGCAAGAGCAGCGCCGAAGCCGCGCAAGTGGTGTCGGCCAGCCTGTGGCCTGATCTGAGCGAGCTGCCGGTGGGCTTGTCGTCCGAGGTGCTGCTGCAGCGCCCGGACATCGCGCAGGCCGAGCAGCAGCTGATCGGTGCGAACGCCAACATCGGAGCGGCCCGTGCGGCGCGCTTTCCTCGCATCAGCCTGACGGCCAGTGCCGGGGTGGTCAGCGATTCCTTGTCCGGCCTGTTTGACGATGGGCGCAATGCCTGGAGCTTCTCGCCATCCATCAGCGTGCCCATCTTTGATGCGGGCCGTACGCAGGCGGGGGTCGAGTCGGCCCAGGTCAAGCGCGACATCGCTGTGGCGCAGTACGACAAGGCCATCCAGACGGCCTTCAAGGAAGTCTCGGACGCCCTGGTGGCGCGGCGCACCTACGCCGATCAGGCTCAGGCTCAACTGGCTCAGGCGCAGGCAGAAGCGGCGCGTCTGCGCTTGTCGACCATGCGCTATGACGCCGGCGTGGCCAGCCAGCTGGATCTGCTGGATGCGCAGCGTGCGCTGTTCTCGGCTCAGCAGGCCTTGATCGCGGCGCAACTGGCCCGCCAGCAGGCCCACATCGGTGTCTACAGGGCGCTGGGTGGTGGCTGGCAGGCGGGGCAGGGCGGCAGAGTGCCGACCGAAGTCACCCCGCCGCGCAGTCAGGCTCAGTGAGTCAGGCTCAGTGAGTCAGGTGCGGCTCGCCGGCTTCTGCGGCCGTGCGAGCCGCCAGCAGGCGCTGACCCAGGCGGTTGCCCAGCTTGTTCACGTTGTTGAGCGACAGCAGGTGGGCGTGCACCCAGCCCAGCGCGCCTGACCCGAACAGCTCCTGCACGGTATCAGGGGGCAGGGCGCGCAGTTTGTTCTCGTCGACCACCTTGAAACCGTTGAGCGTGAGTTTTTCGCCCTGGATGTGGCAGTCGATCGAGCGTTCGACCAGCAGGCCCAATTCGGCCAGGCGCTGCGCAAAACGGGCGGTGCTCAGCATGTCCTGGTGGAAGGACAGCAGGAACTGTTGCAATTGCTGCAGATAGGGCGTGTCCTGGCCCTGGGCGTCAAACAGCGCTTCGCCTTGAGCCTGGTCGATGCCGTCAAAGGCTTCGTCGATGCACAGGGTCATCTGGTCGGTGCCAGGTTGCTCGGCCAGCACGAAGGGGTAGCGGCGCACGAAGGCGGGCACGTAGTGCTCGTCAGCCCAGTTGCCCGCGCCGTCAATCATCAGGTTTTCCTTGTCGCGCAGGCCCACGATGGCCACCAGAGAGTGGGTGTCGCCAGCCGGGACGAACACGCAGGGGTAGTCCAGCGCGGCCAGTGGCAGCTCGGCGGCGGCCATCAACATGGAATTGGTTTCACGGGCGAAAGCCAGGCGGCTGGGCCCCTGGTGAATGCGCAGGTTGCGGTGCTGCTCGCGGTCCAGGGGGGCCACGCGTTCGTACATCAGCAAAGTTTTCATGATCGTTCCGGGCAGTAGGCGCACCAAGGCGCATGGACACCGAGCATAGTCCGATTGGATGACAGATTGATGAGTGCTGCCCCCAGGCCGCAGCCCGGCGGGGCCGCGATAATGGGCGCCGTGAACACCTTGACCTTGCGCGACCGCTGGTCGCTATACCTTGATCTGATCCGCTGGAACCGGCCTCAGGGCTGGCTCCTGCTGCTGTGGCCTACCTTGTCCGCCTTGTGGCTGGCGGCGGGGGGCTTTCCGGGTTGGCACCTGCTGCTGGTGTTCACGCTGGGCACGATCCTGATGCGCAGCGCGGGTTGCGCGGTCAACGATGTGGCCGACAAGGATTTCGATCTGCATGTGGCGCGCACGGCGCAGCGGCCGATCACCAGCGGGCGCTTGTCCGTGAAGGAG
>NZ_DASUIS010000071.1:0-30480 GCF_036279675.1 Aquabacterium sp. | reverse complement strand
ATGGCAGACATGCCCGCTGAGCGATTGGCACGCTTCTTCACCAGGCAGGACGGTGCATACCAGATCAGCAAGGCCATCCGTGACACCGTGCTGTTTGCGCAGCACGACGTGATTCTGGATCCCCCCTTCACCAGGCTGGATCTGCTGTCGTGCCGCAATGTGCTGATCTACTTCAACGCCGAATTGCAGCATCGCCTGATGCCCTTGTTTCATTACAGCCTCAAGCCCGGTGCGGTTCTGGTGCTGGGCAACTCCGAAACGGTCGGGCGTTCGCACGCGCTGTTCACGCCCTACTCGCCCAAGTCACGCATCTATCTGCGCAACGAGCTCACGCTTCATGCAGGCGCCGTGGACTTTCCCGTCAACCGTCATTCGTCGATGCGCCCTCCGGCGCAGGAGCTCGTTGTGTCCAGCACATCCTCACCTCACCCGGCCAATCTGCAAGCCCTGGCGGACCACGTCCTGCTGCAGACCATGTCCCCCCCGGCTGTCCTGATCAACGCGGAGGGCGACATCCTCTACATCAGCGGGCGAACAGGCAAATACCTGGAACCTGCAGCCGGCAAGGCCAACTGGAACATCCACGCCATGGCCAGGCCCAGCATCCGCACGCAACTCGCGGTGGCCATCCGGCAGGCCCTCAGAGAGAACAAGCCTGTCGATCTGCGAGGGCTCAGAGCCACCGAGGAGACACCGCACGCACTCAACATCACCGTGCAACCGCTGCATGAGCCCAAGGCACTGGAAGGCATGCTCATGATCGTGTTCAAGGAGTCCTTCGAGCCGCTGGACAGCCAGACCATCGCCTTGAGTACCGGCCCCCACATGGACCACACACTCACCAGCGAGCTGGCCAGAGCGCGTGATGAAATCCAGGCCCTGCGTCAGGACATGCAGGCTTCCAAGGAAGAGCTGCAAGCCGCCAATGAAGCTTTGCAATCCAGCAACGAGGAGCTGCAATCAGCCAATGAAGAACTGACGACCTCCAAGGAAGAGGCGCAGTCGATGAATGAAGAGTTGCAGACCATCAACGGCGAACTGCAGGCCAAGCTGGACGACCTGGCACTGGCACAAAGCGACATGCAGAACCTGCTCAACAGCACCGACATCGCCACGCTGTTTCTGGACAATGAGCTCAATGTCCGCCGCTTCACCGAGCAGGCCACACGCATCTTCCATCTCAGGGAAGCCGATGTCGGGCGCCCCTTGAGCGACCTGGCCAACACCCTGAACTACCCGGATCTGCACCAGGACGCCCGAGAAACGCTGCGCACACTCAGCTCCTGCGAGAAGCAGATTTCGACCACCGATGGCCATTGGTACACCGTGCGCATCATGCCCTACCGCACCCTGACCAACATGATCCAGGGGGCGGTACTGACCTTCGTGGACATCACGGTATCCAAGGAACTGGAAGCGCGTCTGCGGCAGCGTTGACAGCCCGAGGCGCGCCGTTGGCCGCCACCTGGGAGAGTTCGGCCCGCAAGACGGCCCACGCTGCCCGTGCATCAACGACGTCCACTTCCAGTTGCCAGCGTCTGGCATGCGACTGCATCAACGCCTCTTTCAATTGCAGCAGCGCAGATTGACACTCCTGCGCCAACTGTCGTCGACCTGCTGGCGAGCGCTCTTCCACTGTCCCGTAAACCCTCTGGCTGATGGCGTTGACCAGGCTCAGGCAGTCACTCATCAACAAGTGGTTGCCAGCATCAGCCAGGGCAGGCGCCCTGAACGTCAGCGGCCGCGTTCGGATGGCCGGGCATGAGTTCAACACACCAGGAAGGTTTGCAAAACCGACGCGACGGTCTGTCAAGGTGTGATCGCGGCTGAGCATGTGGGTGGCTCCATGACGTGTGCAGACACCAGCCACGACCAACTGGGAGGAAGGCCATGCCGGCAAAGCCTTCGGTTGCGCCTGACATCCGGAGGGCAGCAGCACAGTCTGAACACGTCCGCCGACACTGGCTGTCTGATACCGCACAGAACAGGTCCTGCCCGCACCAGGACACGCTGCTCAAGGTGGCAGCGTGCTCATCAAGCCACGAAACACCCTGGATGTGGCCGACACCATGGTGGCCTTGCTTTCACGATAGCCACCGAGCACCCAATGCAGCACGCACTGGCTCACAGCACCGGCCAGCGCCAGACCTACCATGCGTATCTCATCCTGATCCTTCGTCCCCAGATCATCAAAGCGCTGACGGGCCACGTTCATCACCAGATTGCCGAACCCATCCATGGTGTCGTTGTACATCTTGTCGACGCGAGGGCTCACGCCCAGGACTTCGATCCAGATGACACGCGCCACGCGCGGATCTGAAACGTGGGTGAACACGGCATCCAGCCCTGCCTCGATGGCACTCATGAAATCGGTGTCGCTACCGGCCGTGGCCAAAGCCACGACCACGCATTGCGCCAGCGCTTCGCACTGCTGCCGATAAACACCCATCAACAGGTCTTCCGTCGTGTCGAAGGATTCGTAGAAGTAGCGATCTGTCAACTCGGCCTGTTTGCAAAGGATGCGCACCGTGGCCGCCCGGTAACCCAGGGTGCCAAAAACCTGCAGGCCGGCGTCCAGGAACTGCTGGCGGCGGCGCGTGCGGCGCTCTTCCAGGTTCTCCCCCCCGTAAACGCGGCCCTTTTTGTCGTCACTCGTCACAGATTTCGTCATACCCGTATTTGACGACAATCGACTTCACTTGTAAACTGACGACAGACAACATCACTTACCAATTTCCACACGCTTCGCAGAATCATGCAGACCTACACCGCAATCATCATCGGCAGTGGCTTTGGCGGCCAGGCTGCAGCCATCAACCTCAAGAAAAATGGCATCAACGATTTCCTGATGCTGGAGCGCCGTGCCTGGATCGGCGGCACCTGGAGCCAGAACAGCTACCCCGGCGCTGCGGTGGACGTGCAATCTCCCTTGTATTCGCTCTCGTTCGAGCCCTACAAGTGGTCGCAGATGTTTGCAGAGCAGCACGAACTGGTGGAGTACACCAAGCACGTGATCGCCAAGCACAAGCTGGAAGAGAAAGTGCGCCTCAATGCCAACGTGAACAAGGTGCAGTGGGATGAAGCCCAGCAGGTCTGGCAGATCCACACCGATGGCGCCGGCACCTTCCAGGCCAAGTTCCTGATCAATGCCTCGGGGCCACTGAGCACGCCCGTGATCCCCAATTTCAAGGGCCGCGACACCTTCAAGGGGCACAGCTTCCACACCAACTCGTGGGATCACGACTACGACTACAAGGGCAAGCGCGTGGCCATCATCGGCAGCGGCGCGTCGGCTGCCCAGGTGATCCCCGCCATCGCGCCCGATGTGGGCCATCTGGATGTGTTCCAGCGCACGCCGCACTGGGTGCTGCCCCGCCCTGACCGCGTGTTCTCGGATTTCGAACGCTCGCTGCTGGGTTCCAAGTTGATCTACAAGGCCCTGCGCACCATCATTTACTGGTCGCTGGAAAGCCGTGTGATCGGCTTCAAGTACTCCAAGACCATGCTCAATGTGGTGGCCCAGAAGGCCGCACTCAAGAACATCAAGCGGCAGCTGAAAGACCCCAAACTGCAGGCCGCCGTCACGCCCGACTACACCATCGGCTGCAAGCGCATCATCCTGTCGAGCACGCTCTACCCAGCCCTGGCGCGCCCCAACGTGACGCTGCACACCAAGGACGACGGCATCGCCGAGATCAACGAACGCGGCATCCTGACCACACAAGGCAAGCAGGTTGACCTCGACCTGATCATCTACTCCACCGGCTACGACGCCACCGATGGCGTGATCTCCTACCCGGTGATCGGCAAGGGCGGCAAGTCCGTGGGCGATGTCTGGAAAGAGTTCCCCCGCGCCTACCTGGGCACCACCATGCCCGGCTTCCCCAACCTGTTTGTGGTCACCGGCCCGAACACCGGCATCGGCCATACATCGGCCATTTTCGTGATCGAGGCGCAGATGGAATACATCATGCGTGCCATCAAGGCGGTGCAGGCTCGCAAGGCCAGGTCCATCGAGATCAAGGCCGACGCCGAGAACGACTACACCACCATGATCCACCGCGAGATGAAGCAGACCGTGTGGCAATCGGGCGGCTGCCACAGCTGGTACCAGAGCAAGAGCGGCCACGTGATCGCCATGTTCCCCGGCTTCAGCTTCACCTTCCGTCGCATGTGCCAGGCCTTCAAACCTGCACACCACTTGTTCACATGAGCCCCTGAGGCCATGACGAGGAGACAACCCGCATGAAAGACTTCAAGAACAAGGTAGCCGCCATCACGGGCGCAGCCTCGGGCATGGGCCGCACACTGGCTTTGGAGCTGGCACGCCGCGACTGCCATCTGGCCTTGAGCGACGTGAATGAAGCCGGCCTGGCCGAGACCGCTCAAATGGCCGGCAAGCTGGGCGTCAAGGTCACCACCGCGAAGTTGAACGTGGCCGATCGCGAAGCCATGAATGCCTGGGCCGATCAGGTGGCACGCGACCATGGCAAGGTCAACCTGATCTTCAACAATGCCGGCGTGGCCCTGGGGGCCTTCATCGAAACAGTCAAGCCCGAAGACTTCCAGTGGATCATGGGCATCAACTTCTGGGGCGTGGTCTGGGGCACGCAAGCCTTCCTGCCCCACCTCAAGAAATCGGGCGACGGGCACGTGGTCAACACCTCAAGCCTGTTCGGCCTGCTGGCCTCGCCCACACAGGGCACCTACAACTCATCCAAGTTCGCGGTGCGTGGCTTCACCGAAGCCTTGCGCCAGGAACTGGATCTGGAGAACTGCGGCGTGAGCGCCACCTGCGTGCACCCGGGTGGCATCCGCACCAACATTGCACGTGCTGCCAAGATGGACCACAGCATGGCCGCCAGAACCGGAGGCGATGCCGAAGCCGCACGCTCACGGTTTGACAAGATGCTGAACGTGACCACGGCGGAAGGCGCGGCCTTGCAGATCCTGCGGGCGGTTGAGCGCAATCAACGCCGTGTGCTCGTGGGGCCTGATGCCAAGCTGCTGGACTTCATGGTGCGGCTGGTGGGGTCCTGGTACCAGCCCATCTCGGCCTTCATGGCGCGCAAGATGCTGGCAGGTTGAACACAGCGCTTTCCCGCACGACATGTGGTGCGCACCATGCGCACCTTTTTTTCTCTCTCCAAAACATCATGGCAATCAAGAAGACGACGGCTGTGGCCGCAGCATTGGCCGCACTGGCGCTGGGCTGGGCCTACACCACCTATCCCGCCATCGGGCAACTGACGTATGACGTGACAGCGGGCATCGAATCCCGCCTGTACGGCCTGCACAAGGAAGTGGTCACCGTGGAAGGCATTCCCATGACCCTGTACCGATCTTCCAGCCAGGGTCCGGCCATCGTCATGATCCACGGCTTCAGCGCCGACAAGGACGTGTGGGCGCGCTTTGCTCGACACTTCAGCGGGCACTACCAGGTCATCATCCCGGACTTGCCCGGGCATGGTGAAACTGGTTTCAAGCCCGAATGGAGCTACACGATCGAGGCCCAGACACGCCGCATCGCTGCGCTGATGGACCAGTTGCAGATCAAGCAGGCGCACATCATCGGCAACTCCATGGGCGGCTTCATCACCGCGCAATTCGCCGTGAGCTACCCGCAACGCACGCTGTCTGCAGGGCTGGTAGATCCGGCCGGGCTGCCCTCGCCGCACCCCAGCGAGATGCGCGTGATGCTGAGCCAGGGCCAGAACCCCTTCGTGTTCAGCACGCGGGAAGGCTTCCATCGCTTCTACCCGATGACCATGGCATCGCCGCCCTTCATGCCCGGCTACGTGCTGGACGCCATGGCAGATCGTTACATCGCCAGACGCGATCAATTGACGCAGATCTTTGCCGAATCCCACAAGGAAACCGATCTGCCCGTGCGCATCCGCGAAGTGAAGGTGCCCGTCATTCTGATGTGGGGCAAGCAGGATCGCCTCATCGACGTGTCCAGTGTGCCCGTCTGGCAAGCGGCACTGCCTCAGGCGCAAGTCCACGTATGGGATGGCATTGGCCACATGCCCATGGTGGAGACCCCCGCCGTCACGGCAGAGGCCTATCAGCGCTTCCTCAGCGGGCTGTGACGCCTGCGCTGGCCACCTCGCATGGCGGCCAGTTCGGCATCAGCGCGGCACGACAAAGGTGCTGCGCTCGACGACCTTCACCGACTGCCCGAATGCACCCAGCTGCTCGATGCCCATGTTGATCGGCACGATCTGACCGACCAGGTTGGCCGCGGTATTGGCATCCAGCCTGATGCGCACGCTGATGTCTCTGTTCTCTGAAGGTGCCAGTTCAACCGTCTGCGCGTTGTCCACCCGCATCCCGTAGACGCCGTGTTCGGCGCTCACGTCCACGCGGTAGCGCTGGGGCAGCTCGGTGGCGTTCATGATGTGCAGGCGATAGACGTTCTCGATCACACCATCGTCCACCATGCGCGCCATCACGCCACGATCGCGAATGATGTCCACCCGGAACGGCGCACGGGTCATCAAGCTGAAGGCCAACACGGTGATCCCCAACAGCAAGGCGCCGCCGTAAATGGCTGTTCGCCAGCGCATCACACGCTTGACCAGGGTCGATCGGCTCCACCCCTTGTCCAGCCCGTTCTGCGTCGAGAATCGGATCAGGCCACGCGGGTAGTTCATCTTGTCCATGACCGTGTCACAGGCGTCGATGCAGGCGCCGCAGCCGATGCACTCCATCTGAAAGCCGTTGCGGATGTCAATGCCCACCGGGCAGACCTGGACGCACATGGTGCAATCCACGCAATCGCCCAGGCCCAACTGCGCCCTGTCGGCCGACTTCGATCGCGATCCACGTGATTCACCTCGGGCTGCGTCATAGCCGACGATGAGCGAGTCGCCATCGAGCATCACGCTCTGGAAGCGCGCATAGGGGCACATGTACTTGCAGACCTGTTCACGCAGGAAGCCGGCATTGCCGTAAGTGGCCAGGCCATAAAACACGCTCCAGAACAGCTCCCAGGGGCCGGCCGTGAAGCCCGCGATGGAGGCCAGCAAGGTCGGCATCGGCGTGAAATAGCCCACGAAGGTCAAGCCAGTCCACAGGCTGAACACGCCCCAGGCGGCATGCTTGCCGCCGCGCTTGATCAGCTTCTGCCCGGACCACGGCGCCGCGTCCAGCCTGATGCGGGACAGGCGATCTCCTTCGATACGCTGCTCGATCCACATGAAGATCTCGGTGTAGACCGTCTGCGGGCAGGCGAACCCGCACCACAGGCGCCCCGCTATCGCCGTGAAGAAAAACAGCGCCAGCGCGCTCAGCACCAGCAGCGCCGCGAGGTAGATGAAATCCTGCGGATACAGGACCAGATCGAAGATGTAGAAGCGCCGGCTGTTGAGGTCAAACAGCACGGCTGGCCGACCGTGCCAGGGCAGCCAGGGCAAGCCGTAGAACACGAGCTGCGTGAACCAGACCATGGCCCAGCGCCAGTTGGTGAACCAGCCTTTGGTTGAGCGTGCCTGAACTTTCTTGTGCGCCTCGAAAAGGGAGCCGTGCTGCGGCAGAGCGTTAACGGGCTTGATGGGGATGATGCGAGGCTCGGTGCTCATGGACTGTTCCGTGCAATCTGAGTGATTGCCGGGGTCGAACCATAACATTCATTTCAAATACACATTTGAAAGCCCCCTTCGTTCACGGGGGACAGCCCTTGCCGCGAAACGAAGCGCGAACGGTCAAAACGAACAGGCCGGGCACCACATGACGCCAGACAAGGCGTCGAAAAGCATGCAGATGCCTCTATTTCTGTGCAGTTGTGCATTATTTGATTGGTTCCGTTTACGTCATAAGCGCGCCATAAATGATCACTTTCGAATCATAACGAATCCATTTTCGTTTCTTTTCGAATCGATATGACGCTCACTTAAGGGATATCCCGCAACGACCCCTATCTGACAGACTTCATGCAATCGTTGTTCTTGAACGCTCCGAAACGCGCCACTTCGCGCCATCCAGCGGCCCCGGAACACCCTGTTGCTCAACTTGAACGGAAGTCCACCATGCACATCGCCGGCGTCGCCTTTGCTTACCCAGAACGCACCGTCTCCAACGCAGAAATGCTGCAGATCGTGGCCGACCAGAGCCGTGAAGGCTTCCAGGGCGACCTCAACGTGGCGCTGCAAACCATCGAGCACTACCTGAACTACATCGGCTCGGTCAATCGCCACTGGCTGGCCGAGGGTGAGCAGGCCTTCACCTACACCGAACGCGCCATCAACGATGCACTGGATCAGGCTGGCCTGGAAAAAGACGACATCGACCTCTTGATCCATGCCAGCGTGGACAAGCGCGTGATCGAACCGGCCATGGCCTTCTTCGTGGCCAAGGCCATGGGCATGCACAAGACCCAGTGCTTCGACGTGACCGAAGCCTGCGGCAGCTGGACCCGCGCCACCCAGATCGCGCAGGCCTTTCTGGCATCCGGCCAGTTCAAGAACATCCTGATCGTCACCGCCGAGTACGCCTGCCATGAGGGCCAGCCCCTGGCGCAGAACCACAAGCTCACCAGCCTGGCCGATCTGGAATGGGCGTTCGCCAGCTACACGGTGGGCGAAGGCTCCACTGCCACCATCCTGACGGCCGACGGCGACAAGCCCTGGCAGTTCGACAACCGCACCTTCACGCAGTTCGCCGACCTGTGCATGTCGCCCATCATCGATGACGACATCGAGACCATGCGCATGGGTGACCTGTCCATGGCTGGCAAGGGCCGCCTGCGCTTCATGTCCTACGGCAAGAAGATGCAGGACAACACCATCGGCGATCTCGAAGAAATGATGCGCGAGAACCCCATCCCCGTTGACGAGGTGGACCTGTTCATCCCGCACACCAACACGCTGACCGCCTGGCGTGACCTGGAAAAGCGCCTGGACAAGAAGATCCCCTACATGTTCATGCTGCCCGAATACGGCAACCTGGTGACCAACTCCGTGCCCGCAGCCCTGGCCGTGGCCGAGAAGGAAGGCCGCCTGGAACGTGGCCACAAGGTCACCGCCTTGATGACGGCAGCCGGCATGTCCTACACCCGCTACAACTTCGTTTACTGATCCGGCGGGGCTGACAAGCAATGGCAACCGATTGGTCCGGACGCAAGTACCGGGTGCTCAAGTCCCTGGGCGAAAACATCGACATGATCTTTGGCGTGTACCAGCCTTCGTCCGATCGGATGCAATGGTTCCTGCACTCGCACGAAGTCGATGACGGCGGCGGCGCGATCGTCAAGATCCTGGCATCGCTGGGCATCTCGATGCCGCCCAAGGCACACAAGAGCATCCCGCCCAAGCCGGGCTTCTTCGGTCGCCTGGCTGCGCTGAAGCTGCACCTGCGCAACAGCCGGCCGGTGAACTACCCATGGCGCAAGGCGGAAGCCACCGCGCCATCAAGCCCGGCTGAGCACTGCTTCGTCTACTACCTGACGTCACTGGCGCACAGCGATCAACTCCGTGCCTGCGCCCGATCACAAGGCGTGGGCGAAACCTCGCTCTTCCTGGCCAGCCTGGACAAGGTCTGCCGCGAGCGCTTTTTACAAGAAGACTGCGAACGTGTCTGGATGATGCCGCACGACTTTCGTCGCTCCCTGGGCATTCAGACCCAATCGGGCAACTGGACGGCCCCGGTGTCGCTGCGGCTGCGCGGTGCACCCAGCACCCAGGACATCTACGGCCAGCTCAAAAGCCTGTATGGCAAGGGCATCCTGTGGGGCTCGTGGATCTACACGAACTTCGCACGCTGGCTGAGCGACGACATGATCCGCCGCGCCTATAACAGGCTGCGCCATCGCGCCTGGTTTGGCGTGTACGCCAACATGAGCGCCTGGCAGGCTCCCCCAGCCGATGCGCACAAGCTGGCAGGCAGTTGGGTGGTCAGCGCGCCGCCTTTGAGCGCGGTGTGCCCCATCACCACGGGCAGCTTCACCTGGGAGGGCCGTACCGGCTTCACGATGCAGTTGCACCCTTCATTGAATGCCGATCGCCAGGCCGCGATGGACCTGATGCGGGCCTGGATGGCCGACCTTCACCGCGTTGCAGACATCACCGAGAGCGACATCCAGCCCCGGAGCATTGCCATGCACGACCTGCAACAACAGGCCCGCCGCGTGGATGCCTGAGCTGTGCCCTGATTGAGAGACACCATGATTTCACCTCGCCATGTCACCATCAGCAAGACCATCGTCGGCCTGTCCTGGGTCCTGGGTCTGGCCGAACTGGCTCACCCTTACGTTCACATCCCGCCTGCCTGGCTGTATGTGGTGATGGCCCTGTCCTTGCTGGCCCATGCGGCTCAGTGCGTCTACTTCGCGCGCAAGTTCGGCCCTGAGGCTCACCCCCTGTGGCCGCATCTCGTGCAGATCATGATCTTCGGCATGCCGCATGTGGTGGGCTTTCAGCAAGGCCTGCGAGACTCCGGCAAGGCGGCATCGGCATGAACATGTCGGCCTCATCGGAGTTCAACCTCTACGGAGTGATGCAGACCCAGGCGCTGAAACAGCCTGGCCGCATCGCCTTTGCACAGGCGCGCCAGCGCAGCAAGTCGGGCCGCTTTCTGTATGAAACGCGCAGCTACGGCCAGTTCCTTGGCGAAGTCGATCGCACGGCGGCCTGTTTGCACGATGCCGGCATCCGCCGTGGCAGCAAGACCTTGATGCTGATACGGCCTGATCTGGACCTGCCCGTCATCGTGTTCGCCTTGTTCAAGCTCGGCGCCGTACCCGTCATCATCGACCCGGCCATGGGCATGAAGCGGTTGCTTGATTGCGTGCGCAAGGTGGCCCCTCAGGCCATGATTGCCCTGCCGCTGGTGCATGCGTTGCGCCCTTTCGTGGGCGATGCTTTCGCCAGCATCGAGTTGTTCATCAGCACCGGTGCGGCGCGCTTGCCCGCGACGCGTCGGCTGACGGACATCCGCCAGAGCAAGGCGCCCGTCAGCCCGATGGTGAAGACACAAGGCAGCGATCTGGCTGCCATCTTCTTCACCAGTGGCAGCACGGGCACGCCCAAGGGCGTGGAGGCCCTGCACAGCACCCTGGGCGCACAGATTGCCCACTTCGGCACCATGTGCGAACCTGGCCTGCAGGACGTGGAACTGGCAGCCTTCCCCGTGGCCACGCTGATCTCCCCCTGCCTGGGCCAGACCAGCGTGATCCCCGATATGGGCTCCATGCACCCAGGCCGTTGCAAACCCGACAACCTGATCCAGGCCATCGAGGATTTCGGCATCACATCCGGCTTTGCCTCACCCATCGTGTGGGAGCGCCTGAGCCGCCACTGTGTCGCCAAAGGCAAACAGCTGCCCAGCATCCGCCGGGCTTTCAGCGGTGGTGCGCCCATTCCCTACAAGATGGTCGAACGACTGGGGCATCTCATGCCACAAGGTGTGATGCACACCCCGTATGGCGCCACAGAAGTCACCCCCATCAGCACCATCGACGCCGCCGAGATCGAGCGGGAGACCGCTCGCCTGTCAGCCGTGGGTTATGGCGTGTGCGTGGGCAAGGTCGTGCCGGGCCTGGAGGTGCGCATCATCCGTACGGAGGAGCACGCACTGCACCACTGGCGCGACGTCACCGAATTGAGTGAAGGCAAGGTCGGCGAGATCGTGGTGCGTGGCGCTCTCGTTTCGCCCCGCTATCACAACGACCCCATCAACACCGCACTGACCAAGATCGAAGCCAGCGAGGCCGACGTGGCCGATGGCACATTCCCCTTCTGGCATCGCACGGGTGACGCCGGCTACTTCGACAAGCAAGGCCGACTGTGGTTTTGCGGGCGCATCAAACACATCGTCCAGGCGCAAGGCAAGCGTTATTTCTCTGTACCCGTCGAAGAGGTGCTCAATGCCGAGACCGAAGTCTGGCGCTCGGCCCTGGTGGGCGTGAACGTCGAAGGCCAGACCGAGCTGGCCATGGTGGTGGAGTTCTACCCTGAATACAAGCACCAGATCAGCCCCACGCGTCTGCACGCCTACAAGGCCCGGCTGGACGGCCTGGGCTTCCCGGTCAGACACGTGCTGCCCTACCCGAAGGCCTTTCCGGTGGACAAGCGGCACAACTCCAAAATCGAGCGCCCCCTCCTGGCCGAATGGGCGCAAGTTCAGATCAACAAGGGCGTGCGCTCATGAAAACACTGGTCACAGGTGGCGGCGGCTTTCTGGGGCGCTACATCGTCGAAGCCTTGCAGGCGCAAGGTCATGACGTGGCCGTGCTCTGCCGCGGCGACTACCCCTTCCTGCGCCAGCAAGGCGTGCAGCTGATTCAAGCCGATCTGGCTGATGCCGACGCGGTACGCGCCGCGTGCCAGGGCATCGAGCGCGTGTTCCATGTTGCATCGAAGACAGGCCCATGGGGCCGCTACGAGGACTTCCACCGCACCAATGTGCAGGGCACCCGCAACCTGATCGACGCCTGCCAGGCTGCAGGCGTGCACAAGCTGATCTACACCAGCTCGCCCAGCGCCGTCATCGGCTTTGACGATCTGTGCAATGCCGACGAACAGACGCCCTACCCCGTCAAACCCGTCAGCGCCTATCAGCACACCAAGATGCTCGCCGAGCAGATGGTGCTGGCCGCGCATGGCCAGCATGGCCTGATCACCACCGCCTTGCGCCCCCACGCCATCTGGGGTCCCCGCGACACGCAATTGCTGCCCGCACTGATCGAGCGTCACAAGGCCGGCAAGCTGATCCGAGTTGGCTCGGGCCACAACCTCATCAGCGTGAGCTATGTCGAGAACGCCGCCTGGTGGCACCTGCAGGCCGCGGACTACGACGAAGCCGGCGGCAAGGCCTATTTCGTGAACGAAGCCGAGCCTGTGTCCATGTGGGCCTGGATCGACGGGCTGCTGGGTGCCATCGGCTTGCCCCCCATCAGAAAGCAAGTGTCCTACCCCACGGCCTACGCCATCGGCGCGCTGTCGGAGGCGATCTGCACCGCTTTGCCCAGACTGGGCGAACCCAGGCTGACACGCGCCGTGGCCGCCGTCTGCGCCAAGCACCACTACTTCGACATCTCCGCCGCACGGCAGGACTTTGGCCTGAGTTCGCCGGTGTCGATGGCTGAGGCTCACCGGCGCTTCGCCGCCTGGTTCGGCGCCTCACCAACTGAACAGGACACCCCATGCGCACTGGTTCATCCATCCTGATCACCGGCGCGTCCAGCGGCATCGGTCAGGCCCTGGCGCTGCACTTCGCACAGCGAGGGCACCTCGTTCTGGCGGGCGTGCGCCGCCGTGAAGACGCCGATGAGTTGATTGCCCGATCGCAAGGCCGCATCACGCCCGTTCGGCTGGACGTCACATCCGCCTCGTCCATCGAGGCAGCGTTGGCGGACGTCAGTTCTCGAACAGGCGCGCAACTGGACGTGTTGATCAACAACGCGGGCCTGGCCTTCAGCGGCCCCCTGGAGCAAACACCACAGGAGGAACTGGCACAGCTCATGAATGTCAACGTGATGGGCACCTTCGCGGTGACCCGCGCCTGCCTGCCCCTGCTGCGACAGGCTCAAGGCCACATCGTCAACATCAGCTCCATCTCAGGCTTGTTTGCCGCGCCCGGGCTGACCGCCTATGTGGCCTCCAAGCATGCCGTCGAGGGCATGACGGCCGCATTGCGCATGGAACTGGCGCCGCTGGGCGTGAAGGTCTGCTCGATCGCACCCGGCAAGATCGACACCCCGATCTGGGACAAGGCCATGCATGCCACTGAAGCCATGCAGGCCAGACAGGCACCGGCGTTCGCGCCTCAGCGCACACCTCACAACCAGCCTAACCAACAGCCTCACTATCAGGCGCTCAACAGCTTCTACCAACGCTACGCGCAAGAGGAACCAGGCACACCGGTTGAAGCCGTGATCAAGGCGGTGGAAAAAGCATTGCGCAGCAAGGCGCCCAAAGCCCGCTACATCGTGGGCCGCAACGCCCGCCTGCGTGCCTGCCTGAACTGGCTGCCCACTGCCTGGCGCGAGCGCCTGATTCTCAACAGCGTGACACGCGCCGCTACTTGAAAAACAGGACATTGCCACTTCCGCACGCCTGCAAACACGAAATTTTGACTAACAGCGCCAGGCAGACAGTCATTCATGAGCCCATGCCCGGGTAAAATTCGCGCCTACACCAAGACAGTGTCACCACCGTGACATGCGAGAAAGCCCATGATCTTTGGAAAGCTGCTGCCCCGTGAGGGCAATTTTTTTGAGCTGTTCAACCAGCACGCCAATCACATCGTCGTGGCTGCCCACGCCTTCGCCAATCTGGTCAAGAACTACAACGACCCCATCCTGCGCGAAAAGTACAACCAGGAGGTGGACGCCGCCGAAAGCGCCGCTGACACCGTCACCCGCGAAGTCAACCGTCTGCTGCACAAGACCTTCATCACGCCCATCGACCGCGAACAGATCCACTCGCTGATCAACACGATGGACGACGTGGCCGACCTGATGCAGGATGCTGCCGAAACCATGGCGCTGTACGACGTGCGCCGCATGACCGAGGAAATCGAGCGCCTGACCGACCTGTGCGTCAAGAGCTGCGAGCGCCTGAAATCGGCCGTGGCCCTGCTGGACGACATCGGCAGCGCCAGGACCGCCGAAGCCGCCCTCAAGACCTGCGAAGAGATCGACCAGCTCGAAACCGATGCCGACCGCGTGATGCGCGCGGCCATGAGCAAGCTGTTCCGTGAAGAGCCCGATGTGCGCGAAGTGATCAAGCTCAAGGCCATCTACGAACTGCTGGAAACCGTCACCGACAAGTGCGAAGACGTGGCCAAGCTGATCGAGGGCGTGATCCTCGAGAACTCCTGATCCCGAGAGGCTGACCATGACAACCATGCACGTGGCCCTCTGGGTCATCGTCGCTCTGGTGGTGCTGGCACTGCTGTTCGACTTCATGAACGGCTTCCATGACGCTGCCAACTCCATCGCCACGGTGGTGTCGACCGGCGTGCTGCGCCCGACTCAGGCCGTGGTGTTTGCCGCCTTCTTCAACTTCGTTGCCATCTTCATCTTCCACCTGAGTGTGGCGGCCACGGTGGGCAAAGGCATTGCAGACAAAGGGGTGGTGGACGTCTACGTGGTGTTTGGCGCACTCAGTGGCGCCATCACCTGGAACGTGATCACCTGGTTCTACGGCATCCCCAGCAGCTCCTCGCACGCCTTGATTGGCGGCATCGTGGGCGCGGTGATGGCCAAGGCGGGTGCTGGCGCGCTGATCTCGGCAGGCATCATGCGCACGGTGACCTTCATCTTCGTGTCGCCCTTGCTCGGGTTCACGTTCGGCTCCTTGATGATGGTGATCGTGGCCTGGATCTTCCGCAGGGTCTCGCCCTCTCGCGTCGATGCCTGGTTCCGGCGACTCCAGCTGGTATCAGCCGGTGCCTACAGCCTGGGCCACGGCGGCAACGACGCGCAAAAGACCATCGGCATCATCTGGATGCTGCTGATCTCGACGGGCTATGCCTCTGCCGCAGACAAATCGCCACCGGGCTGGACCATCGTGGCCTGCTACCTGGCCATCGGTGCAGGCACCATGTTCGGGGGCTGGCGCATCGTCAAGACCATGGGCCAGAAGATCACCAAACTCAAGCCAGTTGGCGGCTTCTGTGCTGAAACCGGCGGTGCCCTCACCCTGTTCATCGCCACGGCCATGGGTGTGCCCGTATCCACCACGCACACCATCACCGGCGCCATCGTTGGCGTGGGCTCGGTGCAGCGCGCCAGCGCCGTGCGCTGGGGTGTGGCGGGCAACATCGTCTGGGCCTGGATACTGACCATTCCGGCTTCCGCCTTTGTGGCGGCAGTGGCCTACTGGATCGCCCTCAAAGTCTTCTGATCAGGGCATGACATGAACGAGCAAGGTGCAGCCAGCCCCGACATCAGCCGGCTGGCAGCCTTGCTCCGCCAAGGTCCCTTTGCCGTCATCACGGGCGCGGGCCTCAGTACGGCCAGTGGCATCCCGGCCTACCGCGATGAGCACGGTCAGTGGCAGCACGCTCGCCCCATTCAGCACCAGGCCTTCCTGACCTCCGAAACGGTTCGACGCCGCTATTGGGCGCGCAGCTTCATGGGCTGGCCACGCATTGCATCGTCGCAACCCAATCCAGGGCACCGGGCTCTGGCCGCGCTGGAACATCAGGGGTGGCTCACCGGCCTGATCACCCAGAACGTCGACGGGCTGCACCAGAAAGCCGGCAGCCAGACACTGATCGAGTTGCATGGCGCGCTGGCCGAAGTCGTATGCCTTTCATGCCGCACCAGGCTGCCCCGATCAACCTTGCAGGCCCAACTGGAAGCCAGCAACGCGGGCTTCAGTCCCGTCATGTCGGGCCAGGCGCCGGACGGCGATGTGCACCTGGAAGACAGCGCCTACGCGGATTTCCAGCCTCCTGTCTGCCCGAAATGTGCCGGGATCCTGAAACCCGATGTCGTCTTCTTTGGCGACAACGTCCCTCGCGGTCGCGTCCAGGCCGCCATGCACATGGTGGAGCAGGCCCAAGGCCTGATCGTGGTGGGCTCGTCTCTGATGGTGTATTCCGGATTCCGTTTTGCCGACCAGGCACACAAGCAGGGCAAACCTGTGGTCGTCATCAATCAGGGCATCACCCGCGCAGATGCCATGCTGAGCCTCAAGATTGATCAGGAATGCGGATCGGCACTCACAAATTTGCTGCAAGTCCTGCAAACAGCACCCTGAGCACGCCATTGACATCCACGCTGAGAGCGCCATGCTCCGCCACAATGGGCTTGATACTTCAGGCAGTTCTGGCTCACTTCCTCGAAGGGCGCACATGACTCAGGTGGCACTGCACCCCGTCAAACTCGAACGCATCATCCAGATGCAATCGCTCATTGTCCAGGCGGCGTTCGACCTTGACGTGTTCATGCAAACGGTGGTCGACAACCTGCAGGAGCTCACGGGCGCCAAGGGTGCGGTGGTCGAGCTGGTGGAGCTCGACAGCATGGTCTACCGCGCCACCTGCGGCAGCATGAACCCCTTTGTGGGCATGCGCCTGCCTCAGTCCAGCAGCCTCTCGGGCTTGTGCGTCCGAACGCTGGAGGTGCTGCGCTGCACGGATGCCGAGCATGACCCGCGCGTCGACCTGCCAGCCTGCCGACGCGTCGGCGTTCGCTCCATGGTCTGCACCCCCTTGCTGCACAACCGAGCCCCCGTCGGGGTACTCAAGGTGATGTCGGACAAGGTGGATGCCTTCAACGATGAAGACGTCCACACCCTGCAATTGATGGCCGATGTCCTGGGGGCCGCACTGGGCAAGCAGATCGCCTATGACCGCCTCATCAAGGACAAACAGCAACTCAGCCACCAGGTTGAGCGCCAGGCGCAGGAAACACGAACCTTGCAGAGCGAACGCCGCGACATGCTGACCGTGCTGGCCCATGAGGTTCGACAACCGCTGAACAACGCCTCTGCCGCACTCCAAAGTGCAGCGCATCTGCTGACAGATGCCAAAGAGCCAAGCGCCGCGCAGCGCCTGTCGCGTGCCAGAGGCGTGATGGGGCAAGTGCTGGCCAACATCGACAACACCCTGGCTGTGGCCGCCCTGCTCACCCGATCAGGCCCGGCCGATCGCGCAGACACCGATGTCGACACGTTGATCAGCCTCACCATGGCGGACTTCCCCGACACCGAGCGGCATCGCATCGTGATGGCGCGCCCCAGCACCACCCGCACGGTCGCCATGGACATGAGCCTCATGCGGCTCGCGCTGCGCAATCTGCTGTCCAACGCCCTGGCATTCAGCAGCGCAAACAAACCGGTCGTGCTGACCTTGCGCGACTCCGACACCCCTCTGGCACTGGTGTTCGACGTGTGTGATCAAGGCCCGGGCATGGACGCGTCACTGATTCCCGTTCTGTTCGAAAAAGGCGTGCGCAGCACCAACCCGCACAACGCGACTGGTCATGGGCTGGGCTTGCACATTGTCAAACGGGTGATGGAACTGCATGGCGGCACCGCCGAGATGCTGCACAACAGCAGCCGGGGCGTCACCATGCGCCTGGTGCTGCCCCTGGCACCGGCCGACTGACAGGCATCAAGGCCAGGCTTCAGCGCTTGAGCTTGTAGCCCGTCTTGAAGATCCAGGCGACCACCATCAAGGACACTGCGGTGAAGCCCAGGGTCATGGCCAGGCTCACAGCCAGGCCCACATCCGCCTGCCCGTGGAAGCACCACCGAAAGCCGTTGACCAGATAGACCACCGGATTGAACAGCGAAATGGTCTGCCAGATCGGCGGCAGCATCTTGATCGAGTAGAAGCTGCCACCCAGGAAGGTCAGCGGCGTGATGATCAGCAAGGGCACGACCTGCAGCTTCTCGAAGCTGTCCGCCCACAGGCCAATGATGAAGCCGATCAGGCTGAAGGTGACCGAGGTCAGCACAAGGAACATCAACATCCACAGCGGGTGCTCGACATGCAGCGGCACGAACAAGCCCGCCGTCGCCAGGATGATGAGCCCAAGGATGATGGACTTGCTGGCAGCGGCCCCCACATAGCTGAGCACCACCTCGAAAGGCGAGATCGGCGCCGACAGCAGTTCGTAGATTGTGCCCGTGAACTTCGGGAAGTAGATGCCGAACGAGGCATTGGACAGGCTCTGCGTCAACAAGGACAACATGATCAGCCCCGGCACGATGAAGGCGCCATAGCTGATGCCGTCCACCTCCTGCATGCGAGAGCCAATGGCCGCGCCAAACACCACGAAATACAGCGATGTCGAGATCACGGGGGACACGATGCTTTGCATCAGCGTGCGACGGGCACGGGCCATCTCGAAGATGTAGATGGCGCGGATGGCGTGGAAATTCATGATGCGCGCTCCACCAGGCCCACGAAGATGTCTTCCAGGGAGCTCTGTGTTGTCTGAATGTCGTTGAAGCGAACGCCTGCGGCGATCAGGGCGTTGAGCAGCTCGGGCACGTTGACCTTGTCGTCCTGCGCGTCGTAGGTGCAGCACAGCTCATGGCCATCGGCAGAGAGGGTCAGCGCGTAGGCTTCCAGGCCGGCTGGTACGGTGGTCAGCGCCTCCGGCAGATGCAGCGTCAACTGCTTCTTGCCGAGCTTGCGCATCAACTCGTCCTTCTTTTCCACCAGGATGATCTCGCCCTTGTTGATCACGCCAATGCGATCGGCCATCTCCTGGGCCTCTTCGATGTAATGCGTGGTCAGGATGATGGTCACGCCGGCCTGCTGCAGTTTGCGCACCAGTTGCCACATGTCGCGGCGCAGGCTCACGTCCACGCCTGCCGTGGGCTCATCCAGGAAGAGGATCTGCGGCTCGTGCGACAAAGCCTTGGCAATCAGCAGCCGCCGCTTCATGCCACCTGACAGGGTGATGATCTTGTTGTCACGCTTGTCCCACAGGGAGAGATCCTTGAGGATCTGCTCGATCAGCCTGGGATCTGGCGCCTTGCCGAACAGGCCCCGGCTGAAGCAGACCGTGTCCCACACCGTCTCGAAGGCATCGGTGGTCAATTCCTGGGGCACCAGCCCGATCAGGCTGCGGGTGAGGCGGTAGTCGCGGCCGATGTCGTGGCCGTCTACCGTCACCGTACCTTCGGTGGGCGTCACGATGCCGCAAATGATGCTGATGAGCGTGGTCTTGCCAGCCCCATTGGGACCAAGCAAAGCCAGGATCTCGCCGCGGTGAATATCCAGATTGACGCGCTTGAGCGCCTGGAACCCCGAAGCATAGGACTTCGACAGGTTCTGAACAGAAAGTATGGGCTGCATCCGCAAACGATAACCGAAAGCGGCCAGCGCTGCTTGGACCAGCCCAGGGCGCTCAGGCCTTGCGCTTTCGGGTCGTCGTGGATGAGACTTTGGCCCGCTTGGCCGCTGCAGGGCGCTCGGGCTCAGCCACCTTGCGACGGCGCCGCTCCTGCCCCAGACGATGGCGGATCTCGTCCGAATCCATCCAGAAATCTGCACCCTTGATGATGCTGTCGACCTCCTCGTCAGTCAGCAAGGGCGTGCAGATGCGGTGCATCACCTTCTCGAACCACTTGCCCAGCGCCGCCACTTCGGCCTGCTGCTCGTGGCCCTTGCCGGAGAAGAAACCGGAATAGGTGTGGAACATCAGCTGGCAGTTGTCATGAACGTACAACTCGTCGCCACTGAGGAACACCATGGCGGCCATCGAATAGGCGCGCGCTTCCAGCACCGTCACCACCTTGGCATCCGAGGCTGCGATGTTGTTGATCAACTGCATCCCGGTGTTGAAGTCGCCGCCTGGCGAGTTCAGGTGCAGGTAGATCAGGTCGGTGTCGCTGGCCGTACGCAGGGTGTAGAACAATTCCGTGTAGTACTGCGGTGCCTGCAGCTCGCCACAGATGTAGTAGGAGACCTGCCTGACCGGCAACTGACGCTCGAAACGCGTCAAGCCCTGAAACGGGACCATCTCGCCCCCATCATCCTCTTCGGCCAAACGGCCCAGCACTGGACGCATCTTCTTGGTCTCCTCAGGTGAACGCGCCATCAAGGTTTCTCGCCGGGCAGAACCCAGGCTCGCGGATTGTGCTCGAAGCCGACTTTCGGGTAGTAATCGTTGGCTTTGGGGGCCGCCAGCAGGACCACCATGCACTCTGGCTGCAACCGCGAACGGGTTTCCTCGATCAGGCGGGTGCCGATGCCCTGGTGCTGGTGGGCTTCGTCAACCGCCAGATCGGCCAGATAGGCCGCATAGGTGAAGTCGGTCAGGGTGCGGGCAATGCCCACCAGCGTCTCGCCTGCCCAGGCGGTCACAGTGACATCGGCATGCCGGAGCATGCCTTCGAAGATGTCCGGCCGGTGTACGGGCCGACGTTCGCCCAGCGTGGAGCGTGTGTAAAGGTCGATCGCCTGCGCCACACTGATCGTGGCTTCATGCCGATATTCAATGTCCATTCATGACCTGCACCCGACCGTCTGGTTCACACTCAATCACGGTCGCGATCACGTCGGTCATGCCCGCGCCCATGGTCACGGTGCTCCTTGTCATGTCCGTAGGCGTTGCCACGTCCATGATCACGTCGGTCTGGCGGGGCAAAACGACGGTCGCGCGCATGTTCGCGCTCCCAACGCTCCCTCACCCAGTCTTCCCGAACAAAGTACACCGGTTGCCCACACGCACTATAGCGACTGCAATAGCGCCGCCAATCCTGTTGATGCTGGGGCGGCACATACAGGTAGATCGGGCTTTGATAGACCGCAACCGGCGACGGCTGGACGATGATGGGCTGTGGATACACCACGACCGGTTCAGGATAGTTGCCGATGTTGATCCGGCCATACATTCCGGGCTGGTGGATACCGATCGAAATGCCCACATTGGTCTCGGCGAAAACGGGGGCTGCGCACAGCACCGCCAGAGAAAGCAGGAGCTTCTTGATCATCATGACACTCCAGTTGTGAAGATAGCCATTTAACGCACCCACCTGGCGTCCTGTCTACCGGGTACCGCACATTTACAGGTATTTACGCTCGAGGGCACTCAAGCAGGCATCTGCGCCCTGGCCAGTTTGACCGCGTCGTCAATGCTGAGCATGGTGAGCGTACGAAATGGCAGTCCCGCTCGCTGCAGCACGACATAAGCCCGAGATTTGAGCCGCGCCACCATCAACAGTTGTCCAGCACGAGCCAGGTCGGCCTGCAGGTCTTTCAGAGCTTCCACACAACTGCCATCCAGGTCGGGAGACTCCTCCAGGCTCAGAATGAGACAAGGTGCCGCCGGGCAGCGCCGCCATTCAGCTCGTATCTGCGCCATCAGGCTCTCGACATTGCCGAAGAACATGGGCGCCTCCGGACGGACAATCAGCAAGCCCTCTTCCTGGCGAACCAGCGGCGACAACTTCACGTCGATGAAATCGTGCCCGTTTTCGAGGCGCCCCAGCACGGCCACATGGGCCTGGGCCAGGCCGCGCAAGGTCATGAACAGGCTGATCCCGATGGACGCCAGCAGGCCATCCAGCACACCCAGCCACAGTACCCCTGCCACAGCCAGCATGGCCACCAGGCGATCACGCTGCCATACGAAATAGGGCGAAAAAACGCGTGGGTCCAGCATATTGGTCACCGCGTGGATCACGATGGCGCCCAGTACCGGTTCCGGCATGTAGGCGACCACGGGCAACAAGCTCAAGGCCACCACCAGCAGAACAGTCAGGGCAACCAGCCCAGCCCAGCGAGACTGCGCACCCGCCGATTCATTGGCCACACTGGCCGAATAGCCTGCGCCCACCGGCATGCCATGGACGATGCTGCTCAGCACGTTGGCCACACCGAGCGCCAGCAAATCGCGGTTGGGCTGGATCTCGTCGCCATGCTTGATTGCCAGGCTGCGTATCGCACCGTAGGACTCGGCATACAGGATGAGCACCATTGCCACGGCCAGTTCCCCCAGGCGCAACCACTGTTCGCGCTGCAGTGACGGCCAGGCGGGCTGGTTGAGATGCAACTCGATCACGCCGACGGCCGCCACGCCCCTGTCGGCCAGTTGCAGATGATGCTGCGCGGCAATCCCTGCCAACATGACCAGCAAGGCACCGGGCCAGCGCTGCCCCAACCTGGAAAACAGAAACAGGGCGAGCAGTGCCAGGCCACCAAGCAGCATGCTGGCACCATGCCATTGCGCCTGGCTGGCCCACAAATTCGTGAGCAAGGCCTGTGCGTCATGCCCATGTGCCGGCACGCCCAGCATCCGCGGCAGTTGCTTGACGATGATGATCAAGGCCAGGCCAAAAGCGAAGCCTCTGAGTACCGGCTTGGAAATGAAGGCCGACACCGCTCCCACCTTGGCCAGCGCCCCCAGCATGAACAACAAGCCCGTCAGCAGGACCAGGCCGGCCGCCAGCTCCAGGCGCATGAGCGTGTTCAGACCAGCCATGGAGCCCGTTGCCGCCAGCAGCACCGCCGCAGACGATGACGTGGCCGACACGATGGCAAACCGGCTGCTCCCCAGCAGGGCATAGCTCAGCAGCCCGGCGAACAGCGCCAACACCCCGGCCTGGGGCGGCATGTTGCCAATGCCCGCGTAAGCCACCGCCTCAGGCAGCAGCAAACCCGCCACGGACAGGCCTGCCAGCACATCCTGCCAACTCGGTCCACGCCTGATCAAAAAACTCACTCCCCTTGCATCAGCGAATCGAGTGTCAACTCGTAGGCCGATCCGAAGGTATCCAGGAAGTACTGCACTTCGGGCGTCATGTGCTCGTCAATCTTCGATTTGACTTGCACGGTCGCCTGTTCGAACTCCTTGTTGCCATATCGAAGTTCGGCACGGCACTTCAACCAGGCAGCCAGCCGATCGGCAGACTTGATCAGGCGGGCCTCCTCGCCCGGCCATTCGTGGTGGTCCATGGCCGACTTCAGGGCAGGCCGCACCGCTTCAGGCAGGAGGCGCAGCATCTCCTCGCACACCTCGCTCTCCAGATTCTGGGTGGCGTGGCGCATGGCGGGCGAATACTTCACCGGTGTGGGCAGATCGCCCGTGATGGCCTCGGTGGCGTCATGGAACAAGGCACGCGTGGCCACGGCATTGGGATCGATCGCCTTGCCCAGCACGTCACGCGCGATCACGGCCAGCGCGTGGGCAATGACGGCCACCTCCCAGCTGTGCTGGGCCACATCCTCCTCCACCGCATTGCGCATCAAACCCCAACGCTTGATGAAGCGCAGACGCGACAGGTGTGCGTAAAAAGGACTGTGAGGCGCAGCGGTTTGAGGCATAAAGTCGGCAGCGACATGCAAAGAAGGACGGGTTCCCATCTTCGCGCAAATCCCGTCGATTCCAGCCCCTCGCTACCCCGACTGCAACCCCGACACCACAACCATGCCTGACGACCTCGGCAAATACCTGATCATCGCCTTCATCGTCGGCGCGGTGTACCTGGCCTGGCATGCCTGGCAGATCAAACAGGCCAGCCCGAACTGGCCATCGGTCGAAGGCGAGATGCTGGTCGCCAAGGCCAGGGCGCGCAATGAAACCGGCGACCAGAGCGGCACGCCTACCCACGAGTGGTTCACCGAGGTGCGCTATCGCTACACGGTCAACGGCACCACCTATACCGGCGATCGCCTGCGCGCCTTTGGTCTGAACCATTTTGACGAGCAACAGGCGCTCAAGGAACTCGCCCCCTTCCCGGTCGGCCAGAAGGTCAAGGTCTACTACGACCCCGCCAAGCCCTCTTCCAGCGTACTGATTCCGGGATGATCCCCCGATTTGTCACAGGTTTCGGGTGTCCGAAATAGCAAGGCGCTTGCATACCCCACAGGGGTATATGTATACTCCCCACCGTATAGAGATGAGGAGAGCGTTTCATGGCCAGACACCATGCCGTCAGAACCCTGTTGATTGCCACGCTGGCCGCTGCATGGCTGCCAGGCTGGGCGCAAAGTGCCCCACCGAAGGTCCCCACCGTGCGTGTTCAGTCTCAAAACCAGGCCGGCGCCATGGAGTGGGATGGCGTGATCCAGGCCATTCGCCAGAGCACCGTGTCGGCCCAGGTGCCGGGCAACATCACCGCCTTGCTGGTCAAGGCCGGCGACACGGTCAAGGCCGGGCAGGCGCTGGCGCAAGTTGATGACCGTGACGTCCAGGCCGCCCTGACTCGCACCCAGGCCGACGTGGCGCAGGCCGAAGCCCAGCTCACCAATGCTCGCCTGCAATGGGAGCGCAGCCAGGCCCTGAAAGCCCAGGGGTTCATCAGTGCAGCTGCCTTTGATGGCGCACAGGCGCAGTGGCGCTCCGCGCAAGCCGCTTTCAATGCCGCCAGGGCGGGGCAGTCGCAAGCGGCCCTGGCCAGAGGTTTTGCCACGCTGAGCGCCCCGTTCGACGGGCGCATCCTGGCGACCTACGCCGATGTCGGTGACCTGGCAGCACCGGGGCGCCCCGTGCTGAGCCTGTATGCCCCTCAGGCCATGCGTGCCGTGGTTCAAGTGCCCGCGTCGCTGGCAAACCGGATCAAAACGGCACGTACTGCCGAGGTCAACCTGCCCGCAGGCACGGATCTGGCACCAGCTCATTGGGTTCGCGCCACGCGCATCGTGTCACTGCCTGGCGCCGATCCGGTCTCCCAGACAGTGGAATGGCGCCTCGACTTGCCGTCGACCACGGCCCTGCCCGGCCAGACCGCACGCGTCCGGTTCAGCGACATGGCCCCGGCCGCCGCAGACGGCCCCGCTGAAACAGGCCTGTCCATTCCGGCACAGGCTGTCGTCAGGCGTGGCGAACTCACTGCCGTCTACGTGGTGCGTGAAGGCCAGTTCATGCTGCAAGCCGTGCGCACCGCCCCTGCCAGCGCACAGGCGAGCACGGTCACGGTGCTCAGCGGGCTGAGGGCCGGCGACACCATCGCCGCAGATGCCTTGAAGGCGGGCCTGGCCAACGCCAGCCCGATGAAACCATGAGTGAACAACAGCAGATGGGCATTGCCGGCCGTCTCGCCCAGGCCTTTCAGCTCAACGCCTTGACGCCGCTGCTGGCCATCGTCGCCATGCTGCTGGGGCTGTTCGCGGTGTTGGTGACACCTCGCGAAGAGGAGCCCCAGATCAATGTCACCATGGCCAACGTGCTGGTGCCCTTCCCTGGCGCCTCCAGCCAGGACGTCCAGAACATGATCGCAGGCCCCGCCGAACAGGTGCTGGGGCAAATCGCGGACATCGAGCACACCTACGCCGTCTCACGCCCGGGCATGGCCGTGCTGACCGTGCAGTTCAAGGTGGGCGTCCCCCGCACGGATGCACTGGTGCGCCTTTATGACGTGCTCAACGCCAATCAGGATTGGCTCCCCCGCAACCTGGGCGCCCTGCCCCCGATCGTCAAGCCCAAAGGCATCGATGACGTCCCCGTTCTGGCCGTGACGCTGTGGAGCCGCGACGCGCAGTCTGCGCTGGAGCTGGAGCGTGTCGCCCGCAGCCTGGAGGCTGAGATCAAACGTGTCCCTGGCACGCGCGAGGTCCAGACCATCGGTGGTCCAGGGCAGGCCGTGATGGTCACACTGGATCCGAGTCGCTTGCGTGAGCGCGGCGTGGACCTGGGTACCCTGCAACAGGCCCTGGCTGCCGCCAACCTCAGCCTGCCGTCGGGCAGCGTGCTGCAACCTGGTACAGGCCGATCCAATGCGCAAGGCCAAAGCCAGATGCTGACGATCGAAACGGGCGAGTTCCTGCGCTCGGCCGAAGACGTCGGCGACCTGGTGATTGGCGTGAGCCGAGGCAAACCGGTGTACCTGCGTGAAGTGGCCACGGTGGAATGGGGGGCGCAACAGGCCAGCCGCCACGTGTGGTTCACCCCCGGAGCCGGCTCGGCCAGCAGCGCACCGCAAGGCACCGGTCAGGCCTTCCCCGCCGTGACCCTCACCGTGACCAAAAAGCCCGGCCAGAACGCCGTGGACGTGGCCCGTGCCGTGCGCCAGCGACTGGATGAACTGCGCAACACGGTGCTGCCAGCCAATGTCGACCTGACCATCACCCGCGACTACGGCGAAACCGCAGCCGAGAAAGCCAACAAGCTGATCCAGAAGCTGGCCTTTGCCACCGGCTCCGTGATCCTGCTGGTGGGCCTGGCGCTGGGCCGCCGCGAAGCGGTGATCGTCGGTGCCGCCGTGATCCTGACGCTCACCGCCACCTTGTTCGCCTCCTGGGCCTGGGGCTTCACGCTCAACCGCGTCTCGCTGTTTGCCCTGATCTTCTCCATCGGCATCCTGGTGGACGACGCCATCGTGGTGGTGGAAAACATCCATCGGCATCAACAGCTCGCACCTGGCAAGCCCCTCAAGGAAATCATCCCGCTGGCGGTCGATGAGGTGGGCGGCCCGACTATTCTGGCCACGCTCACGGTGATCGCCGCCCTGTTGCCCATGGCCTTCGTGAGTGGTCTGATGGGGCCTTACATGAGCCCGATCCCGATCAACTCCAGCCTGGGGATGGCCATCTCGCTGGGCATCGCCTTCACGGTCACGCCGTGGCTGGCGCTCAAGCTCATGAAGCCGCATGCTGGTTCGCATGGCGCAGCACAAGGTCATGCAGAGCTTGCGGCCACGGGCCTCTCGGGCAAATTGCACAAGCTCTTCAACCGCGTGCTCATGCCCTTGCTCGTGCATCGTGGCCGACGCTGGACGATGGGCCTGGGCATCATCGTCGCGCTGATGCTGTCGATCGGCCTGGCCACCATCCCTTCATCGGGCATGGGCGTGATCCTCAAGATGCTGCCCTTTGACAACAAGAGCGAGTTCCAGGTTGTGGTGGACATGCCTGCCGGTACGCCAGTGGAAGACACCGCGTCAGCCTTGCAGGACATGAGCGCCTTTCTGGCCCGTCAGCCCGAAGTGCTCAACCTGCAAGGCTATGCAGGCACGGCCTCGCCCATCACCTTCAACGGCCTGGTTCGCCAGTACTACCTGCGCGCTGACGCCGAGCAAGGCGATCTGCAGGTCAATCTGGTGGACAAGCACCACCGTCACGAAAAGAGCCACGTCATCGCCCAACGGCTGCGGACGGAACTGGAAAAGATCGCTGCGCGCCACGGTGCACGCGTCAAGGTCGTGGAAGTACCGCCTGGCCCCCCGGTGATGTCGCCCCTGGTGGCTGAGATCTACGGGCCTGACGAGGCAGGTCGGCAGCAGCTCGCCCAACGCGTGGCCAAAGCCTTCAGTGACACCGCCGACATCGTGGGCATCGACACCAGCCTGAAGGAAGACGCGCCCCGGGTGTTCCTGAGGGTGCAGCGGCAGCGCGCCGAGTCGCTGGGCATCCCCGTGGCCAGTGTGGCTCAGGCCGTGCAAGCGGCGCTGTCAGGTGCCGACCCGGCCTATCTGCACGATGGCCAGTCACGCATCGCCGTGCCGGTGCGCATCCAGTTGCCACGTGAATCGCAGATCGGGCTGGACAAGCTGCTGGCCCTGCCCTTGCGCGCTGGCAACGGGCAACTGGTGCCCTTGTCGGAGCTGGTGCGGGTCGAGCGCGGCGTGATCGACAAGCCCTTGTTCAGCAAGGACCTGATGCCGGTGAGCTATGTGTTCGGTGACATGGCGGGCCAGCTCGACTCGCCGCTCTATGGGCTGTTTGCCATCCGCGGCAAGCTGGAGGCAGCCGCCTTGCCAGGCACTGGCGCCATCGCCGAATACTGGATCAAGCAGCCCTCCGATCCCTACCGGGCCTACGCGCTCAAGTGGGATGGCGAATGGCAGATCACCTATGAGACTTTCCGCGACATGGGGGCGGCCTATGGCGTGGGCCTCATCCTGATCTACCTGCTGGTGGTGGCGCAGTTCAAGTCCTATCGCACACCGCTGATCATCATGGCGCCGATTCCGCTGACCATCATCGGCGTGATGCCTGGCCATGCGCTCCTGGGCGCGCAATTCACGGCCACCTCCATGATCGGCATGATCGCCCTGGCCGGCATCATCGTGCGCAACTCCATCCTGCTGGTGGATTTCATCGAGCTGCAGGTCGCGCGCGGCGTGGCCTTCAAGCAAGCCGTGGTCGAGTCTGCGGCCGTAAGAGCCCAACCCATTGCGCTGACCGGCATCGCCGCCATGGTGGGCGCATTCTTCATCCTGGACGACCCCATCTTCAATGGTCTCGCCGTGTCCCTGATTTTCGGGATTCTGGTGTCCACCTTGCTCACGCTGGTGGTCATCCCTGTTCTGTACTACGCCGCCTACCGGCGCCTGCATGAGCCTGTCTGATCGGGCTCACCTCACTCTCTGAAAGGAAACGCACCATGACCATCGAGCGCATGATCCGCATTGTCGCCGGGCTGTTCATCATGATCTCCCTTGCCCTCGGCGTGGAAGGCAGCCCGCTGTTCGTGTCGAAGTGGGCCCTGGCCTTCACCGCCTTTGTCGGCGCCAACCTGTTCCAGTTCGGCTTCACCAATTTCTGCCCGATGGCCATCATCCTGCGCAAGCTGGGCTTCAAGGACGCAGCGGCCTGCGCCTGAGCACGGCCTGCCCCCTGCAAAGCCTTGTTCCATGAAGCCACGCAGCACGAAATCCAAGGTGTCGTCCGCGACATCGCCAGACTGCGCGTCGCATTCGATTCAGGACACACGCAACAAGAGCGAGATTCTCAATCGACTCAAGCGCGCCGAAGGACAACTGCGTGGCATCCAGCGCATGATCGAAGAGGGCCAACCGGGCCTGGCCGTGGCCACACAGATGGCCGCCGTGCGCAAGGCGCTGGACAGCACCTATGTGCGCATCACGGTCTGCTTCATGGCGCAACAAATACGCGAAAACCTGCCTGGCCAAGAGCCATCCCCTCCCGAGCGCGATCGTGTAATGGCTGACATCGAGACCCTGTTGGGCAAGATTCGTTGAATCTTGTTGATTCGGCCCGCCCACGCCCGTGATAACCCTGTAGCCCAACTGCATTCAAAGTCCGATCATTCCAATATACCCGTACCCGTATAGGTAAAGGAGATTGACATGGCTCACATCGTGATACTTGGCGCCGGCATCGGCGGCCTGCCCATGGCCTTCGAGATGAAAGAAAACGCGCGACCGGAAGACACGGTCACCGTCATCTCCAACACCCCCACCTTCCATTTTGTCCCGTCCAACCCCTGGGTCGCGGTGGACTGGCGCGACCGCGACGAGATCGAGTTGCCTATCGCGCCGATCCTGGAAAAAAAGGGGGTGGCCTTCATTCCGGTGGGTGCCAAACGGGTGCATCCCGAACGCAATGAGGTCGAGCTGGCGGATGATCGGCGCATTCCCTACGACTATCTCGTCATCGCCACCGGCCCCAAACTGGCCTTTGATGAAATCGAGGGGCTTGGGCCACAGGGGCATACGCAATCCATCTGTCATGTCGACCATGCGGAACATGCCCGGGATGCCTGGGCAGCCTTCGTTCAGGATCCAGGCCCCATCGTTGTAGGTGCCGTTCAGGGGGCGTCGTGCTTCGGCCCGGCCTACGAGTACGCCATGATCATGGAAACTGATCTGCGCCGCCGCAAGATCCGCGACAAGGTCCCCATGACTTTCGTGACCTCCGAGCCCTACATCGGGCACCTGGGCCTGGGAGGCGTGGGGGACTCCAAGAGCATGATGGAGTCCATCTTCCGCGACAAGTCCGTTCGCTGGATCTGCAATGCCAAGGTCAGCAAGGTCGAAGCCGGCACCATGCACGTGATCGAGCACGATGACGACGGCAAGCCCAAGAAGGAGCATGCCCTGCCCTTCAAATATTCGATGATGCTGCCGGCCTTCAAAGGCGTGGACGCCATATTGGGTATCGATGGCCTGGTCAATCCGCGTGGCTTCGTGCTGATCGACGAGCATCAGCGCAACCCACGTTATCCCAACGTGTTTGCAGTCGGTGTGTGCGTGGCCATCACGCCCCCCGAACCCACCCCCGTCCCCACGGGAATCCCGAAGACGGGCTACATGATCGAATCCATGGTCACGGCCACCGCCCACAACATACGAGCCCTGCTGGACGGTGCCCAACCCACGCAGAAAG
>NZ_DASUIS010000070.1:0-24497 GCF_036279675.1 Aquabacterium sp. | reverse complement strand
GGCTGGGGCATGACCCAGATCCGCAAGAAGGGCCTGCGCGACATGGGGGCCACGTTGCGGGCCGAAGATGCCCATCGTCTGGCCGTGGGGGCCGAGACACTGGCCTTGCGGCTGGATCGAACGTGCAGCAACGCGCTGCAGCTGGCGCAGTACTTGAGTGCCCAGCCCCAGGTGGCCCGGGTGCACTATCCCGGCCTGCCCACGCACGCGCAGCATGAACGCGCGGCGGCCCTGTTCAAGGGGCGTTTCGGCAGCCTGATGAGCATCGAGCTGCGCGAAGGGCTGGACCCGCTGGCGTTCCTGGATGCGCTCAAGCTGGTCATCCTGTCGAGCCATCTGTCCGACAACCGCACGCTGGCCATTCCCGTGGCCCACACGATCTTCTGGGAGATGGGGCAGGCCAGGCGCGCCGAGATGGGCATGGCCGAGGGCCTGATCAGGCTGTCCATCGGCATCGAGGATCTGGCGGATCTGCAGGCTGACTTTGCGCAGGCGCTGGCCCGGCTCTGAGGCTGGGTTGGGCTAGGCAGCGACCTTGGCCAGCTGCAAGGCCAGGCGCCGCAGCGCTTCCCACGGGTCTTCCGGCCATTGCGGGTGACGCAGGCCCTTGACGATGCCGTCCACCGTGCTGGCATTGGCCACCAGGCGCGCCAGCATGGCGGCCTTGGCGCGCGGCAGGATGCGCTCGAACAGCCGCTCGCGCGGGCCCCACACACGCTGTTCGCGCAAAACCATGGGCAGAGGCTTGCCGCCTTCCAGTGCGGTCTTGGCGCGGTGCAGGGCCAGGATGTCTTCGGCCAGGGCCCAGTGAACCAGCACGGCGGCTTCGCCTTCGGCCTCCAGGCCATCGATCATGCGCAGGGTGCGTTCCACCTGGCCTGAGAGCACGGCTTCGCTGAGCTTGAACACGTTGAAGCGCGCCACGTCGACCACGGCCTCTTCGATCTGTTCAATGGTGAGCGTGCCCGGCGGGTGCAGCAGCCCCAGCTTGACGATTTCCTGGTGTGCCGCGAGCAGATTGCCTTCCACGCGGTCGGCGAAGAACGCCAGGGTGCGCTGACCGGCTTCGCCGGGCTCAACCTGCTGCCCTTGTGCGGACAGCCGTTGTGCAATCCACAGCGGCAGTTGCTGGCGCTCGATCGGGTCACAGCGCAAGGTGGCACCGATGCCATCGAGCGCCGTGAACCAGGCGCTGCTTTGCTGGGTCTTGTCCAGGCGGGGCAGGGAGACCAGGGTGATCACGCCGTCGTTGCCGGCGGCCATCTCGCAATACTGCTGCAGGGCCTGCGAGCCATCCTTGCCGGGCTTGCCCGACGGGATGCGGATCTCGATGAACTGCTTGTCGCCGAACAAGGACATCTCGCTGGCCGAGCCCAGCAGGCTGGACCAGTCGAAATAGGCGCCGCTGACCGTGTGCACCTGGCGCTCGGTGTAGCCCGCCGCGCGTGCGGCCTGGCGGATGGCGTCACCGCCCTCCTGCACCAGCAAGGCCTCGTCGCCATACAGGGTGTAGACGGGCTTGAGCGCACCGCCTGCTTTTTGCAGATGGGCAGAGAGCTGGTCCAGTCGGATCTGCATGGGGCCTTGTTGCTGTGGCGGTGCGTCAGCGTGACGCGTCGGGTGCGGAAGGGGCGTGAACCACCGAGGGCACGAGCGGCTCGGCGGGGGTGACCAATTGCTCCGGCCGGATGGCGGCCAGGCGGCGCAGCACCTGGCTGACGATGTCGGACTGCATGGCGCGGTGCAGGGCGGCGGATTCGTCCTGCTTGGCCAGCGCGTCCTTTTCGTTGTAGGTCATGTCGCGAGCCAGTGCCACGTCCGATGGGGCCAGCAGGATGCTGCCATCACCTCGCTTGACCTGAAAGCGCAGGGTGTTGCGCGCGGTCATGTCCCGGATCTGGCCATAGGCCGTGGTGGTGGAGACGGCCATGTCGCGCTTGTCCACCAGGGCTTCCAGCACAACGTGGCTGTTGGGTACGCTGGTCGCCGATGCGGCTTGCGTGGCTTGCAAGGTGCTGTCCACCACATCCACGCCGGAGGCTTCCAGCGCACGGGCCAGCTCGGCGGCCATGGGAGAGTTGCCCGCAAAGCCGGTGAGCTGGATGGTCTTGAAGGCCATGTCGTAGCCGCGACGCAGCTTGAAACCGCAGCCGCTGGTACCCAGCAGCAGGCCGGCCGCCATGCCCGTGGCCACGGTCAGGCGAGCGGCTTGTGTGAGCCAGTGGCGGCGGGAGGTGGGCTGTGTGCGGCGCATGGCGATCAGACCACCACGTTGACCAGGCGACCTGGCACCACGATGACCTTCTTGGCCGGCTTGCCTTCGGCAAACTTGGCGAAGTCTTCGCTGGCCAGCGCAGCGGCCTCGATGGCGGCCTTGTCGGCGGTGGGGCTGACCTTGATCGAACCACGCAGCTTGCCGTTGACCTGCAGCATCAGCTCGATCTCGTCTTGCACCAGGGCCTCTTCGACGACGGTGGGCCAGGGTGCGTCCAGCAGGTCGCCTTGGCCGTCTTGCGCGGCATAGCCCAGGTCTTCCCACAGCACGTGCGTGAGGTGCGGGCAGGCGGGGTACAGGCCGCGCAGCAGCACGCTGTAGCCTTCGCGCAGCACAGCGAGATCCGCGGCCGTGTCGCCCTTGTGGGCTTCAAGTGCATTGAGCAGCTTCATGGCGCCGGAGGCCACGGTGTTGTACTGCATGCGTTCGTAGTCGTAGCTGATCTGCTTGAGGATCACGAAGACTTCGCGGCGCAGGGCCTTGGCTTCTGCGCTCAGTTCGGCCTGCACAACGGCGCCAGCGGACTTGATGGCTTCGCCGTTTTTGGCACCGAAGTTCCACACACGCTTGACGAAGCGGTGTGCGCCTTCCACGCCGGCGGCGCTCCACTCCAGCGTCTGCTCGGGGGGCGAGGCGAACATGGTGAACAGGCGGGCCGTGTCGGCGCCCATGGTGTCGATCAGCTCTTGCGGGTCCACGCCGTTGTTCTTGGACTTGGACATGGTGCCTACGCCGCCGTAGTCGATGGCCGAGCCATCGGCCTTGAGCCTGGCGCCGTTGATCTTGCCGTTGGCGTCGAAGGTGTTCTCGACCTCATGCGGCCAGAAGTACTCGATGCCGCCTTGTGCCGTCTTGCGCGAGTAGATGTGGTTGAGCACCATGCCCTGCGTGAGCAGTTTCTTGAAGGGCTCGTCGATCTTGACCAGGCCCAGGTCACGCATGACCTTCGTCCAGAAGCGCGCGTACAGCAGGTGCAGGATGGCGTGTTCGATGCCACCGATGTACTGGTCCATGCCGCGGGTGCCCGTTGCATTGGCGGCGCCCATCCAGTAGTTGGTGCGCTCGTCGACCATGGCTTGCGCGTTGTCGGCGCAGGTGTAGCGCAGGAAGTACCAGCTCGAATCCACGAAGGTGTCCATCGTGTCGGTTTCGCGCTGGGCGGGCTTGCCGCACTTCGGGCAGCCCACGTTCAGGAAGTCGGGGCGCGATTTGAGCGGGTTGCCGGAGCCATCGGGCACCACGTCTTCGGGCAGGACCACGGGCAGGTCCTTCTCGGGCACGGGCACGGGGCCGCAAGTGTCGCAGTGGATGATGGGGATGGGGGTGCCCCAGTAACGCTGGCGGCTGATGCCCCAGTCGCGCAGGCGCCAGGTGGTCTTCTTCTCGCCGATGCCCTTGGCCATCAGGATCTCGGCGACCTTGCCCACGGCTTCCTTGTAGGCCAGGCCATTGAGGCCATCGCTGTTGACGCACGTGCCGCGTTGCTTGTCACCGTACCACTCGGCCCAGGCATCGGTGCTGAAGGTTTCGCCTTCCACGCCAATGACCTGCTTGATGGCGATGCCGTACTTCTTCGCAAACGCGAAGTCGCGCTCGTCATGCGCCGGCACGCCCATCACGGCGCCATCGCCATATGACATCAGCACGTAGTTGCCCACCCAGACCTCGACCTTGTCGCCGGTGATGGGGTGGGTGACGAACAGGCCCGTGGGCACGCCCTTCTTCTCTTGCGTGGCCAGCTCGGCCTCGGTGGTGCCACCGGTCTTGCATTCTTCGATGAAGGCTTGCAGCTTGGCGTTACCAGCCGCTGCGTGCACGGCCAGCGGGTGTTCCGGCGCCACGGCGCAGAAGGTCACGCCCATGATGGTGTCGGCGCGGGTGGTGAACACCCACAGCTGGCCCTTGTTGATCAGGCTGCCGTCGGCACCGGTGATGTCATGCGAGAACGCAAAACGCACGCCTTCGGACTTGCCGATCCAGTTTTCCTGCATCAGGCGCACGCGCTCGGGCCAGCCGCTCAGGTAGTTCGGGTCTTCCGGATTGGCCACGGCCGAGAGCAGCTCGTCGGCGTACTTGGTGATGTTCAGGTAGTAGCCGGGGATCTCGCGCTTCTCAACGGGGGCGCCCGAGCGCCAGCCCTTGCCGTCGATCACCTGTTCGTTGGCCAGCACGGTCTGGTCCACCGGGTCCCAGTTCACGGTCTGGGTGCGGCGCTCGCACACGCCCGCTTCCAGCATCTTGATGAACAGCCACTGGTTCCACTTGTAGTAGTCGGGCTGGCAGGTGGCGATCTCGCGCGACCAGTCGATCGCCAGCCCCATCGCCTTCATCTGCTTCTTCATGTAAGCGATGTTGTCGTAGGTCCAGGCGGCGGGCGGCACCTTGTTCTTCAGGGCGGCGTTTTCAGCCGGCAGGCCGAAGGCGTCCCAGCCCATGGGCATCAGCACGTTGTGACCATTCATGCGCAGGTAGCGCGTGAGCATGTCGTTGATCGTGTAGTTGCGCACGTGGCCCATGTGCAGCTTGCCCGAGGGGTAGGGCAGCATCGAGCAGGCGTAAAACGCCTTCTTGTCCTTGCTTTCGGTGACGCGGTAGGCGTCGCGGTCGTTCCAGTGCTGCTGGGCACGGGCCTCGACGGCACGTGGGTCGTAGGTCTGGTTTTCTTGTGTAGCGCTCATGAGATCGGTCACCGCAAAGACGAATTCAGGCTGGCAGCCCTTCACCATACGGGAAAAAGGGCTCCAGCCTGCGAAAGGTGGAATCTGTGGATTATAGGAAGGGCGGCGGCGTGCGCAGCCCCCTCCCACTGGCCATTACTTCACCAGACCATCCGACTTGATCTTCACCACCAGGGTGTTGAAGACGTTCTCGGTGATTTCCTTCTCGGCCTTGAAGGGGTTGTCCGCAAAAGGCAGGACCAACAGCATGGGCAGCCATTGCACCATGGTCATGCTGTCTTGCAGATCGTAGCTGCGGGTCACGCCGCCGTTCTTGGCCGTGGCCGAAATGTGCACATTGGCCGTGATCCACGATGGAATGGTGAACAGGCTCAAGCCGGTGATCACGGCTGGAATCAGGGCGGCGCTCTTGTCTTCCGTGTGGGCGGTACCGTCCACCACCAGATCGGCGGCTTCCGGGCTTTCAACGACGATGCAGCAGTCGGACGCCTTGAGGGCGTTTTCGAAGTTGGTCTTGTTGATGGCGGCCAGGGCGGCGGCCGTTTGCGCATTGCCGCCGGGGACGCTGCTCAGATTCCAGCGGCTGAAGACCTTGGTCTTGACCGTGGCGGTGGAGCGCAGGTCCTGGGCGGACACGGGCTTCAGCTGGTTACCCTTGAAACCGGCGCAGCCAGACAGAAGCAGGGCGGCGCATGACAGTGCGGTGATCGTGAAACGCTTGTACACAATGAATCCTTGTAGTGAATCGTCTGGCCTCCTTGCCAGAACAACTCAAATGTAACGGCCTTTGTTTTCAGCGCCAGGTCGACGAGGACCAGGCAGCCTGCCTCCAGGCGCGCCAGCACGGCGTTCAGGTAATTGATGTCCTCGGGGCTTGGCCGCCCTGGGCTACTGACAATGTCCTATCGCAAAAAACCCCTTGGTTCGGTGGCCCGCGAGCCACACGCGATAGGCGTATGCGCATGGATACTGCTGTTTTCTCACCAACGATCAGGGAGCGATGATGAGCAACATGGGGTGGAGCCGTTTCGCACGCCGAGGTCTGACCGTGCTGGCCTTGGTCGTGACGACCTTCGTAGATGCGCAGGCTGCGGTGGTAGTTGATACCTATGGCTCAGACGGTATTGCCAATGGCAGCGGGTACTCCTTGTATGCCGATACGACCTACCAGAACTACCAGAAGTTGGCGGTTCCATTTGCATTGAGTCAGACGATGCATCTCGATAATCTGCTGGCAACGATCGCCGGAACCGGGGCCTATAAGCTTGGCATCGCCTTGGATGTCGACCACTTGCCTACAGAGTCCTTCATTTACAGCCTTGATGTGCAGGACCCCCAGACGGTGTCCGTCAACCTGGATTGGGTACTGCCTGCCGGCGACTATTGGTTGGTGGCATTGCCAGGGCCATATTCCAGCGGTATGTGGATCGGTGGCGGCTATGACCTTCAATTGCCCTTTGCATTTGCAAACGATAGGCAATCCTGGATGGGGTTCAAAGACAGTGATGCGCCGGCAATGCGTTTGCTGGCCACTGCCGTGCCCGAGCCTGGCGAGGCAGTCTTGGGCCTGTTGGGTTTGGCGAGTTTGGCCACTGTTGTGCCGTATCAACGCCGCAAGATTCGTTCGGCTTGAGTTGGTGTCTGATCGAGCGGTGGCTCGTCAGCGCCGCGAGAAGCAATGCATCAGGCCGGTTTCACCGCTTGTCTCGTTCGGACTTGCTCAGGCAGCGGCTCGACGTCCGCCCACACACAGCTTTGCTTGTACAGCGCTTCCTGTAGCGCCAGATCCTTGGCGGTGCTGGACACGATCCGCGGGTGCTGGATCGAGAAGTAGCCGCCGTTTTCGCCCCGGCGCTGCGCACCGATGGCCAGTTCGGCCGCCAGCTTGCCCGGGCGTTCCGGCCCGATCAGGAAGGGGCGCATCAGGGCGTACTGCCAGCGGGGCAGCTCGCGGTAAATCGGTGAAGCCACACCGCCCGGGTGCATGGCCTGCGAGGTGATGCCGGCGGGCAGCTTGCGTGCCAGCGTGTGGCTGAACATCAGGTTGCCCAGCTTGGATTGGGCATAGGCCGGCAGCACGCGATAGGGCTTGCGGCCCTTGGCGGTGTCCAGCTCGATGCGACCCAGGTTGTGCGCGATGGACGACAGGTGCACGATGCGCGCATCGCCCTGACCTGGGCCGCCCTCGTCGGCAGCCACTTGCAACAAGGGCAGCAGCAGGTGCGTCAGCAGGAAGGGGCCCAGGTAGTTGCCGCCGAACTGCAGCTCGAACCCGTCCTGCGTGAACTGCTGGCGGATGGGCACGGCACCAGCGTTGTTGATGAGGGCATCCAGCCTGTCATGGCGTTGGGCGAAGGCCTGGACAAAGGCGTGTATGGCCGCAAACGACGAGAGGTCCAGCTTGTACAGCTCGACCTGGGCGCCAGGCGTGCGTTGCAGGATCTCGTCGCGCGCGGCGGCTGCCTTGCCTTGATCGCGGCAGGCCAGGCAGACGGTGGCGCCCATGCGGGCGAGTTCATGGGCCATGGACAGGCCGATGCCGGAGTTGCCGCCGGTGATGACAACGGTTTTGCGCATGATGTGATGCTGTCTATGAAAGTGAGTCTCGCATGCTAGTGATGCAGGTGGCTGTGTGCCTGGAGCAAGGCACGACAGCGAGGAAGCTGTGACGACAGTTGGCCGGGATGATGCGCGCGATTCACTGCGGCGTTTGACGTGCCGAGTCAGGCAGTCCTACCAGGTGGTCAAACAGCCAGTTGAAGCAAAAGGCGTAGATCAGGAAGAACGCCACCAGACCCAGATCGGTCAGCAAGGCCTGCCACCAGCCCAGGTTCAACCACCAGGCGATCATGGGCACGGTCATCAGCACCAGGCCCCCCTCGAAGCAGAGGGCATGGACCATGCGCCGCCGCACCGTGCGCGTGCGGTCGACCTGGCGACGCTCCCAGGCCTCGTACAGGGTGTTGAAGGCCATGTTCCAGATGAGTGCGACGATGGACGTGGACACGGCCAGACCGCCTGCTTCGGCGGTGCTGCTGCCGGACAGCCAGCGCATGCCCAGTGTGACGATGACAACCGCAATCAGCTCGAACAGGCTGGCGTGAACGATCTTGCGTTTGAAGCCTTGCATGAGGCGCAAGGGTAGCAGGTGAGCGCGGCAGCGGCATTCAGTGCGGTATCCATTTGAGCAGGGTATCGACCATGGTCTCCGGCATGATGGGCTTGGTGATCATGTCCACCATGCCGGCCTCCAGGCAACGTTCGCGATCGGCGGGCAGTACCGCTGCCGTCATGGCAATGATGGGGATGTCATGGGTGTGGCCCATCTGCTGGATGCGCCGTGAGGCCTCCAGGCCGTCCATCACCGGCATGTGCATGTCCATCAGGATGGCGGAGAAGTAGCCTGGCGGGGCCTGTTCCATGCGCTGCACGGCCTGTTGCCCGTCGTCCAGGGTTTCGACTTCGAGGCCGGCCTGCTGCAGGAAGGCCTGGGCCACCATCTGATTGAGCAGGTTGTCTTCCACCAGCAGCACGCGGCAGCCGCGCAGTGCCAAGCCGCGTTGTTCGAGCAAGTGCGCGGGCGAGGCCTGCGGTTGCGGTGCGGACTGGTGGTTGGCGCGAGCGTGTTCCAGCGCCTTGAGCAGTACACCGGGCAGGATGGGGTGAGACAACAAGGTGTCAACTGGTGAGGCGCCGGTGACATCCAGCAGCGCCTGGCGTTCGAAGCCGGGGATCAGGCCGATGACTGGCGTGCGCTCACCATCATGTTGCCGCAGTTGGTCCCGCAGCACGCGCACGACATGCGCAGCCTGCTCGTCTGCCTGTTGCCAGTCGATGATGACGGCGTCAAAGGGTTGGCCTGCTTGCGCGCCATGCATGATGTGGGCACAGGCCACGTCGATGTCATCGGACACGGTCACGACGCCCTGTCTGGACTGCAGCATGCGTGTCAGGGCCTGCATGGCGGCGGGCGTCGAGCCGAGCAGCAGCACCTTGTACGGCTCGCACGCTGGAGAGGTCTGGTCTGGTGCAGGCGCCGGCAGCAAGGGTATCGTGAACCAGAACTCGCTGCCTTGCCCCAGGGTGCTGTGCACGCCGATGCGGCCCTCCATCATCTCGATCAGCCGCTTGCTGATGGCCAGACCCAGCCCGGTGCCACCGAAGCGTCGGGTGATGGAAACGTCTCCCTGGGCGAAGGCGGCAAACAGGGCCTGACGGCGTTCGGGGTCGATGCCGATGCCGGTGTCGCGCACGGCAAAGCGCAGCATGTCGCCATCCGTGCGCACCTCCAGGTGGATGCCGCCCTTGTCCGTGAACTTGACGGCGTTGCCCACCAGGTTGTTGAGGATCTGGGACAACCTCAGCGGGTCGCCCACGATGTGCGTGGGCAAGGGATCGATCAATTCCATGCTGAAGCGAAGGCGCTTCTGCGCCATGCGCCCGGAGAACAGATCGGCCACGCGCTGCAGGGTGTCTTCCAGATCGATGTCGGTGTGCTCCAGCGTCATCTGACCGGCTTCGACCTTGGAGTAGTCCAGCACGTCGTCCAGGATGCCCATGAGCGCCAGGGCCGAGTCATGCACCCGTTCGATGTGGCCGTATGCCGCGGGCGGCAGCGCTTCTTCCAGGGCCAGACGAGACAGGCCCACGATGGCGTTCATGGGCGTGCGGATCTCGTGGCTCATGTTGGCCAGGAAGGCGCTGGTGATGCGTGCGGCTTCTTGCGCCGTGTTGCGCGCGCTCACCAGGGTCTCGTGCAGGATGTTCTGCTCGGTCACGTCACGTGCGATCACCAGCAGGTGTGGTTCATCGCCGCGTGACAGTCGGGCCAGCGACCAGGCCAGGTGCACGAGCTCTTCCGGTGATCGCTGCATGGCGATTTCCAGGTGACGGGTTCGGCCATCGACCAGCGTTGCGTGCGCCTCTTGCAGCAAGGAGCCGGTGGGGCCGGTAGCCAGGGCGGCGAGAGGCTGTTGCCTGAGCTGGGCCAGGCTCATGCCGGTGAGCGAGGCCATTTCGCTGTTGGCCAGCACGCATTGATGGTCGTGGCGATAGACGGCCATGCCGACGGGGGAGTTGCCGATCACCGCTTCGACGAAGTGCAGCAACTCTTCCACCTTGGCCTGCGCGGCCTTGATCACGGTGATGTCGGTGATGGTGACGTAGAAGCCCGCCACCTCGCCGAACTCGTTGGCATCCGGTCGGTACTCGGCCTGCAGGTGGCGTGTCTTGATGCCGTTGGTACCGGGCAGCGTGTGCTCGAACAACTGCGCCTGGCCTTGCAGTGCGCGCTCGATGTAGGGCTGGTGGATCGCGTACATCGCGGGGCCGATGGCATCGCGAACACGCATGCCGGGCAGGTGTTCCGGCAGCAGGCCGAACCAGGCCTCATGCGCGCGGTTGCCGAAGCGCACGCATTGGGCGGCATCCCAATAGCCGATCAGGCTGGAGGTGTGATCCAGCAGGTCCTGCAGGTCGCGCTCTCGCAGCCGGATGGTTGCCGCCTGTTCTTCGACACGCCGCTCCAGTTGTCGGTGCATGTCATCCAGCTCGCGCCGCATCTGGTGGTGTTCCAGGCTACGCAGGACCGAGCGAACCAGGCTGTCTGCGCTCAGGTGCAGCTTGGAGAGGTAGTCTGCGGCGCCTTCCTGCAGCGTCTGCACGACCAGCGCTTCGTTGCCGGCACCAGTCACCATGATGACGGGGCAGTCCTGGCAGGTCTCGGTGCGCAGGCGCTGCAGCAGGTCCATGCCGGTGGTGTCACCCAACTGGTTGTCCAGCACCACGCAGTCAAAGGGATGTGTGCGCACCATGCGCAAGGCTTCTTCACCTGACGAGGCCTCGTGGGTGACGACCTTGACGGGCGAGCGTTGCATGTAGCGCTGCACGCGTTCGCGATCGACATCGTCGTCATCGACCACGAGCAGGTGCAAAGGGTTGGTGGGCGCGTTCACGGCGTGGCCTGGGTTCATGGCAGTTTGACCGCGCACTGGTAGCTTTGCAGCAGTGCGACCAGTTTCGAGAACTGGGGGCCGACGGCAGACTTCACCATGTAGCCGGCGATGTTCTCGTGATAGGCACGTGTGCGGTCCGACTCGTCATCGGACGTGGTCAGGACGAACACGACTTCATCACTCAGTTTGGGATCGGCGCGCAGCGCCTGCAGGAACTCGAAGCCATTCATGCGGGGCATGTTGAGGTCCAGCAGGATGACGCGAGGCCGCGGCGCAGCCTGTCCCATCTGCGTCACGCGCAGCATCTCCAGGGCTTTCAGGCCATCTTCTGCCCAGATGACGGGGATGGTCAGGCCGGCCTTTTCGAGGCTGCGCACGACCGCTTCGGCGGCCACATCATCGTCTTCAATCAACAGGATGGACAGCGCCTCAGACCTGGTCATGGCTGGTTCTCCTTTTGAAGCGAGGCCAGTCGAAGCGGAAGCAGGCACCGCGGCCATCACGGACGGGTGATTGCACATTGATATGGCCGCCGTGTACCTCGACCAGTCGCTTGGTCAGTGCGAGCCCGATGCCCGAGCCTCCGCGCTCCGAAGACGTCAGCGTCTGAAACAGCTTGAAGATGCGTGCCTTGGCCTGCTCCGGGATGCCGGGACCATCGTCTTCCACTTCGATGCAGCAGTGCACATCGTTCACGCTGGCGCGCACGATGATGTGGCCTTGAGGCCGATCGTGGTGCTTGAGCACATTGCTCAGCAGGTTGCGCAACACGGTCTCCAGCGGCACCCGTGCGGTTTGCAGTGGCGGCACGTCCAGATCGAGCTGCACAGTGAAGCCCGGCGGCGGTGGTTGCAGTTCCAGGATGCCTTTGACCAGGCCTTGCAGGTCCACCTGGCTGAACTCGGTGGCAGCGCGGCCGGCGCGTGCATAGCGAAGGAGGTCGTCGATCAGGCGGTCCATGCGCTGAATGCGCTGGTTCACGCGTTGCAGGTTGCGCGTCACATCGGCGGGCACGTTGTCGCCCAGATCGGTGCCGATCCACTCGATCAGATCGGCGATGCCACGCAAGGGCGAGCGCAGATCGTGTGAGGCCACGTAAGTGAACTCCTGCAGGTCGGCGTTGACCTGTCGCAGCTCCAGCTCCAGGCGCTTGCGGATGCTGATGTCGCTGATCACGACCAAGGTGGACAACTGCCGATTCCAGCGCACGCGGCTGAGGCCGATCTCGACGGGCAGCTCGGTGCCATCGGCATGCAAGGCCGTGAGGTCTCGCCCTTGGCCCATCATGCGCGCCTCGCCGGTCTGGGTGTAGCCCTGCATCAGGGCGCCGTGTCGAGGACGGTAGCGTTCGGGCAGCAGCATCTCCAGCGGTTGCCCGGCCAGGGCCGCGCGGTTGTAGCCCAATGATTCGGCCAGCACGCGGTTGGCCATGACGATGCGCCCCAGGTCGTCGACGATGAGTTGGCCATAAGGTGAGGCATCGAACATGCCTCTGAATGCCGACTCCAGCCCGAGGCGCTCGCTGATGTCCACCACCGAAGCCAGCACCAGCAGGCCTTGCGCTGCAGGCAGCGGGTTGAGGCCGATCTCGACGGGAAAGTCGTGCCCATCGGCGTGCCGTGCAAACAGGACGCGCCCTGCGCCCATGGGCCGGGGCTCGGGATGCGCCATGAAGCTGTCGCGCAGGCCGGCGTGTTCGGTGCGCAGCGGGCTGGGCAGCAAGGCGTCTACAGACGTGCCCGCCAGCGAATCGACGGTGCTGCCAAACATCCTGGCCAAGGCCTCGTTGGCCGCCACGATGGTGCCGGCCTTGTCGACCAGCACAAAGCCATTGGGTGCTGCATTGAACGCACGGGCCAGCAGTTCAGGCGAAGGGCCTGCTGCCGGCTCGATGGAAGTGGTGACCATGACGCCCTCATTTATTCGTGATGGGGTGCGTGCTCACCCCAGCCTTGAGGAACATCAGTGTTGATGGTCGGCTGCCGAAGTCAATCGACAACCCTGACAGCAGCGGTGGCAAAACACCGCAGGTGACGTTCAATGCTGGCAGGTTTGCCTGACAGCATGCTCCCAATTGCCCATCAATTCGGATGCGCGTTCGCGCGACAGTGTGGGGTAGAAAGTACGATCGGCCTGCCACAAACGGGCGATGGTGGCGGTGTCGGGATACACGCCGGTCGACAATCCGGCGAGGTAGGCCGCGCCCAAGGCCGTGGTCTCGATCACTTGTGGGCGCACGACGGGGATGCCCAGCAGGTCAGCCTGGAACTGCATCAGCAGGTTGTTGACACAGGCACCACCGTCCACGCGCAACTCGCTCACAGGGCGGCCGCCAGCGGCCACGGCGTCACGGCTCATGGCCTGCAACAGGGCGGCACTCTGGAAGGCAATCGACTCCAGTGCCGCGCGGGCGATGTGGGCCACCGTGCTGCCTCGTGTCAGGCCGACGATGGCACCGCGCGCGTCACTCTGCCAGTAAGGGGCGCCCAGCCCGGTGAAAGCCGGCACGAACATCACGCCACCCGAATCAGGCACGCTTTCGGCCAGGGATTGCACTTCGCTGGCGGCCTTGATGGCATGCAGGCCATCACGCAGCCATTGCACCACCGCGCCACCGATGAACACGCTGCCCTCCAAGGCATACGCACGCTGGTCAGGCAATTGCGCAGCGGCCGTGCTCAGCAGGCCATTGGCCGAAGTGCGCACCTCATTGCCGGTGTGCATGAGCATGAAGCAGCCCGTGCCATAGGTGTTCTTGGCCAGGCCGGCGTCGAAGCCCGCTTGCCCGAACAAGGCAGCCTGTTGATCACCCGCGATGCCACCCACCGGCAGCGCAGGCAGGCCGGGTATGGCGTTGGCATCTGGGCCCCATGCCGTGGGTGCCGCTTCGCCGAACAGATGGCTGGAAGGCTTGACCTCGGGCAGCACCTCGCGCGGGATGCGCATCAGCTTGAGCAGGTCCTCATCCCAGTCATTGGTGTGGATGTTGAACAGCATGGTGCGCGAGGCATTGCTGACGTCGGTGGCGTGCACACGCCCGCCTGTCAGGTTCCACAGCAGCCAGGTGTCCACGGTGCCGAAAGCCAGCTCACCGCGCTCGGCGGCTTCACGTGCGCCGTCCACGTTGTCCAGCAGCCATTGCAGCTTGCTGCCGGAGAAGTAGGGGTCGATGACCAGGCCGGTTTTGGCGCGGATGCTGTCACCCAGGCCTTGCTCGCGCCATTGGGCGCACTGCGCCTCGGTGCGGCGGTCCTGCCAGACGATGGCGCGGTGCACGGGCTGGCCTGTCTTGCGGTGCCACAGCAGGGTGGTCTCGCGCTGGTTGGTGATGCCGATGCCCTTGAGCTGACGCAGATCGTGGCCTGCCTGATGCAACTGCGCCATGGCCGCATGCGCGGTGTCGCGCTGCGTGGTCCACAACTCCAGCGGATCGTGCTCCACCCAGCCCGGTTGCGGATAGTGCTGGCGTATCTCCAGTTGTGCACTGGCCAGGATGCGGCCATGCTCGTCAAACACCACACTGCGCGAACTGGATGTGCCCTGATCCAGGGCCAGGATGAATGCCATCTTGCGTTGCTCTCTTCGTTTCTTGTTGGGCTCTACAGCTCAGGCTCAGGAGGCGATGGTCAGGGCCACGTCCCATTCCTGCAGCATCTTGGGGTAAGGGGCGGGGGGCAGCGCATCGGTGAAGACGCGCTTCATGCTTTGCAGGTGGCCCACCTTGGCCAGTTCGGCCTCGCTGAACTTGCTCACGTCGGCCACCAGCCAGGTCTCGCGGGCCTGCTCGACCAGGGTCTGGGCCACGGGCAGCTCGCGCAGATCGCGGTCCCGCAGGGTGCCGTCTTCGTCGATGCCCATGGTGCTCATGATGGTGTAGTCCACCTTGAACTGCTTGAGGAAGGCCACGGTGCTTTCGCCTTCGAGCGCGCTGTCACGCGAACGCAGCACGCCGCCGGCCACGTGGACCTTGCAGTTGGGGTGTTCGCTGAGCATGCTGGCCACGTGCAGGTTGTGCGTGATCACGCGCAGGCCTGACTTCTTGAGCAGCTCGCGCGCCACGGCCTCGACCGTCGTGCCGATGCCCATCATGAGCGAGCTGCCGTCAGGGATGGCCGCCGCCACGGAGCGCGCAATGCGGCTCTTGGCTTCGGCGCGCAGGGCCTGGCGTTCTTTCCAGGCACCGACTTGCGGGGCGATGCGAGGCAGGCTCACGCCGCCGTGAAAACGCTGCAGCAGGCCTGCATCGGCGAGACGCTGCACGTCACGGCGCACCGTCTGCATGGTCACATCCAGACGCTGGGCCAGCCGTTCGACCGATACCGCGCCACGCGCCTTCACTTCTTCAAGCAAGGCGAGCTGGCGTGGATTGGGGCTCCAGGTGGAATCAGGGTTCATACCGGGTCTCCGTTGATTGTTTTTGCGCAATTTTCCGGGTTATGGAGAGCGTATACGAAAAAAAACAAACACAAAAGAATATAAACGCGCTTGTGTTGTACGCTTCGGTGCCGTAAAACACGCACTGTGTCATGAAGGAGTCTAGTTTGCAGCCCGCAAGCCCCCCATCCCTGCCAAAGTCCGACGATCACACCAGCGAAGCGGACTATCACTGCGATGTGCTGGTGATCGGTGGTGGCATCAATGGCGTGGGCATCGCCCGCGACCTGGCGGGACGCGGTTGGCGCGTGGTGATGTGCGAACAGGAAGACCTGGCCAGCCACACTTCCTCGTCATCCACCAAGCTGATCCATGGCGGATTGCGCTATCTGGAATACGGCGAGTTCGGCCTGGTGCGCAAAGCGCTGATGGAGCGCGAACTGTTGCTGCGTTCGGCGCCGCACATCATGTGGCCTCTGCGCTTTGTGCTGCCGCACGATGCGTCGATGCGCCCGGCCTGGATGATCCGCCTGGGCCTGTGGCTGTACGACAACCTGGCGCCACGCGAGTTCCTGCCCGGGTGCGAATCCGTGGCCCTGAACAAATCGCCTTTGGGCGAGCCGCTCAAACCTGGCTGGACCAAGGGCTTCGTGTATTCCGACGGCTGGGTGGACGATGCGCGTCTGGTGGCCTTGTGCGCGCTGGATGCGGCTGAACAAGGCGCCCAGATCCTCACGCGTACCCGTTGTGAGGCCACGAGCCCCCATGCCGGCGGCTGGCGTGCCACCCTGGCGCATCTGGATCCGAACACGCAGGCGGCCACGCACAAGCTCACCGTGCAGGCGCGCATGGTGGTTAATGCAGCGGGGCCCTGGGCCGAACACATGCTGCGTCAGGTCATGGCCGTGCCCACCACGACAGGCAAGGGTGGTGACGCCAACAAGAAGCTGCGTCTGGTCAAGGGCAGCCACATCGTGGTGCCGCGCATCTTCAATCATGACCATGCCTATATCTTCCAGGGGCAGGACAAGCGCATCATCTTTGCCATCCCCTACGAACGCGATTTCACTCTGATCGGCACCACCGACGTCGAGCACAAGGCCGCACCGGGCCATGTGCAGATCGAGCCGGAAGAGGTGGTGTACCTGTGTACGGAGTTGAGCCGCTACCTGCGCCGCCCGGTGCAGCCCGGTGATGTGGTGTGGAGCTACGCCGGCGTGCGCCCGCTGCTCGATGATGAAAGCGGCAAGGCCGCGGCCGTGACGCGTGACTATCGCCTGCAGACGCAACTCAAGCCTTCGCCCTGGTTGACGGTGTGGGGCGGCAAGCTCACGACCTTCCGCCTGCTGTCGCAAGAGGCTGCTGATGAAGTCGGCAAGATGCTCGGTGATGAGCGCCACCAGTGGACGGCAGACGCCGTGCTGCCTGGCGGCTTCCTGGGCGACCTGATCGAAGAAACCGGCAACCCGATGGCTGACATGGCCGAGTTCCAGACCCGTTTGCGCCGCCGCCATCCCTGGATGGACTTGGGACTCATGCGCCGCTGGACTCGTGCGTATGGCAGCCGTGTGCTGCGCCTGCTCGATGGCGTGCGCTCACGCGGTGACCTGGGCGCCGAGATCGCGCCCGATCTGTACGAAGCCGAGCTGTTCTACCTCAAGCGCCATGAGTGGGCCATGACGGCCGACGACGTCCTGTGGCGCCGCTCCAAGCTGGGTTTGCACTATTCGGCTGCGCAACGCCAGGCGGTGGCCGATTGGTTCGTCGCGCAGGGTAGCAGGGCCGGCGAACACGGCTTCCATCACAGTGCCTTGAGCCGTTGATCGATCAGAAGAGCGCCAGATCCACGCACTCGCCCATGGCCTCATAACCTCGGGCACCTGGGTGCAGGTGATCACCGCTGTCGTACTCTGCGCGCAGCCTGGCGGGATTGGCCGGATCGCGCAGGCAGGCGTCGAAGTCCACCACGGCATCAGGGATCCCGCTGGTGCGTATCCATTGATTGACCTGTTGCCGGGCAGCTTCCACCGAGGCGCGACCATGCATCAGGCCTTGCGGCAGTGCATCTCGTGCAGGCAGCAAGGTGCCGAAGATGGCGCGTACGCCGGCTTGCTTGAGCCGCTGTGCTGTGGCTTGCAAGCCGGCGATCAGGGTGTCAGCTCGCGGCCAGAGGGCCAGCCCCAGGTCATTGATGCCGATCAACACCAGTGCGTCGGTGACGCCCGCAACATCCAGCACATCTCTTTGCAGGCGCTGTGTGCCTTGCTCGCCAAACATGGGCAAGGGCGGCGGGCTGAGCAGACGGTTGCCGCTGATGCCGGCGTTCACCACTGAGACGTTCTGGTTGGCTGCGATCAGCCTGCGGCTCAGGAAGTCCGGATAGCGCTCATCCTTGCCGTTGAGTGCGGTGCCAGGCACCAAAGGTACGTTGGGATCGGGCACGTAGCCATCCGTGATGGAGTCGCCAAAAGCGACCAGCACGCGGCCGGGCTGATGAGTCTGCACGTCCACGCCATCAATCAGCGCCCAGGACCGTTGCAGGCCGTTGTCGATACGCGCAAAAGTCTGCCCGCTCGCGGTCGTGGTCTGATTGCCGCTGGCACGCCACAGGTATTCATCGGCGCCAAAGTGTCGGCTCAAGGCGCTGATGTGGCCAGGTGCATGGAAGCTGAGGGTGAGGCGCTGCATGGGCTTGACCGTCAGAGGAAGCGGGTCGCTCCACGCGCTGGCGCCGGGTTTCAGCACGATGGCGCTTTGCCCTCCGAAGCGCAGGCTGCGGCTGCTGCCTGGCACGACGGCCGCATCACCTGCTGACAGGCCCAACTGCATGTCGTCCACATGAACGGGCTCGGTGCCATGGCGGTTGCTCAGCCGCACGCGAATGGCCTGCCCTTGCTGATGCACGGTGACGACCTGGCGCAGTGTCTGGTTGTTCAGCGACAGTGACAGAAAGGCATCGCTTTGTGGCGCGCCCCATGCCGCCACCCACGTGGCCGTCTGGCCGGTGGCTTCTGCGGATGCCGGGCCGGCCAGCATGCACATCACGCACGCTGCGGCGCCCAACACATGTTTGAACTTCATCTCATGCTCCTGTGCATGGTCGGATGACCATCAAGACGGGCGATGTTGGCGTGATGTGTGGCTGTTGACCGTCAACCCATTTACAGTTGGCGACCGTGCTTTCCCGGCTGCTCCCCCCTGTATCAGGGCGCCTTGATTCGGGATGTGATCTGTCGATGCCAGGCCGGATCCTTGTAGAAGCTCGGGAAGTGCGGCTGGCAGTAGTTGGCCGTACAGATGCCGGACCAGCCCCGTGCGCTGGCCATGGCTGTCGCTGTCTGTGCGATGTCGCGGATCCACCGCCAGTTGGCGCCGGCCGGATCGAGCGCGGGCAGTTCATAGAAGCAGGTGGCCGCCCAGGCTTCCGTCGTGTAGACAGGCACCTTGAGTTGATTGCCCAGGGCCACCCAGCTGTCCATGGCCTTGGCCAGCCAGCTCAGCAGACTGTCTTTCTGCCGGTAGTAGGCGGCCTGCACGGCCCTTTCCAGGATGAAGTTGCAGGCGTCTGGTCGACGCTTCCCGAAACTTTCAAGCAGCAGCACATCCAGGCCTGAGAAGAGGGCGAAGGCCTGGTTCTGGTTGAGCCAGATGTGGGTCTCGATGCAGTCCATCGGAGACAGGTCGTGATACTTGAAGCTGTCCGTGGGGCCATTGCCCAGCAGGGACACGCACAAGGGCAGGCGTGGGAAGCGCTTCTTGAGTTCGTTGATGGCCATGTAGATGTAGGCCGAGATGGCACTGGCCTGTGCCTGGTCATAGGGCAGGAAGTAGCCGTGCAACTGGCCGATCTTGTTGCTCAGCTTCCGGTTGATGAAATCGACGATGGCTGGCATGAAGCCCACGCTGGGGAACTCGTTGCCCAGGTCCACCCATTCGACCATGTCGAGCAGACCATGATGGCCGATGAAATCCAGGGTCTCGCTCCAGATGCGCGCCAGTTGAGCCGGACTCTGTATGCGCAGTGCACGATCGCTGGTGTCATTGGTCATCCAGGTCGACAGCCCGACACGGATGCCCCTGGTAGCGCACTTGGACAGGAAGATGGGCAGATCGCGGCGAGGGTTGATCGTGGTGCTGGCGCTGTTGCCCCATGGGAAGCCGCTTGGCTGCGGCCGCATGTTGAACTCGCTTTGCATTCGGCCCATGTCGTCTGTGGCAATCAGATGGGGGAAGGCGTCGATCCGCAGGCAGTTGTAGCCGCGCAGTACCAGCTCATCCAGGACGGCGTCGAAGTCACTGTATTCCGCCTGCGTGCCTGCTCGCCTGGTCAGCCAGGAGTAGTCCCACATGGCCACAGCCAGGGTAGGGCGGCGTACGGTCAGCACCGAGGGGGACGCCTGGGCGGCCCGACTCAGGCCTGGCGCACACCAGGCCATGGTGGTGCCCAGGCTGGCTGAGGCCAGGTGCTTCAGCGCGTCCCGGCGGGGCGTGGATACAGGTGTGGCGTTGGAGGATGGGCAGAGATGTGGCATGGGCATGGGCGTGAAGCTGGCGTCCACCCAATGTAGAAACTCGGATCGGTTCGTGCCATCAACTCCGGCGACAGCTTGTCAACTTGAGCGACACGGCTGCCTCAGGAAAACCAGTATTCAGGTCTTGTCGCCGCCAGACCGTCGATACTGTGCGGGCGTGATGCCGCTCCACCGTTGGAAGGCCTGCGTGAAGCCCACGCGATTGCTGAAGCCCAGCTGCACGCTGATGTCTTCGATTGACAGGCGCTGTTCACGCAACCATGTGCAAGCGAGTTGATGGCGCACGTGATCAAGGATGACCGAGTAGCTGGTCTGCTCACCACCCAGTCGCCGTTGCAAGGTGCGTGCACTCATGTGCAGGTGTCTCGCCACGCTTTCCTGATCTTGCAACAACCACGCCGGCTGGTTCAGCAATGCGCGTGTGAGTTCGCCCGCCAGTCCCGATGGCTGGGCGGGCATTCTGGCGCGTTGCAGGGCGTGCGCCTGGCGCGTGAGCCTTGCCGCGCTGGCCTGATGGATGGCGAGCAGCGCGCCGCGCAGTGGTCGGTCCAGCAAACTGCGGTCAAACCAGATCGCATCCAGTGGCTGCTCATGTTGAACGGGTACGCCCAGGGCCTCGGCATAGGCCTGGCTGCTGGCATGAGCCGGATGACGAAAGCTGATGTGACCGGTGGCGTGTGAGGCACCCATCAAGACGCGGGTGAATCTGGCCAGTACGGCCGCGAGCATCTCGACGAACGGTGCGTTGTCGGCGATATGGGCATCGTCCTGGGAGAACTGGATGGTGAGGCGGGCCTGCGAGCCGAACTCGGTCAGGCTAAGCCGCATGCGCGGATCGTAAAAGGAGGGCAACCAGTCGAGCATGGCAGCGGCGTCTCGAAGCGTGGGTGCAGTGGCGATGAAGGCCTCCAGATCGGAGGAGTACTCGAAGCTGAAGGATTCAGCCAGCGCCAGCGGGAAATAACGATCCGGCCTGCGGATGCGGGCCAGTTCGACGCAGCGGTGCATGAGTTGCTCGATCTTGCGTCGCGCCACTTGAGATGACGCCGGATCATTCAATGCGCCCGACAGCCCGATGTCATCAAGCAGCGCCGCCAGATCAATGTCGCATTGCGCTGCCGCACGGACCCACTGTGCAAGGGAGCGAAACGACAGCAGGTCTTCGGCCGAATCCTGGTGCATGGCTTGGATGGTGCGATCAGCGTTGAGGCAGCAGCGCCGAAATGGCCTGGCGATCCAGGATGGTGATGCCGCCGTACTGGATCGCAATCCATCCGGCGTTTTCCCATTGCCGCAAGTGCTTGCTCACACACTGGCGGGTGGTGCCCAGCATCTGCGCGAGCATGTCCTGCGTGGTCTGGATGAGCTCATGGTCAGGGGTTGCATCGGTGTGGCCATGCCTGCCCATGGACAGCAAGGCCAGCGCCAGGCGTTCGTCCGGTGACATCAGCAGGCTGTGGCGGTAGAGCAGATGATGGATGCGGGCGTTGCGTGCCGTGGTGCGCAACATCAAGGCCGCAAAGCGAGGCGTGTGTGGCAGCACCGCGTGGAAGTCTGGCACGCTCAGGCGCCAGCCCGTTGCCGCCTGGTTGACCACGGCTGAGGCCAGTGCCGGCCCCCCTTCCACCACCTCCAGTTCACCGAAGGCGCGGCCGGCCCCCGCGAAGCCCACCACCAGCTTGCGGCCATCCAGTGCGTGGATCTCGAACTGCATGCGCCCCGCATCCAGCATGTACAGCGCCTTGACCTCCTCGCCTTCTGCGTGGACGGTGCTGCCCTTGCGGGCTCGCCACGGGCTGATCAAGGCGCACAGATGCTTGAGTTCTTGTTCGGGCAGATCGGCAATGAAGCGTGGGTGGGAAACCAGCATGGTCGAATGTCAATGCGTTGCTAGTCCAACAGCGGGGCGCTCAGCATAGTGGCGCGCATGGTGTCGGCTCGTCCGAGTTGGTGTCGCAAGGGGCTGTGCGTGCCGCTGTGTCGCGTACTGCCCTGTTGGTGGCGCAGGCTTGAAGCTGATGCGGTTGTAGACGCTGACTGGAAACCAACTCATGAAGATCAAGTCTAAGCAAGCGGCCTGGCAAAAGGGCCTGTGTCTAACCCTGTGCACACTGGCTGGCCTGTTGAATGGATCGCCCACTGAAGCTGCACCCTTGAAAGTCGAGGGCCATCGCTTTGTGGACCAGCAAGGCGCGGATGTGGTGCTGCGTGGCTTCAACCTCTCCCAGTTGCACAAGGTGCCCAACTTCCGCCCCAACCAGGACCCTCAGCTGTTCGTGAAGCTCGCCCGCCTGGGTGTGAACGTGGTGCGACTGCAGTTCAACTGGGAAGCCTTCGAGCTGCAGCCTGGTGTGTATGACGAGAGCTATCTGGATTACTACGCCGAGGTGGTGGCACGTGCCGCGGCCCAGAACATCTACGTGCTGGTGGACGTGCACCAGGACGCCTTCAGTCGCTGGACGCTGGGCGGTTGCGGCGAGGGCTTTCCGCAGTGGGCCATTCCTGCCGGTATTCCGCAAACCACGCCCGACAACTCGGCCAAGTGTGCGAACTGGGGCCCGCAAGCCATGATCTTCAGCCGCAACGACATGGAGCGCGCCTTCAACGCGTTCATGACGCCCGGCAATCCGGCGAGAGCTCGTTATCTGCTGATGCTGGAGCGCCTGGCCCAACGCTTTGCGCACGCCCCCAATGTGATCGGCTATGACCTGCTCAACGAGCCATTTGGAACGGCCGAGAACCTGACCCGTCTGTATCAAGATGGCGCCGCCCGCGTGCGCATGCATCACCCCGATGCCATCGTGTTCGTGGAGCCCGAGATGTGGACCGGCATCGGCCTGCAGACCACGAAGCTGGGCAACCCCGGTATCAGCAACCTCGCCTATGCACCTCACTATTACGACGTGCTCATCTACTTCAAGGCCTGGTCGGGCTTGCGCTACGAGCCGGTGGCCGCCCGTAACCGGGCGCTGGCACACAGCTGGGGTGCAGCCGTGTTGCTGGGTGAGTTCGGCTCGCCCGAATGGGCGCTGGCGCCCAACTACATCGACATGATCTACAACGATCTGGAGAAGTTCGGCGAGTCCGGCACGCAATGGGGCTATACGCCGGAGTGGAGCCCCACCACGCTGGATGGCTGGAACGGCGAGAACCTGTCTGTGGTGAATGACAAGGGTGAGTTGCGCAACAACTTCAGTGCGCGGCCTTATGTGCGCCGCACCGCGGGGGCCTATGGTCAATGGCAGAAGTCCACTGGCCTGTCCTGGTTGGGCATCGCACCCTCACTGAGCTACAGCTGGCGGCACGAGCCTGGCAAAGGCGCCACCGAGGTGTTCGTGCCCACGAGCTTCTTCCATGGCAAGGCGCAGCCTCAGATCAGCGTGACACCGTCTTCTGCGCGTTGCCAATGGCAGGCAGACAGCCAGGTGGTGCAGTGCACGGCCGACAAGGCCGTCGCCGTCACCGTGACTGTGCGATGACATCCGCCCCGTACAAGCGATTGGCCGCTCTCGTGCTGGCGTGCGCGGCAACAGGCGCGCACTGCATTGCGCCTCTCAAGCTGGATGACCCGAGCTCGGACTTCGTGATCAATGGCGAAGACCTGTTGCTCAACGCACCTGGTGGCGAAGCCTGGTTGTCCGTTCGCATGCGCAAGCCGGTGCAAGGTTTGAACACGGTCAACGTGCGCCTTGGCAATCCGGGCGGCTTGCCTGTGGCGATGTCTGCGCAAAAGCTGTCGTTCAATGCCTTGAACTGGGCGTGGCCACAGAAGATCAAGCTCACGGCAGGTGCGCTGGCCAGCTTGCGTCAACAAGGCTGGCTGGACCTGACGGGCACCGAGACCTTCACGGGCAGAACAGTGCGTGGGCGCATTCAGCTGCGCCTGGAGAACTTTGCACGACAGGCCTGGCAGCCCAACTACGATTCGCTGGCGCGGCACAAGCTGCCCAATTGGTACAAGGATGCCAAGCTGGGCTTCTTCGTGCACTGGACGGTGTCATCCGTGCCGGCCTATGCCAATCCGGATGGCCTGGTGGGCTTCGACATCGATGGCAATGCCCTGGCCGGCAACCTGCTCAAGAACCGCTTCTACCCGGAGCTGGCCTATGGCGAGTGGTACCGCAGCAATATGCAGGACAAGCAGGGCCAGACCTGGTCCTATCACCTGAGCCACCATGGCTCCGGCTTTGATTACTACGACTTTGTGGATCGTTTCAACCTGCAGCAAAGCCAGGCCAATGTGGGTGCGCTGGCGCAACTGATGGCTGAGGCGGGTGGGCGCTACACGGTGTTCGTGGCCAAGCACCATGAAGGTGTGGACTTCTTCACGCCAACCGTGGTGCACAGCCGCCAGCCTGTCAACAAGCAGGTGGCAGCACGCGATACGGCGGCGGACCTGTCGGCTGCCGTACGGGCTCGTGGCATGAAGTTCGGGCTTTATTACTCGGGCTACTTTGACTGGTCTTACTCGAAGAAGCAGTTCATGCATGGCGATGCGTCCGCTTCCTTGAACGTGCTGGCCAGTGTGGTCGAGGCATCGACTGATCAGAACTTGCGGGCACTGGTGCGTGCGCACTACTTCGACCTCATCGACCGCTACCAGCCTGATCTGCTGTGGAACGACCTGGCCTTCATCGGCAACCCGTATGAAGTGCAGGCCTACTACTTCAATCGTCGGCCCGAT
>NZ_DASUIS010000069.1:0-31679 GCF_036279675.1 Aquabacterium sp. | reverse complement strand
GACTGCGCCATGCGCATGTCGCCGCATCGTTCCCAAGGTTATGTGCGGGCGGACGTGTCTGCCACCCTGTTCCTGTCTGAACCCGAAGAGTACGACGGTGGCGAGTTGACGATCGAAGACACCTTCGGCACACATGGCGTGAAGCTCAAGGCGGGCAGCCTGGTGTTGTATCCCTCCACCTCCATCCACGCGGTCACCCCCGTGACGCGCGGGCAGCGCCAGGCCTGTTTCATGTTCATCCAGAGCATGGTGCGAGACGATGGTCAGAGGCGCCTGTTGTATGACATGGACATGGCGCTGCTGCAGTTGCGCCAGGAAGTGGGAGAGGCCGATGCCGTGGTGCGGTTGACCGGTACGTATCACAACCTGCTGCGCAGGTGGGCGGACAGTTGATGAGCACCATGCAAGGCGCCGAGTGCGTGGCCGATTACCAGCGTGCCGCGCAGGCTCGCCTGGACGAGCGTGTCTGGGCCTATTTGCAAGATGGTGATGCTGATGGGGAGGATGCTGCAGGCGCCTCGGTGTCGGCCAGCGTTAGGTTGATGCCTCGCCCTTTGACGCGCGTGACCGGTGGACATACGCGCCTGAGCCTGTTCGGGCAGTCGCTGGCGCACCCTTTCCTGACGGCACCTGTGGCCTATCAGCGCCTGTTTCATGCACATGGCGAGCTGGCGTCAGCGCTGGCTGCGAGTGCGCAAGGCGGGCAGCAGATCATCAGCAGCCTGGCCAGCCACACCTTCGCGGACATCGTGCAGGCGGCAGGCGAGGGTGGCGGGCCCGGGCCCTGGTTCCAGCTGTACTGGCAGCAGGACCGCGCGCACACCCTGCGCTTGTTGCGCCGGGCCGAAGAGGCGGGCTGCACGGCGGTGGTGTTCACCGTGGACGCCCCGATCAAGCTGGCGACGATGAGCTTGCCGGCTGATATCCAGGCTGTGAATCTGGAGCCCACCCTTGCTGGCGCAGATGCGCCGCGGCGTGACGGTGACAGCCGCGTGTTCGACGGCTGGATGGCGCAGGCACCTGATTGGGCCGATCTGGCCTGGTTGCGTGCTCAGACATCGCTGCCCTTGCTGATCAAGGGCATCCTGCACCCGGATGACGCCTGGCAGGCCGTGGAAGCCGGGTGCGATGGCATCGTGGTGTCCAGCCACGGTGGCCGCGTTCTGCGCGGGGCAGCTTCCAGCTGGACCTGCCTGCCGGCGGTGTTGCGGCGAACGGAGGGGCGTGTGCCTGTTTTGCTGGACAGCGGCATCCGAAGTGGCCAGGACGCGTTTGCTGCACTGGCCATGGGCGCCACCGCCGTGCTGGTGGGGCGGCCTTACGTCTGGGGGCTGGCGGCCAATGGCGCCATGGGGGTGGCCCATGTGATCCGCCTCTTGCGCGACGAACTGGAAATGACCATGGCCCTGACGGGATGCCGCATGCTATCTGATATCGGGCCGGATCGTCTGGCCTGATTCATCTGATTCGCCTGAGCAACTTGCGTCAGGCGCCGGACATGGCAAACCAATCCGGATGCTGGCTCTTGTAAACACGCAACCACATCATCGCGGCAGGGGTCTGCGCCCGCGATCCCAGCAGCATGGCCTCATCCAGCTCCGAACCGGGCGCACCGGCCAGTGCCAGGCCTGTGGTGGCCAGTCCGGCCCAGTCGATTTCAGGCATGCCCTGATGCACCTCCGAGGGCAAGGCCGCAGCGGCCTCTGTCAGAAGGCGCAATTGCCGCGTGACCTCGTGCCGCGTCAGGCGCGAGGCCAGCAACTCGGTATCCAGCAGGCCCTCCGTCAGCGTCAGCACGGCCACGCCCGCTTCTTCGATGGTCTTGAGCAGCGCAGCGGCGTACATCGTCATGGCAAAGGCTCGAAGAGGTTCAATGGGGTTGAATGGACTGGGTGTTGAGCAGGTCATTGGTAGACCAGGCGAACTCCACCCAGGCGGCTGCCAGGTCGGCCGTGATGGCGCGCAGGTAGTCGCTGTCAGGCCTGTGCTCCGACTGGAAGTTCGACAAGGCACACGATCCGGCGTTGAAGGCGAGGGCGTCGTCCACGAAGGATTTGCTGAAGCCCGAGAAGGCCTTCAGCACCTTGGGTGTGAGTTCGGTCTGGCCACTGGGGCCCAGGTCGGTGGCGAACATGTCCAGGCTGGAGAGCTGTTCGAGTGCTCGGCTGTAGGTCTGTTCGACCGTGGCCAGTACCGCGCGCTGCGTGACACGGTCTCTGTCCTGACGGGACAGCATCTGATTGACATGCTGGCGGTAGCGAGGCAGGGCCTGCTGACGCTCTGCCTCCACCCATTGATGAAAGCGTGACAGCGCTTCTTCCAGATGCTGCGCGGGCTGCACCGTGCTTTGGCGCACCGGGCGCAGAAAGTCCGAAAGGCGGGCGACGGACTCCAGCGCACCTTCCATGTGACCTGCGGCTTGTCGCGCGGTTTCCGTGCCGCCAAAGAAAAGGCGTGAGCCCCAGTGCGGGCGTCTCAGGATGGGCGAGGCTTGTGGCGGGAAGGTGGAGGGATCCTGGCGGTCGAGTTCGCTGCAGGTCCAGGCGTCCTGGGCCCAGTCCTTGGTGACGACGGTGTCACCCTGGGCCTCGGGGCCGAACAACTGGCCGAACTGGCTGGCAACCAGCATGGGCATGCTGCGCTCGAAGTGAGGGCGGGCATCAGGCGGGATGGCATGGAAGCCTGCCAGGGCAGCACCATGTTCATCGCTCGCATCCCAGATCTCGCGCAAGACGGCCTGTATGTGCGTGACGAAGGCACTGCCCGAGTGGCCGGCCTCGAGCCAGAAGGGCTTGTTGTAGCGCATGAAGGACTTGGCCTCGCGGGCCATCCAGGTAGAGACCTGGCTCATGGCCTCCACCGTGGCTTCAGGCAACTCAGGCTGAAAGCGGATGCTCTGCAGCATCAGCCTGGGTGGCAAGGCCAGCACCACGCGCTTGGCCTGAAATCGTTTGGCCTGGATGACGTCGGGGGAGTCGTTGAGGTCAACCGACACATGCAGTTCTATGTGGGTGCCGCAATCGATCAGCGACAACACGCGGTGGCCCAACTGGAGTGAGCCGGCAGGCAGTTGTGCCACCAGTGCCTGCACCAGTTGCCCCATGCCGCCCGACAGCCGTCTTGCACCGCCGTGAATGCCATTGACATCCATGGGTTCCGGTGCACGGCTGGCATCGGGCAGGCTGAGCACCTGGCCCGAATCGGGTTGATCAAATGAGCGCAGCCCCAGAGACTCGATCAGTGCGGTGATGCGTGGCTCGGTATCCGGCCAGTACCAGCTCGCGCCCAGATCGACGGTGGCCCCTCCGGCAGGATCCACATCGCTGAGGATGCGTCCGCCTGCACGTGTTCGTGCATCAAACACGGCCACGCTCAAGCCTCTTGCCAGGAGTTGCCTGGCCAGCGTCAGCCCGGTCAGGCCGGCGCCCACAATGGCGACGTCAATCATGTTGTGCCTCCGGTTGGACAGGCGATCTTCATGGTGAACCGGGCGCGAGCCAGGCAGGTGATCAGACGAAGCTCAGCAGCTCGACGGTCACGGGCTCTTCGCCCAGCGTGGCCTGGCAGGCCAGACGAGATTTGGAGCCAATACCCACGAGCGTGTCAAGCTTTTCGTTTTCGGTTTTCTGGATCTTGGACAGGCTCTTGCGACCTTCCTGCACGAACACGTGACAGGCGCCGCACTGGGCCTTGCCTTCGCACTTGCTCATGATGGCGGCACCGGCGGCCTTGATGGCGGCCAGCAGCGTGGTGCCGGGGGCGGCTTCGGTGGTGATGCCGGCTGGGAGGATGGTCAGTGTGGTCATGGTGTTTCTCCGTTGGTGTGGTCAGGAAAGCGTGAGAGAGGGTGTGGTTCGGATCAGCTGGCGCTCAGCAGCGCAGCGACTTCGGCCAGAGGCAGGTCGATGCGTGTGACGTTGTTTTCTTCCATGAAGCGCGCCTCCATGCGGGTGGGCTCGTTGGGCAGCACGGCCCAGTGACGGTCGCCCGAGCGTTTCATGATCTGGCGGGCAAAACTGCGGGTGAGCTGGTCGTTGAAACGGCAGCCCATGAACAGGAAGCCACGGCCCTTGCGCAGCTCTTGCACCTCGGCGGGGATGGGAGTCTGGATGTCGATTTCGGTCAGGACTTCAACGTAGTCGGAGTCCGACACCAGGTAGTTGCTGGCCGGCGAGCGGCCACCGATGGGGCGGTACACCAGTGACTTCCAGGCGGGTGAGAAGCTTTCAGCGAGCTGGCCGTCTGCATCGTAGAAGGCCGTCCAGGTGCCGAAGTGCTCGGACTGCGACAGGCCTTGCACCTGCCCCCAGTCCTTGGCCGGGCGTTGGGCGGCATAGGCCTTGATGAGCGTGTCGTCGTACCAGCTTTCGACCACCAGGGGCGGCGCCAGGCGCGCAATCCAGTCGTGCAAGGGGCTCGCTGGTGGCACGGCCTCAAAGGCGGCGTCCATCTGGTTCACCACGCTCTTGCGGTGCTTGAAGTTTTCGATGTACTGCGCGGCCTGGGTCAGGCGGTTGCGGATCTTGTGCGGCACCGTGACCTTGGCCGTCAACAGCGCGACCAGTGCTTCGGGCGTCGAAGGCACAGGGCAGTCGGGAATCAGGTCCAGCAGGCCTGGGCCGAGGTAGGGTACGACGCGGCCTTCCTTGAGGCCCCCTGTCAGCTCGGGCAGCCACTCGTTGAGGGTGGCGGCCACGAGGGGCTTGGTCTGGGCTTCGATGACGGGCATGAGCAACTCCGTTGCAGTGTCTGGTTGGGTTTCAGGCGGGGTGTGGATCTGTGCGGATCAGTAGATCGCCGCCCCCGCGCCGATGTTGAGCGAGGCGTCCTTGAGCGTCTTGACGATGTACTTGACCTCGTCGTCATCAAGGTGGGTGTGAAAGGGCAGAGTCAGGGAGCGATCGGCGATGCGCTCCGTGTTGGGCAGCAAGCCGCGGTGCCAGCCGCTTTGCTGGTAGTGGAACTGCTGGTGCAAGGGCACGCAGTAGATGGCGCACTCCACCGAGTTGGCGTCCATGTCTTCGATGATCTGGTTGCGCGCGCTGCCGGTGAACCGCTTGCCCAGATGGATCTTGTAGAGCATCCAGTGCACCTCGTCGATGTTGTCGGCCAGGTAGGGCGGCTTGATGCCCTCGAAGCTTTGCATCTCCTTGTGATACGCGGCTTCGACCTGTTTGCGCTTCATCAGGATCTCGTCGATGCGCTTGAGCTGGGCCAGGCCCATGGCGGCATCCAGGTCACTCATGCTGGCCTGCCATGGCACGCGGCTGCCCACCGAGACGGAGGAGCGGTCACTGATGCGGCGCTCGCGCAGGTAACCCAGTTCGCTGGCGATGGCGGGGTCGTCGGTGAGGACCATGCCACCTTGACCGCAGCACAATGCCGAAGGCTGCGAGAAGTCGAAGATCGCCACGTCGCCAAAGCTGCCGGTGAGCTTGCCCTGGTACCGCGAGCCAATGGCCTCCGTGCTGTCTTCGATCAGCTTGAGGCCGTGCTTGTCGGCCAGTTCACGCAGGGCTTGCCAATCTGCGGGATGCCCGTTGACGTTGCTGGCCAGGATGGCCTTGGTGCGGGGGCCGATCTTGTCGGCGGCCTTGGCGGCGTCCACGCAGCCCGACCAGTAGTCAATGTCAGCGAGGATGGGGGTGGCGCCCACGATGGTGATGGCGTGCGCGATCTGGTGCCAGGCATAGGCCGAAGTGATGACCTCATCGCCCGCACCGATGCCCAGGACCTTGAGTGCCAGACACAGGCCCAGGGTACCGCTGCCCACTGCCGCTGCATGCTGGCGCCCGACATAGGCAGCCATGGCCTTTTCAAACTCGGTCACCTGGGGCCCTGCCGACAGCTGATTGCCACGCAGGGTCATGACCACGGCTTCGAGTTCGTCCGTGGTGACGTCCGGGTCAGACAGGTAGATCCAGTCGTCTGGGCCTTCTTCCGTTGCGACAACGGCTTCGGTCTGGGTGTCCATGGTGGCGCCTTTCTGGTCGTCAGTTCTGCGTGAGCACAAAGGCCGAGGCCCGTTGCGGCTCGTTGGTCACCGTCCAGCAGTGACCATCGGTCGACATCAGGTAGATGGCCCGGTCCGTGCCAACCTGAACCGCGGGCTGTTCTCCGCGCAGGTCAAACGTGTCGAGCACGAGCGCACGCAAGGGTGCGAAGCGTTCGCGGATGACCGCCGCAGCGGCCCGGACGGTGGGGGACTCGCCCAGGATCGAAGCGGCTTCGGTGAGTTGTTCGGGCGAGATGGTCATGGTCAGACCTCCTCACCCGTGGTGGTGCGCTTGGCTTCCACCGTGATGGGCAGCCGCGTGTCTTCCGGCATGTCGGGCAGGGCCATCTGCCAGCCATTGGCCAGCGTGATCAGGCCGCCCCACATGCCGGGCTTTTCCATCGAGACGATCGGCTCTTCCAGGTCCTTCTTGGGCACATAGAGGGACAGGATGCCGTCGGCGCCCTTGCGGATCATGACTTTCATGCAAATACTCCAGTTGGAAGTTCGGAAGGGCTGGAGACCGAGCTGGTGTGCTCGGCCATGAGGGGAGCGAGTTCCAGCGGCAGGCGCTCCAGTACGGTCTGTATCTGCTGGGCCGTGGTGTGGCCAGACAGGCTGAAACGGATGGCGCACAAGGCGTCCTCACGCGAGACGCCCATGGCCAGCAGGACGGGTGAAGGCTCGTTGCCGGATGCCGAGCACGCCGCACCGGACGAGGCCATCACGCCCATGCGGTCAAGCTTGTTGAGCACCACATCGGCGTGCACGTGGCCAAACCGCAGGTAACAGGTGTTGGGCAGGCGAGGCGAGCTGGCGCCATAGATGACCGTGCCGGGCAATGCCGCGAGCAGACCTTGCTCCAGTGCATCGCGCAGGCGCGCCAGCGCGCTGGTCTGGCTGAGCCAGCCTTCAGGCGAGAGGCTCAGCTTTTCAGCGGCAGCACCCAGGCCGAGGATGCCGGGCAGGTTCTCTGTGCCACCACGGCGGCCGCGTTCCTGTGTGCCCATGAACAGGGCGGGCCAGTTCAGGCCCTGGCGGACGATCAGTGCACCCACGCCTTTGGGCCCATGGAACTTGTGGGCCGACAAGGACACCAGATCGGCACCGGACTTGGCGAAGTCGAAGGGCAGCTTGCCGATCAACTGGGTGGCGTCCACATGCAGCAAAGCGCCCTGTTCGTGCGCGAGACGGGCCAGCTCGCCAATGGGCATCAGTACGCCGGTTTCATTGTTGGCAGCCATGACCGACACCACGGAGACCTCGGGCGTGATCAGGCTTCTGGCCTGGTCGATGTTCAGCGATCCGTCTGCGTTCAGGCCGATCCAGTCGACCGCTGCCAGTTGCCTGTCTCGCAGGTGGCGCGCGAGCTTTTGCACGCCAGCATGCTCGCCAGCGCTGAGCACGATCTTGTGGCGGCCATTGAAGCCCACTGCGCCACGCAAGGCGATGTGGTTGGCCTCGGTGGCACCGCTGGTGAATATCACCTCGGCGGGCTTGCAGTTCAGGAAGCGGGCCACCTGGCTTCTGGCCATCACGAGTGCTTGCTTGGCCTCCTGTCCCATGGCATGCGAGGAGGATGCATTGCCCCATGTCTGGCTCAGGGCCAGCGCGATCGCCCCGACGACACCCGTGGAGGGAGCGGTGGTCGCGTTGTTGTCCAGGTAGATCCAGTCGGGATTCATGCTGTGCTCGTGGTGGGGGGCGTCGAGGGGCAGAAAAGGGCAAAGAGGCGCGTCAGGGCCAGAACACCCGCATGGGGTCCAGGCAGATTTCGTCCAGCAGGGGCTGCAGATGCCTTGATTCGTCGTGCAGCACCCAACGTTCATGCACGTGATCTCTGAAGTAGAGGGCCCATGCGTCTTCAACGGGCTCGACCCAGGCGATCTCGATCACGCCCCCGGTGGGGTCGATGTTGCGCGAGCAGCAGGGGCTGGTGATGATCCAGCCACCTTCTTCCGCGCGCTCGAGTTGAGGCTGAACGTATCGGTAGCGCACGCGGTGACGAAGGGCGCGCTCGATGCGCACCTTGTCCATGTCATGGATGCTGGCCGGGCGTTTGGCCTGGGGCAGTGGCATGGTGTTCATGGCGGGGCCCTCCGATGCGGATGCTTCAGGCGCTGGCCGAGTCAGGCGTGACGTCAACCGGCAGGCGCTGCTGGCCACGCGCCTCGGCCGCCATCTGGTCGAGCTCCATGCACAGCATGATTTCCTCTTCCAGGCAGCCGATCACCAGGCCGTTGAACTCCACCATGTACACGGGTTGATTGGCTTCTTCGTGGTGGCCGACCTGCACGATTTCACCTTCACTGCCGATCTCGACCAGGACTTCATCCGGTGCACGATCAGGGTAGGTGCCATCGTTGAGCAGATCGACCAGCGCCACGACCTGCTGGCCCCATTGGTATTGCGCTTCACGCGGTTCGATCATCATGGTGGATGTCCTTCTATGGGAGTGCTATCGGATGGTCTTGAGCTCCGCAGCCCGATCACCGAGCTGCGAGAGGATGTCTTCCGGGATGTTGTCCAGGGTCATGAGTTCCTTGGCCCGCATGCCCACGCGGTAGCCGTGCTCGGTGAACTCGACGGCGTAGATGTAGAACTGCTGCAGGAAGGTGCCGATCGACACGACATAGCCAATGTCGCCCTTCTTGACCAGCACATCGCCGATGTCCTTGCCGTTGAAGGTGCCGTCGTTACGGATGGTCGATCGGCTAACTACGCGCTCGCCATAGTGGAAGCGCGGCGGATCGGCCACTTCAATCACGTCGTCGTCACGGGCAATGTCAACCATGTTGGACTCCTGTGTCGTTCAGGCGTTGCAGCACCGCGGCGCGGACTTCACTGTCCTCGTCGTGCTGCATGCGTTGCAAGAGATCGGTCGTGGCGCGTTGAGACACTTCCCAACGCACGATGAGGTCTTCGTCGAAGGCCAGGCGGTCAAGCAAGGCCACGGGCAGCCGCTGGGCCACGATGCGCCTGACCTCGGGGGCATCGTCATGCACCATGCGCAGCAGGGCGGGCATCTCGATGCGCTGTGCCACTTCCTGGCGCACCACCGATTCGGGGTCGGCCACGAGCACGGGCAACAGGCCTGCCGTCAGACGCCTTGCCACCCACTGGCGCACGCCGTAGTCCTCGTCGTGCACCATGGCGGGCAGCTTGTCTGCCTCGATACGTTGCGCCACGCGGATGCGGACCTCGCGATGCGGATCGTGGATGAGCTTTTGCAGGCTGCGTTGCGGCAGGCGCAAGGCCAGTTGCAGGCGCACGGTTTCGTCTGGGTCGTCCAGCATGCCGGGCAGATGGAAGACATCTGCATAGCGGGCGGCAATGGCACGCACCTCGAAATAGGGGTGGTGCAACTGCTCCTTGGCCAGCTCGGGATGCCAGCGGAAGAAGCGGTCGATGCGTCGAGCGTAGGCGTCCTGTGCGCAGGCGTAGCCGATTTCACAGCCGCCACCCGCCTTGAGCGGCTGATAGGGGCAGGCGCCGCAGTCAATGGCCTGGCCCTGCCAGTCCACGGCGACGATGTCGCCTGCCGGTGCGCGTGCGGCGGCCATCATGTCGTCCCCCAACCGCGATGGGGCATGCGGCCCTGCGCGCGGGCACGGCTGTCGTAGTCCTCGTCGCTGTCGTCGCCGTCATCGGTGCCGGCCTGTTCGGCGCGGTCCAGCACCACGGCCAGCACAGCACCACCCACGCGATCCTGAGGGTCCAGCCTGCGCAGCTCCTGCAAGGCAGCGCGACCGACTTCGATGTCACCCAGGCGCAGGTTCAGGTAGGCAAAGCCCTTGAGCGTGAACAGGTAGAAGCGCACGGCGGCGTCAAATCGGGCCTGCTCATCGGTGATGGGCGGCAGATCGGCGGCAACCGGGTCGGGGTGACCAGGCACGAGCGCCGCGCGGGCGATGCCCAGGGATTCACGCGCCACTTCACGGGCCTCGCGCAGGCGGTGCCCATAGAAATGGAAGCGATACAGCGCAATCAGCGTGGCAGGATGGTTGGGAGCGAGCAGCCTGGCCTTGAGCAGCAAGGGCTCGGCCCTGGCTCGATCCTGCCTGATCAGGCCGGCCTGAGCGATGAGCGCCTCGACTTCCGCAGGCAGGCCGCGGCCCAGCACCGTGCTGTCGAAGCCCATGTCATCCATGAGCGTTTGGCCGGTGCCAGGGGGAAGGTCGCCGGTCGCGTTCATGTGGGCCTGCCTGTGTCTCGATCAAGCGGTTGTTCGAGGTGTCGAACTGATCTTGATGGAGCCGATGTCGATCCTGGAGACCGAAGGCGGGGCTGAGCTGGCCGCGTCACCGCTGCTGCTGCACGCACAGGGCGCCGCACTGGGGTTCACGAATGTCAGCCCCGACTTTGTCGGTGTATCGGCAAAGTCGACGATCACGCCATCCAACAGGGTGCAGGTGTCTGCAGGCATGAAGACCTTGATCCCGTTGACGTCAGCGACTTCGTCGCCTGCAGCGGGTTGGGCTTCCACCGTGAACTCCGAGTTATAGCCGGAACATCCACCTGGGGTCACGGTGAGGCGAAAGCCTGCCGTGGCGGGCAGACCGGAAAACTTCACCATGCGTCGAATGAACTTCTCGGCAGCGGGGGACACAGTCCAGTTGGGCAACATGATCGCGTCCTTGCTCAAGCTTTGATGATGCAGCCGTCAACCGGGCACACGGCCACGCACTGAGGCGAGTCGAACTGGCCTTCGCACTCGGTGCACTTGTTGGGGTCGATGATGTAGGTGCCGCCCTTTTCGCGGATGGCAACGTTGGGGCACTCGGGTTCGCAAGCGGAGCAGCCGGTGCAGGTGGAGGCGATGATTTTCAGGGCCATGGTGGTTCTCCTTCAGGTCAGGGGTGGGTCAAGCTGCTTCGGATGTGTAGGCGCCTTGACGGATCGAGGCGTCGCCACGTGGTTGGTGCGTGATCTCGCCGCTGGCAATGCGGCTGGCGTAGTCAGCGAACCAGCTCAGGGCTGCCTTCTCGATGAACTCGTGGGCGTATGCGTCCACAGGTTCGATGCCGGCGGCCTTGAGTTCGTCACGCGGGCAGGCGCCGATCTTGGCAACCAGCACGGCGTGGCAGTCGTTGATGGCCTTGACGATGGACGGCAGCTGCTCGTCTTCACCGTAGCCACCCTGGCAGTACAGGTCCACGCGACGGTGGCCGACAAACAAGGCCTGTTCTGCAGAGACTTCGAAGATCTGGAACTCGGTGGCGTGGCCGAAGTGCAGGTTCACGCGGCCATGGCCTTCGGTGGCAACGGCAACCAGCACCTTCATGTCGGGGTCGACTTCGCCCATCTGCGACTTGGCAGCGGCCAGGGCCTCCTGCTTGGCAGCGTGTTGCGACTGACGTTCGATTTCCACCTTGTCCTGGTAGCTCTTGCGCTTGTCCAGGTCATAGACGATTTCCATCTCTTCGATCTTGTCGAGCGTGAACTCTTCGGAGCGGTCTTCGCCGAGCAAGCCAACGGCATCAGCGCGGCACTGACGGCAATGGCGCATCAGATTCGCACCGCCCATGCAGGAGTCCTGCACGGCCTTGAGTTCCTGCGCGGTGGGGCCACGCTGGCCGTTGAGGCCGAAGTAGGTGCCGTGCTCTGGCTCGGAGATCAGCGGCATGATGTTGTGCAGGAAGGCGCCGCGCTTCTTGACTTCGCGGTTCACTTCGATCAGGTGCTCGTCGTTGATGCCGGGGATGAGCACCGAGTTGATCTTGGTGAGCACGCCGCGTGCGGTCAGCATTTCCAGGCCCTTCATCTGCTGTTCATGCAGGATGCGGGCGGCTTCGATGCCGGTCACGCGCTTGTGGTCCCAGAAGATCCAGGGATAGATCTTGGCACCCACTTCAGGATCGACCATGTTGATGGTGATCGTGACGTGGTCGATGTTGTACTTGCAGATTTCGTCGACCAGTGCTGGCAGCGCCAGGCCATTGGTGGACAGGCACAGCTTGATGTCCGGCGCCGATTCCTGCAACATGCGGAACGTGTCGAACGTCTTCTTGGGGTTGGCCAGCGAGTCGCCAGGGCCAGCGACACCCAGCACCGTCATCTGAGGGATCTCGCTGGCCACGGCCAGCACCTTCTTGACGGCCTGCTCTGGCGTGAGCTTCTGTGACACCACGCCGGGGCGCGATTCATTGGAGCAGTCGTACTTGCGGTTGCAGTAGTTGCACTGGATGTTGCAAGCCGGGGCCACGGCCACGTGCATGCGGGCATAGTGGTGGTGGGCTTCTTCGGAATAGCAGGGATGGTTCTTGACCTTGTCCCAGATTTCCTGAGGCATGTCGTCCGGGCCGCCTGAAGAGCCGCAACTGGCCTTGCCTTCTCCGCCGGTGGTACTGCATCCACCTGAAGAGACTGGTTCAACCGGTGCGCCCAGGGGGCGGATCTGACCGATGCCGATGAAGGCCTTCGAAGCGAGTGATGACGATGCGTCCATGAGGTTTCCCCGTCAATGGGCCATTGGCCCGGAATGAAGGGCCATTTGCCATTTCCGTGCCACCCTTTTCATCACGGAAAATCAATGACTTAGCGCATGTTTCGCGTTCTCGTGCCGGGTGTGTGAAGGCTTTGGTACAGGCCTTGTCGCAACCCGCTGTCAGGACCCTGACAAAGCTGACACGTGTCGGGCCACCTGATGGCGAATGCGCCATGGCACGTGTCTTGCGCCGTGGGCCTGGTCGTGTTGCGAGCAGGAGCAGGATATGGGGACCATCACCGTTGCACTCAGTGAACTGGAACCAGTCAGCCGGCCGGGTGGGCCTGGCGCGGCCTTGTCATGGGCGCCGGATCCAGGCGCGTCCATGAGCGAAGAGATCGAGGATCTGGTGGCCCTGCTGCTGGAGCACGCCAGCTACCCTGGGCCGTTGGCGCAGCATCTGGCGCGCGCGCTGGCCGAGGCGAGCATGGGGGCTAATCACTTGTGGGAAGACCTGGGGCTGGGCAGCAGGGACCAGCTCAACGCCTTGATGCAGGAGCACTTCAGCTCGCTCAAGGCACTCAACAGCGGCAACATGCGCTGGAAGAAATTCTTCTACAGGATGCTGTGCGAGCGCGCGGAGATCCTCATCTGCAAGTCACCACATTGCGAGCAGTGCGAGGATCGGCCGATCTGTTTCGAATGAGCCTGCAGTGATCAGGCAAAGTGCGCTTGCACGTCTGCTTTGACCTTCTGTAGCAGGTCGGCCCAATCGCCGGGGTGGTCTTGCCGGTACAGCTTCATGGAGGGGTACCAGGGGCTGTCCTTGCGGTCGATGAACCAGCGCCAGTCGGCGTTGTGAGCCAGCAGCAACCACACCGGGCGGCCCATGCAGGCCGCGACGTGAGCGATGCTGGTGTCCACGGTGATCACGAGATCAAGCGCTTCGCACATCGCCATGGCATCGCTGAAATCATGTTGCTGCGCCGAGAAGTCGGCCAGGCGATGCGTTTGTGTCAGCGTGGCCAGCTCGGCCTTGTCGCTGTCCCTCACGTCCTTGTGCAGGCTGACCCAGTCCACTTCACCGCACAGCAGTTGCGAGAAGGTCTGGAGCGACATGCTGCGTTTGTAGTCATCCAGGTGGCCGGGGTTGCCGCTCCACACCACGCCGACGCGAGGCTTGCCGGTATGGGGAAGCAGGGCCTGCCAGCGAGCGCGCTGTTCGTCCTTGACCGGGGTGAGCCTGGTAGGCGCGGGAATGTTGCTCAGGTCCGTCTGCAGGACCCAGGGCACGCTCATCAAGGGGCAGTAGAAATCGTAGGCGGGCAGGGGGGCGCCACGAGGCACAAGCTGTATGCCAGGGAGCTCGCCCAGCAAGGGCATCAAGGGAGGCTGAATCTCGAAGACGACCTGCGCGCCAAGATCGCGTACGACGGTGGCGTAGCGGCTGAATTGAATGGTGTCGCCCAGCCCCTGCTCGCTGATCAGCAGGATGGTCTTGCCCTGTATGTCCTGTTGCCCCGTCCAGCGTGTGCCGGCGTAGTCGCTCTCTCGCCAGCCGAGGATGTGGGCATGATGCATCCGCCATTCGCTGTGACGCCAGCCGGGTTCGAAAGCTTGAAGGCGCAGGTAGCTGGCCCCCAGGTTCCAGTGCGTATCGGCTGATTGCGGGTTCAGCGCAATGGCCTTTTCCTGACTGTCTCGCGCTTCGTCGTAGCGGCGCAATTCATTCAAGGCGTTGGCCCGGTTGTTGAAGGCCTCGAAGTACTGGGGGTTGAGCGAAATGGCCTTGTCGAAATCCGCCAGGGCCTCTTCATGTCGCCCTTGCTTGACCAGCACGTTGCCCCGGTTGTTGTAGGCGTTGGCGTGATCAGGTTGCAGCGAAATGGACTTGCTGTAGTTGAGGATGGCCTGCTCGTGGTCGCCCAGTTCACTGTAGGCGGCGCCCCGGTTGTTGTAGGCGTTGGCGTTGTTGCGGTCGACCTTGAGCGCACGGTCCATCAGCTCCACGGCCCGCTGGGCCTGGCCACTTTGCAGCAGGATCACGCCAGCGAGGTGAAGCGCATCAAAGTGCTTGGGTTGCAGCGCAATGACCTGTTCATAGGCCTGCAGGGCTTCTGCCAGCTGGCCTTTCTGGTGGAAGGCCAGCCCCTGTTGAAACCGGGCCTGAGCCTGCGCGCCAGGCGGCTGCCCGAACATGCCTGCTGTTCGCGGTAAGAAAGGTGAAGTCGGTTTCATCGGTCGGCCTGGTGCTGCGTTCTCGTACCACCCGCCCGGACGGGGGCAGGCAGGCTACTTTAACGTAAGCACCGAACCGGCAGCGGTGAGCGGCAAGGCGCCGCCTCAGGCCTCAGAACTTGCGAACCTCGATGTCGTACTTCTGCAGTGCATAGCCCATCTGCCTGGGGGTGATGTTGAGCAGGCGTGCGGCTTTGGCCTGCACCCAGCCGCATTTCTCCATGGCCCAGATCAGCCGTTCGCGTTCACCCTCGGGCTTGTCGTCAGACAGCACGGCAGCCCCACCATCGCTGGGTGCACGCTCGCCGTGAGTAGCCCCCACATCACGCGGTGGCGCCTCGGTCACCGGGATCGAGATCGGCTTGCCAGGCTTGACGGCATCTTCGCGGTCGATGTAGTGCAGCACCTGAGTCAGGCAGCGGTTGTCGTGGCAGGGGAAGCTCAGGTCCGTCAGGTCTTCGTTAAGCGCCATGGTGGCGGTGCGCTCGACGCAGTTTTCCAGTTCGCGCACGTTGCCGGGCCAGTAGCAACTGGTCAGCACCTTCAAGGCGCGGGGCGTGACCTTGACCTTGCGGCTGTTCTCGCGGTTGAAGCGCGCCAGGAAATGCTCGACCATCAGCGGGATGTCTTCACGGCGTTCGCGCAGCGGCGGCAGGAAAATGCTGACCACGTTGATGCGGTAATACAAGTCAGCCCGGAACTCGCCCGCCGCCACCATTTTTTCCAGATTGCGGTTGGTGGCCATCACCAGGCGCACGTCCACCTTGATGGGCGTGCTGCCCCCCACGCGCTCGAATTCCTTTTCCTGCAGCACGCGCAGCAGCTTGGCCTGGAACGAGGCCGAGATATCGCCGATTTCATCAAGGAACAGCGTGCCGCCATGGGCCATCTCGAAACGCCCCTTGCGCGAGCCGACGGCGCCCGTGAACGCACCCTTTTCATGGCCGAACAGTTCCGATTCGAGCAGTGACTCGGTCAGGGCGGCGCAATTCACGCGCACGAAGGCTTCGTCCTTGCGTGGGGACAGGTTGTGCACGGCCCGGGCGATCACTTCCTTGCCGGTGCCGCTCTCACCGCGCAACAGCACCGTGGTCTTGGTGGGGGCCACCTGGTGCACCTCGGCAAACACCTCCTGCATGCGGGGGGAGTTGCCGATCGCCATGTCCAGCTGGAAGGTGGGCTTGGCCGCCTTGGACAGCCTGCGGGCCTCTTCATAAAGGCGCCCTTGCTCCGCGCTGACGCCACGGTGCAGCAGGAGGTTCTGCCCCATCAGGCTGGCCACCATGGACAGCAGCCGCAGGTCTTCGTCAAACACGCCCGAGCGCGTGGTTACCACGCGGTCCATGGTGAGCACGCCCAGCGTCCTTCGGTCAGCCTTGATCGGTGCGGCGATGTAGGCAATGGTGGCGCCGGGGGACTGGTCGGCCGCACCCGTGCGGTTGAGGAACATGGGCTCGGCCGTGATGTCCGGCACCACCATGGGCACGCCGGACGCGAACACGCGGCCCACGATGCCTTCGCCTGGCGCAAACGTCAGTTTGGCGGACTCTTCTCGGGACAAGCCGACGGCGCACATGCCGCACAGGCGACCTTCGTCGGTCTGAAGAAGGACGGCACCACGGCGCCAGCCCATCATCGACACCAGCACGTTGAGCGCTTCACGGAAGGTTTTGTGGACGTCAAGGGAGGATCCCAGGATCTTGCTGACCTGGTAGACCGTGAGTAGTTCAATGCTGGCGCGTTCGTGGTGCATCGTGACCATGGCTGTTTTCTCTCGCAGTGCTGTGGTGCAAACCCCTTGCCGCATTCACCGATTTGGGTCGACTTATGATCGAAAAACGGGAGCGCGGCCCTGCATCAGGGTCTTGATGTGTCGCAAGCTGCAAAAAACAGGCCTGATAAAGTGCCAGCCCATGCCTGCAGCACAGTTTCAACCCATGGTCTTCGTGGACCTGGAGACCACCGGATCCACGGGTACGGTTGATCGCATCACGGAAATCGGTATCGTCGAGATCGATGAAGAGGGCGGTGTCCACGAGTGGTCCAGCCTGGTCAACCCCCAGACCAGCATTCCCAGTTTCATTCAATCTCTGACGGGGATTTCCAATGAGATGGTGGCCGATGCGCCCACGTTCGCGGAGCTGGCCGAGGAAGTCTTGTCCCGGCTGCATGGTCGGCTTTTCGTGGCCCACAACGCCCGGTTCGACTACGGTTTTCTGAAAAACGAGTTCAAGCGACTGGATCTGGACTTCAAGGCGCCGGTGCTGTGCACGGTCAAGTTGTCACGCAAGCTGTTTCCACAGTACGGCAAACACAATCTGGATGCGCTGGTCGAGCGCCATCAATTGCACATGCCGGCACGCCACCGGGCCTTGGCCGATGCCGATGTCCTGCGCCAGTTCTGGCAGGTGCTGCTGGCGCAGATGCCGGCTGATCAGCTGGATGCCGCTGTTGGCGAGCTGACGGGGCGAAGCAGCTGGCCCGCGCAGTTGGACCCGGCCGTGCTGGCGGATCTGCCCGAGCGCCATGGCGTGTACCTGTTTTTTGGCGACAACGACCTGCCGCTGTACATCGGCAAGGCCAACAACATCCGCCAGCGCGTGCTGTCGCACTTCAACGCAGACCACCGCGCTTCCAAGGAGATGAGCCTGTCGCAACAGGTGCGTCGGGTAACGTGGATCGAGACAGCCGGAGAAATGGGCGCCTTGCTGAAGGAGGCGCAACTCATCAAGCAATGGCAGCCCATCCACAACCGACGGCTGCGGCGCAACGAGGATTTGTGCACCTGGCAGTTGGTGCCGCCCTCAGCGGCCGCAGAGGGCGGGCTCAAGACCGAACTGACGTGGGCGCGTGATCTGGATTGGGGCCAGCCGCACCAGGTCTATGGCCTGTTCAACAGCCAGAAGGATGCCGTCAAAACCTTGCGCGAGATCGCGGAAGGCGCGCAGCTCTGCCTGGTCACCCTGGGGCTGGACAAGGTGCCTCCAGGGCGGCCTTGCTTTGGCTATCAATTACACCAGTGCAGCGGGGTGTGCATTGGCGAGGAGACTCAGGCCGCGCACGCGCAACGTCTGCGCAATGTGATGGCGGACTGGCAGGTGCAGGTCTGGCCACATGAGGGCCCCGTCAAGGTGAGCGAAGGGCCGTCGTGGCACGTGCTCGATGCCTGGTGCTACCTCGGGACGGCGCAGACGCCTTCAGAGGTGCAGGCCCTGTTGGCCAAACCTCGCCCGTCTTTCGACAAGGACACCTACAAGATTCTGGTCAGCTGGTTGCCCAAACTGAAGGTGGAAGCCCTGAGCCGATCGGCTCAATGACAGACGGCGTGATCGGTGGTGACAAACGCGGTCTGGTTGCCATCCCTGGCCTGGGCTGAAGCGCAGCGGATGTTGCGGCCTTCCACCACGTTCTGGTCATTCATGCGGCAGGCGTCGGTGTCCAGGCACTGACGGTTGGTCTGGGTGTCATACCAGTCGTTCCACCAGCTCAGGCGGATGCCTTCCACGCGGCGCTTCTCCGGCTTGGCGTTGTCGCAGCGCCCCTCAGTCACCCAGGCCTCGGTCCGGGAGTCGCTGTAAGCCACGTAGAACTCGTTGCTGTAGCGCAGGTGGAGGCAGAAGGGTCTGGCCGTGATGCCTTGAGCGAGCTCGGGCGCCATCGTCACGCTGTCGACCATCAACTCTTCACCGCTCTCCGGAGGGCGCAGGGTACAGGCGGCCAGGGTGGCCGCCAGGGCGGTCACGGCGAGCAGGGGCAGAAGCGGTCTCATGCGCGTGATGCTGACACGTTTCCCGCGACTGGAAGCCACTATTAGGGGGCGATGCCCGGTCTATTTGCGTCTGGCCCGCGGTGTCAGGGCGCACTGCCCAGCAAAAAGGCCTGCACCTGTTCTGCAGCGAATGCCGGATCTTCCTGCATGAAGCAATGGCCGCCAGGCACTTCCTGGTCGGACACGGCGTCGTTGATGGCGCGCCAGCGCGCCACCGATTCCTTCACGAAGGGGTAGGTGTGCCGGGCATGCAGCACCAGTGTAGGCGTGCGCACGCGGCCCAGAAGCCCCCACAACCTGTCCGGCCCCGTGCTGAAGATGTCGGCTTCACGGCTGCGGCGGCATTTCAGTTCAACACCACCGTCCGGCGAATCCTTCAAGGCATGGGTGACGAAAGCCTGAAGGGCCTCATCGGCCCAACCCTTGTAAATGCCACGGCCGTGAAGCTGCGCAAAGGCCTCTTCACGAGAGGGCCAGTGCTTGCGACGCGCACGCGCCTGGCGCGCCATCGGGGTCTGCTTGGCGATGCCGGTGAGTTCGCCCACGGACAAGCCCATCAGCATGGTCGGCGACATGAGCACCGGGTCCAGCAACACGGCACGCTGGAACTGATGGCGGCGGTCACCCAGGATCAGGCTGGTCAGCACGCCGCCAAAGCTGTGGCCGGCTGCGTAGTGCGGCACGGTCTTGAACTCGCCGCCTTGTTTCTCCAGCGCCTCCATGGCGATGTCGGCGTTGCGGTTCCAGCCCAGGAAGGCGCCACCATGCTCGCTCTCACCGTGGCCTTGGGCGTCGAACAGCCAGAGATCGAAGTGATCGGTCAGGCGGCGGAGCATGGGCTCGTAGGCGCGTGTGCAAAAGCCATTGCCGTGGATGAAGTGCAGCAGCGGCTTGCCACTGGCCGGCGAGTGCCAGCCTCTGAAGGCGAAGCCTTCTCGCGGTGTGTGGCTCCAGGGGATCAATTGCATGGAAACGTGGGTGCGTGAATGCGCTTGTATTGACATGAACAAGGGATTGCCAAATCGCATTGTGCCAACATGAAATAAACCGTTACGTTTGACAGGCCAGCACAAGGAGACACGCATGCCAAATCCCATTGTGATCGTTCACGGATGGTCAGACACCTCCGACTCGTTCAAGCCTCTGGCCCAGTGGCTTAAATCCCAAGGATTCAAGACCCTGGATCTCTTCCTGGGCGACTACATCTCGATGGAGGATGACGTCACCATCGATGATGCAGCCAAGGCCATGGAGCGCGCCGTTCAGGCCAGGATTCAGTCGGGCAAGCTCAAGAAGCCGTTTGATCTGATCGTGCACTCCACCGGTGGCCTGGTCAGCCGGACGTGGCTGTCGTCGTACTACACGGGCAAGCCTGCGGGCGAGATGCCCGTCAAGCGCCTGATCATGCTGGCGCCGGCCAATTTCGGCTCGGCATTGGCCACGGTGGGCCAGACGGTGCTGGGCCGCGTGGTCAAGGGCTGGGGCCACGGTTTCCACACCGGCAAGCAAATGCTCAACGGGTTGGAGCTGGGCTCGCCCTTCCAGTGGGACCTGGCCTTGCGCGATCTCTTCGATGCGGGTGTGGGCAACGCCGGCACGATCTACGGGGCTGATCTGGTCTGGCCTTTCGTGCTGGTGGGCTCCATGCCTTACCAGCATGGGCTGCGTCAGATGGTCAATGAACATGGTTGTGACGGCACCGTGCGGGTGGCCGCTGCCAACCTCAATGCCTATGGCGCCACGCTGGACTTCACCAATCCCACGGCGCCGACGGTCATGGGCATGACGGCGGCCAACAACGAAGCGGCTGTCCAGCACGGCTCCTTCACGCCCTGGGTTTACCGCTATGACGAGCGCATGGCCTTCCCTCTGGCCGTGATGAACCGGCGCGATCACGCCAGCATCATCGACCCCACCATCAAGGGTGATGACGAGACGGCGGCCGAGCAGCAGCAGTTCCAGCAGTTCCTGCTGGCAGCCTTGAACTGCCCGAACTATGCGCAGTACCAACAGATCGAGCAGGACTGGCGAGCGCATTCCGACAAGGTGCAAGACCCCGCCATTGCAGACGACGACCACGCCATGCACCTGCAGTTGAACGTGTTCGTGGTGGACGAGTATCAAAAGCCGGTGACGGACTACTTGATCGAGTTCCTGGCGCCCAACTACGCGCAGACCACCGACCTCACTGGCGTGTTCCACGACAAGGTGATCCAGGATGTTCACCCCTGCACGCAGAACGCGGCCTTGCGCACCATCTTCATCAACCGGCAGCGTCTGTTCAGCCTGTTCTACGAGGCCATTCCCACTGGGCAGCTCAAGCAGTTGCGCCTGAGCATCAGCGCGTCTGCGCCGGGCGACAACGTGCACTACTTCAGCGAAGCCTATGGGGCCGAAGGGGAGTTCATCGTGCACTCCGAAGATGAGGCCGACCGGTGGTTGCGCCGCAATGCCACGCACTTCCTGAAGATCGTCATCCCGCGTCAACCGTCAGACAAGGTATTCACGCTCAAGAACCCCTGATGCGCAAATAACATATGGCCTCCCCCTGAAAGAGCGCCCCGGCTTCTGGTAGAAACCGGGCATCGCCGGATTTTCTCTTTTCACATTCCGGCACAAGGCTCACGTTCAAGGAGGGGTGGCATGCCCGGGTGGATTCATCGTCATGGTCGTTGGTTGGCATTGGCAGCAGTGGCTGCCGCAGGTGCGAGCTGGCTGCATTCCCGGGCCGACGTGGGTAAAAAGGACAAGCCTGACGTCGTGGCCGCTGCCGAGCCGGTTGCCGCCGCAGCGAAAGCAGCCCTGAGTGTTCAGACGGTCAAACCGCAGTCGGGCCAGTGGCCCATGGTGATTTCGGCCAATGGCGCGATTGCCGCCTGGCAGGAAGCTGTGATCGGGGCCGAGCTGGCCGGTTTGCGCCTGTCTGAAATCCAGGTCAATGTGGGGGACAAGGTGTCGCGGGGCCAGGTGCTGGCCACCCTGCAGCAAGACTCGGTGCAGGCCGATCTGAACAACGCACGTGCCGCCTTGCAGGAGGCCGATGCGCTGATGACCGAGGCACGTGCCAACGCTGATCGCGCGCGTTCCCTGCACGGCAGTGGCGCCCTGAGCACGCAGGACACGCAGCGCGCCCTCACGGCCGAGCAAACGGCCAAGGCCCGTCTGGATTCGGCCAAATCGCAAGTGGCCTCGCAAGAGCTGCGCATGCGCCAGACGCGCATCGTGGCCTCGGATGAAGGCGTGATCTCGTCTCGTCTGGCCACGGCTGGTGCCGTGGTGCAGCCCGGGCAGGAGCTGTTCCGCCTGATTCGCCAGAGCCGCCTGGAATGGCGCGCGGAAGTACCTTCGGCCGATCTGCTGCGCGTCAAGCCCGGCATGGTGGCCTGGGCCACACCGCCCGGTGGCACGCCCGTGCAGGGCAAGGTCCGCATGGTGGCCCCCACGGTGGATGCGGCCACACGCAATGGCCTGGTCTATGTGGATCTGCCGGCGTCGGCTCTGGGCGCCGGAGCGCGCGCCGGCATGTTCGCCTCCGGCCGTCTGGAGATCGGGCAGTCGCAAGGCCTGACATTGCCTCAAACCGCCGTCTTGCTGCGCGATGGCTTCAGTTATGTCTTCAAGGTCAGCGACAAGGGGGTGGTCACCCAGCTCAAGGTGAGCGTGGGCCGCCGCGTGGGTGACCGCGTCGAGATCCTGCAAGGCCTGGATGCCAATGCCAATGTGGTGGCATCGGGTGTGGGCTTCCTGACCGATGGTGACAGTGTGCGCATCGTGAAGGGCAGCCAGTCATGAACGTTTCCGCCTGGTCGATCAAGAACCCGATTCCGGCCGTCCTGCTGTTCATCATGCTCACGCTGTGGGGCCTGATGGGCTTCAGTGGCATGAAGATCCAGAACTTCCCGGACATCGATCTGCCCACTGTCACGGTGACGGCCTCCTTGCCGGGTGCCTCGCCAGCGCAGCTGGAGACGGAAGTCGCCCGCAAGCTGGAGAACTCGATCGCCACACTGCAGGGCATCAAGCACATCTATACCAAGGTGCAGGACGGCAGCGTGCTCGTGTCCGTCGAGTTCCGCCTTGAGAAGCCCACGCAGGAAGCCGTGGACGATGTGCGCGATGCCGTCTCTCGCGTGCGGGCCGATCTGCCAGGCGATCTGCGTGACCCGGTCATCTCCAAGATGAACCTGTCGGGCGCGCCGATCCTGACCTATACGGTGGCGTCCAAACGCATGGATGACGAGGCCTTGTCCTGGTTCGTGGACAACACGGTCACCAAGACCATGCTGGCCGTCAAAGGCGTGGGTGCCGTGGCCCGCGTGGGTGGCGTGAGCCGAGAAGTGCGCATCGAGCTGGATCCTTCGCGCTTGCTGGCGCTCAACGCATCTGCCGCCGATGTGTCGCGCCAGTTGCGCAGCCTGCAGCAGGAAGCCTCGGGTGGCCGCATGGACCTGGGTGGTGGCGAGCAATCCGTGCGCACGGTAGCCACGGTGAAATCTGCCGATGAGCTGGCCGCCATGGAGGTGACCTTGTCGGATGGCCGGCATGTCCGGTTGGACCAGATCGCCACGGTCAGTGACACGGTGGCCGAGCGCCGCAGTGCAGCCTTGCTCAATGGCAAGCCGGTGGTGGGTTTCGAGATCACGCGCTCACGTGGCGCGGGTGAGGTGGAAGTGGCCCAGGGTGTGCGCGCCAGGCTGGAAGAGCTGAAGGCCAAGCACCCGGACATCGAGATCACGGAAGCCTTCAACTTCGTGGACCCCGTGGAGGAAAACTACCACGGCTCCATGTACCTGCTGTATGAAGGCGCGATCCTGGCCGTGATCGTGGTGTTCTTCTTCCTGCGCGACTGGCGCGCCACGCTGGTGTCGGCGGCGGCCTTGCCCTTGTCGGTCATCCCGGCATTCGGTTTCATGCACCTGCTGGGTTTTTCAATCAACGTGGTGACGCTGCTGTCCCTGTCGCTGGTGGTGGGGATCCTGGTGGATGACGCCATCGTCGAGATCGAGAACATCATGCGGCACCTGGCCATGGGCAAGACCCCGATGGAAGCCGCCATGGAGGCCGCCGACGAAATCGGCCTGGCCGTGATCGCCACGACCTTCACGCTGATCGCGGTGTTCCTGCCCACGGCCTTCATGGGCGGTGTGCCGGGCAAGTTCTTCGTGCAGTTCGGCTGGACGGCGGCGATTGCCGTGTTCTTCTCGCTGGTGGTGGCGCGCATGCTCACGCCCATGATGGCCGCCTACATGCTGAAGCCGCCCAAGGGCGACCACGGCGAGCCAGGCTGGATGCGTGTGTACCTGGGCTGGGCGCGCTGGTGCCTGAAGCACCGCGTGTGGACCTTCCTGATCGTGCTGGGCTTCCTCGGTGGTTCGTTCTTCCTGGCCGGGCGCCTGCCAACGGGTTTCATCCCACCGGATGACCTGTCGCAGACCCAGGTGTTCCTGTCGCTGCCACCGGGCAGCACCTTGCAACAGTCCTACAAGCTGGCCGAGGAGGCCCGCGAGATCGTGCAGCGCAACCCGCACGTGAAGATGGTCTACACGGCCATTGGTGGCGGGGCTTCGGGCAGTGATCCTTTCATGCCGCAAGGCTCGGCCGAGGTGCGCAAAGCCACCTTGACCATCAACATGACACACCGCAATGATCGCCCCGGCGTCAGCAAGCAAGCGATTGAAGGCGAGCTGCGCAAGGCGCTGGAGGTGTTGCCCGGCGTGCGCGTGAACGTGGGCTTTGGTGGCTCGGCCGAGAAGTACATCCTGGTGCTCTCGGGTGAAGATGGGCAGGCCTTGTCGGCGCATGCTGACGTGGTGGCGCGCGAGCTGCGTACCATCCCCGGCATCGGCAACGTGACGTCCACCTCCAGCCTGGTCAGGCCGGAGTTGATCGTGCGGCCGGATATTGCCCGCGCTGCCGATCTGGGCGTGAACACGGCCACCATTGCCGACACCTTGCGCATTGCCACCGTGGGCGACTACGAGCAGGGCCTGCCCAAGCTGAACCTGTCACAACGGCAGGTGCCGGTGGTGGTGCGCCTGCCTGATGCCGCGCGTACCGATCTGGATCTGCTGTCGCGCCTGCCAGTGCCCGGTGCCCGTGGCCCTGTGCCGCTGGGCAATGTGGCCACGCTGGTGCAAGACAGCGGCCCCGCGCAGATCGACCGGTATGACCGCCAGCGCAACATCAACTTCGAGATCGAGTTGAACCAGCAGCCGCTGGGCGAGGTGCAGAAGAGGGCGCTGGCGCTGCCCAGCTTGCGCAACCTGCCGCCCGGGGTGTCGCAGTCCACGATTGGTGACGCCGAGGCCATGGGCGAGCTGTTCGCCAGCTTCGGCCTGGCCATGCTGACGGGCGTGCTGTGTATCTACATCGTGCTGGTGCTGTTGTTCAAGGGCTTCGTGCAACCGATGACGATTCTGGTGGCGCTGGTGCTGTCCATCCCCGGTGCCTTTGTGGCGCTGTATGTGACGCAGACGGCGCTGTCCATGCCTTCGATGATCGGCCTGATCATGCTGATGGGCATTGCCACCAAGAACTCGATCCTGCTGGTGGACTACGTATTGATTGCGCGCAATGAGTACGGCCTGTCACGCTGGGAGGCCGTGATCGACGGCTGCCGCAAGCGTGCCCGGCCGATCATCATGACGACCATCGCCATGGGTGCGGGCATGATGCCGATCGCCCTGGGCATCGGCGTGGACCCGAGCTTCCGCGCGCCGATGGCGATCGTGGTGATTGGCGGCCTGATCACCTCCACCTTCCTGAGCCTGCTGGTGATCCCGGTGGTGTTCACGTTTGTGGATGACCTGATCGCCTTGACGGGGCGGATGGTGCGGCGCAAGCCCGTGGCCGCTGCCGACGACGTGGTGGGGCAGGGGTGATCGTCGGCCGCCGATAATGGCGCCTCCCTCCGCTAACAGAAAACGCCGCCATGCCTCACATGCTGCTCATCGTTGAACCCATTGGCCAGCGCGCCGAGCGCGGCCGCGAAGCGGGTGAGGCTGTCTATCAGCGCATGCTCGACTTCACGGCCGAATTGCAATCGGCGGGGCTGCTGCTGGGCGTCAACTCCCTGGGCACCGCTGCACGCCGCTTCGCCAAACGAGGTGAGGAGCGCCTGCTCACCGATGGGCCCTTCGCGGAAGCCAAGGAAATGGTCGGCGGTTATTTCTTGCTGGACACCGAAGACCCTGCCGTGGCGCTGGCCTGGGCTGAACGCTGCCCCGCCGCCGAATGGGCCACCGTGGAGTTGCGCGGCGTGGGGCCGTGCTACGAGTAGGTAGTTTCACCAGATCTGTCGAATTGGCACCTGCTCGATCGTCGTAGGTATGAAGGCACCGAGAGGCGGTGCCCCCTACAGGAGATAGACATGCGATTCATGATCCAGGTCCGTGCCACGGTCAGCAGCGAAATCGGGGCGCCACCCGGTCCCGAACTGCTCCCGGTCTTCCAGGAAATGGGCGCTTTCCACGAGGAAATGGCCCGCGCTGGCGTTCTGCTGGACGGCGCAGGCTTGCGCCCCAGTCGCCAGGGCTGGCGTCAGCGCTACAAGCTGGACGGCAGCCGCGAGGTGATGGACGGCCCGTTTGCCGAAACCAAGGAATTGATTGCCGGCTACACCCTGATCCAGGTGCGCTCGGTCGAAGAGGCCCGCGCCTGGGCCAGCCGATTCCCCAACCCCTTCCCAGGCCAGGAGTGTGAGGTCGAGGTGCGCCAGCTCTACGAAGATGCCGACTTCGGGCCCGGTGGTGACATGGCGCTACCAGGAGCATCGACATGAAGCAGATTCTGATGATCGGTGGCCTGGCGCTGCTGGCTGCCACGGCCTTGCTGCTGGCCTATGCGAGCACCCGCCCTGACGAGTTCCGCGTCGAGCGCAAACTGCGCATCGCAGCCTCCTCTGACAAACTCTGGCCGTTGATCGGCGAGTTGCGGGCGTTCAACCGCTGGAATCCCTATGAACGCAAGGACCCGGCCATCAAAGGGCGCTACAGCGGCGCAGCCACCGGCCCTGGTTCGCGCTATGAGTGGGAAAGCGACAAGGTCGGTGTGGGCAGCCTGGAGATCACAGGCCAACAGCCTGGTCAGGCTGTGCAGATGAGGCTGGACTTCGTCAAACCCTTCGAGGCACACAACCAGGCCGAGTTCCGACTCGTGCCCCAGGGTGATGGCAGCACGGACGTGATTTGGTCGATGCAGGGCCCCGCCAACCTCATCAGCAAGGTGATGGGTGTGTTCATCAACATGGACAAGATGGTGGGCCGCGATTTTGAAGATGGCCTGGTCAATCTGCAGCACATCGCCAAGGAGTGAACATGGCACCGCAACACGCTCAAATCTATGTGAATCTGCCCTGTAAGAGCTTGCCCGCCAGCAAGGCTTTTTTCGAGTCTCTGGGGTACAGCTTCAATCCGCAATTCACCAATGAGTCCGGCGCCTGCCTCATGCTTGGCGGCAACATCTACGCGATGCTGCTGACGGAGAGCTTTGCCAGCGGTTTCACCGGCAAACCGCTGGTGGATGCGAAAGCCGCGACCGAGGTGCTGGTGTGCTTGTCCTGCGAGAGCCGCGAACAGGTCGACGAGCTGGTGGCCAAAGCCATTGCCGCAGGTGGCACCGCACCGAGAGCGCCTCAGGATCATGGTTTCATGTATGCCCACGGCTTCGAGGATCTGGACGGGCATATCTGGGAGCTCGTCTACATGACTGGTGAGCCACCGCAAGCCAGTGCCGGCACCTGAAGGCATGAGCGCGGCATGACCCCCTCGGCGCTCATTGCCAGCGTGTGGCGCCTTGAACGCAGCCGGCTGATTGGCGTGGCAGCCAGGCTGTTGCACGACCTGGACGAAGCCGAGGACTGTGCCCACGATGCGCTCATCCAGGCCCTCGAAACCTGGCCGCGCGATGGCACACCAGGCAATCCTGCGGCCTGGTTGATGACCACCACGCGCAACCGCGCCCTCGATCGCCTGCGCCGCCGTGCGATGCTGGCGCGCGAGCACGAGGCGCTGGCGGCCGACGACCTTGCCGCGGAGACCCATATGGTGCCGGACTTCGTCGATCAGCTCGACGCCATGAGGGAAGCCACCGAAATCGGCGATGAGTTGCTGCGCCTGATCTTCATCGCCTGCCACCCGAGCCTGCCGCGCGAAGGGCAGGTGGCGCTGACCCTGCGGCTGCTCGGCGGGCTCGAAACGGCCGAGATCGCACGGGCCTTTCTGGTGCCAGAAGCCACGGTGGCACAACGCATCGTGCGGGCCAAGAGGATGCTGCACGGCCAGGCGTTCGAGTTGCCCGACTCGGTCGAGCGCGGCGCCCGCCTGAGTGCCGTGCTGGCTGTGGTCTACCTGATCTTCAATGCGGGGCACAGCGCCGGGAGCGGCGAGACGCTGCTGAGGCCTGCGCTGTGTGACGAGGCCTTGCGCCTGGCGCGACAGCTGCAACAGCTGCTGCCTGAAGAGGCCGAGGTCCACGGCCTGGCGGCGCTGCTGGAAATTCAGGCATCGAGACTGCCCGCGCGACTCGATGCCCAGGGGCAGCCTGTGTTGCTGCCCGACCAGGATCGCCGTCTGTGGGACAGGTTGCTGATCCGCCGAGGGTTGGCGGCACTGGCTCGTGCACAAACAGGCGCTGAACCAGGCAGCTACACCTTGCAGGCGGCCATTGCGGCCCACCACGCCAGAGCCGCGCGTGCGGAGGACACCGACTGGCACGCTATCGTGCGCGACTACGATCGTTTGTACGTGCACCAGCCGTCGCCGGTTGTGGCGCTCAACCGGGCCGTGGCTGTGGGGCAGGCCCAGGGGCCGCAGGCAGCCTGGGTGCTGCTCCAGGAGTTGGCGAGAGACCCTGCCTTGCAGCCATACCCCTGGCTGGCCGGTGCACAGGCCGATGTGCTGGAGCGCATGGGCCGCCTGGCCGAGGCGCGGGCCGCCTACCTGCGCGCCGCCGAGCTGAACGACAACGCGGTGCAGCAGGCGTGGCTGCGTGCCAAGGCGCAAAGCTTGGGCCCGACAGCCAGTGAAGGCTGAACTGGCGCTATAGTGTGGGCGGGCTCACCGGGCGCCCACCTCGCGAAAGCTGACGCACCGTTCATCATCCGCAAGCCACGCGCTTGCATACCCTCCACAGGCCGACAGCGAGCAGGCCGTGATTCAGGAGCTGGTATGCAACCATCCCATCATTCCCCTCAGCCCTCAAGCCCCCAGGCGGCAGACCTGGTGCGCGCCTTGGCCAGGCAACTTCACCGCGCCGCGATCTCGGATTCCCTGCGGGTCTCGCTGCCCGTGTTGCGGCGCATCCTGGCCACCGACACATTGCGCGATCTGACGCTGCCTCAACTGCACCAACAACGGGGCATGGTCCGGCGCAAGCATCTGTTGCGCACTTTGGCCATCGAGGCCGGCCACCCCAGCTGGGAGCACTATTGCCAGGCCTTGTCTGGCATGTCGGTTGAGCAGCTGCCGCATCTGGACATGCTGCAGGCCACCACCGGCTACCCCAATCTGTGGTTCTCAACCCGAGAACAAGCGCAGCACTACGCCCTGTCTCATGGCGGGCGCGTGGTGCCGGTGGGTACGCAGGCGGTGGTGTTGACGCATCAGGGTTGACGCGTCAGGGCTCGTCACGCTTGCTCAGTGGGCAGCCTGGTAGAGCGCCGCACCTGCGACCATCGGGTCACCCGTGCGCTCGTAGGCCTCTACCCAGGCGTCGTAGTTGTGGATGGCTTCTTGTTGCCAGGGGTGGAAGCCTGGCTTGAAGTAGGCCAGCAAGCTGCCCAAATGGCTGGAGATGATGCCCTTGTAGCCAAACAGCCACCAGCGGCACTTGGCCATCATCCACATGCGTTGCCCGAACGAGAACCCGTCGTTCTTGAGCAGGCGGTTGGTGAAGCGAAGGGTCAAGAGGCTCAGGAACACGGTGACATGCGCCATCGCCAGGCAGCGCTTGAAGTAGCCCACCTTGGCCACCTTCTGCATCACGTCATAGGCCACGGCCTTGTGTTCCATCTCTTCAACGGCATGCCAGGCCATCATGGCGCGCAGCTTGGGATCGGCGTTGGACATGGTCTTCTTTTCAACGAAGAAGATCTCGGCCAGCATGGCGGTGAAGTGCTCGAACGCGGCCGTCAAGGCCAGGTTGTATTCCTTCGAGAAATACTTCGAGTGGGTCTCGTTGTTCCAGTTGATGAAATCGACGATGGCGTCCACATCCAGGCCTTGCTCGCGCAGGCGCTGGTTGTACTTGGAATGCACGATGCCGTGCTGACCTTCCTGGCGGATGAAGGTCTTGATCTCGGCCAGCAGCTTGGGGTCAGAGGTCTGCTCGCGGTAGGCGCGCACGCACGAGATGAAGTAGCGCTCGCCATCAGGGAAGGCAGCCTGTAGGGCGTCGATCAAGCGCGACTTGTAGGGGTTGTTCTCGTACCACCAGCGGGGCAGCTCACCGTCCAGACCAAAGTCGAGCTTTTCGCGGGCGACCAGTTCCTTGGCGTTGTTCAGGGCTTGTTGGCTCATGTCTGTCTCCGTTCGTCTGCCTCTTGGGGGCATGTGGATTGATCTGGGTCAATCTTAGGAGCGTGCGCTTGACTTGCAAGGTTGCCTTGGCGACAGGAGGGCAGGCTGGGCGTCATGCAGAGGGGGTTGTATCGGCATTGACGTCGATTTGGGTGGTGGGTGGCGCTTGCGCCAGCGCGCTATTGGCTGGACAGGGGCGACTTTCGTTTCGGAAGTCAGCGACTACTTTGCAGCGTGAGCGGCCGGTCAACCCTGAACGGTTGCACCGCTGCATGGCCGCAGCGTTGGAAGCCGCGTAGCGGTCATTCAAGAGCGCCGGCGATCGACCCAAGGCGGTCAGTCGAAGTTCGATGCAGCAATCCTCAGAGCAGCCCCTGTAGAACTCAGAACGAACCAAGTCCGAGTCTTCCCGATGCTGGCGTGGGTTGCCCGGCAACTTCGGTTCAAGCAAGTGGCATAGCACTTGGTTGGCGTATTTGGAATATTATGTGGCGCGATCTGAATGTGACTCATGCCATCGAACTCCTAGACTTCTTACATCCCGCGAACTTCTCTCGGTCTATCAAAAGGAGTCTGAAATGTCCAATCAAGTAGCCCTGATTACTGGCGGCGCCACCGGCATCGGCAAGGCCGTTGCCCTCAAGCTTGTCGCCAAAGGCGTCACTGTCGTCATGAGCGGCCGTCGTGCGGAAGTCGGGCAAGCCGCCGTCGCCGAGGTTTCCGCCGCGGCCCGTGACGGTGCACAAGTTCGCTTTGTTCAGAACGATGTAGCCGATGAGGCTGCGGTCAAGTCGATGATTGACGGCATCGTGGCTGAGTTCGGTCGCCTAGACATGGCGGTCAATAACGCTGGCCTGTCCAACGAGACTGGCACTCTTGTGCAGTCGAGCAGTGACAACTACCGTGCAATGGTTGAGACCAACGTCATGGGTGTGTACTTCAGCATGAAACATGAGCTCGTTCAGATGACCAAGCAGGGAGGCGGAGCCATCGTCAACTTGGCGTCCATCGCTGGTCTAAATGGCATCACCTGGGCGGGCCCATATGGCTCGACCAAACACGCGGTGGTGGGACTGACCAAGTCGTCTGCCCTGGACCACGCGACTCAAGGCATCCGGGTCAACGGCGTGGCACCTGGCGCCATCAAGACCGACATCATTGCCGCCCAGCTCGGCGGTGGCGACCCTAACTACAATGAGGCAAGCATCTCGGCAATGCACCCCATGAATCGACTGGGCCGCCCCGAAGAAGTCGCCAATGCCATCTGCTGGCTGCTGTCGGAAGAAGCCAGCTTCGTCACCGGTCACATAATTAACGTAGATGGCGGCTTCCAAGCGAAGTAAGGGCAATGAATAGCACCGTTCCAGACAAATTGAAGATTCCGGCCACGCTGTGGGAGGGTCTCAAGCGGGCCGGGGTTGACCGTGCAGAGGTCATTCGACGCGCGAACCTGCCTCTGAGCGTGCTGAGGAACGACGCGCCGATTGCCACGACGCAGTTTTTCGCCCTGTGGCGGGCCATCGAAACAGTCAGTCAAGACTCGACCATTGGCCTTCGTATCGCAACGGGTCTGGACGGGGCTGTGATGCCTCTCGCTTTTGTCGCTGCACAGCACGACCGAACGTTCCGCGACGCACTGAGTCGGGTTGCCCGTTTCAAGCGGTTGTGCGCACCCGAAGACGTTTCGGTCAAAGATTTTGCTGACAGAGGTGAGCTCGTCATCCGGTGGCCTCA